>CAINCU010000040.1 GCA_903847155.1 uncultured Gallionellaceae bacterium | reverse complement strand
GTCCAGTTCAACACGCTCTACCGTCCACGGTTCGTTTATACCCAGCAAGTGCCGATACAGTTCTTTGCTTTCCATCGCTCGTCTCCTAACCAGCTTAGAGACGATAGATTATCTTTTACCCACGCAATTGTCAGATGAACCTTTATTTAAAGCGACGTTTATTCCTCCAACGCTTCCATTAGTCGTGGCCGTGTTGTCGCTTGTTGGTTGGGCTTTAGATATTGAATTCCTCAAACGTGGCATGGCTTCTAGTGTTGCCATGAATCCGACCACCGCAGTTTGCCTGATTCTTCTAGCATTTGAAGCAATCCGTTTAAACACCAAAAACGACCATGTTGTATTAAACAAAGCTGGACAACTGGCCATCATCATTGTGATCGTCATCAGCGCAATGAAGCTTAGCGACCTCATTTTCGGTTCGTCATTCGCTATTGACCAACAACTATTCAGCGCTAATCTCAACTCAGTGTTGAATCAACACAACGGAATGTCGCCCAATGCATCTGCTTGTCTTTTTGTGCTTGGCTGGGCTATGCAATTCATACGTCGACGATCAGATTCCTCTATTCTAAACGCTCAGCTGCTGGCGTTGGCTGCCTTGCTACCAGCATTACTGGCGCTTGTTGGTAACATGTTAGATATTCAGGAATTATCAGGCATAGCGCATTACATACCTATGGCAGTCAATACCGCATTTTCTTTACTGCTAATTTCCATAAGCGTGTTGTTCATCTATCCTCAAAAAGGCTTCATGCACGTTTTTGTCAGCAACAACTCGCCCAGTTCAATATCCGTAACAACCATTTTGTTGCCTGCATCAGTACTTATTCCGTTTGTATTTGGGTGGCTGAGCTATAAAGGTGCAGTCATGGGAATTTATGACATGAGGTTTGCTCTAGCCCTCACCGTAATCATGAATATCGTGGCGTTGATTTCCTTAACCTACATTACTGCACAAAAATTATACCTGTCAGATAGTGATCGCAAGTTGGCCTTTTATGACGCCCTGACGCAACTGCCCAATCGTCGCCTTCTAATAGAGCGTTTGAAACTGGCGATGGCTACCAGCAAACGTAGTGGTCAATATGGCGCAGTAATGTTCCTTGATTTGGATAACTTCAAACCGCTAAATGATTTGCATGGACATGATGTGGGTGACTTACTTTTGATTGAAGTGGCGAGCCGACTAAAAAGATTTATACGAGAGATAGACACTGTGGCTCGTTTCGGTGGTGATGAGTTTGTAGTGCTACTCGGTGAACTAGGTACGAATAAGGCCAAAGCCAAGACTCAAGCTGGCACTGTTGCGGAAAAGATTCGCACCCTTTTGGCCGAACCCTACCTGCTTTCAATTCAGGAAAAAGGCAAGGCACAAACCACTATTGAACATCATTGCTTTTCGAGCATCGGCGTGGCGCTATTTTCCCATCATGAATCTAGCGACGTTATCAAATTGGCTGATTTGGCGATGTATCAAGCCAAAGTGGCAGGGCGCAATTTGATTCGTTTTTATGATTAGAAAGCTTGAGAGTTGCATCTATAACGGAAGGTAATACAACGACGCTTGTCAACTTATTGCACATTCTTTGCCCGATAGCGGTCGGTCGTAACAGATTGCATTGGGTTAGCAGCCGTCCTTCGATCGACAACAAAACATTGGTTTTGAGCGACCGCAGTTGAAGGTGAAGCGGTCAGTTATTTCATCAAAATAATTTGCAGTGTTGCGCAGAATTTGAATGTCCGGTGTGGAGAAATTTGAAGGGCCGGTTTGGGTCGGAAGCCGAATTTCAATCATCTGAATTGCATGCCGGAAAGTAGCCGGTCGTCATTGACGGCTTCGGTTAGCGGAAATTCACTTTTCAACCTCAAAAGCCATCAGCATGATGTGAGATGGATTTGGTGCAACTGCCTGTTGTTAGCCGCGCGTATTGGATTGCGTAGCGAACTGTGTCAGGTCGACCAGCGGTGCGGATTGCCAACCGGGTTTGCGGTGCTCGGCCACTACGTTGGTGAAGATGCCGCCGCGCACGAAGAACTTGGCGGTGAGGCGCATGAAGCGCGGTTGGGTGGCGGCGACCAGGTTGTCCAGCACGCGGTTGGTCACGTCTTCGTGGAAATGCCCTTCATTGCGAAATCCCCAGATGTACAGCTTCAAACTCTTCAATTCCACGCACTTCTCGTCGGCAATGTAATCCAGAATCAAGGTAGCAAAATCCGGCTGGCCGGTTTTTGGGCACAGGCAGGTGAATTCGGGTATCTCCATGTGGATGTGGTAATCGCGCTTGGGTTGCGGATTGGCGAAGGTCTCCAGCGTCTTGCTCGGTTGCGTGGTCATTTGGTGGGGGTTCGTGCTTGGGTTAGAATGCGGCGCATTATATCGTCAGCCTGAATCAAATTGCGCCTTGCACATATCAAGTTAGCCGGTTTCAAGTCCTTCGTTGATCCCACGCATATCTCGCTGCCGGGGCAGCTGGTGGGCATCGTTGGCCCCAACGGCTGCGGCAAATCCAATGTGATCGACGCATTGCGCTGGGTGCTGGGCGAGTCGCGCGCTTCGGCTTTGCGCGGCGAATCCATGCAGGACGTGATCTTCAACGGCTCTGGCAATCGCAAGCCAGTGTCGCGCGCCAGCGTGGAACTGGTGTTCGACAACACGCTGGGCAAGGTCGGCGGACAGTGGGCGAGCTACGCCGAGATCTCCATCAAACGGGTGCTGCAACGCGATGGCGATTCCAATTACTACATCAATAACCAGAACGTGCGGCGCAAGGATATCACCGATATTTTCCTCGGCACGGGTGTCGGTGCACGCGCCTACGCCATCATCGAACAGGGCATGATCTCGCGCATCATTGAGGCGAAACCTGAAGAGTTGCGCGTATTCCTCGAAGAAGCGGCAGGTGTATCAAAATATCGCGACCGTCGCCGTGAGACCGAATCGCGCTTGGGCGATACCCGCGATAATTTGTTGCGCGTTTCCGATATTCTGCAAGAACTGGATAAGCAGTTGGTGCATCTGGCGGAGCAGGCCGAGGTGGCCAAAACCTACCGTGAGTTGGAAGGCAGACGCGACACCACGCAAAAAATGCTGTGGCTGGTGAACAAACAGGAAGCCGAGACGCGCCGCATGCGCTTTGCGCAGCAAGTCGAAAAGACCAAAAACGAACTTGAGGGCGAAATCGCCAAGCTGCGCGAAGTGGAAAGCAAGCTGGAAGGTGCGCGCAGCGAACATTTCACTTTGGCTGATGCGCTGCATGCCAAGCAGGGTGATTTGTATGCGAGCAATGCCGAAGTGGCGCGACTGGAACAGCAGATCACCTTCCTGACCGAACAGCGCAATCGGTTGGCGCAACAGATACAAAACGGCGAACGCCAGATTGCTCAGCAGAAAGCGCAGTTGCAAGGGCTGGGCACGCTGCAGACGCATTGGCAGCTGCAACAGCAGGATGCAGCCGTGCGCATGGCGGTGTGTGAGGAACGTGCTGAAACGGAGGCGGAGCAATTGCCGCAGGCCGAAGAGGCGACGCGCGTGGCGCAGGAAAAATACAATTCAGTGCAACGCGAACAATTATTGATCCAGCAGCAACTGCAGTTGGCGGAGACTCAGCGCGGGCACATTCAGGGCAACGTGCAACAATTGGACAGCCGTCGTTCGCGGCTGATGTTGGAGCGCGACAATTTACCGCGACCGGATGTCGAAGGTCTAGAGTACGCGCAGCAGCAATTGGTTGAGTTGCAGATGCAGCATGAAGAGCAGCAGCAGATGCTGGTGCAATTGCAGGAGCAATTGCCGCAGGCCGATGCGGCGCGGCGCGAGGCTCGCAATGCGGCTCAGGAGCTGGAGCGGCAGTTGGGGCAGACTGAGGCGCGTCTCACCGCACTGAAGCAATTGCAGGCACAACTCGATACCGACAAAAATCTAAAGGCGTGGCTGGTGCGCCATCAACTGGATGGTGCGCCGCGTCTGTGGCAATCCATACGCATCGAACAGGGCTGGGAAGACGCGCTGGAAGCGGTGTTGCGCGAGCGCATCAATGCACTGGCGTTGCTGCGATTGGAAGATGCCGCAAGTTGGGGCGATGTGCCGCCGGGGAAATTAGCAGTGTATGCGGCGGATGGTTCGCGCAGTGCTGTTGTGGCCAACATCAGCGGACTCGTGCCGCTGGCGAACTATGTAAACAGCCATGATGTGCAGGCTGCTGCGGTGGTGGATGATTGGCTGGCTGGCGTGTATGCCGTGGCGCATCTGGATGAGGCATTACGGCTGCGTGGCAGCTTGTCGGCGGGTGCTTGGTTGGTGACCCCGCAAGGCCATTTGGTTGGCGCGCACAGCGTGTTGTTTCATGCTCCGGATAGTCAGGTTCACGGCATCCTGGCAAGGCAGCGCGAGATTGAACAGTTGCAGCAAGAGCTGCAGCTACGCGCCGATATGCTGGAGCAGGGTAAGTTGAAAGTGGCACAATCGGAAGAGGGTTACCACAACATAGATAGTCGTATTGCTCCGTTGCGTAGTGGCAATTCCGAGTCACAGCAACGCCAGCATCAGATTCAGTTGCAGATATTGAAACTGACGCAAGCCAATGAGCGCAGCCAAGAGCGCAGTATGCAAATCGCGCAAGAGTTGGAAGAACTAGCGGAGCGGGTGAATAACGAGCATCGTCAATTGCATGAAGTTGCCGAGCGCACTGAGATACAGCGAGAGCAATTGTCCATGCAACAAGTCGAGAGCGACCATGCGAGACAACAGGCAAGTGTGCGCGAAGCCTCGTTGCGCGAGGTGCGCGAACGTGCGCAAAGGTCGCAGCATGAATTGCAGGAAGCACGTTTCTTTGCCAAGACTTGTGAAGACAAGATTGCCGACCTTGAGCAAAACGTAAAACACAACATCGCGACACTGGCTCAACAGGAAGAGGCGTTAGCACACAGCCGTGCTGAACAAGGCAAGCTGAACGATGGCGATGCGCAACTGAAATTGCAGGATGTATTGCAACAACGCCAAGCATATGAACAGGTATTGGCGGAAGCGCGTAACACGCTGGAGCACGCCACCCTGAACTTGAACAGGATGGAACAGGAGCGCATGGCTTGCGAACAGAAGTTGCATCCGCTGCGTGAAAAGGTGAACGAGATCACGCTGAAGGAACAGGAGGCGCGGCTGTATTACGAGCAATGGGCGGAGCAACTGGCTGGCGTGGATGAAGCGCCTTTGCTGCCATTGATTGAAGGAGCCAAAGCGGGCGGTTTGCAGAACGAGTTGACGCGACTGGCCAATGAGATCATTGCGCTGGGCGCAGTGAATCTGGCGGCGCTGGAAGAGTTGCAAGTGGCGCAGGAACGCAAGTCTTATCTGGATGCGCAGGCGAAAGATTTGAATGAGGCGATCGAGACGTTGGAAGATGCGATCCACCGCATCGACAAGGAATCGCGCGATCTGCTGATGGCGACTTATGACGAAGTGAACCGCCATCTGTCCGAATTATTCCCGGTGTTGTTCGGCGGCGGCGATGCGCGTCTGGTTCTGACGGGCGAAGAAATTCTTGATAGCGGGGTGCAGGTGATGGCGCATCCGCCTGGTAAAAAGAATGCTTCCATTCATCTGCTGTCCGGTGGCGAAAAGGCGCTCACTGCCATCGCACTGGTGTTTTCATTGTTTCAGCTTAACCCTGCGCCGTTCTGCGTGTTAGACGAGGTGGATGCACCGCTGGACGATACCAATACCGAGCGGTTGTGCAAGTTGATTCAGAAAATGTCAGACAAGACGCAGTTTGTTTACATCAGCCACAACAAGATCACCATGGAAATGGCGCAGCAACTGATCGGTGTGACCATGCAGGAGCGCGGTGTCTCGAAAGTGGTGTCAGTCGATATTGAGGAAGCTTTGCGGCTGCGCGAAGACAGCGGCGGCCAAGTTGCCGCCGCCATTGTTTAATTACAATTGGAGCTGATAATTTTTTGTGTCTCGTTCATGCGCTGTTCGCGTGCCGCGTCGTCCAAGTAAGTTTTCTCACCTTTTTCATCATAGGTAACAATGCGCGAGCTTTCTTGCAGGGAGCGTAAGTTTTGTTGTGCAGCCAAGCAACTCTGCTTTTTTGCTGCTGTTGCGGTATCCTGCTGAGCTTTCTTTGCCGCCGCTTCTTCTTTCGCTAGCTTGGCTTTCTTTAGTTCTGTCTCGCGTTCTGCATAGCTTTTTGGGGAAAAAGTGGCGGGGGCTGATTCCGATCCTTTTCCGTTGAAGTTTTTGACTTGCTCAGTTTTGACGTTTTCAGGCGGCGGCGTATCGGAATAGTGAACTTTTCCGTCTTCATCCACCCATTTGTTGAGTCCGGCATGAGCTGTCAGGCTGAATAAAGCCAGTGCAAATACTGTAAATTTAATCTTCATGGGATGCCCTTTATAAATATTTGTTGAAACTACCTATTATTTTATTGCACGTCAATTTATCATTAAGCAAGTTTTGGCCGCGTCAGCAAGGTATCAGGTTCTGGTCGGCTGTTGAATAAGTAGTCCAATGGGGGGGGGAATGTCACAGGAAAAGGTGCAGGCGAATAGCAAGCCAGATTTCTTGCAAGTAGATGGTAATCAGGAGCCAGTAATTAAACTGTTCCGTACATATTTTCGTTCGCACATGACGACCGGAAAATTGTTTGAGGAGTTTCCGGATTTCTTTTTGGTTAAACCTGCTATTTTGAAAGATTCTGATTTGGTGTCACGCGCTTCCGACAAGTTGATCCTTGACGATTGTGTGCAGCGTGCGCAACTACGGAAAGGGTATGTCGGTGTAAGTAAGTGGCGCAATCCAAAGTTGAATTATTATTGGCTGGAATTGTCGGTTTTCCCCTACATGCTGGGTGATGATGTGACACAGAATAACCAAGGTGAATTTTTCTATGTGCTGAGCAATTTTATCGAATACACAAGACAACATCCCAAGCCGTATGGTGATTTGACCGCCGAGATTGATTCAGACAAGGATTTGGCGCTGATGTTGGCGCAGATCAATAAGCGCAGTGAGAAGATACAAAATATGTTGCCGTTCTATTCGCTCGATATGCTGGCGAATTTTAACCCGAACTGGCCTATCGGGGAGGTCAACAAGCTGCTGCAATCTCTCAGGGGTAGCGACCAAAGCTGGTGTGATTTGTTTTTTGAGCACATTATTTATGTGATGGGAAATAAACATTAGGGTGAGGTTTGAACTGATATAGAAGCATAGGTGAATGAGGCGCAAGTTTTGATATAATGCGCGCTTTGCAGAGGAAGGTTCCCATGCGTATCATTCAAAAAGCTCTTACCTTCGACGATGTGCTACTGCTTCCGGCACATTCCAATGTACTACCGCGCGATGTTAGTCTGCGCACGCAACTCTCACGAAATATCACTCTGAATATCCCGCTGCTGTCCGCAGCGATGGATACCGTCACTGAGGCGCATTTGGCGATTGCCTTGGCACAAGAAGGCGGTATCGGCATTGTGCACAAGAACATGACTGCCAAAGAGCAGGCATCGCAAGTTGCCAAGGTCAAGCGCTTCGAAAGCGGCGTGGTAAAGGATCCCATTACTATTGCGCCGAATATGACCGTGCGCGATGTACTTAATCTGACTCGTCAGCACAAAATTTCCGGTTTGCCCGTAGTGCAAGGCAAGCAAGTCGTTGGTATCGTGACCAACCGCGATCTACGCTTCGAAAGCAATCTCGATCAGTCCATCACCAATATCATGACGCCGCGCGAGCGGCTTATTGTCGTCAAAGAGAGCGCCAGTCGTGACGAGGCGCGCAATTTGATGCACAAGCACCGCATCGAACGCGTGCTGGTGGTGAATGATGCATTCGAGTTGTGCGGACTCATTACTGTTAAAGATATTCTGAAATCCAGCGAGCACCCCTTGGCTTGCAAGGATGAATTGGGACGTTTGCGCGTCGGTGCCGCAGTTGGTGTGGGTGAAGGCACGGAAGAGCGTGTGGCGTTGTTGGTTGAGGCTGGCGTTGATGTGCTAGTGGTCGATACCGCGCACGGTCATTCCCAAGGCGTGCTGAGTCGCGTGCAATGGGTCAAGAAGAATTTCCCCAAGGTTGATGTGATTGGCGGAAATATCGCCACAGCCTCCGCTGCCAAGGCGCTGGTCGATCACGGCGCGGATGCGGTCAAAGTCGGCATTGGCCCCGGTTCCATCTGCACTACACGTATGGTCGCCGGAGTTGGTGTGCCGCAAATCACGGCCATTCAGAATGTGGCAGATGCGTTGGCAGGCACTGATGTACCGTTGATCGCCGATGGTGGTGTACGTTTCTCCGGCGATATTTCCAAGGCCATCGCCGCCGGTGCGCATACCGTGATGCTGGGCGGTCTGTTTGCGGGAACCGAGGAAGCACCGGGTGACATCGAGTTGTATCAAGGCCGCTCCTACAAATCCTATCGCGGCATGGGCAGCTTGGGCGCAATGCAGCAAGGCTCCAGCGACCGCTATTTCCAGGAAAACGAAGGCAATAAGGACAAGCTGGTGCCGGAAGGCGTGGAAGGTCGCGTGCCATACAAAGGCAGCGTACTGGCAGTGATCCATCAACTGCTCGGCGGCTTGCGCGCCAGCATGGGTTACCTCGGTTGCCCGGATATTGCCACCGTGCATGCCAAAGCAGAATTCGTTGAAATCACTTCTGCCGGTATTCGCGAGTCGCACGTGCACGACGTGCAGATCACCAAAGAAGCGCCGAATTACCATACTGACTAGGATTGAGGATAGCGGATTCAGGATTGTGAAAAACCAGTCCTGATCTTCGCCTCTCGATTCTCGATCTACACTCCTAACTCCTCAATGACTATGCATAAAAAAATTCTCATCCTCGACTTCGGTTCCCAATACACCCAGCTCATCGCACGTCGTGTGCGCGAGACGCACGTCTATTGCGAACTGCATCCGTGGGACATGACTGAAGCGGATATTCGCGCGTTCGATCCTTCCGGCATTATTCTTTCCGGTGGACCGAATTCGGTTTATGAAGAAGAGACGCCGAAAGCGCCGCAGGTGGTGTTTGATCTCGGCGTGCCGGTGCTGGGCATTTGCTACGGCATGCAGACCATGGCGGCGCAATTGGGCGGCAAGGTCGAGAGCGGCAAGGTGCGCGAGTTCGGCTACGCCGAAATTCATGCGCAGGGACATTCCAAACTGTTTGAAGGTGTGCAGGACAGAACCAATGCGCAAGGCCAAGGTTTGCTCGATGTGTGGATGAGCCACGGTGACAAAGTGACCGCATTACCACCGGGTTTTACGGCGATTGCCTCCAACGAAGCTACACCGTTTGCGGCAATGGCAGATGAAACTCGCCGTTACTACGCGGTTCAATTTCACCCGGAAGTTACCCATACCTACCAAGGCAAGGCCATCATTGGTCGTTTTGCACATGACATCTGTGGTTGCGGGCAGGATTGGAACATGCCGGATTACATTTCTGAAGCAGTGGAAAAAATACGTGCACAAGTTGGCGATGAAGAAGTGATTCTGGGTTTGTCGGGCGGCGTGGATTCTTCCGTGGCGGCGGCGCTGATCCATCGCGCCATCGGCGACAAGCTGACCTGCGTGTTCGTGGACAACGGTCTGCTGCGTCTGAACGAAGGCGCGCAGGTGATGGAGACCTTCGGCAATAATTTGCAGATGAAGGTCATTCAGGTGGATGCCAGCGGCGAATTCATGAAACATCTCGCGGGCGTGACCGACCCGGAGCAAAAACGCAAAGTGATCGGACGCGAATTCGTTGAAGTGTTCCAGCGCGAATCGGCCAAACTGAAGCATGCAAAATGGTTGGCGCAAGGCACCATCTATCCGGATGTCATCGAATCCGCCGGTGCCAAGACCAAGAAGGCGCATGCCATCAAGTCACACCACAATGTCGGTGGTTTGCCGGAATCCATGCACCTCAAATTACTGGAGCCGCTGCGGGAACTTTTTAAGGATGAAGTGCGCGAACTGGGTGTGGCTCTGGGCTTGCCTGCAGATATGGTGTATCGCCATCCCTTTCCCGGCCCCGGTTTGGGCGTGCGCATTCTGGGCGAAGTGAAGAGCGAATATGCCGAGTTGCTGCGCCGTGCGGATGCTATTTTTATTGAAGAGTTGCGCAACACTAAAGATGCCAGCGGCAAGAGCTGGTATGACCTTACCAGCCAAGCCTTCACGGTGTTTCTGCCTGTGAAGTCGGTGGGCGTGATGGGTGATGGACGCACGTACGAATGGGTGGTGGCGTTGCGCGCAGTGCAGACGCAGGATTTCATGACAGCGCACTGGGCGCATCTGCCGTATGAACTGCTGGGCAAGGTTTCTAACCGCATCATCAACGAAGTGCGCGGCATCAACCGCGTGGTGTATGACATCTCCGGCAAACCGCCCGCGACTATCGAGTGGGAATAAACGGCAACAATTTGGGTGGGCGGATAAGATTTTTACTTACTCAAGCTGGCTCAAAGTATGACGTCGAGGGTGTGGATATGATCGCGCAATGTGATCTGCCAGCACTTGAAGGGCGCGACTAAACGCAAGACTGCTGCTTTAGATTTAACTCCTGCTACTAGGTTTACTACGCTCTTGAATGCTGGATTTGCAGGTTTGGCAATAGCATTTTTACGGAATAACCTGTTTTTCTGCCCCTATTCGGCGTATGTCGAACGCTCCCAACTGTTAATTTAGCCTCGTGCCAATTTTAGGCATCTCTGTTTGATCCGAGGTGAAATATGTCAGCGCTCCCGAAAATTCGTTTAGTTGCTTCATGTGATAATGAAAATCCTGTCGAGTCCGCAGCTATTATGGAATCGCGGGCACGTATCGAGGCGGAGATAGATGCGCAACTGGCTACGCAGGCTCGTACCCGAACTGAAGCGCAAGCACGTGCTATTGCACATGACAAGGCGCAACTCGAAGAAGAGCTTGCTGGTCAGATCGAAATCAGGAATCTGGCAGAAAAAAAACTCGTCGATGAAGTTCGCATCAGGCTTGAAATGGAACTTGAGCTGGCCGCGGTGGAACAGGAAAAGTTAAAGGCAGCAGAGCTGCTCACCCAAACTGTGCAGGAAAGACTACAAGCGGAAAAGCTGGTGCAACTCGAGATTGATCAGAGGCAAGTGGCCGAGCAAAGTATGCTAGTTGAGTTGCAAAGCCGTGCGGAGGCAGAGCACGCCGCTACTATTGCAGCGCATGAGAAAATGCGTTTGGAAGAGTTGCTAGCCAGTGCTGTTCAGCACAAACTTCAGAAGGAGCAAGAAGTAGTAGCATTGGTTAATGCCAAAATATTTGCGGAGGCATCCGCACAAGAGGCAATGAATGCACGTGCACGCAGTGACTCGATGGAATTGGCAGAGATTCAGGCTCGAATTATTGCTGAACTTGAGGTCGAGCGTTCCGCCATGGCGCGAGTAGAAGAGGAACGCAAGCTGGTTGCAAATTTTGAACAGCGTGCTCGCATCGAACAGCAAGCTCAAGAAGAAGTGGCTGCGCGCGTCGCGGCAGAAATGAAGGCGGCAGATGTTGCACGACAAGTTGCCGAGCAGGAGCAGAAACATCGTCTCGTTGCGGAAAGAACATTACAAGCAGGGCAGGAAGAACTGAAACTGTGGGAAGAGCGCACGCAGACCGAGCAACTTGCCGCGAAAGAGCGTGAAGAAAATAATGCGTTGATGGCTAAAGCAGAAATCGTGGCGCGCGAACTGTTGGTTGCCGAGAATCAAACCAAGCGTGCAGCTGAAGCCAGGCTTATAGCTGAGAAGGAGTTGGTGATTCAGGCACAGCAACGCGCTGAGGCCGAGTTGCTTGTTGCGCGTGCGCTCGAACAACAACTTGCAGCCGAACAAGAAGCTATTGCCAGCGCTACACAGCGACTCAAAATGGCAGAATACGCCAAACAGATGGCTCTGGAAAATGCAAAATCGGAACAGCTATTATTCGAGGCAGAGCAGCGACAGGCTGTCAATGAGAAACTGGCCGCTAAAGAGCTGGAAAAAAACAATGTACTACAGGCCCAAGCCGAGATAGTGGCGCGCGAATTGCTGGCTACTGAGAACAAAGCCAAACGCGCAACGGAAGCCATACTATTGGCTAAGCAGGAATTGTTGAATCAATCACAGCAACGTGCAGAAGCCGAGTCGCAAGCTTCACGTGCACTCGAACAACAACTAGCTGCCGAACAAGAAGCTGCCGCCAGTGCTATACAGCGGCGTGATATGGCGGAATACACCAAGCAGCTTGCTCTGGAAAATGCGGAATCGGAACAATTATTATTCGAAGCAGAGCAACTACAGGCAATCAATGAGCAATTGTCTGCTCAAGAGCTTCAGCAAAAATTGGATGCCGTCAATGCACAATTGGAAGCATCAGAGCTCAGGCTGCAAATGAATATTCTTGCCTGCCAAGCCGAAGAAGAAAAGCTTGCAGCTGAAAAAGCCGAGCAATTGATTGTGCAACAACGGATTATTGCCGAGCAGAAGGCTGCCGAAACGGCGAGCAACCATGCAGCAGTAGAGCAACAGGCAATCGAGGCTGTCAATTTACGCATGGATGCCGAGTTGCGTGCAATCGAAGCAGACAATGAACGCATCGTGCTTGAAATGAGGGCGCATGAGATCGCTGTTGCAAAGCTGGCGCAAGCGCAGGCATTGATTGAAGCTGCAAGAAGCAAGGAGGCAATAGAACTGCGTGCCATGAATATGGACAAGATGAGGATTGAAACTTTGCGTAAAGCCAGCCTAGCAGAAGAAGAAGCTTTGAAAGCGGAAGCGCGGGCGACAATCGCGGCACGTCAGCGTATCGCGGCTGCAGAAGAGGCCAAGCGCGTTGCTGCACAAATGAAACAAGAAGAATCAACGCAACTAGAATTGGAGCAACAAAATGCTTCAATCGCCAAGAAACAATCCGAACTCTTGGCGCGTGAGCGTGAACTGAAAGAATCTTCCCGGAGCAGGTTGCTGCAACAGAATGAAGCGGTTGCAGCACGTATCGATGCGTTGCAACAAGAGCGGCTGGAGTATGAACGTATCGTCGCTGAAGAAGCCGAAGCGCGTATCAAAGCAGAAATGCAGGAAACGGAATTGAGCCGCCAACGAAATTTGTCCGAGCACTTCGCGCGAAAAGCAGCAGAGGAAAGCTGTGCATTGCAGGAAAAACTGAAACAAGTTGCCTTATCACGTGCAGCATTGGACACAAAGCAAAACGAAGTGATGCAGACAGAGCTGGAAAGAACCTCAGCATTGTACGAAACCGAAAAGCTGCTTGGTAGATTGCACCGCAGCAGCCAGATCAGGAAATTATCTCAGGCAGCATTGGCGGCCTCGCTGGTATTTTCAACAATCCTTTGGTTTGTAATCCCGCAAAATATATCAACCGCTTCCCGTGCTACCAGCGAAAACTATGTAGCGCCTGCCATGAAGATATCAGCACCTGCGCAGGAAGCGCAGGAGATGATCAGCATGAAGCTCTCGACCGAGTTGAGCCAACCGCAAAGTATCACGCTGAACGCACTGGCTGAATGACTTGTGTGGCAGGCGATGCTGGAAATAAAAAGCGGTGGTTTGCCACCGCTTTTTATTTTGTCGAGAGGAAGGATCAATGAGTGACGCGAGTCACACCGTCGCTTTCGATGACGCGCACTTTATCGCCGACGTTGAAGGCTTCGTCATTAATCGACGCGGCCTGAACCACCGAGATGTGACTGCCATCTTCCATCTTGAGGGAGATTTCCAAGCCATTCTCGCGCGTGTAAGCTTCCTCGCCAGCGGCGCCGACCATTCCACCCACAACCGCACCCACTACACGCCCAATATCGCCAGCTTTGCCATTTGCTGAACTTCCTGCGATACCACCTATTACAGTACCAGCAGCCGTACCGATCTGGCTCTTGGTGCCTTCGATGCGTACCTTGTGGATGCTTTCAATTACGCCGACCTTGAAGGTTTGCACCTGGCGCACTTGATTGCGTGTATAGACATCGCCGGATTCGCCGCTGGCACAAGCGCCAAGCAACAGGGCAGCAGACAGGGAAAGAATCAGTTTGGTGTTCATGTTCAAGCTCCTTGGATAAATATTGCCAATATTGGACTTCTATTGGATTCTATCTTATAAATTCAGTTCATTTTTTCGAGTACCCGGGACGCCATTTTTTGAGCAGCAGCGCGTTACTGACTACCGACAATGAGCTCATCGCCATAGCGCCTCCCGCAATTACGGGGTTAAGCAAACCCATCGCCGCCAGCGGGATGCCCAGCACGTTGTAGGCGAAAGCGAAAAACAGGTTTTGGCGGATCTTGGCGAGTGTTACCCGCGACAGGTCGATGGCATCCGCCACGCTGTTGAGGTCGCTGCGCATCAGTGTGATGTCCGCCGCTTCGATGGCGATGTCACTGCCGCTCTTCATGGCAAAACTGACATCGGCGGCGGCCAGTGCGGGCGCATCGTTGATGCCGTCGCCGACCATGCCGACGATATGCTGCTCGGCTTTATATGAGTTGACGTGGTGCGCCTTATCCTGCGGCAACACCTCGGCGAGGTACTCGGCTATGCCGGCTTGCTGCGCGATGGCGCGCGCCGTGGCATCGTTGTCTCCGCTCAACATTACAATGCGGATGCCCATCTCGCGCAAGCGTGCCACGGCGGCAACGCTGGTCGGACGCAGTTGATCGGCAAATGCGATATAACCGAGCGGCTCGTTATTGTGCGCCACCGCGATGATGCTTTTGCCTTGTTGTTGCAGTGCAAGTATCGACGGCTCATCCAGCACAACGCCCTGAGCGGACAGGAAGGCGGGTGAACCCATCACGTAAGACTTTCCATCCAGTGTGGCGCGCAAACCTTTGCCGGGCGTTTCGACGAAATCACTGACAGGTTGGGGAACTAAAGGCTGCGCGTAATCGAGCAAAGCGGCGGACAGCGGATGAGTGGAATGTTGTCCCAGACTAGCCGCAATGCGCAGCAGGCTGGCGTTATCGTTGCCAACACTCGGTATCAACTCGGTGACCGTCGGTTTGCCTTCGGTCAGCGTACCAGTCTTGTCCAGCACCAGCACTGACAATTTGTGCGCGCGTTCCAGCGACGCGGCATCTTTTACCAAGATACCGTTGTTTGCTGCCAAGCCGCTGGCGACCACGATGGTGATCGGCGTAGCCAAACCCAGCGCGCAAGGGCAGGCGATGACCAGCACCGACACCGCGTTGATGAGTGCATGCGAGAAGTTGCCTTCAACTGCAAACCAGTAAGCGAAGGTAAGGGTTGCCAGCACCAGCACGACGGGGACGAAGACACCGGAGATTTTGTCTGCCATTTTCTGGATGGCGGCTTTCGAGCCTTGTGCCTGTTCAACCAAACGAATCACTGCCGCCAACTGGGTGCGACTACCTACCGCAATAGCGCGGCATTTGATAACGCCATGCTGGTTCATGGTGGCGGCATACACCTTGTCATCCGTTTCCTTGGCTTGCGGCAAACTCTCACCAGTCAACATGCTTTCATCAAGGCTGGACGAACCTTCCAGCACCACGCCATCCACCGGTACGCTCTCGCCCGGACGCACCACGAAAATATCGTCGGGGCGGAATTGACCGACCGGCACGTCGATTACCACGCCGTCACGTTCCACATGGGCGATCTTCGGTTGCAGATTGAACAGCGCTTCCAAGGCCGAGGTGGCCCTGTTTTTGGCACCGGCTTCCAACAGTTTGCCGAGCAGCACCAGCGTGATGAGCGTGGCACCCGCTTCAAAATAAACCGGCTGATGCAGGTTGAACAGTACGATGGCGCAACTCATGAAATAGGCAGCACTGGTTCCCAACGCCACCAGCAAATCCATGTTGCCACTGCCGTGCTTCACGCTGCCCCATGCGCCACGATAAAAACGCGCACCCGCCCAGAACTGTACCGGCGTTGCCAGCAGCCATTGAATCCAAGTGGGAATCGGCAAATGAATATCAAATATCATCAAGACCATCTTCAGCAGTAGCGGCGCGATGAGCGCCAGCGAGATATAAAACACCATCTTTTCTTTGCGGAACTGATTGGCTCTATCCAGCTTTTCCGCAGCGAAGTCGCGCGCAACATGGGCATCGAAACCGGTGTCCTGCACTGCCTTGATCAGCGCGTCAACATTGGTCAGCGAGGGGTCGAAAGTGACACTGGCTTTTTCGGTGGCTAGATTGACCACCGCATTGACATCGTGCAACTGGTTCAGGGATTTTTCCAGGCGCGAAGAGCAGGAAGCGCAGCGCATACCGACGATCTGGAGTTCGCAGTGATTTTCAGCGTTTGACATGAGTGAATGAATCGTGGAATGAACGTGCTAAAAGATACGCCCGATAGCATTGCTTGTCTATCGGGCGCAGGAACTGCGGATGAAACGTAAGGATTATTTTTTATCCGTTGAGCAAGTGTTCATGCCGAGCAAAGTGTAAGCCGGGCAAAAGCCGAAGACGCCGGTCAGCACTGGCACTACACCAATCCAGCCCCACACGCCGATGGTTCCCGCCAAGGTCAGGCCGATCAATGCCAGACCAACGATAATACGCAGACCACGATCAATACCGCCTTCATTGCATTTCATTTCAATCTCCGAATAATGAGTTTTGGGGTTTTCATAATACGGAATTAGAGGGTGATGTCTGTGATAAAACGCACACAGAAGCATTTTCGGCCTTGAGCAGAACAGGGTTTCCTGTTTCAATCTGTGCCCTAAACGTTCATGGGGAAGAGCATGAGGCAGGCAAGCATCGGCATTATCGGCGGTAGCGGGGTGTATGACATCGCCGGTTTGGAGAATAAACACTGGGAAAAGGTCGAATCGTCTTTCGGTGAGCCGTCGGACGAATTGCTGTTCGGTGAACTTAACGGCGTGAAGCTGGTATTTCTGCCGCGCCACGGGCGTGGGCACAAGATTCCACCGTCCGAGATCAACTTCCGCGCCAACATCGACGCACTCAAGCGCGTCGGGGTCAGCGACGTCATTTCGGTCAGCGCGGTCGGCTCTTTGCGCGAACACCTGACACCCGGCACCTTCGTCATCGTCGACCAGTTCATAGACCGCACCTTCGCCCGTAATAAATCCTTCTTCGGCAGCGGCCTCGTGGCGCATGTGTCGATGGCGCATCCGGTGTGCAAACGTCTGGGCGACCACATTGAAGCGGCAGCCTGGGAAGCCGGCATTGCCGCGATGCGTGGCGGCACTTATCTGGTGATGGAAGGGCCGCAGTTTTCCAGCCTGGCCGAATCAGAGCTATACCGCAGCTGGGGCTGCGACGTGATCGGCATGACCAATATGCCTGAAGCCAAGCTCGCGCGCGAAGCCGAACTGTGTTACGCCACCGTGGCCATGGTCACTGACTATGACTGCTGGCATCCGAACCATGACGACGTGACGGTGGATCAAATCATCAAAGTGTTGCTGGCCAACGCCGACAAGGCCAAGACCTTGGTGAAACATGCCGTACCGCGCATCGGCGCGGACGCACAAGCCTGCGCATGCGGCTGCCGTAGCGCACTGCAATTTGCGCTCATAACCGCTCCCGAAGCGCGCGACGAAGAAATGAAGAAGAAGTTGCAAGCAATCGCCGGACGCATGTTGAAAGGCTGAAATGAGCGAACAAGCATCGCGCCAACAATTGCTGGACACCTCGCGCCAACTGATCGAACTCAGCCTCAATCGCGGCTCTTCAGGCAATGCTTCGGTGCGTAACGGCGATGGTATGCTCATCACGCCATCTGCCTTGCCCGTATCCGAGATGACACCGGCGAGCATGGTGCATATGGACTTGGGCGGCAACGTACTGCAAGGCGGCAAACCTTCCAGCGAATGGCGCTTTCACCGCGATATTTTCGCCGCGCGTCCCGAGATCGGCGCAGTCATTCACACCCATGCCGTCTACGCCACCACCATCGCCTGCTTGCGCAAGGATGTACCGCCCGTGCATTACATGATCGCACTGGCGGGCGGTGATACCATCCGCTGCACACCATACAGCGTGTTCGGCGAACAGACACTGTCCGACCATGCGCTGGAAGCGCTGCGCGAGCGCAAAGCCTGCTTGCTGGGCAACCACGGCATGATCGCGTTGGGCACGGACTTGGCTGATGCACTGGCCGTCGCGGTGGAAGTCGAGTTCGTCTGTGAAATCTATTGGCGCACGCTGCAAGCTGGCGAGCCGCAGATACTGACACCGCAACAGATGCACGAAGTGAAACAGAAGTTTGTCGAATACAAAAAACGTACTTAGGAAAAATCATGCCCATCAAATCCAGAATCCGCACCGTTCCCCATTACCCCAAACAAGGCATCCAGTTCCGCGACATCACCACCTTGCTCAAAGACCCGGTCGGTCTGCGCATCACGGTGGATGAACTGGTACGCCGCTACAAAGACGTGAAGATCGACAAGATCGCCGGCATCGAATCGCGTGGCTTCATCATCGGCGCGCCGCTGGCCTACGCGTTGGGCAAAGGCTTCGTGCCCATCCGCAAAAAAGGCAAACTGCCCGCCGCCACCATCGGTCACGACTACGCACTCGAATACGGCACCGACCGCATCGAGATCCACACTGATGCTATCGAGAAAGGCGAAAGGGTATTGCTGGTGGACGACCTCATCGCCACCGGCGGCACAGCAGAAGCTGCCTGCATCCTAATCGAGAAGATGGGCGGCAACATCATCGAATGCTGCTTCATCATCGACCTGCCGGATATCGGTGGACGCGCAAGGCTGGAGAAGCACGGGCAGAAGGTGTTTGCGTTGTGCGAGTTTGAGGGGGATTGATGGGTAAAGGAAACTACAATGGAGGAAGCTCAATTCTTCAAGTTTTCTATCGACCAAGTAAAAGCAAGTCTATGCAGTTAGTAATTGAGAATATTGGCGACATAAATTCAAGGCTTGCTGCACAGGTTCTATCGGATGATGAATATGTAGTGATTTGTGAAAAACTGCTAAGCGAATTTGGACTAGAGGATAGATTGAAATTGGCGAACAAAATGCTTTTGCCAATTCCTAGTATTAAGTCGGCATTGCAACCCACGGTGGCTAGGAAGAAAAAAGGTAGAAACAAAATTATGGCGGGAAAGAGATTTCATAGCCCTCCTTCTGACAAGAATAATGGCGAAAAGTAGAATTACTAAATTTAGGATGTAACAATGAAAATCGAAACCCTGCGCTGGATCAATAATAAGCTGGAGATGATAGACCAGCGCATTCTTCCCGCCGCTTTTGAATATGTGAGCTACGACTCGGCCGCTGCGGTGGCGGAGGGCATTCGCAGCATGGTGGTACGCGGTGCGCCGGCCATTGGCGTGGCGGCGGCTTATGGGGTGGCGCTGGAGGCGTTGCGTTTGCAGGACAAGTCTGCGGCTGATTTCAAGGCGGGTATGGAAGCGGGCATCTCCGTGCTGCTGCAAAGCCGTCCGACGGCGGTGAATCTGTTCTGGGCGTTGCAGCGCATGCGCACGGTTTTGGAAGGTGTGGCGACGCAAACGCCGCAGCAGATCGCGCAACGTTTGCTGGCCGAGGCGCATGAGGTTCTGGCGGAGGATATTCGCATCAACAAGGCGATGGGGGCGAACGGTGCGGCGTTGCTGAAAGACGGGGCGCGGGTGTTGACGCATTGCAATGCGGGGGCGCTGGCGACGGCGGGTTGGGGCACGGCGCTGGGGGTGATCCGTTCTGCTGTTGAAGCAGGCAAGAAGATTTCGGTGATCGCTGACGAGACGCGGCCTTTCCTGCAAGGCGCGCGGCTGACGGCGTGGGAGATGGTGCAGGAGAACATCCCGGTGACGCTGATCACCGACAATATGGCGGGCCACATGATGGCGCGCGGCGAGGTGGATGCGGTGGTGGTGGGCACGGATCGCGTGGCGGCCAACGGCGACGTGGCGAACAAGATCGGCACTTACATGGTGGCGGTGCTGGCGCAGTGGCACAATATCCCGTTCTATGTGGCGTGCCCGATCTCCACCATCGACATGAACATCGCCACCGGCGCGGACATTCCCATCGAGGAGCGTTCGGTGGAGGAGGTGAAAGGTTTTCGCGACTATCATTGGGCGGCAGAGGGCGTGACGATTCGCAACCCGGCCTTCGATGTGACGCCTGCGGAACTGGTGACAGGGTTGATCACCGAGCGCGGTGTGGTGTTGAAGCCGGATGTGCAAAGCATCCGCAAGCTGATGGGGAAGTGACGGTTGCAGTGTGGAAGTCTGAATTTCTCTAAAATCAAACTATCACCTTGCCCGCAAGTCAATAAACACGGCTATCTCCATCGTGTGCATGATGTAGATCGCCTATTGACGGGCGTTGCGGGGCAGGTGGTCTTGAAATTTTTCGTTTGAGTGCTTCTGCAAGCCTTGCTCCACGGCAAATAGGCAATCCAAGGTTAAATACCTGTTTCCATTAGTGCATCCTTTTGGTACAATCCGCGCCGTTTTCAGATGGGCTTCGAGCCCGTTTTTTATTTGTGGGTACGAATATGGATGTGGTGAAGCTGGTAGAGACGACACTGGCCGGTATGGGTTACGAGCTGGTCGATCTGGAATTGTCCGGGCGCGGGCTGATGCGCGTGTTCATGGACAAACCGGAAGGCATCACGGTGGAAGATTGCGAACGGGTGAGCAACCAGTTGCTGCGTCTATTCACAGTGGAAGGGGTGGACTATGAGCGCCTCGAAGTGTCTTCGCCGGGGCTGGACCGTGTGCTGAAGAAGGAAGCCGATTTCGTGCGCTTCGCCGGGCACAAGGCGCAGATCAAGTTGCGCATGCCGATGGCAACGCGCAAAAACTTCGTCGGCATCATCGGCGAATTGCAGGATGGAATTTTGCAGTTGGATGTGGAGGGCAGCTTGGTTGCAATCGAGTTGTCAAATATTGATAAGGCGCGTTTGGTGCCGGTGTTCTAGTTGCTGGAGATAGCGATGAGTCGTGAAGTTCTGTTGTTGGTAGATGCCTTGGCGCGTGAGAAGAACGTGGATAAGGAGATCGTATTTGGTGCGCTGGAATCGGCTTTGGCCTCGGCCACCAAGAAACGTTTCCCGGACGAAGAGGCAGATGTGCGCGTGAGCATCGATCGTCAAACCGGCGAGTACACATCGTTCCGCTGCTGGCAGGTGATGGACGACGAAACCTTTGAAACGCCCGAGTTACACATCAAGCTGGAGGAAGCACAGAAACGCGATCCGCATATCCAGTTGGAAGAGTTCATCGAGGAGCCGCTGGAGAACATCGACTTCGGACGTATCGGCGCACAAGCGGCGAAGCAGGTCATCTTCCAGAAGATACGCGATGCAGAACGCGAACAGATTTTGGCCGACTTCATGGATCGCAACGAGCATCTGGTGTCCGGCACGATCAAGCGTATCGAGCGTGGCAATGCCATCGTCGAGTTCGGCAAGATCGAAGCGCTGCTGCCGCGCGACCAGATGATCCCGAAAGAAAACCTTCGTGTCGGCGACCGTGTGCGTGCCTACCTGTTGCGAGTGGATCGCACGGTGCGTGGCCCGCAGATCATTCTGTCGCGTATCACTTCACAATTCCTGGCCAAGCTGTTTGAACTGGAAGTGCCGGAAATCGAAGAAGGCTTATTGGAGATCGTCAGCGCGGCACGCGATCCCGGTTCGCGCGCCAAGATCGCGGTGCGCAGCCATGACCAGCGTCTTGACCCGATTGGCACTTGCGTCGGTATGCGCGGTTCGCGCGTGCAGGCCGTGACCAACGAATTGGCAGGTGAACGCGTGGACATCATTTTGTGGTCGGATGATGCAGCCACCTATGTCATCAACGCCTTGGCTCCGGCTGAAGTCAGCAGCATCATGGTGGATGAAGACAAGCACAGCATGGATGTGGTGATTGAGGAAGAGAATTTGGCGCAAGCCATCGGACGCGGCGGCCAGAACGTGCGTCTGGCGACCGAGTTGAGCGGCTGGGAGATCAACCTGATGACGGTGGAGCAAGCCGCCGAAAAGAACGAACAGGAATTCTCGAAGATTCGTGATCTGTTTGTGGCCAAGTTGGATGTGGACGAGGAAGTTGCCGACATTCTGGTGCAGGAAGGTTTCAATACGCTGGAAGAAGTAGCGTATGTGCCGCTGGAAGAAATGCAGGCCATTGAATCTTTCGATGAGGCGACAGTGGAAGAACTGCGCAGCCGTGCTCGTAATGCATTATTGACCGCAGCCATTGTCAACGAAGAGCAGGTCGAACATAACATCGAAGATCTGTTGAAGATCGAAGGCATGGACGAAGAAACGGCGCGTACCCTGGCAGGTAAAGGTGTCGGCACGCAAGAACAGTTGGCTGATCTGGATGGTGACGAACTGGTAGAAATGACTGGAATGGATGACGAGCGTGCCAATCAGTTGATTATGACGGCACGCGCTCCCTGGTTCGTTTGATCCAGTGCGCACAAGCAGTAAAGGTTATCCGTAGTCTGGCATTGGTTAAGGGGTTGCAATGGGAAAATTGAACGTCGCGCAATTTGCGGGTGAGCTGGGACTTCCGGTCGAGCTGCTGTTGGAGCAGTTGAAATCGGCTGGAGTATCCAAGCAGAAAGATACCGATTCCATTTCGGAACAAGACAAGACGCAACTGCTGGAACATCTGCGCAGCGCGCACGGCGGCGGCAAGAACAAGATTACGCTGGTGCGCCGCGAAACGACGGCAATCAAGAAGGCCGATAGCTTTGGCAAGTCGCGCACCATACAGGTCGAAGTGCGCAAGAAGCGTACTGTTGCACCCGCAGTGGCTCTGACCGAAGAAGTACCTATGCCAGCGCCGGCGCCTGCTCCAAAACCCACACCAGCGCCAGCACCTGTTGTTGAAGAGGTGGTGCCACCGATCAAGCCCAAGAGAGGTCTGGACGAGCAAGAACAAAAGTCACGTGCGGAAGAAGCGCGCCTGCAAGGCGAACTTGCAGCACGCCAAGCGGCAGATGCACAAGCCAAACAAGAGCGCAATAAACGCAAAACCGCTGTCGCCGAAGTGGTGGCCGCACCTGTGCCGGAACCCGTCGTTGCCGAGGCAAAGCCTGCCGTTGTTGCGCCAACTGCTTCTGCCATGCCTGTCGCCCCCGCCGCCCCTGTTGCGGGCGTACCAGCAGACGGAACTTTGCATAAGCCAACTCTCAAGCCGGGCGACAAGGTTGCTCGTCCCGCCAAGAAGGTTGAGAAGCCTGCCGCAGTCAAGGACAGTCCTTGGGATGAGAAAGGTCACAAGAAGCGCCCACCTTCACGCAGCACAGATACCCGTGCCGGATTGGGAGGACGTCCCGGCGGCAGTGCGATTCGCACACCGCGTCATGACAAACACAGCAAGCCGGAAGCGGCGCATGCCTTCTCGTTGCCGACCGAACCTATTGTGCAGGAAGTAATGGTTCCTGAAACCATCTCGGTTGCTGAATTGGCGCAGAAGATGTCTATCAAGGCTGTAGAAATCATCAAGACACTGATGAAGATGGGCTCCATGGTTACCATCAATCAGGTACTGGATCAGGAAACCGCGATGATTCTGGTGGAAGAGTTGGGACACAAGGCGGTTCCGGCCAAGCCTGACGATCCCGATGCATTCCTGATGGAAGCGGTCGATCATGCCGATGTGGTATTTGAATCGCGTGCTCCTGTGGTAACCGTGATGGGTCACGTTGACCACGGTAAGACTTCCTTGCTGGATTACATCCGCCGTACTCGCGTGGCTTCAGGCGAAGCGGGCGGAATCACGCAGCACATCGGTGCATATCACGTGAATACCCCGCGAGGCATGATTACTTTCCTCGATACGCCGGGTCACGAAGCGTTCACGGCGATGCGCGCACGTGGTGCGAAAGCCACCGATATTGTGATTCTGGTGGTAGCAGCAGATGACGGTGTGATGCCGCAGACCAAAGAGGCGATTCACCATGCCAGAGCGGCGGGTGTGCCCATTGTGGTAGCGGTCACCAAGATTGATAAACCGGATGCCAATTCCGAGCGCGTGCGTCAAGAGTTGGTTGCAGAAGGTGTGGTGCCGGAAGATTGGGGCGGCGACGCGATGTTTGTTGAAGTGTCCGCCAAGACTGGACTGGGCATAGATGCTTTGCTGGAAGGTATCTTGCTGCAGGCCGAAGTGCTGGAGCTGAAAGCACCGAAGAACACCAGCGCCAAGGGTGTGGTAATCGAAGCGCGTCTGGACAAGGGCAAGGGCGCTGTGGCGACTTTGCTGGTGCAATCCGGCACGCTGAAACGCGGCGACGCGATTCTGGTCGGCTCCGTGTCGGGTCGTGTGCGCGCCATGCTGGATGAGAACGGCAAGGCCATCCATGAAGCCGGTCCTTCCATTCCGGTGGAGATTCAGGGTTTGTCCGAAGTGCCGATAGCCGGTGCCGATTTCCTGGTGTTGGCCGACGAGAAGAAGGCGCGCGAAATCGCGCTGTTCCGCCAAGGCAAGTTCCGCGACGTGAAGCTGGCCAAGCAACAAGCCGCCAAGCTGGAGAATATGTTTGAGCAGATGGGTGAGGGCGAAGTGCGCACACTCTCGCTGATAGTCAAAGCCGACGTGCAGGGGTCGCTCGAAGCTATCGCCAGCTCGTTGCAGAAACTTTCCACGTCCGAGGTCAAGGTTAATCTCATCCATAGCGCGGTGGGCGCAATCACCGAGTCCGATGTCAATCTGGCACTGGCTTCCAAGGCGATCATCATCGGCTTCAACTCGCGTGCCGATGCGACGGCGCGCCGTCTGGCGGAATCGTCGGGCGTGGACATCCGTTACTACAACATCATCTACGCGATGGTGGACGAGATCAAAGCGGCATTGTCCGGCATGCTGGCACCCGAGAAGAAGGAAAGCATCATTGGTATGGTCGAGATCCGTCAGGTGTTCCATATCTCCAAGGTGGGCACGATTGCCGGATGTTATGTCACTGAGGGTGTGATCAAACGCAGTTCCAGCGTGCGTGTGTTGCGCAACAACGTGGTGATCCACAGCGGCGAACTGGATTCGCTGAAGCGCTTCAAGGATGATGCGAAGGAAGTCAAATCCAACTTCGAATGCGGTTTGTCCTTGAAAGGTTACAACGATCTGCAAGTCGGTGATTTCCTCGAAGTGTTCGAGATCGTCGAAGTGGCACGGGCGCTTTAATGGCAAAAGACTACGCACGCACCGATCGCATCGCCGAACAAATCCAGCGCGAATTGGCACAACTGATTCGCTTGGAGGTGAAAGATCCGCGTGTGCGCAAAGTCACGCTGACCGGCGTGGAAGTCACCAACGACCACTCCCATGCCAAAGTGTTCTACACCTCGCTGGACGGCAATAGTCCCGAGCTATTGCAAGGTTTAGAGCGCGCCGCCGGATTTTTGCGCAGCCAGTTGGCGCATGCCATGAAGCTGCGCATCACGCCGCAATTGCATTTCCTCTATGACGCTTCGGTCGAACGTGGCGCGCATCTTTCCCAGTTGATCGATCAAGCGGTTGCGAGTGACAAAAAAGACTGAGCAATTCAAACGCGTCACAAGAGCGCTGGATGGCGTACTGCTGTTCGATAAACCGCTGGAACTCAGTTCCAACACCGCGCTGCAAAAAGTCCGCCGTCTATTCTATGCTGAAAAAGCTGGGCATACCGGCACGCTCGATCCGTTGGCTACCGGCTTATTGCCGGTCTGTTTCGGCGAAGCCACCAAATTCACCATTGCCTTGCTGGATGCCGACAAACGTTATCGCGCGACGATCCGTCTGGGACAACGCACGACCACTGGTGATGCCGAAGGCGAGGTGACCGAGACACGCCCGGTAGCTGTGAATGAAGCGCAAGTGCTGGCGGTGTTGCAGAAATTCATGGGCGAAAGCCAGCAACTGCCGCCCATGCACAGCGCCATCAAACATCAAGGCAAACCGCTGTACGAATATATCCGCAAGGGTGAGACGGTGGAGCGCGAACTGCGCACGGTGGTCATTCACGAGTTAAAGTTGGAACGACTGCAAGGCGACGAACTGGAATTCAGCGTGCTGTGCAGCAAGGGCACTTATGTGCGTACCTTGGCGGAAGACATCAGCGAGGTGTTGGGCTGCGGCGGGCATCTGATCGCGCTACGGCGCACAGGAATCGGCGAATTCAGTCTGGACGATGCTTATACCCTGCCGCAACTGGAGACGATGGATGCGGCACAGCGCGATGCCTGTTTGCTGCCGCTGGATCGCTTGGTGCAGAACTTGCCGCGTCTGGAGTTGGATGCCGTGCAGGCTAGCCGTCTTGCGCAAGGGCAGCGGCTGGGGCTGACCGATCCATATCCTGACGGTAAACGCCGGTTATATGCGGACGGCTGCTTCATCGGTCTTGGCGATTTGTGCGGTGGCAGGCTGGTTCCCAGCCGATTGTTGTCCAGCGTTGCCAAAGCTGCTGCAGTGGCTAATTCAACTGCGGCTAATACAGCTTGAGCCTACCCCCCAATAAAGGGTAGAATGCTGCACTTTTTAATTGGAGAGAGAAGTCAATGTCTATTACCGCCGCACAAAAATCGCAAATCGTGGCCGACTATCAGCGAGCCCAGGGCGATACCGGCTCCCCGGAAGTACAAGTAGCCCTGATGACGGCACGTATCAACTACCTGACCGATCATTTCAAAGAACATAACAAGGATCACCACTCGCGTCGTGGTCTGTTGCGCCTGGTGAGTCGCCGCCGCAAGCTGCTGGACTATCTGAAGAGCAAGAACGAAGTCGCTTACAAAGATTTGATCCAGCGTCTGGAACTGCGCAAGTAACAAGGTTTGAATAAGCGGGTCGCGGATGCGACCCGCTTCGTTTTGCATGTCATTTCACCATGCTGGCAACTCTGTCACGCACACACATTGGAGAGCGCTATCTTGAGTCACTATAAAAAAACACTGAGCTACGGCAAACATCAATTGACACTGGAAACGGGCGAAATCGCACGTCAATCCAGCGGTGCAGTTATGGTCAGTCTGGACGATACCGTGGTGCTGGTCACCGTGGTGGGACGCAAAGATGCCAAACCCGATCAGGATTTTTTCCCTCTGACTGTGGATTATCAAGAGCGCACTTATGCTGCTGGCAAGATTCCCGGCAGCTTCTTCAAGCGTGAAGGCCGCCCCAGTGAAAAAGAGATTTTGACCTCGCGTCTGATCGACCGTCCGCTGCGTCCGCTGTTCCCGGAAAGTTTCTACAACGAAGTGCAGATCGTGGCGACCGTGATGTCATCCGATCCGCAAATCGATGCCGACATTGTTTCCATGATCGGCGCTTCTGCTGCCTTGGCCATTTCAGGTATCCCGTTCGACGGTCCTATCGGCGCGGCGCGCGTGGGTTACCTTAATGGTCAATATTTGCTGAACCCGACCAAGGATGAACTGGTTGAGTCACAGATGAATCTAGTGGTTGGCGGTACATCAAAAGCAGTTTTGATGGTGGAATCTGAAGCGCAACAACTGTCGGAAGAAATCATGCTGGGCGCGGTGGTGTTCGGTCACGAGCAAATGCAAGTAGTGATTAACGCCATCATCGAGATGGCGAATGAAGTAGGTCAAGACGATTGGGATTGGACACCTGCCGCCAAGAATGAAGCGTTGATTGCCAAGATTGGCGCGCTGGCCGAAAGCGACTTGAAGGCCGCATATGCGGTGCGTGAAAAACAAGCGCGTACCCATCAAGTGGAAGCGATTCGCACCAAAGTTTCCGCAGCGCTGGCGACACCTGAATTCGAGAACGCATCCAAGAATGAAATCGGCGAATTGTTCAGCGCACTGGAAGCCAAGATCGTGCGTGGCCAAATCCTGAGCGGCGAACCGCGTATCGACGGACGCGACACCCGCACCGTGCGTCCGATCACCATCCGTACCGGCGTATTGCCGCGAGCCCATGGCTCGGTGCTGTTCACGCGCGGCGAAACACAAGCGATTGTGGTGGCGACACTGGGTTCCATGCGCGATGCGCAAAAAATTGATGCGCTGGAAGGTGAGTACATCGATCGTTTCATGCTGCACTACAACTTCCCTCCGTATGCCACCGGTGAAACCGGACGCGTCGGCACACCCAAGCGCCGCGAGATCGGCCACGGTCGTCTAGCCAAGCGCGCGCTGGTAGCCGTGCTGCCTAGCGAAGAAGAATGCGGTTACGCCATTCGCGTGGTGTCCGAAATCACCGAATCCAACGGCTCCAGTTCCATGGCATCGGTGTGCGGAGGCTGTTTGTCGATGATGGATGCCGGTGTACCAGTGAAGACACACGTGGCAGGTATCGCCATGGGTCTGATCAAGGACGGTGGCCGTTTCGCCGTGCTGACCGACATCCTCGGTGACGAAGATCACTTGGGCGACATGGACTTCAAGGTGGCCGGTTCTGACACAGGCATCACCGCGTTGCAAATGGACATCAAGATCAACGGTATCACCAAGGAAATCATGCAAGTCGCTTTGAGCCAAGCCAAAGAAGGCCGCATGCACATCCTCGGCATCATGAAGGAGGCAATGCCTGCTGTGCGTCCCGAAGTTTCCGACTTCGCGCCGCGCATGCTCAAGATGAAGATCAACCCCGAGAAAATCCGTGACGTGATCGGCAAAGGCGGCGCAGTGATTCGCGCGCTGACTGAAGAAACCGGCACCACTATCGACATCGACGACGAAGGCAACATCACCATCTCCTGCGTGAGCGGCGAAGCTGGTGAACAGGCTAAGAAACGCATCCTCGACATCGTGGCCGAAGTTGAAGTTGGTAAAGTGTATGAAGGCCCGGTAGTCAAGCTGCTGGACTTCGGCGCGCTGATCAACATTCTGCCGGGCAAAGATGGTCTGCTGCACATCTCGCAAATCTCGCATGAACGCATCGCCAACGTGGCAGATCACTTGAAAGAAGGCCAAGTGGTCAAGGTCAAGGTGCTGGAACTGGACGACAAAGGCCGCATGCGTCTGAGCATGAAGGCATTGGTGCCACAGGGTGAGGCTGCCGCACCTGCGGCTGAGTAATCAAGCAACTGAAGTCAATCAAGCCCCGCCGAGTGCGGGGCTTTTTTATTGCACATATTCAGAATAGCACCTTGATTGGAAGCCAATAAACACGGGCATCTCCATCAATCTAATTGCGTAGATTGCCTATTGACGGGCGTTGCCGGGCAGTTGTGCCATGGGGATTACACTCCATCAATGTTATATTCGACCCTACGCATTATGTCCATTTTGTGATGAAAAAATTTTCTACCGATTGCCGACTCTGTCCGCGTCTCGCTTCTTTTCTGGATGAGGTGCGCGCGGCGCAGCCGGATTATTTCGCCAAGCCCGTACCATCATTCGGTGAGGCGGGCACGCCATTGCTGATCGTCGGTCTCGCGCCGGGGATGCACGGCGCGAACCGCACTGGACGGCCTTTCACGGGCGACTATGCCGGCGATCTGTTGTATTCGTCGTTGCACAAGTTCGGGCTGGCGACTGCCAGTGCGCCGCTGGATGCCAACAAGCAGGCCAATGCCTTGTTGTCACTCAAAGGTTGTCGCATCACCAACGCGGTGCGCTGTCTGCCGCCGCAGAACAAGCCGGAGCCTGCCGAGATTAAGCAGTGCAATGGGTATCTGGTGCAGGAGTTGGCAGCAGTGCCGCAAGGCGCAGCAGTCATGGCATTGGGACTCATTGCGCATGGGGCAGTGTTGCGTGCTTGCGGGTTGAAGGTGAAGGATTTTAAATTTGCGCACAACGCACGGCACGAGTTGCCGAATGGTTTGGCGCTTTATGACAGCTACCATTGCAGTCGCTACAATACCCAGACCAAACGTTTGACTGAGGCAATGTTCCATCAGGTCTTTGATTCCATCCTTGAACAACACCAATTCTAAAGTAGTTCCCCCAGCACAACCCACCACCGGAGGGAGTGGAAGCGAACGTTCGTTAAGCGAATTTTCCATTCCCGAATTTGTCGCCTCGCTGCCTTTGCAGCCGGGCGTGTATCGCATGCTGGACGAGGCGGGGCAGGTGTTGTATGTGGGCAAGGCCAACCAGCTCAAGAAGCGCGTCGGGTCTTACTTCCAGCAGAGCAATCTGTCGCCGCGCATTCGCCTGATGGTGTCGCACATCGCGCGCATCGAGGTGACGGTGACGCGCTCGGAAGCGGAAGCGTTGCTGCTGGAGAACAATCTCATCAAGTCGCTCAAGCCGCGTTACAACATTCTGTTCCGCGACGACAAGTCCTATCCCTACATCGTGCTCACCGGCAGCTCGTCGCCGCGTCTGACTTACTATCGCGGCGCGACCGACAAGCGCAATCAATACTTCGGCCCTTATCCGAACGCGCAGGCGGCGAAGGAAAGCATCAACTTGTTGCAGAAGGTGTTCCGCCTGCGCACCTGCGAGGAGGGCGTGTTCAACAACCGCACGCGGCCTTGCCTGCTGTACCAGATCCATCGTTGCAGCGCGCCTTGTGTCGGCATTGTCAGCCCGGTGGATTACGCCACCGATGTGCGCAACGCCGCGCTGTTGTTGCAAGGCAAATTCGATGAAGTGGAGAAGCGCTTGCGCACGGCGATGGAGCAGGCAGCGGAAGCCATGCAGTATGAGCACGCCGCCGCGTTGCGCGACCAGTTGCAGGCGTTGCACACGGTGCAGCAGAAACAATTCGTGGAGAGCGGACGCGATACCGATACCGACATCGTGGCGGTGGTCGAGTCGGAAGGCGCTCTGTGCCTGAATCTGGCAGTGGTGCGCGGCGGGCGGCATCTGGGTGACAAACAGTTCTTTCCATCCAACGTGCAGGGGCAGGATAGCAACGAAGTGCTGGAGGCATTTTTGGCGCAGCATTATTTGGAAAACAGCGTGCCGCCGTTCATCATCACCAGTATCGAGGTGACCGACGAGGCGCTGGAGCAGCTTCTGAGCGAGCAGGCCGGACACAAGGTGCAGATACGCCATGCGGTGACCGGCGAGCGGCGGCAGTGGCTGGAACGGGCGCAGGCCAACGCGTTGCTGGCGTTACGCCAGCAGGCCGGCTTGCAAGCGGGGCAGACCTTGCGTTTGGATGCATTGCGCAATATTTTGTCGTTGCCCGATTTGAAGCGCATCGAATGCTTTGACATCAGCCACACCATGGGCGAGGCGACTGTCGCATCTTGTGTGGTGTACGACGACCTGGCGATCCGTCCGCAGGAATATCGCCGTTACAACATCAGCGGCATTACCCCCGGCGACGACTATGCTGCGATGAAACAGGCTTTGCAGCGGCGCTATCAAAAATTGCAGCAAGGCGAAGGCAAGCGCCCCGACCTGATTTTGATCGATGGCGGCGCGGGACAGTTGGGTATGGCGGTGGAGGTGATGACTGAATTCGGGCTGTCCGACATCGCGCTGGTCGGCGTGGCTAAAGGCGTGGAGCGCAAGCCGGGCATGGAGCAATTGTTACGACCCGGTGTAGAAAAATCGTTACAATTGCCGCCGGATAATCCAGCCCTGCATTTGATCCAGCAAGTACGCGATGAAGCGCATCGTTTCGCCATCAGCGGCCACCGAGCCAAGCGTGGCAAAGCGCGCACCACCTCATCGCTGGAGGACATCGAAGGGGTGGGCGAGAAACGCCGACGCAATTTGCTGACTCACTTTGGCGGGTTGAAAGGTGTGCAACAAGCCAGCGTAGAAGAACTGTCGCGGGTGGAGGGAATCAGCCCATCACTCGCAGAAAAAATTCACCAACACTTACATTAATGATGCCGCTCACTATTCCAAATCTGCTGACATGGCTCCGTATCCTGTTGATCCCGGTGTTCATCGCGGTGTTCTATGTGTCGGATGAAACTTTGAGTCTGCATCACAAGCACATGCTGAGTTTCGCGATATTCTGGTTCGCCTCCATCACCGATTGGCTGGATGGATATCTGGCGCGTATGCTGAATCAAGGTTCCGCTTTCGGCGCGTTCCTCGATCCGGTAGCCGACAAGCTGATGGTGGTGGCGGCGCTGGTGATGCTGATTAAACTCGAATACGTGAATGCGGTCATCGCCTTCATCATCATCGGACGCGAGTTGACCATCTCGGCTTTGCGCGAATGGATGGCGCAGTTAGGCAACAGCAAGAGCGTGGCCGTTTCGATGATAGGCAAAGTAAAAACCGTGTTCCAGATGCTGGCCATTCAATTTCTGTTATTTCAAGAGCCGCTGTTTGGAATTTCAACGCAATGGGTGGGAACTTTGCTGATTTATCTGGCCGCGATACTCACATTATGGTCGATGGTTTACTACCTGATGCTGGCCATGCCGCAGATATTGGAAAAATCTCGCAATCAAAATTGATTTTTGTCGCTCGGTCTGTATAATGCCGCGCTCTCGGGGTGTAGCGTAGCCTGGTAGCGCGCCTGGTTTGGGACCAGGATGTCGGGAGTTCGAATCTCTCCACCCCGACCAGGTTCAAGTAATACGAAGTCATGTTGGTTGCCGATGAATTGTGCCCGTAGCTCAACCGGATAGAGCACCAGCCTTCTAAGCTGGGGGTTGCTGGTTCGATTCCAGTCGGGCACACCAGTAGACTTTAACCGTTCAACGGTGGCTGTAGCTCAGTTGGTAGAGCCCTGGATTGTGATTCCAGTTGTCGACGGTTCGAGCCCGTTCAGCCACCCCAAATTCCCGTTGTCTCCTTGATAGTTCTCACTAACATCCGAAACACTGTGGCCGGAATTGTGGTCGCTAGTATCGTCGAGTGATGCATTACTGGCATAGCCTGCCACGTAACCGGGTGACAGGTGGGCGTAGCGCAGTACCATCGTCATATCAGCCCATCCTCCCAATTGCCTCAATACTTCCAGTGGTGTGCCCGCCATGACGTGCCAGCTTGCCCAGGTGTGGCGCAGGTCGTGGAAGGTAAGTCCGGCCTCGATGCCTGCGCGTTCCAGCGCAGCATCCCATGCTTTCGTGGTTGTTCTGGTCACCGGCTTTTTGCGGAAGGTGAAGACGTAGCGCACATCGCGCAAGCTCTTTCCGTCCTTGTCGGTATGGTTGTAGCGTTCCTTGAGTACGGTTAGTGCGTCTTCGTTGAGCGGAACCGGGATAGGCTTGCCTGCCTTGGCTTCGTCTGGCCATATCCACGCGACTTTTCGATCAGCGTCCACGTTATGCCATGTCAGGCCAGTGACATTGGCTCTGCGCAGGCCTGTGGCCAGCGCGAAGCGGGTCATGGCAGCCAGATGGTCTGGAAGTTCGGCTATAAGCGCCTTGGCCTCGCTACGGGTTATCCAGCGGAAGCGGTCTTTTGGTTCGGGTAGGTAGGGTATTTTCGGTACAGCAGCAAGTTGGCTTTTGGCGTGCGCGTAGTTCAGCACGGCGGATATGATCGCGAGGAAGCGGTTGGCGGTGGCCGGAGCACGAGTGATCAACAGCTCTTTGCGGATGGACAGCAGCACGTCGGTGGTGATGGCGGTGATTGGTTTTCCGGTGAGTCGTTCGGTGAGCCAGATGAGGCGCACGCGGTCGGTCTCAAAGCTGGTTTTATGGACGGCATGTTCATCCACCCATTGCAGGGCGGATTCGTCCCAAGTGGCTACGCGGGTGTCGCCGAGCTTGTCTTCCCGCCAAATTTCAGCACGGCGGCGGTCGTGGTATTCTTGTGCGGCTTGGCGGTCGGTCGTGCCAGTCGTTTCCCTAATTCTTTTGCCGCTGATCTCCCATTTGCACCAATAGACCTCGCCGCGCTTGTAGAGTGACATTCTTCTTTATCCTTATCGTTGCCGGGGTATTGTGCTCGAAGCCATTCAACAAGGTCAATGTCGATGAACACCCAGCGCTTGCCTGGCTTAGCTCCAGGCACCTCTCCGGTGCGCGCCTTCTCCTCCAGCGTGTGCGGATGTAGGTGAAGGAATTGGGCGGCTTCATTGAGATCGAGAGTGCGCATTATTGAACTGTTGTGACAACGCTTCGGAAAGAATAGCAAAGCTATTTATATAAAACAATAGCAATGCTAGTAAATGCGCAAAAAGGCTAAGTAATTTTTTTGGGTTGGTGTGGTGTGGCAGATTTGTTCTGCGAATTTTGCTCAAAAGCAAATAATTCCGCAGTTGGTGATTTTTCTACTTCAAAATCAAAACAGAGTTGGATTTGAATGTGGGATACGTTACTGCGTGGCTCGTTTTGGCTTGTCGTGCCCGTTGCCTTCTGGTTCAGCGAGCGTAGTAACGATTTTAATGGCCTTGTCCTGCTGAGCTTCTGTGGACATTGCGTCAACGATCCTGGCGGCTATTTCACCTTTCTTGCTTACTGGTGTGTAGCCGGTTTCATGTGTTATCAAAGAGTTTAGAGCGCGAATCTGAGATGCTAGGGTTGGGCTTATCTCATCTATGGTTACTTTCAATCCTTGGGCAAATTTACCTGCTGCTGCTAGATTCAAAGGACGCTTAGCGTTTAGATACTGACCTACCATAGCTTGATTGCCGATGCCGTACTCAATTCCAAAGGCTTCTTGAGTATATTCAGACCGTTCGAATATCTGCTTTAGTCTAGCAGCATCATCAATTTGCCATTGGTCTAGTTTGTTTATCAGCATAGAAAACACTATGTGGCATGTGTCCCTGCTCATCAAATAGCATAGCTATTGCATTAAGTAAATAGCTTTGCTATTCTTGCAGTATGAACCTATCCGAATATTTTGAGAAAAATTCGCGTGCAGAGCTTGCATCTGCGGTTGGCGTTAGCCCGGGAATGCTTTCTCAATGGTTAAACAATACTCGACCAGTTTCGACAGCGCGCTGTGTTGCCATCGAGATTGCCACGAACGGGCAAGTAACACGTAAAGACCTACGCCCAGACGATTGGCATCTTATCTGGCCTGAGCTTTTGGTTGAATCTGAAAAATCAAAAAAATCATAACCACTGCGCAAGGGGAAAGCATGAGTGGTTTAAAATTCAAATCGAACGCGCGCAAATCAGGTGACGGTTGTTTGCTCAGGTGTCTCCTTCACACGTTGCCTGAGTTGTTGCGAGGGGTATGGGTGCCCCGGACAGCAACAATGCTGCGCGTTCCCCTTTTCAAAGTCGCTCACGCTCCAATGAGCGTCTGCTGCATTGATTCAAGAATTGCCACTATAGCGAGGGGCTATAGATGAGGCAACGCACCATCAGCGATCATTTCTGGCGCGATCCCGACATTTCTGGCCTCAGCCAAGAGGACAAAGCAACTCTTCTCTACTTTCTAACCTCGCCATCATCCAACATTATCGGCTGCTATCAGGTTGTCTGGATGATTGCGGCAGCCGAGATGGGCTGGACAAAAGATCAACTGCTGGTCGTTGTTGAACGGCTCAAGGCAAAAAGTCTGATCGAGTTCAATGACGACGGCTGGGTGTGGGTGAAATTGTGGTGGAAGCATAATTCATCATCAGGGGCATTTAACCCCTCATCAAAGTTGTCCTCCCACGTCAAAAAACAATGTGCGGCCATCCCCCGTGAATGGCTTGTGGATTTCGGTAAAAGCCTTGAAGCGTTCGGAATAAATACCCATGCTATGGGGTATCCATACCCCACCGATGCCCCATTGATGCCCCATCAAAGGGGCATCATATCCCCCTCCGGTACACCATCTGATGCCCCATCAGTAAATTCAGAAACGCGACAACCACAGGGTTTAGATACCCCATCCATGCCCCATCCATGCCCCATCGAAGGGGCTTTTGATGCCCCTCCCCATGGGGGCGGCGGTAATGGTAGTTGTATCAGTAACACCACCACCACAAGCTCCTCCTCCTTAAACCCTGTGGTGGTGAATGACTTAATTTTTTCAAATCAAACCCCTCAAGCTGAGCGTGATTCCATTCAGGCGGTATTGGTGAGTAGCGGTGTAAACGAAACGTTCTGGCAGGCGCTCGTTGATGAGTTGGCGGGAGCGCGCATGCATCGCACGATCAACAACCCAGTCGGATTTTTGCGGGGAATGGCCGAACGTGCCTTGGCCGGCACATTCATACCTGAGCGAGGGTTGATTGTGACGCAGCAGCGCAGAGCGAGTGAAGCGCAAGCGCAGCATGATGCAGAGCAAATTGCTGCATTCAAGCTGTCCGTTCCATCAGGTGCTGAAGCTCTAAGCAAACTTCCACCACATTTACGAGGCCCGGTAGAACGCATAACAGCGGGGGTGGCCAAGTGAAATCAGCAATGCAAAGCACCATGCAAAAAAACATCGAAACGTTGAACAGGCGATACCTTTTACTCGTTCAGCAAATGGCTGCGACCAATTATCCCTTGCTTACATCCTGCGCTCCCAAGGCGCTAATCAGAATTGTGGAGGGTATGACGCTTGAAGAGATTGATCGGCTGGCCGAAGACATGGTGGCGCCGTGTTTTCAGATGAATTTTGATGATGTTGCAATCGAGCGCGTGAAAGAACTCCCTTCTGGCGCGCTGCGAAAAGCATACATAGCAAACGTGTTATCGACACACCCTTTGAGCCGATGAACGCGCAGATCATCAACACTCAACTTTATGCCGCCGCCCTGATAAGGGACGGGATGCGCATTGCTCTTGTCCGGGCTATCACCGGTGTGTCGAAAGAGGTGCTGCGTGATCTGTGGAGTTCGGTGCATGGGAAAGATACTCCCCAGCTCGGCAGGTTGCCCTTCGACACCATTGCGTTCGTCAGAGCTGGGCAATCTCTCGTCGCGTTATCGACAGCGGTCTCCATGTATCTTTGGGCAGAAAAAGAACACAAGACACCCGTCGAGGCGTTTGTGATTGCTTGGGAAGCGTCGAAATTGTTGGTAGATGACGCGGGGGAAATTGACCTAGACATCAATGCGGCATGGTACGCCATCAGGGATATCAAAGCAGGTCTAGTGTTTTGGCATCAGTGCAAGAATTGCAAGGCGGGATTTATTTTTGGTACCCAAATATCAAAGAAAAATAACAACTGCCCTTATTGCGGAATGAGCGACACCAAGATGATCGAGGTTGCTCAATGATGCGCATCAATCCTCTCGTTTTTATGATTGTGGCCAGCGCTGCGCTGTGCTCACAACAAGCGTTTGCGGATGATGGATTTTGCTTTTCTCAAGCGTCATCGCGCTATCGCGTTCCTGAAACGCTTTTACGCGCAATCTCCAAAGTCGAATCCGGTGGCAATCCCGCAGCTATGCACAAAAACAAAGACGGGACAATTGATCTCGGTCACATGCAAGTCAATACCGGCTGGCTGCCGACTCTCGCGCAGTACGGCATTACTAAAGCCCAATTGATGAACCCATGCACCAACACCAATGTGGGCGCGTGGATATTGGCAACCAACATTTACCACATGGGATACGGATGGAAGGCGGTTGGCAAATACAACGCCAATTCACCTTCAAAGGGGGCTGCGTATTCGCAAAAAGTGGCGATCGCATTGCGAGCAGAAACACAAAATCAGGGGCATAAAGTTGACTAAGAATCACGCCATCATCGCGGCCATGTTGCCGCTTCTGGGATTGCTACCAAGTTGTGCAAATCACAATCAGAACGTAGTTCAGTCCAGCATTGGAATGCTGGATGGAAAGTACAGAGTTTGCCGCGAGAACTGCCCTGTTCTCACACCAAAAGAAATGGACGATTCCACCCCAATACCACAACTCGTACTAACGCAGATGAAAGTGCCCACCACCGCAACACCACCCACGCCAGTTGTTCAGCCACGTACTGAAATCAAGAAAAGCGACCCAATCGAGACACAGATCCGTTTTGAGTTTGGCGTTAGCACACCAACCAAAGAGGGACAAAAAGATCTACGGCGCTTTGTTGATCTGCTCGCGACAAACCACGTCATCAAGACCATAGAACTGGTTGGCCAGACTGACGATATTGGCACTCAACATTTCAACAGCAAATTGGCGCTGAAGCGTGCGAGTTTTGTTGCTGACTGGCTCAGGGATAACGGAGTCAACATCGAACTCTCCATAACTACAAAGGAAGAATGTTGCCGACAAGCTCCCTACGACAAAACGGATGCTCTGCTCGAAGAAAAGCGAAGGGTTTCAATCGTTGCACGTGAGTAACTTTTATAGAGGGAGGTGGACACAAATTTGATGAAGCTAATCTTTAGCAGCCCCATTAACAATTTATTGAAGGAAATATGAAATGAAGAAGAAGTTGAAATTGCGCACTCTTGCTTTGCTGGCAGTGTTGTTCCTGCCATCGCTAGCGTTGGCAGGAACAACTGGAACGGAATTCCAGGGATTTTACACATGGTTGAATGGTGTGGTGACTGGCTACGGAGGTCGTTCTGTCTCACTCGGCGCAGTGCTACTAGGCGGGTTGGTATCTCTGGGAAAGATCAATCCCATTCCCATTCTCGCAGGAGTCGGCTTTGCGATCTTTTTGCAGTACAGCCCAACCATCGTCACCGGTGTGTTGTCAGCAACAATTTAACCATCCTATGGTTGCCCCGTGACAAATGCTTGTATCGCGGGTCAACCATAAACACGGAGATGTAGGCATGAACAAATCAAAACCCTTTATTGTCAACCTTGTCATTGCAGGCATATTCATCGCGTTGGGTCTGCTAATGCCGGGATCAACCATGACCAATTCGAATGAGCTGACTGCAAATATCGCAGGAATTGCAACCGGCTTTGGAATCGCATGGATCATCAAGGCGTTCGCTGACAACAAGCCACCCAAGAGCGAGGGCGCATAACAATGGCGATGGAGCATGGCTACATTCCGCGCACACTGGACTTGCAGGAGAAATTCTTTCTGTGGGATGCAGATCAATTTATCGCTGCCGTACTCATTATGGGATTCGGGGTGACGGCAGGGATGATGATAAGCGGGATTGTTGGCGGAGTTGTTGCCGCATATCAGTATGGCAAATTCAAGGCGGGCAAGCATCCACGATTCGCCGTCCATGCCATGTACTGGTGGCTGCCAAGCTCCATAGCCATCAAAACGCGATTCACCCCCGAATCCCATAAGCGATATTTTCTAGGATAGGTGCGCCGTGACTCCTGAAAAATTTAATTCAACTCTCAGCAACAAATCAAGAGAAATCACTTTCTAGCGATTGGTGGTTGGTGGACTCCTGATTTTGGTTGTGATGGAAGGCATGCTTTTGTTTCGCACTTTGGGGCTGGAAAGAACTGTGGTCGTTCCTCCGACCATCGAGAAAAGTTTCTGGGTATCCGGGAATTCCGTGTCGCGCAGTTATCTGGAGCAAATGGCCTACTGGTACGCAGGCCTTGTTCTGAACGTCACGCAATCAACGGGAAATTTTCAGAAAGAGCTTTTCTTGCGCTACGCCTCACCGGACAAGCTGGGCGCACTTAGCGCGGATATGGACCAGCGTTTGAACTACATCGCAAAGAACAGCACCTCGACGATGTTTACGATTCAAACAATGAGCACCGACGAAAAAGCAATGAGGGTGGCACTGGCAGGCCAACTCGACACTTTTGTGCAGGACAAGCGGCTTCCATCAAGACAAGTGATTTATGTAATCGCCTTCAAGAACCTTAACGGAAGACTTTTTGTGGATGAGTTCAAGGAAACAAATGACAAAGATATTTTTGGTACTGGCGCTGTGGGCAAGTAGTTTTCAGTGTTTTGGCGCGCAGACACTGGTTCAAAATTCCCCTACTGAAACGGTTAGCGCCGTTGTGTCCCGTCACGAGCCGAATCTGATCACCGTAAATGGGCGCAAGATAAAGCGCATCTTTGGCGCAGAAGGATTGTTCACGGTATCACCTGAGCCGGATACTGGGGCGGCATGGATTAAACCGAGCACAGACAAGCCGATGTTTAGCGTGTTCGTGACTGATGAAGATGGTCAGCACTACAAGGTGCTACTAAAGGTGGAAGATATCCCATCCGAATCTATCGTCATTCAAGGCAGAGGTGTAAACAATCCGGCACTAAGCCAAAAAAATGAGCCGCGCAACGATGACATCATAAACACCGTCATGGCGATGTACTCGGGCGAGGGGGATGCAAAAGAGGAAATCGTCCCGCTGTGGAGAGGCACGAAGTTCAAGCTCGAACGCGTGGTTGATTTGCGCGGGATTCGCGGTGATACATACCTGCTGACTAACACATCAGATAAACAGATCGTGATGGCCGAGCCAGAGTTTTACCGCAAGGGCGTGCAGTCTGTATCGATTGAAAATCCAGTTTTAGAACCCGGTCAATCTACGCATATCTACATTGTCAGCGAGGTTGAACAATAATGGGTTACATCTCCGAAAAGCTGGCAAATACAACCCCCAAAACTCGCCAGTACATCCTGCTCGGCGGGGTGTTCGTGGTTGTCATGGGGTTGGTATTGGCAAGCGTGTCGCTAACAGAAAGCCAAGCACCTGCCGCACTGCCGCAACCAGCGGCGGAAGCTCAATCCACCAATGTGGCAACGCCAGGGTCTGCCGTCGATCCGAAAGAGGTGTGGATGGCTCAGTCGAGCGCGCAGATGAAAGAGATGGGCGATGTCATCAAGGGTTTGAAAGACCAAATGGCCGATATGTCGGCGAATTCCGCCGTGTCGGCCACCAAGTCAGCGGCAGAAACAGCGCTTCCGTCATTGCCCCCGCTACCATCTACTGCTCGCCCAGTGCCTGAGCCAGTAGCTCCACCACCGGTGGCGGAGCCAGCTCCAGAACCCAAAGAGCCGGGGATTGCGTCGTTTGAGGTGAGCCAAAGCGCACCAGCCATTTCTCACAAAGACGGCGAGACAGACAGCGGCTATGTGCCAGCCGGATCGTTTGTGCGCGTAGTGTTACTCGGTGGTGTTGAAGCTCCCACCGGGGGGCAGGCGCAATCCAATCCATATCCAATCCTGATGCGCGCACAGGACAACGCATTCCTTCCTAACCGATACCGGTTTGAAGTGAAGGAATGCTTTCTGCTGGCATCCAGCTACGGCGATATTTCTTCTGAACGAGCGATCGCGCGGCTCGAAAATATTTCCTGCATCCTCAAGAATGGGCAGTCAGTCGATGTCAACGTAAAAGGCTATCTAGTCGGTGAAGATGGTATGGCAGGACTCAAAGGAAAACTGATTGACATGCAGGGCAGGGTACTGGCCAACGCCTTGCTGGCGGGCATCGGTTCCGGCATCGGACAGGCTTTCCAAGCCAATGCAACCACACAGTCAATTAGTCCGCTTGGGACTACCGCTACTGTAACGAACGGACAGCAACTCCAGAACGCAGTCGGCGGCGGCGTAGGTAAAGCTCTTGACCGACTAAGCCAGTATTACATCACGCTTGCAGACAAGCTTTACCCAGTGGTCGAGGTCAATGCAGGCCGCACGGTCGAGGTCGTGTTTACCAAAGGTTTTTCGCTTCAAACAAACGGTGGTGATGAAGCGGGTGGAACATACAGCGATATATGGAAGCGCGGGCGGGAAATCATGGGTTTGCCGCTTGATCCATACGCATCGCAAAAATAACGGGGAGTCAAATAATGAAACTTAGAACCGGTTTACTGGCTTTGTGTTTTTCTGCTGCTTCAATTAGCGCCTACGCTGGCACAGATGAGGGAGACACAAAAGAGATAGCGAAGATATTGAACTCACTCTATCCGTCAACGCAAATCGACCGCGTGCGCCTGTCTGCGTTCAAGGGGCTGTACGAAGTGGATATGGGCAAGAATATTGGCTACACCGACCGCGAGGGAAGGTACTTCTTGTTCGGGCATGTATTTGACATGCAGTCGCGGGAAGACATTACACAGGCGAGACTTGATGAACTCAACGTGGTGAAGTTTGCCGATTTACCGCTCAAGGATGCAATCAAGACGGTGCACGGTAATGGGGAGCGCGTGCTTGTCGTGTTCTCCGACCCTGAGTGCCCTTATTGCAAAGGACTGGAAAAGGAGCTGACCAAGCTGAACAACGTAACGATTTACACGTTCCTGTTCCCGCTGGATGGTCATCCGGCTGCACCCATGAAAGCAAAAGCCATCTGGTGTTCACCAGATCCTCAAATCGCGTGGCACGACTTCATGCTGAACAACAAGCAGCCCACCAACAAGAAGGATTGCGACAACCCGATAGAACGCAACGTGCAGCTTGGACACAAGCTAGGCATCAACGGCACGCCCACGATGATTTTGGCTGACGGACAGGTAAAACCAGGGATAGAGCCAATTGAGCAAATCGAGCAATGGATAACTCACAAGGGGACAAACTGATGCGCACCACAGTATTTGTAACTTTACTCTGTGCCGCTGCAGCGGGATGCGCCGGGGTCGATAGTGAAAGCACTTTCAAGTGCAAGGCTCCAGAAGGGGTGGGGTGTTCTTCTCTCTCCGGCGTTTACGCTAACGCCCTTCAGGATAATCTGCCCGGCGCTCCGGCAAAGACGCACGCAACCTTCAGTCAGGAGAACGCTGAAAAAGAACAAGCCATAGTGGGCGAGCCTATTAAAACAGGCGTGCCTGTTTTGAGTCAGCCTGTGGAATTGCGTATTTGGGTAGCGCCATGGGAAGACAGCAGAAAGGTGCTGCACGATCAGGCCTACCTGTACGTAGTGGCCGACGAAGGGCACTGGCAAATCGAACATACCAAACAGATCATTTCAGCAAAGTATCGCGTGCTTGCCCCTCTAGCCAAGAAAGGGGCGGACGCGCAAGCGCCGCTGCAAGTGCGTCCACAACAAACGGGTCAGTTGCCATATCAAATACCCAATGTTCAAACACAGCAACCTGACGCGGTGAAATAACGTGTCGTTTCTCAAAACTCTCAAGAGCATTTTTTTCCACGAGCGATTCGGTCGTGCAGATGAGATTCCTCGCCACCTGATAGAACAATTCGCCAGCCTGCCCAGACTGACTGGATTGCTACCCTACGTTGGCTGGAAAGAAAACGAACGACTGTTTATTGTGGATCAGGGCGGCTTTGGCAAGAAAGAACAATTTTCCCTCGCGTTTGCAATCGAGTTTGATCCGCAAACTGGCGCAACGGATGAAATGGAAAAAATCCTGTCCGGTCTCTTCGATTCATGCCCACCAAACACTGGCATCCAAATCACCTTGTACGCGTCGCCCGACATCAGTCCCATGCTGGACATGCAGATGAGTATGGTGCAACGAAGCGAGCTGGCCGGGATCGCTGCGCGCCGGAGAGAGTTCTATCTGGGTGGAACAGGCAAATCTCTATTTGCCAACAGAGTGTATTTGCTACGTAATTTCAGGAGCGTCTTATCCATCACACTACCCTTGTCCCCATCCGAGGAAAACGATGTTGAGGCAGCGATCAGGACGCGCGAAAGCGTACACGCAACGTTGCGCTCAGCCTACCTGGGCGGCATCGACTGGACACCTGACCACCTGCTCGACTTCGTAGGAGATTTTTTCGATCACGAGCGCGTTTTTACCCCGGAAAAAAGGCGCGAGCTATCCAAAAGTTACGACCCGGACAGAATGATCCGCGAACAACTTTCCAACTTTGAGGTAGCTTCCTGCGTCAGCGATGACGGAATCCGGTTTTGCAAGAACGGTGGAACTGAAACCGTGATGCAGATGTTTTCAGTAAAGAACTATCCGAAATACAGCCGATTGGGACACATGGGTAGCTTGATCGGCGATCAGTACCAAGCCGCTTTAGCCTATCCCTGCCCGTTCCTGATTACGATGGGTGCGGTGGTGCAGGACTTTGAATCGGCGCGTACTTACGCACAGCTCAAATCTGCGCGCGCAACACAAAGTGCAGCGTCGGTCATGGCGCGGTTCCAGCCGGAATTGCAGGACAAGAAGCGCGACTGGGAAGCAGTGGTAAATTCGTTTGAAGAGGGTAAAGGAACGTTGCGTCTTTATCACCAACTAATTCTGCTGTCCCCCAAAGCAGATGCTTCGCGCGCCGAGCATGCAGCTAGGTCGATCTGGCGCTCCAGAGGCTTCGATTTGTCGCACGATTATTATCTTCAACATCAGGCATTCGCCGCAGCACTACCAATGACGTTGGGGAGACCCCTGCAGGAAGACCTGAAAGCGTTCGGGCGCTCGTACACCAAGACGCTCGACAACGCGGTGATGACATCGCCATTGATCGGTGAGTGGAAGGGCACGAAACACAAACTCATCAATCTTTTCGGACGGCGCGGAGAGCCATTGGGATTCGACCTGTTTGATAACAAGGCCGGAAACTATAATTTTGCGGTTGCTGCGTTGTCCGGCTCCGGCAAATCGGTGTTCGTCAACGAGCTAGCCTATCGCTATCGCGCCGCAAATTCCAAAGTATGGATTATCGACGTTGGGCGCTCATACAAAAATTTGTGCGAACTCATGGATGGCGAATTTATCGAATTCGCGGATGAGCGGGAAAGCACAATCTGCCTCAATCCGTTCTCGATGGTCGAGGATATCAACAAAGAAATGGAAATGTTGTTGCCGCTGATTGCGGAGATGGCCAGTCCGCGCGAACCGCTCAATAACTTTTGTTATTCAGCGCTGTCATCTGCCATCAAGCAGGTTTGGGAAGTGAAGCAACAAGAAGCCACGATCACGGACATCTATGATCTTCTAGCAACCGGAAAAATTAACGAGAAGGCAGAGCGGGAACAGGAACTGTCGCAAATGGCGGTAGCGCTTGAACCATTCACCAAGTATGGCGTGTATGCGAGCTATTTTGAGGGGCGCGCAAATATCGAGTTCACCAAAGACTTCATCGTGCTGGAGTTGGAAGAGCTGAAAAACAAGAAGGACCTGCAGGCCGTAGTGATGCAGATCATCATGTACCGCATCACGCAAGAAATGTACTTGGATCGCTCGCGTCGCAAGATTGTCATCATTGACGAAGCCTGGGATTTAATGGGCAGCGGTAGTAGCGGTCAGTTCATTGAGGCCGGGTATCGGCGGGCCCGCAAATACGGCGGTGCTTTTGGCACAATTACCCAGTCCATCGAGGACTACTACAAAACCGAATCATCCAAGGCGGCAATCAACAACGCCGACTGGCTTTTCTTGTTGCGCCAGAAGCCGGAGAACATCGACCGGCTTGGCAAGGAAGGAAAGCTGACCATCGACGAATGGATGAAACGGCAACTGTCTTCCATCACCACAGACGGCGGCTTCTTCTCCGAGATTTATGTGCACTGCCCGATGGGTTCTGGCATTGGGCGGCTGATCCTCGATCCGTTCTCCATGATGCTGTTCTCAACACTGGCGGAAGACTTCGAGAAAATCAAGGCGAAGCGCAATGAATACGGCATGACAACCGAGCAAGCTATCGAGGCGCTGCTAAACGACAAGATCAAAAACGATAGACGCAAAACAGGTCGTGAGGACAGGCGTAAACGAGCCATTTGGTAGTACGTGATGCCAATATCAACCAACATTCTAAGGAGCAATGCCATGACAGCTATCAGCATGAAACGCAAAATCGTCCAGCGCATCATCGAGCGCTGCACGACCGAAGGAAAAAGAGCAAAGGACATTGCAGCCGAACTCAAAGTTGCAGGCTACAAGGTCTTTGTCTGCTCGTTTTGCTATTGCGAAGAGGTGGTGTTTTTTGACTCTCATGCGGGCTTGCAGGTTCGCATCGTCGCTTAATCAGGGAAACAACAATGTCAAATATAGCTCATGTCATCACCGGCACCTTATCGGCGACGATCGCCATTGCAGTCATTGCTGGATGGCAGCATCTCCATCCGTCCGCACCTGTAGTAAAGGTCGACATTATCGGCATCGTCACAGCTCAACAAAAAACCCTCGCAGCGCAGTTGAAGCCCGGCATGGACAAAGCGGCGCAAGCGGCGATTATTGATCAGGCATCGCGTTTCGGTAAGCGTCTTGATATGGCGCTCACACAAGTCTCCGAAGAGTGCAAATGCACCATCATCAATTCAGTGGCGATCATCAAGGATGCACCGGCAGGAGGCACGCGCGACTACACGCAGCGAGTCACTGAACTTATTGCGAGCGCCAAGTAATTTCATGATAGCGGCTGTGCGTTTTTTGCTTATCACGCTGGCCATGCTGCCAACGGTTTCTTCGTTTGCGGTGGAGGGGCGAGATTACCCGTCCAGCCTGGGATATTCGTCGGAGTGGAAGTGTGGCGATGATGAGAACAAATTCAGTTGGTATTGTGAGCATCAAGAAGAACCAGCCGATGAGCCTAAAAAGAAAGACGCCACTACGACGACAGGCAAAACCGAGGGCGAACGTGCCGTTAAGGAGCTGGAGAAAATACGCAAAAATCTCGATGAAGCGCGCGCTCTGATGGTGGTGCATCCCACTGAAGAAACCGTCAAGACATTCATGGAGGCAAACAAAGTCGAGATAGAGCGCGCCGCTTACGTTACGGATATTTGGAGGCGCGTGCTGTGGCAGAACGCCGAGCTGAATTTCGAGTTGAAGAATCCGATGAACAACTCCGCGATCAGAGTGAAAGACCGCCAGCGCAATGCGGACGAAAACGAAACGATGGTTGCGCTGGCGAAAGAGTGGGGAATATTCTTTTTCTATCGCGGCGACTGCCCTTACTGCAAGCATATGGTTCCGACGCTGCAATGGCTTACCCGTCAGTACGATATGACGATCCTGCCCGTCAGTATGGATGGTTCTACGATTGAAGGCTTGCCTCCCTCCGTCAACGATAACGGGCTGGCCACCCAGCTCGGCGTTGATGCAGTTCCGCTCTTCGTGCTTGGCAACGTCAAGACGCACAAGATGATTGTTCTCGGTTCTGGCGTACTTTCGTTGCAAGACTTTGTTGAGCGAATCTATGTGCTCACACAAACCAAGCCCGGTGATCTCTGAAAAGCAAATTATGGCGTGTGCATTCACAGTTGATGAGGCGATGAAGGATCGGTTTCGTGTCGGTACTACACCACGAAGCACCGCTTACCGCTCAGGCTTTGAACAAAAGCTGCGGCGATTGATTGAAGGGGCAGATCAAATAGCGTTTCCGTTTGATTTAGGGACTCCAGAAGCTGATGCCTATTATTCTGGAATGGATCATGCCGCCGAGTATTGCAAGGCTCGCAAGAATGCGCCTCTGTACGATTGAAAAATGGAAAGGCATATCAATGAAGGTTGAACAGAAGCTACAAGATGCACGCGAAAAAGCACTCCATCCGCTACTCAAGGCGGTGGAAGACGCTGTAGAGGCGTGGGCACGTCAATCATCGAATGGTGCGCTTGTTTGGGAAATAGCAGATGAGAAATTACCGGCAGTTTGGTTTTGGTGGGATATGGCTCATCGAAGCATCTGGTGGTCTCCTGCCGACTTGATTAAGTCGCTTAATGAAATTGCCGTAGCAACTGGTGATGCTGGAATTGGCAATACAGTGCAGTTAGCAAAGACAGCGCTGCTCGGATACAAAGATTAAAGGGAGTAATAACCATGCGCGTTAATAAACCACTTGTTCTGGCATTATCAGCAGCCCTTCTAGTTTCTGCACCGGTCAGCGCCGACGTTGGAACCGGCATGTCGGACTGGTTCAACAGCATGGGCGGATTCAGCAACGCCACGCCGCCATCGTCCTATAAAACGCAGACGATGAACGGATATTCCGGTGGCGGATTCTATGTTCGGAATCCTGTAAAAAACTACCAGCTCATGTCAGCCACAGCGCCATCATTGAATATCGGTTGTGGCGGGATTGATTTAACTGCTGGCTCATTCTCGTTCATCAACAAATCCACCATCACTGCGATGTTCCAGAACATTGGCACATCCCTGAGCTATGCCTTCCTGCTGGCGATCAAATCCTCGATGCCGGAGATGGGTAGCCTGTTCGAGTATTTGCAGGATGAGGCCAGCAAAATCAACAACGCCAATATCAACTCCTGCGAAGCCGCGCAGGGCATTACCTTTGCGATGGGAGCCGACACTTCGCAAAGAGCGAAGGATGCCTATTCGCACGTGACTGGCACGTTGGGAAACCTTGCGCCGGATTCATATAGCTCTTGGAACAGCGCCAGGGCTGATGCCAAAGCACAACGCGATGCTCAAGCCGCCGCTATCGCTGCCGACCCCTCTAAGAAAAATTTCTATCAGCCCGGCAACGTCGTGTGGCAGGCGTTAAAGAACACTTCCGGTCTCGACGTTCAGGATAAGGAACTTATCATGAGCATGACGGGCACCATCATCATTGCGGACCCGACTGGCGACGCGGCGACCGATCCGAATGGAGGCAAGACTGGAGCCTGGCATTACAAGGAACCAACCGGCATACGAGTAGAGGATTTCATCGGTTATAACGATGGTGCGACAGAGACATTTCGTATTTGGACGTGTGATGAGCCGATTGATTGTCTGTCTCCAACCGCATCGGTCATAAGCGCCCAAACATTCATGACTGCGGTATCAGCCAAGATTGACAACATGGTCAACGCTGTGAATTCGCGCACGTCGCAAAACACCAATGATTTCCATGTGGTGGATATTTCGTCCGTCCCGGTCTGGAAAATGATTTCTCTCTCTGCGACCACGCAGCCGGATCTTGTCAGCAAATATAAAAGATTCATCGCGGTCGATATTGCCTACTCCTATGTCAATAACCTGCTCTACACGGCGAATCAGACGATCAGTAGCGGCAAAATCGAACCTGCCGCACCGGATGCACAGCAAGCCCTGAAAGAACTGAAAGACAACCTTGCCACCCTGAAGGCAGAACTGTACTCGCAGCGCATCGCCGAGAACGGAAAGCTCCAAAGCGCTGTAGAGCTGGAGCGTCAATTACAGTCGCTACACCAAGCTATGGTGGCAGGTATCCCGGCGCAGGCATTTACCTCGATGTCGGTAATGAACTAAGAGTTGCTGTTGTGCAGCGGAGGACGTGATGGAATTTGATATTTATTCCTACTGGAATATTGCTGAGTTGCAATTGGTATTCAACGCGGTTGCGGCAGTCGTTGGAAGCCCGGATTATCTTGGTTTATTGCAGTCCCTTGCTCTTGTGGGCATTCTGTCGATGGCGATGGCGGTACTCGCCGGATTCAGCCAGCTTCCCGACTTCGGGCGATGGGTCGTCATGTTCGCCGTGTTCAATGGCATGCTGTTGGTGCCGAAAACGAACGTCGTGCTGATCGACCGGACTGGCAGTACCGCGCCCGTCACCGTAGCGAACGTCCCCCTTGGCCTCGCCGCATTTGCGCATTCCGTCAGCCACGTTGGCGATTGGCTCACCAACACCTTCGAGACCGTGTTTTCTCTCCCGAACGATATTCAGTTTCGCACCAATGGCACGCTATTTGGTCACCGCGTTCAGCAGGAGATCCTGCACACGAAGTTCGATAACTCCATCCTCAACAGCAATCTTTTGGAGTTCTACCGTGAATGCGTTGTTCCAGAATATTCCACCGGCTACATCGTGGCCAGCGACATGGCTAAATCAAACGACATCTGGACATATCTTTCCGGCAAAACTAACCCCGGCCTGCTTGTAACGCTTGCCGCCGTGCCTGGCGCCGCTCCAGCGGCTGATACATATAACTGCGACGTGGCCTATTCCATGCTGGGCATGCAGATTGATTACGTGAACACCAAACAGATGAACGCACTTGGCCGAAGGCTTTATCCGGGGTTGCCGACCGCTGCCGCCAACACAGCCATACAAAGTGCAATCCAGACATCCACGAACTACATGCTTGGCATTTCCACGGACGCGATGTCGATAACGAAACAGACGGCCATGAGTAATTTCATGATCGATGCGCAATACATGCTACCCGCTCAGCTCGGAGATTCGGCAGGGGCAGCGGCCAACCTTGGACAAGCGCAGGCGATCCGTTCCACCAGTGAAAGTTACAAGATGATGGCGTCGCTGGCTGAAAGCACCATGCCGAAGGTCAAAAACATCGTGGAGTTGGTGCAGTACGCGATCTTCCCAATCATCATGCTGCTGGTGCTTATGGCCGGACATAAAGGCGGCTTGGTAATCAAGGCATACGTGATGAGTTTGCTGTGGGTGCAGTTGTGGCCACCGCTGTATGCCGTCATGCACTTGATTATGACGATGCACGCGCAGGAATTTGCGGCCATGACCAACGGGCTTGGGTTGTCCATGTCCCAGTACAGCTTTGTGAATAATGCCTATCTGCGGGATGAGGGAATTGCAGGCATGATCGCGGCCACCGCCATTCCCGCAATCGCGGCGGCCATCGTAAAGGGTGGCGATGTTGGCGCTCAAGCGATAGGCGGTATGGTAAGCCCATCGCGTGAAGCCGAGAAAGTGGCATCAGGCATGGCAACAGGCTCATTCTCGATGGGAAGTGCTTCATTAGGTAGTCAGTCGGCGAGCAATCTGAGCATGGGACAGATGAACACAAAGACCTCGCTTTCTCAGGGCGGGCACTCAATGACTGGCGCTGACAATGTAGGCCACTTCTATGGGGCGAATGGTGAGGTGATAAACAATAGCGCCGCATTCCAGCAGATTGGAGCAAATGCAAAACTGAGTGGCCGGACTGCCGGTTCACTTCAAAGTGCTGCTACATCAGCGGAACGGGCAGGGATGGCAGAAACCGTCAGCGCAGCGAGCAATATTACTGCCGCGCGGGATGAGTTCAAAACGTTCGACAGAACACACGCCAAAGACACAAAGGCATCCACTGGAGCCTCCACAACCAGCGCGGCACAAGTGGTTCAAGGCTTCAGCGAGATGACCGCCGTTGGAGATAAATTTGCCGCAAGCCACGGATTAAAACAAGACCAAGCAGCGAAAGTAATGGCATATGCGAGTGCCGAGGTGAAAGGTGGAATTCAGGTGCCACTCGTTGGAGGTGCAGAGGCGAAAGCAGGGACTGGAATCGAAGGATCAAGCAGCTCAACAACTTCACAAGACCAGAAATTGGCACACGAGTTGGCGCAGAACAAGGAATTCAAAGCAGCCGTCCAGAAAATCGACACAGCATCCAAAAACAAAGACTTCACGAAAGGCGATGCTGCTACAGTGAAGGCGGCGCAGGGGATTGTGAGCAACCTGCAAAAAAGCGAGTCGCATGTGGAGTCTGCCGCCGCCAATTTTGAAAGGTCTAATAGCTATCAAGAGGCAGCAACCCGCACAAGAGAAATGGGAGCAGCCTTCGACACCAACCACAACAATGAATTTATGGGTTGGATGGAACAACAACAAAACCCGACAACCGGAAAGAATTTCACAGCGAACGAAGTGTCGCAAATGTCTCTCTTGCACCCTGATGATATTGGCAAGTACGCGCAAAGGTTCAGCGATGAAAGACTGGCGCCGGAGATTGAGAAGAACATACCTGCACCGACCAACACCGTGGGAGCGCAGCACGCGAAGGATGTTGATGGGATTCCAACGGCAGGAGAGCAGCAGGCAGCATTCAAGAACCAGAATGATAGTGACGTAACGGCGGCGCAGAACAAGGCTGGTGTGAACCCCAATACCAAGCCGGTCGATAACGTAACACCGCAGGTGAATAGTGCGCTCGACAATGCTGGTAAGCAGATTCACGACGGGCAAAGCGAGGTCAAGGCTGAAGGCGATCCGCTCAAACAGTCTGTCACGCAAAACACCGACCCAACCCATGGAAGTAATGCGCTTAGAGCTGCAACGAATGCCGTTCCAGCAGCGCTAGGCTCAGACTCTACCAAGTTGCTGGACAGGGCAGGGGTTCCGTTAGGAAGTGTAGCCCAACAAACAGCCGATGAGAATCACGGATCGCTAACCAGAAATATTGTTGGCGCTGCATTAGAGGGTGGTTCTTTGGTTATTGGAGGGGCGGGCGGTAAGGTCGCCACGGAGGGGGTTGGTCTTGCGACAAAAGCTGGCAAAGCCGCAGGTGATGCGGCAGAAGCGACCGCACTCAAAGTAGCGGCAAAAACAGAAGAGCGCATAGCTGCTAACTCAGTCGAAAAAGTAGCCGAAACCGGTGCTACACAGGTTTCCGATACAGCAGCCCAAATAGAAGCAAGAAAAGAAGCAGCATCCCTTGCTGCCTCACGTGCGGCAGCGAAGGCCGAAGTCGGGGTGACGCAAACAACAGAGGAGATTGGTAAAGGTGCGGGAGCTATTGGGGCGGGTGCAGCGACAAGAAATCTGATCACGGGCGACGATGGAGTTATATCGCACTTGGAAAACGCACCACAGCAAATTAAGGCCGACGCTCAAGCCGCTGGTCAAGCGATTAAAAAGACCAACGACGACGTGCTCAATATCGCGTCTGATGTGGCAAGTGAAGCTAAAAACATTGGTAATCAGGCGGTGGAAAAAATCACCAAGAAGTGAAAAAGGGGCGACACTATCGTGTCGCCCCTTTTTTTCACACGCTACCCGCCTACTTGAAAAGACCAGCACCAAATCGTCCAACACCAACTCTACCAACCCCGCCGCCTCTTCGTAGAGCACTTACTATTTCGTCTTCGCGCTCCTTTGATTCGGCCACTTGACGATAGACCTTGCGCCAATCGTCAGGTTTGAAGTGTCTGAAGCGTTCTGCGCTCCGTCGTGCGGCTCTTTGACCTGTTGGTCCCATCCATAAAACAAGCCACAACAAGAAGAACGCAACCAACCAGACAAGAGGTGGCTTAATAATGTATGCCACGCCAATTAAGACAATAGCAATCCAAAAAAATTTGGCATCGCCACCATTGCGCAAATTGTTTTCCTTCCAGTACGCCATTACGTCATAAACAAACTGCTTAACCGGAGTGTCCATATACGCCACCGATGCGTAGTTGTGCTTGTTCGGTACCATCACGTCACGATAGCCCGGCAGACCGAACCAGCCAGTCACACCCTTGTACTTCGGCAGGTCGCGCCATGGGGTGAGTTCTTCCTTGTAGGTAGTCCAGTCAATCCGGCTCACATTCATCAGGTAGTCGTCCGCTCTCGGCATGAACAGGTAACGATAGGCCTTGCGCACTTGCCGGAAACACCAGGCAAGCATTGCGATTGCACCGATGGCAAAGACCACCAAAAGTAATATATCCATTCCATTACCTCCCGAACTCAAGCTGCCAACCGCTCTAGCGGCCACTGTACATCTATCTTATCCCACGGCACAAACACCTTCCCCGACTCATCTTTTTCAATCACCATCCACTCAGAAAGCTTGGTCACGTCTTGGTGCACATTGCGATAGTGCCTATCAAGCCGCTTTGCCAAGGCATAAATACTTTGTGGGCCAGTCTTTTTTAGCACCTCGACCAATTCCCAACGCTTAGGGCTAAACACCTCACCCATTTGCGCCATGTTCTCAAAGCCAAGCCCAAATTTGGGCGAGACTTCTCGACCCTCCGATGCTGCCTGCATCGTGTTTGCGAGGTCACGCAAGCCTTCAGCCAGAGATTCGCCAACGGTAATTGTCAGAGTAGTCATTATTCCCCCACGTCATTCATAAAGTCTGCCAGCAAAGTAGGGACATCAACCCATACATACGGAACTTCTATCTCACCCAAATGCTTGTGATCACCCTTGCCGCGTTCGTTGTCGTAACCGACCACACGAATTCCATTTACGATATAAACCAAACGATACTTAAATCCATGCACAGAAGGTCTAATGGGGGAGGGAACAACCCACACTACAGCTTCAACATGCCCTTGTTTGTGATAGAACTGCTTGCGATAGATAAGAGTTGCTCTCATGGGGCTTATCATACCCCACATATAGGGTTTGTAAAGCCCCATTGCGAATATTTGTGTATTCCACCGTAAATCCGCCACTTGCAGGTGGCGCTATCGACATCTGCCGGATGATTTTTTTCATGGACAATGGCGGCTTACTGATTGTGAAGCTGCCGGTAGAGGAAATTTGCCGTCGGCCTCCTTTTCGGCCTGACCGGACGGTCATACAATGCTGGACTGAACTGACCATGGAGGTCCGCTTTTCGGCAAGCAGTTTGCATGGTGCAATGACTCTTCCGTGCCATCTGCAGACCTTCGAATTGGGAAAATCAATGTCCGCACCCCTCCACATTGCTGCCAGTCGAAATTGCGAGGGCAATCCGCTAATTGTCGGCCAAAATATACCCATTCGAAAAAATTTCTGATGACAGGCCACCGGGTTTCAGTCGCCAAGAACAGGCCTCCAGTCAAGTTGAGTAAAAATTTCACAGGAATTTCGCATTGCCTCGTCTATAGGAAATGGGATTCCATATACTTTTCTCAGGATCAACAAAAGATATAGACCCTTTTAAAGTCTTAGGGCAGTGCCACTTTCGGAGTCATGTACAACCTAAATTGAGAAAAAGATATAGGCCATTATTTAAGTTGTTCTAGTGAGTGTTCTCAGGTAGTGTGCCTGCCTAACGTTATAGGCGAGCGCAAGCCTGCCGTGTTTTCAAGGAAAAAATATGCAGCCCATTGAATTTCACTCCAAAGTCGATCTCTGGCTCATTCTAGTATTCGTTGTGGCTTCCATCGCCATGGTTATGCCTTTTGTGCGAGGTGAGAGTGAATTTTCCCTATTCCATCTCCATAACATTTCTAGGTATTTCGTGTTCACTTTCACCATGGCGACGATAGCGGCTGTTTTGATGTGGCTACCAGTCATAAATACAAAGTATTCGTTAGATGATCATAATTTGATAGTACGGTTTGGGATATTTAAATGGCAGATTCCGTTTCAAACGATAATCCGAATGGAAAAAACTCGAGATATGTCTGCATCGCCAGCGTTGTCTCTTGATAGACTCCGAATAGCATATGACATTCAGGGATACTCCAAAACAATAATGATTTCCCCAAAAAATCAGACTGAATTCTGTTCCGCACTCACTCTCAAGGTGTCGTCACTTAAGAGGGAGGCCCCTTTCTTAGGGTGCGAGAATTCCTCAAACGACCAGTAAATGTATTGCTGAGGCATTTATTTTCCCGCAGCGGCCTGAGGATCGATTTTGCAAAATCACAATTCAACAGAACAGTTAGAACACAGCGCAACCGACAGAGAGTACGCTCACTTTATGCGTTCTTTGGATGACCGTAACCGAGGTTTATTTGCCAAGGCCAAGCGGTTTATTGAGAGATATCAGGGGGATCCGGAGTTTAGGCTTAAGGTCGATAAAGGGATCGCCGATCACAGCCGCGACAATGATCAGGATGTCGATGTCTCTACGTATAAATGCCTTGAACCAGTATTCAATCCATCTCTGCTAACCCCATTTACCGACGATGGCTTCATATCGGAAAAGTGGCCGCTTGCATATCTATGGATGAAATATGTTTCTACTGCCAATGTGTTCCGAAAACAATTGGTTGCAGCCGGCGGCTCTTCGGGCATTAATGAAAACTTCGACTCTTGGCGGCAACGCAATATCCAGCGGACTAAATTCGAGTTGGGATTATCCAGCCTAGGAATAGTTCATACGCCAATAGCATTTGAACTTTCCGATGGTTGCTCCGTAGGTTGCTGGTTTTGCGGAGTTTCCGCCAAGAAATTTCGAGGCCATTTCTCACTAAAAGGTGGAGGAGAGGCTGAATGGCGGTCTTTGCTTCATACTGCAAAATCTGTGGTCGGCACCGGTATGAGCAGCGGCTTCCTATATTGGGCGACAGATCCACTTGACAATCCGGAATATATCGACTTTTTGAGAATATACCGTGAAATCACTGGGGTAGTCCCTCAGACGACAACGGCTATACCTCTTAGGAACGTTAGCCTCACTAAGGAGGTGCTGAGTCTAGCTAGCATCAACCGCGATTTTCCCACTAGGTTTTCCGTATTGAGCAACTCACAGCTTAAGCAAATTCACAATACTTTTACAGATGAAGAGCTATTGGGCGTGGAATTGGTGTTGCAAAATTCTGGAGCAAGTCAGGAATTCAAATCAGCGGCTGGAAAAGCATTCTCGGATGCAGTCTCGGCGCCCTCCCACAGCAAAAAGCGTCAGCAGAATCTTCAGGCGGCAACTATTGCTTGTGTAACCGGCTTTTTGGTCAATATTGTGACCAAAACTGTACAACTAATTAGTCCATGTCAACCTTCCGTGAAATGGAAAGATGGTTTTGTTATCCACGCGGAAATGGGATATAAAAATCACACTGATCTCGGTCAAGTAATGTTGGATATTGTTGCCAAGCATATGCCGATAACAATAAATCCAGCGGTTCCGATTAGATTGGATCAGGGTCTTTCTTGCGTCGAGGAGAACGGTAAGTTTTACTTGGTGAGTCGGAATGCAAGGGCCGACTTTACACAGGCAAGGCGCCTGATTCAATTGCTCAGTGAAGGGGGCCATACTCCGGTTGAGATTGTTCAAAAACTACGTTCCACCGAGGAAAACGCTTTTAAGGTTATAGGATTAATCGACTCGTTATGGCACAGGGGGTTTATTGGGTATGCATTGTGAGGTAGATTACATTACTAATTCGTTCAACATGTAGAAGGAAAATTTTATGAAACATGATATCGATGATTTTGTTATTCCAGTGGGTAAGGAACAGGCTTTCATAGACTCATTGAAGTCGAATTTTAGTGTGGCAGGCTTAGTTGACTTTGCAAACAGAGAGTGTGGTGCACAGTTAAGTGAGGACAGCGTTCAGGCCAATTTAGCAAGAGCGCTACAAGAAGAAAATAATCCAGGGGTTACATTCTGCAGGGATGGAGCCTCTAATTTGATTGAGATTCCACTAGACGACGATACGCTTGAACAGGTTGCCGGCGGGGGTGGTACCCTGACGATTAACATTAATGTTTTGGCTTCCGTTAATGCTGCGGCTGCCGTGACCGTTTATTCTGCAGTAGTGGCGGGTGTCGTCGTCGTCGTGGCCGCTGGTGTGCTAGTTTTAGTTGCTGGTTCAGGCGGAGGCTTTTGCTGCTTCCCCAAGCATACCAGAGTAAAGCGTGCTGATGGAGCAATCGTCCCGATCGAACTAATTCCCGTGGGAACCGAATTAGCAGCACTCGGCGGTAGTAATCGGGTGTCGGAACTAGTTACTTGTGTTGTTCAGCCGGGGGACAAGATCTACCAATTGAACTCACAAATTGAGTGCACATGGGAGCAGCTATTCCTTTGCGAAGATGGACTGTGGCTTGCAGTGGATTTGGAGGGATATCGTGCCTATCGAACCTGGAAGCGCAAATTGAATCCGGAATTTGGATTGGAAGACAGGCAATTCCGTCAGATGGAATTAGGGGATAAGATTTATCTGGCTGATGGGATAGGTACCGTCTCTTCATTGACTTACAGGGTTGTGTCGGAACCTGAAACACTGCATAGTTTTTTGTTGGACGGCAACCAAAGTTTTATTGCAAACAGCTATGTCGTCGAGAGTGGTGTTAGCGTTGATGGCGCTGATCTTTGTGGGAAAATGTCCGTAGCGGAGCTTTCCGGCTAATGGACAATGCTACCGAAACCGCTAATCCGGTTGTAATTGATTTAGTGGATTCTCGAGGCGATATTAAATCCGTTCATTATGACGTGCAATCGAATATTATGAAGTGGTCGTCGGGCGGTTTATTATCACTTGATCGAGTCGGTAGAAAATACCAGAAAACGCAGCAACCGTGGGAGCATCAGCGACAGTTTACTATTACTCCGAGTAGTCCGGGCCATAAACACGGGCCATTCCAATTAGTTAAGATTCAGCTGGGATTGAAATGCAACTTTCAATGTGGTTACTGTGCGCAGCAAGACGGACGTGATCACTCTTCTTCATCGATGGTTCCGGTTAGGAAAAACGCAAACCGGGAAAATGTCGCTGGCTTTGTTGCCGGGCTAAGATCATGGCTAAATCCTGCGCAAGAAATTAGATTTGAGTTATGGGGGGGCGAGCCATTTGTTTATTGGTCGGATTTCAAGCCTTTAGCTGAAAGCCTTTTGGACATTTATCCCCAGGCCAGAGTTGGTACCGTTACAAACGGGTCTTTGATAAACAAGCAAATCGCGGATTGGATTCTGACTCATGATCGGGTTGACGTTACTATAAGCCATGATGGACCCGGTCGGCATAGAACTGATGATGTACTCAATAATCATTATGTTCACGAACTGTTTCACCGATTGCTTGAGAGCAGGAGATCATTACGCTTTAACTGCGTTTTGACGTCCGACAATTTGTCCATCGTAGATATTCGCCATTATTTAGCTCGACGATTAAGCACGTCTTATATAAATATTGTTTTATTAACGGAGGGGCTCGCGACGCCGGCAAATCAGAATGTTGTTGCCCCTAGCTTGGCCGATCTTTCTATCGTTTTTGAGGAACTAATTGCCGGGAAGAGCCTCTTCGCGTTTGGGGAGGAAATACAGGACTTTTTTTCGATGCTTCAAACCAGTAAGCCAGCCGTTTGTATTGGACATAAATGTGGCTTGGATAGACCAGATGCTGTCGTAGTTAATCTGAATACGCAAAACATTGTTACCTGCCAAAATACACTTCCTGTCGGAAGGCATTTGCTTGGTCACGTAAGCGACCTTCCTGGTCCAGTACTGAATACAGTATGGCACTGGCGCTCACGTGACAATTGCATAAAATGCCCTGTCCTCGCATTTTGCCGCGGAGGCTGTTTATATTTGGAGAACGACGAATTCTCAAAGGCGTGTCTTTTTCAGTTTTACTATCGGCTGCCGTTCCTTTGTGCAGCGGTTTTTTTTATTACCGGCCTAATCCCTATTAGGCTTGTTTCCTGGATGGGAGATATCGATCTTTCCAGCATGACTCAGTCTTGTCGGGAAAATCTGGAGAAGGGAAATTGAAGAAGCTGCTTCACACTGACGCTATTTAGAAAAGAAGCGGATGGGGATGAGCTGGAGACAGTGTCAGGTGGGCGACATTAAAGGGTTTCCCACTGGCTCCGTGGGTATCAGTGGAAAACGCGCAGCCAGTGCGACGCTGTCGCTATCTTGACAAAATGCTTGTTTAGCTTAGCCCGCTACGCTCTTAACAACCGTCGAGTCCTGTAAAGACAATCGCTAATTGCGGATACTTGAAATGGCCACTTATTCTATCGAGATTTTCTCTGAACGTCCGGATTCCCGTTTCTGGCCGATACCTGGGGTCTATGCCGCAAAAACGGCACTGCAACATTTTTCAGTGGACGCCGCCATACATGATACGTTCATACAAATACCCGATAGCATTCTTGTTGAGTATTTGGTCCGTAAATATCGAGGGCGCACTGTATGGGCTGGGATATATCTAGCGGGGGCATGGAGAGATATCCCAGACGGTATCCCACTCCCGTGGGCGCGAATCATTAACGACAAAATGACCAGTTTGCGACAGGGGTACCCTAACATTAAGTATTGCATCATGGGGTTGTTACCTGATGAGTTATTTATAGACGATGCGTTTAATCAAGCCTCGGCCATATTCAGGCGGGGATATGATTCGTTATTGGAAATGGCGACTGTGTTTAACATCTCGTCTCCAAAATTCGATTATGGAGGAAGGAAGTCTGTCAAATATGTTCCGGCCAATGGCTACTTATGGCGCTCTGCCAATATGATGATCGACATGCCTGAGTGCCACGGGCACTGCATAAATTGTTCAAGAGAGCCAACTACGTGCTTGCCGTACAAGAGAATTAAAGCTACAAATTTGGCTTCTAATATTAAAGAACTAGAAAGAGAATTAAACTTAAAACCGCAACCATTCAATTTGACACTTACTAGCGACTCACTAAAGATATCGGAGACGAAATTCCACCTGTTATCAAATATGATGCATAGAGTCGCGCCAAATGGCGAAATAGAGTTACACCTAAATTCCGACTTCCTTAGACTTGCTCACTTAAAAGAATTTTGGGCATTCATTAAAGAGCACAGAATTGGCTCATTAAATGTTTGCTTATACGGAGCAACGCCAAAAGGTCGCGCCGTGTTGGGTTATACGCAGTTTGATATTCAAGCTCTTGTTGCACGGCTTCGCGAGTCAATGGGTCCGGTGGCGTATTTAATGGTGACAATCCATATTGGACTTCCTGGGGATAGCATTGCTTCCATTGAGAGGCTTCTGGATTCCTTACGTATGTTCTCCGATCAAATATCGGTTGAACCATATTATGTTGTTGCATCCTCCCCGCTTGCGCAACACGAAGACTATAGTATTATTGCTGGGCGGAATATTGATATCTGGAATTCGTGCGAATGGATATTACCTAGTCTTTCGTTGAAAGAGGCAATAGCCTGGTGCAGGGGATATCATGACAGTTCATTAGTGAACGCGGCTTACCGCAACTATAGAAGACAAGACGATGTTCTCTATGCAAACAATAATGGATTTTCATCGAAATTTGTTCGAGATGATTTAGATAAGGCAAAAGATCAGGGGGAAGGTGCCAATTGGTTAGCAAAGGTGGCAATAGAGCGTCATTTGCAGCTATCGGCTCAGTATCAGCACTGTTATGAGACAAGTCGATAAATAGGTGCCAATATGACTTCGCCACAATCTTTTGTTTGTATCGTTTAGCCGCATGCCAGATCACCCGACACCCGACATTCCCTCCCGAACTCCCCTTTTCCGCCAGCAAGCACTCGACAGTGCGCGCCACAAGCTGCACGGCGAGATTCTGCTGGCACGCCCGGTTTCGTTTTCAGTTTTGACCTTCCTCTTCGTTGGAATTACCGTTGGTATTGTCGTTTTCTTCACGTTGTTTGGCTACGCCCGCAAGGCGCAGGTGGTGGGCATGATCGTGCCCAGCACCGGCATCTCCCGAGTAGTTTCCGGCCAAGCCGGAACCATCATCGAGCGACGCGTCGAAGAAGGACAAACCGTTGTGACCGGCGATGTGCTGTTCGTGCTGTCGAGCGAACGCACCAGCGCAACGCGCGGCGAAACTGAAGGTACCATCAGCACCATGTTGGAATCACGCCGTGAGAACCTAGAGACGGAACGCGGGCTGGCCTCCATGCAAGCACGACAGCGCACCGCCGCCACAGCGAACCGAGCCAAGGATCTGGGGACGGAGACCGACCGTATCGCCGGCCAGATCATTCTTCAGGAACGGCGCGTCGACCTGGCCCAGCAAGCACTGAAGCGGTACAAGGAACTCGCCGACGTGAACTTCATTTCCATAGCGCAACTTCAGGACAAGACCGCCGATCTCATCGACCAGCAGCAGCGGGTGTACGATCTGGAACGCGCGAAAGCGGCCGTCGAACGCGACCTCGCCACCGCCCAGGCCGAACTACAAGACCAGCAAAAGCAGGCCAAACGCGACGAATTGGCTTTGCAACGCAACATCGCCAGCATCGAGCAGGATCTTGCCGAGAACGAGGCCAGGCGGCGCATCGTTGTGCGCGCGCCGCAGCCGGGCCAAGTGGCGGCGATTTCCGCCGAACCTGGGCAGACCGTCGCCGCCAACCAACTGCTCGCCAGTCTGGTGCCGCAGAGCGCCACGCTTGAAGCGGAACTCTATGTGCCTTCGCGGTCGGTCGGTTTTCTCAAGCTGGGATTGCCGGTATTAATCCGCTACCAAGCGTTTCCTTATCAGAAGTTCGGTCAGCACAGCGGGCGCATTCGAGAAGTTTCGCGCACGGCGCTACGCGCCGACGAAATCTCTTCGCTCGTTCAGGGCGGCTTGACGAACGTTGAGCCGTTGTATCGGGTGCGCGTCACGCTTGAGCATCCGAGCGTCCTGGCTTATGGAATCGAACAGTCCCTGCGGCCGGGCATGGCCCTGGATGCGAGCATTTTTCTCGAAGAGCGCAAACTCTACGAATGGGTGCTGGAACCGCTGTTCAGTATATCGGGCAAGCTATGAGCAATTCTCCACTGTTGTCGTTCTTCACCGGGCCACGCATGCCCGTGATGCTACAGACCGAAGCAGCCGAATGCGGCCTAGCCTGCGTCGCAATGGTGGCGAGCTTTCATGGTCACGAGATCGACCTGCCGGCAATGCGCCAGCGCTTTTCCGTTTCGCTGAAAGGCACCTCGCTCAAGGGACTGATCGCCGTCGCCCAGGCGCTTGGGCTCCACGCCCGTCCGCTGAAGCTGGATTTGCAGCACCTTTCCGATTTGAAGCTGCCTTGCGTGCTGCACTGGGACATGAACCATTTTGTCGTCCTGCATGAGGTTACTGCCAATTGGGTGGTCATTCACGACCCGGCCATCGGCGAACGCCGGGTTGCCATGAAGGACGTGGCGGAGCACTTCACCGGCGTTGCCTTGGAACTCACCCCCGGTACCGATTTCCGGCCGCAGCGCGAGACCCGCCAGATCAAGCTTTTCGAATTGATGGGCAAAGTGACGGGGCTGCGCCGCGGACTGGTGCAATTGCTGCTGCTGGGTATCGCTTTGCAACTCTGCGCGCTGGTGGCGCCGTTCTATTTGCAGTGGATCGTCGACGAGGCATTGGTGTCCTCCGACCGAGATTTGATTACCGTGCTCGGCTTTGGGTTTCTGGTGCTGGTGCTGGTACAAGCGGCCGTCACCATCACGCGGGCTTGGGTGAGTACGGTACTGACGACCCAATTCAACTTCCAGTGGCTGGGCAATGCCTTCGCCCACTTGCTCCGCTTGCCGTTTCCGTTCTTCGAAAAACGGCATTTGGGCGACATCGTCTCTCGGTTTGGGTCCATTCAGACTATCCAGCGCAGCCTGACCATCCAATTGGTGGAGGGATTGATCGATGGCCTGCTGGTGCTGGCAACCTTCGTCCTAATGGTCTTGTACAGCGTGAAATTGAGCGTCATTGCCATAATCACGGTGATACTCTATGGCCTACTGCGCTGGGTGATCTTCCGCCCGTTGCGGGACGCCAATTCGGAACAGATCGTCCATGCCGCCAAGCAACAAACCCATTTTCTGGAATCGGTACGCGGCATCCAAAGTGTCCGCTTGTTCGGCAGGGGGCCGGAACGACATGCTGGGTGGTCGAATCGCCTGGTTGAACAATTCAACGCCGAGTTGCGCATCGCGCGCATCACGATTTCGTACCAGATGGCCAACACGTTGATCTTCGGCCTTGAACGCGTCGTGGTGATCTGGCTGGCCGCGCTGGCGGTGATCGACGGCAAGTTCTCTGTAGGGATGCTGTTCGCCTTCCTGGCCTACAAGGATCAGTTCAGCCAACGGATGGCGTCGCTGATCGATCGGTTGTTTGAACTGCGTATGCTGCGTCTGCATGGCGAGCGCGTGGCCGATATCGTTCTTACAGAACCGGAACGGCATGATGCACTCCCGGAAATCGATCTGGCGACCGTGGAGCCACACATCAAGATCACGGGACTTTCCTTTCGTTACGCTGATGGCGAGCCGTGGGTTCTGAAGAATTGCAACCTCGAAATCCCCGCCGGGCAATTTATTGCCGTCACGGGCATTTCCGGGTCTGGTAAGACGACGCTGGTGAAACTTCTGCTCGGCTTGCTCGAACCCACCGAAGGCTCCATTCGCGTTGCCGGAACCAATCTCGAACAGCTCGGCCGAGAAAACTTCCGCCGCATCGCCGGCGCGGTGATGCAGGATGACCAGTTGTTCTCGGGATCGATCGCCGACAACATCAGCTTCTTCGATCTAGCGCCCGACCAAGAGCGGATCGCTGCTTGTGCTCACGCGGCGGTGCTGGATCGCGAGATCGCGGCGATGCCAATGGGCTACAACACACTGATCGGCGATATCGGTACTGGGCTTTCCGGCGGCCAGAAGCAGCGTGTTTTGCTGGCCCGGGCGCTCTACAAGGAGCCCAAACTATTGGTGCTCGACGAAGCGACCAGTCATCTCGACATATGGAACGAGCAGGCGGTCAATGTTGCCATCGCCCAGCTTGATCTCACGCGCATAGTTATTGCCCATCGCCCTGAAACGATTGCCATGGCACAGAGGGTGGTGGTGCTGGAGCAAGGGGAGATTGTGCGGGACCTGGAGCAGTCCGGAGGGCATGCGGCAACTGAGCCATCGAAACAGTGGCAGCCTTCGGGCTATCAAGGCGCATCTTTGTGACTGCCTGAAGCCTAGTGGACACTGGCTTTATAGAGTTAGCCTCACTTTGATCCGAATCGCCAATCCATAGGCAGTAGCGATCAAGTCCGCGAATGAACTCGGCGGACCCGTAAATTCTTCGAATATATTTCTTTTGTTGTTGCTCTGTAAAACTTGCGGATTTTTTGATATGAAGTCAAAACTTGGGTTATAGTTTATTCGCTACAAGGTGCCAGGCGAAGTTATGCCAGGATAATCGGGAAACAGGTTAAAAGCCTGTGCTGCCCCCGCAACGGTTAGCAAGTGTGGATACATCGATAAGCCACTGTGAGAAATCATGGGAAGGCGATGTGTTTAGTCTTGTGAGCCCGGATACCGGCCTTGAAGCAGGAGCCAAGTCGGCTCCAATGGTCTGGAAATGCTGCGGGAGGCGGCGTGGACGGCAGACTGGTTGTTCCAAGTCCGCTGCCTTTATCTCCCTCTGCTGCATTTCCTGTATTTGAACATTCCAACGGGGACGTTTGGAATCATTCAGGGAATAGCTCATGCAAATCAAAAGTATAATTTTTGCCGCCGCTTTATGTGCGGCACCTTCTATCGGTCATGCCGCAGCACACGAAAGTCTTGGCGAAGTGGTAGTCACTGCCACACGCACTGCGCAAGCGGCGGATGCATCGTTGGCGTCCGTTACTGTCATTACACGCGAGGATATTGATCGGTTGCAAGCGCAATCCTTGCCCGATGTATTGCGCGGCGTGGCGGGTTTGACGATCAGCAACAACGGCGGTGCAGGCAAGTCGAATTCGGTGTTTATGCGCGGCACGAATGCCGACCACGTGCTGGTGCTGGTGGACGGCATCAAGATCGGGTCGGCAACTTTGGGCACAGCCTCGTTCCAGGATATCCCGGTTGAGCAAATTGAGCGCATTGAAATAGTGCGCGGTCCGCGCGCCAGTCTGTACGGTTCGGAAGCCATCGGCGGCGTGATTCAGATTTTTACGCGCAAGAGTTGTGGCACGCCGACTCCGTCTGCCAGCTTCACAGCGGGCAGCTATGGCACTTACAACACCGCGCTGGGTTTGAGCGGCGGCGGCAAGCAGGGGTGGCTCAATTTCAAGCTCAACCAGCAAAACACCGGGGGCTTTAACGCAAAGAGCAACGCCACGGGAGCCGACTTGGATAAAGACGGCTATCATAATTCGTCGCTCGGTTTGAACGGGGGTTACAGTTTCGAGAATGGCGTGATCGCCGATGCTCATGCCCTGCGTGCCAATAGCAAAAATCAGTATGACGGAAACCCCAATGAGTCCAAGGGGGTACAGCAGGTGCTGGGCGGATCGCTGAAATTTGCGCCTATGCAGGCCTGGAATACAACCTTGCGTGCCGGGAGTTCACAGGATTATTTGAATAATTTTCTGAATGGCGTATTCAAATCCCGCTTCAACACGCAGCGCGACACACTGACCTGGCAGAATGACTTTGCGTTAAATGCGGATGATATTTTCACGGCAGGAATGGATTATCAAAATGACCGAGTGGATAGCACAACGCTTTACACCAAAAGCTCACGCAGCAATAACGCCGTATTCGGCCAGTATCAGGGTGTCTTTGGCAGGAGCAGTGTTCAAGCCAGTGCACGCCGCGATAACAACCAGCAATTCGGCGTGCACATCACATCCGGACTGGGTTACGGCTATGCGCTGAGTGACAGCACGCGTTTGACCGCGTCCTACGGAACGGCATTCAAGGCGCCGACATTCAACCAGTTGTATTACCCCGGATTTGGTTTGGCCACTTTGCGGCCGGAGTTGTCACGCAGTGTCGAGCTTGGTTTGGCTGGTCGTGTTGAATCGGGCAAATGGTCCGTGAATGCGTATCAAACCGACATTACCGACTTGATCGGTTTTGACGCAGCATTCAATCCGGTCAACATCAATACCGCGCGGCTGACTGGCGTAGAAGGCCAGATGAAGACGCAGTTGTCAGACTGGGATGTTGCCACCACGCTGACGTGGCAGGATCCGCGTCAAACGTCGGGCGCCAACAGCGGCAAATTGCTGAATCGCCGTGCCAGGGAAGCCATGCGCGTGGAAATTGCCCGTCAATTCGGCGAGGTGCGTGTGGCGAGTTCGCTGTACGGGGAAGGACGCCGTTATGACGATCTCGCCAACAGCCCCGGCAAACAAATGGGGGGCTATGGATTGCTCGATGTGCGCGCCGAATATCGCGTGAACAAGGTGTGGCTGGTGCAAGGGCGGCTTGATAACCTGCTGGACAAGCAATACGAAACCGCCCAGTACTTTAACCAGGCACGACGCTCGGTATATCTGACGCTGAATTACCAGCCCAGGTAGCAGTAGTAGCGGGTTGGGTCATGAACGAATGTGCTGACCCGACTCATTTTTTAAATCATCCCAACTAAAGGAGTACAACATGAAACAATTATCGCAACGTCAAATATTCATCGCATTGGGTTTGTTCGCGCTGATGGCAGGCACGCGCATGCATCATTTCGGTACATCGCTGCACTTGCCCGATGCTTCGCTGGCGGTGTTCCTGCTGGCGGGATTCTTTGTCGCGAGCCGGTTGTTCTTTGGTGCATTGCTGCTCGGCGCCGGCGCACTTGATTACCTCGCCATTACTCATTTTGGCGTGAGCGATTATTGCATTACCCCGGCCTACTGGTTCCTGATTCCGACCTACGCCGTGCTGTGGTTTGCAGGCCGTTCCTACGCACGCATTCACCAGCACAGTTTGCGCAGCCTGGGTATTTTTGCCGGAATTTCCTTCGCGGCAACCAGCGTGGCTTTCATGATTTCAAACGGTTCGTTCTATCTGTTTTCCGGCCGCTTCGCCGACGTGAACATGGCTGAATATGCACATCGCGTTGCGCAATACTATGTGCCGTATGTGAGCGGTGCCGCGGTGTACCTGGTTCCTGCGGTCTTGTTGTATGTGGTGTTTACGCACCGCGCCAACACGCAACGTTCTGCGGCGCAATAAATCTTGCCGGATAACAGTACACAACACCGGCAGCGCATGACGCGCAAGAAGGCGGTGGTCGATGCGGCCATTGCCGGAGCCGACCTGGATAAGGGTTTGCTGCTGCTATTGACGGGCAACGGCAAGGGCAAATCCAGTTCCGCATTTGGCATGGTGGCGCGCACCTTGGGCTATGGGCTGAAAGCGGGCGTGGTGCAATTCATCAAGAGCCGCCGCGATACCGGTGAAGAAAAATTCTTCGGCCAACAACCCGGCGTGCAATGGCAAGTACTGGGCGACGGTTTTACCTGGGATACGCAAAACCGCGAGGCGGACATTGCCACCGCACAACGCGCGTGGGCGGTCGCGCAAGGTTTCTTGCGCGACGCATCGCTGCACCTGGTGGTGCTGGATGAACTGACGTATCTGCTGAAATACGGCTATCTCGATGCACAACAAGTTTGTGCCGACCTGGCGGCGCGGCCACCGATGCAACATGTGGCGATTACGGGGCGCGCTGCACCCGAATGTCTGCTGGAAATGGCCGACACGGTGAGCGAAATTCAGGACGTCAAACACGCCTTCCGCAGCGGCGTGCGCGCACAACCCGGCATAGATTTATGACGTCCGTGCGCCATTGTCCCGCCGTGCTCATCAGCGCACCCGCCTCCGGGCAGGGGAAAACCACCGTCACCGCCGCGCTCGCTGCCTATCACCGCAGCCAGGGGCGGCGCGTGCGGGTGTTCAAGACCGGGCCGGATTTTATCGACCCCACCATTCTGGAGCAGGCTTCCGGCCATCCCGTGTATCAACTCGATTTATGGATGGGCGGCGAACCCGACTGCCGCGCGCAGTTGTATCAGGCGGCTGGCGAAGCGGATCTGATCCTGGTCGAAGGAGTGATGGGGTTGTTCGACGGTAAACTGTCCAGCGCCGATCTCGCCAAACAATTCGGCATCCCAGTGCTGGCCGTGATCGACGCCAGCGCGATGGCGCAGACTTTCGCCGCCCTGGCTTTCGGCCTGTCGCAGCTGGATGCGTCTTTGCCGTTTTTCGGTGTGGTGGCGAATCGTGTCGCCGGTACACGTCATGCCGAGATGCTCACCGAGCATTTGCCTACCAGCATAAAGTTTTGCGGTGCGCTTCCGCGCGCAGCGGAAATCAATTTGCCTGAACGGCACTTGGGCCTGTTGCAAGCGACAGAACTGCCCGATATCCAGCAGCGCATCGATCATGCCGCAAATCTGTGGGCTGAAAACGCGCATACCGGGTTGCCTCCTGCCGTCGCTTTTGCTCCGGCCGAATCTGCTGCTATGGCACACGAGTTGCTGGGAGTGAAAATTGCCGTCGCACGCGATCCCGCATTTTCGTTTTTGTACCAGGCCAACCTTGATGTATTGAGCGCGCTGGGCGCACAACTGAGCTTTTTTTCGCCGCTTGATGACCAAGTGTTACCGGAGGCAGATAGCCTGTATCTGCCCGGCGGCTATCCTGAATTGCATTTATCAAAATTGGCGAGCAACACAGCCATGCTGTCCGCCATCCGTGCGCACCACGCTGCAGGCAAGCCAATACTCGCCGAATGCGGCGGTATGTTGTATACGCTGCAAACGCTCACTGATGCACAAGAAAAATCGGAGAGTCTTCTCGGCTTGATCGAGGGCGAAGCGAAGATGCAGCCGCGCCTGAGCGCACTGGCGCTGCAGAGCGTGATACTGCCGCAAGGCACACTGCGCGGTCATACGTTCCACTACTCAAAACTGGAAAGCCGTCTCGCGCCCAGTGCGCGCGGGGTATGCCCGAATGGCGGCGCCAGCAGCGAAGCAGTGTATCAACAGAAGCGTCTTACCGCCTCGTACATCCATTTATATTTTCCGTCCAACCCGCACGCGGTGGCGCAACTATTTCTACCATGAGCTCTCCACATCAATATTCCGACACCGACCGCGCAGCGGTGTACCGCGTGATTGCAGAACGGCGCGACATGCGTCATTTTCTCAACGATCCTGTTCCCGCAGAAGTTTTGCAGCGTGTATTACAAGCGGCGCATCAGGCACCCAGTGTCGGGATGATGCAACCCTGGCGCTTCATTCGCATCAGTGACAGCACATTGCGCACGCAAATTCACGCGCTGGTGGAGAGCGAGCGCCTTTTGACGGCACAGGCGCTGGGCGAACGCAATGCTGAATTCCTGCGCTTGAAAGTCGAGGGGATACGCGACTGTGCGGAATTATGGGTCGCGGCGCTGATGGATCAGCGCGAGGCGCATATTTTCGGACGGCGCACGCTGCCGGAAATGGACATGGCATCAGTCGCCTGTGCGATTCAGAACATGTGGCTGGCGGCACGCGCGGAGGGCTTGGGTATGGGCTGGGTATCGCTGTTTGACCCTGTAGCACTTGCTGCATTGCTGGGTATCCCGTCAGGCGGGAAACCAGTGGCGATCCTGTGTCTGGGGCAGGTGGCAGAGTTCTACCCGGCCCCGATGCTGCAACTGGAGCGGTGGCGCACGCCGCAACCATTGCACGAGATGTTGTTTGAAAATAGCTGGGAATGCCGGGCGGAAGACTGATGCAAATAGCGCAGTATTTATCTAATTTGTCCGTACCGCTGATGCTATTGGCGGCGGTGTTGCTCGATCGTCTATTGGGCGAACCGAGCCGTTTTCATCCGCTGGCAGGTTTTGGCTGGCTGGCACGGCGGATCGAAAATATATTTTATGGCCCGGCGCAGGCCGCGTCCGGCGCGCGCTATGTGCGCGGCGTTGCCGCGGTATGCATGTTACTGATCCCCTTTGTGGCACTCGCGGCGCTGCTGCAACAGTCAGCGATTTTTGGCACGCTGTTTTCCATTGTGGTGCTGTATTTTGCCATCGCCCCGCGCAGCCTGCGCGAGCATGCCGAACGCGTCGCAAGAGCTTTTTCTGTCGGCGATTTGCCTGCGGCGAGACAGGCCGTAGGCATGATGGTCAGCCGCGACACCCGCCATCTGGATGAGGAAGGCGTGGCGCGCGCCGCGGTGGAATCTGTGCTGGAGAACGGAAACGATGCGATCTTCGCCGCGCTGTTCTGGTTCGTCGTTGCCGGTGCTCCGGGAGTGGTGCTGTACCGCCTGAGCAATACGCTGGATGCAATGTGGGGCTACCGCAACGCACGCTATGACTACTTCGGTTGGGCGGCCGCACGGCTGGACGATGTGCTGAATTTCATTCCGGCGCGCCTGACTGCCTTGAGCTATGCGCTTATTGGGCACACGCACAGTGCGCTGCGTTGTTGGCGGCAACAGGCCCCAGCGTGGGAAAGCCCGAATGCCGGCCCGGTGATGGCGGCAGGTGCGGGCGCGTTGCGTGTGCAACTCGGCGGTGCCGCGATCTATCACGGCGAATCAAGTCAGCGTCCGCTGCTGGGCTGTGGTGCGGCGGCCGGCGCTGCGGACATCGCGCGAGCCGTGCAACTGGTGCGCCACACCTTGTACGCATGGCTGGTCGTCATTACGCTGGGCACGTTGTTGATGGCGGGGTGGCAACACTATGCTTGAGCACGGCGGAAGATTGCGTCGCGCCGCGCAACGATACGGCATAGACGAGGCGAGCTGGCTGGACTTGTCTTCCGGCATCAATCCGCATGGCTGGCCGGTTCCGGCCGTTCCGGGCGAGGTCTGGTTACGCTTGCCGCAAGAAGATGACGGGCTGGATGCGGCGGCTAAAGAATATTACGGCACGATGGAAATATTGGCCGTGTCCGGATCGCAAGCGGCCCTGCAGACGTTGCCGATGTTGCGGCCGCCCACGCAGGTGGCGCTTGTCGCACCGAGTTATGCAGAGCATGCGCATGCCTGGCAACGTCATGGTCACCAGGTCAGCAGCGTGTCTGCGGCAGAGATATTGCAGACCGGCACGAATGCGCAGGTCGTGGTCATTGTCAACCCGAACAATCCCTCCGGCAAACTTTTCGGTATCGATGAGTTGTTGAGTTTGCACGCGCAGTTGGCGGCGCGCGGTGGCTGGCTTGTGGTGGACGAAGCATTCATGGATGCCACGCCTGAACACAGTCTCGCGTCCCGCTGTCCGCGTCCGGGGCTGATCGTGCTGCGCTCGCTGGGAAAATTTTTCGGTCTGGCCGGTGCACGGGTTGGCTTTGTGCTGGCCGAACCCGCTGTGTTGCGGCCACTTGCCGAGTTGCTCGGTCCATGGCCGGTTGCTGCCCCGTCGCGTTATGCGGCGGCACTGGCGTTGCGCGATACGGCGTGGCAACGTGCAACACGCGAGAGATTGCCGCTGGCAGCTCAACGCCTTGCAGATTTGCTGCAAAGCTCGAACTTGACACCGAGTGGCGGCTGCACTCTGTTTCAATGGGTGTGCTGCGCGGATGCCGTGCGCGTACATGAACAGCTTGCACAACAGGGCGTTCTGACGCGGCTGTACAGTGCGCCGCACAGTGTGCGTTTCGGCCTGCCGGGCGAAGAGGCGCAGTGGGTACGTCTGGCTGAAGCGTTACGCAGGTGCCTGCGATGACCGCGCGTACCGTGATGATCCAGGGTACCACCTCCGACGCGGGCAAGAGTACGCTGGTTGCGGCATTGTGCCGCTGGCTGGTGCGGCAGGACGTGCAGGTCGCACCGTTCAAGCCGCAGAACATGGCACTGAACAGCGCCGTGACTTCCGACGGTGGCGAGATCGGGCGCGCGCAAGCGGTGCAGGCGCAAGCCGCACGCCTTGCACCGCACACCGACATGAATCCGGTCTTGCTCAAACCCAATAGCGATACGGGTGCCCAGGTCATCATTCACGGTCGCGCCATCGGCAACATGGAGGCGCTGGAATATCACCACTACAAAAGCACGGCGCGCGCGGCGGTGATGCAGTCGCACGCGCGCTTGTCTGCACAGTATCAGGTCGTGGTGGTGGAAGGGGCGGGCAGCCCCGCCGAAATCAATTTGCGCGAGGGCGACATCGCGAACATGGGTTTTGCCGAAGCGGTGGATTGCCCGGTGATCCTGATTGCCGACATCGACCGTGGCGGAGTGTTCGCGCATCTGGTCGGTACACTGGCGCTGGTGAGCGAGAGCGAGCAGGCGCGTGTGGTCGGCTTCGTCATCAACCGTTTTCGCGGCGACCTTGCCTTGCTGCAGCCAGGGCTGGATTGGCTTGAGCAGTACACGGGCAAACCAGTGCTTGGCGTGTTGCCGTATCTGCACGGTCTGCATCTGGAAGCGGAAGACGCAGTGCCTTCATTATCCCCTCTCCCTTGCAGGGAAAGGGTTAGGGAGAGGGTAGAAGCGGGCGAGTACAAGCTGCGCATCGTCGTCTCCGTCCTGCCCCACATCAGCAACCACACCGATTTCGACCCGCTGCGCTTACATCCGCAAATCGAATTCAAATTCGTACCGATCAGCGAGCCATTGCCTCCCGCCGACCTGATCATCCTGCCCGGCAGCAAATCCGTGCGCAGCGACCTGGCCAGTTTGCGTGCAGCCGGTTGGGATAGGGCGATCAAGCAACATTTGCGCTACGGCGGCAAGCTCATCGGTATTTGCGGTGGCCTGCAAATGTTGGGTCAGCATGTCCATGATCCGCTTGGGATTGAAGGCGAAGTCGGCAGCAGCGCGGGGCTGGGCTTGCTGGAACTGGAAACAACGCTTGCTGCGGAAAAGCAGTTGCGCAATGTGCGCGGCACTTTGTTGCTGGAAAACGCACCCGTGTCCGGATACGAAATTCATGCAGGAATTTCCAGTGGCGCGGCATTGAACAATCCTGCACTGCAACTGGAACACGGTGCGGATGGCGCCATCTCGGCTGACGGGCAAATCCTCGCCACCTATCTGCATGGCTTGTTTGAATCGCCTGAGGCGTGCAGCGCGTTGCTGCGCTGGGCGGGGTTGCGCAATGTGCAGACAACTGACTATCGGGCGCGTTGCGAGGCTGATCTGGAACGGCTGGCGGATACGGTTGAAAGCTGTCTGGATACTGCGAAGTTGCGCGAACTATTCGAATTGGGAGAGCTGCAATGCGTGAATTGATTCTGGGTGGTGCACGTTCCGGCAAAAGTCGTTTGGCAGAACAGCATGCCAAGGATTCCGGTCTGGATGTAGTGTACGTGGCGACCGCGCAGGTGCGCGATGCGGAAATGCAACAGCGCGTCGCCCATCATCAGGCGCACCGTCCTGCACATTGGCAGGTGGTCGAAGCCGGGCACAACCTGGCGCAGGTGTTGCAACAACAGGCCGAAGCCGGACGCTGTGTACTGGTGGATTGTCTGACATTGTGGCTCACGCAATTGCTGTGCGATCTCAGCGAAGCCGAATTGCGCAGCGAAGTGGACGCCTTGTTGAGCGTGCTGCCCACCTTGCCGGGGGAAATTATTTTAGTGAGCAATGAAACAAATATGGGCATCGTCCCGCTGGGCGAATTGTCGCGGCGTTATTGCGACGAGGTGGGACGTCTGCACCAGCAACTGGGTGCGTTATGTGAACGTGTGATTTTGACCGTGGCAGGAATGCCACTTATCGTGAAAGGAAATTGAATATGGCAATGAACTGGCTGGCACAACCTTGTGCTGCATTGAACGAAACGGCGCGCACCAGCGCACTGGCGCGTCAGGGACAACTCACCAAGCCGCCCGGTGCATTGGGTCGCCTGGAAGATATCGCCGTGCAACTCGCCGCCATGCAGGGCGTGGAGCAGCCCGTGATGGAGCGTGTGTACATCGGCATTCTTGCCGCCGATCACGGCGTGGCGGATGAAGGTGTGTCGCTGTTTCCGCAGGCCGTCACAGCCGAGATGGTGCGCAACTTTGCGCGGGGCGGGGCGGCCATCAGCGTGTTGGCACGGCATTTGAACGCCACGCTGGAAGTGATCAATCTCGGCACGGTGTCTGCTGTCGAACCGTTGAACAAGGTGCGTGACGAACGCATCGCGGCCGGTACGGCCAATTTCGCCAAACAACCCGCGATGAGTGCCGACCAGTGCGCAGCCGCGCTGCAAGCCGGACGTAATGCGGTACTGCGTGCAAAGCAACTGGGCGCACAACTCTTCATTGGCGGCGAAATGGGCATCGCCAACACGACATCGGCTTCGGCCATTGCCTGTGCGCTGCTATCCGCCGCGCCCGAATCTCTGGCCGGAGCGGGCACAGGCGTGGATAGCGCCGGTGTGACGCACAAGGCGCAGGTGATCGCCAAGGCGCTGAGCTTGCACCGGGTTGCTGCCGATCAGCCGCTTGAAGTGCTGCGCACGGTGGGCGGTTTCGAGATCGCCGGACTGGCAGGCGCGTACATTGCGGCAGCACAGAAAGGCATGCCCGTACTCGTGGATGGCTTCATCAGCTCCGTGGCAGCGCTGGTTGCCGTGCGCATCAATCCTGAAGTACGCGCTTGGCTGTTGTTCGGGCACACCTCTGCCGAGCAGGGGCATCAACGCGTGCTGGCGGCGCTCGAAGCGCAAGCCTTGCTGCAACTAGGGATGCGCTTGGGCGAAGGCAGCGGTGCTGCGGCTGCCGTGCCGTTATTGCAACTGGCGTGTGCATTGCATAGCGGCATGGCCACGTTTGCCGAGGCCGGAGTCAGTGAACAAAACTGATCCCATCCTGGTGACCGTACTGCGCCATGGCGCGGTGGCGGGGCGTGCGCATGTCTTTCGTGGCACGCTGGATGAGCCGCTGAGCGCACAAGGCGCGCAACAGATGGAGCAGACACTTGCACGCTGCCCGGCGGGCACCTTCGATGCGGTCGTCACCTCGCCGCTCAAGCGTTGCCATGAGTTCGCTGCCGTTTATGCGGCACAGCATAGCGTGCCGTTGCAGGTGTTGCCGTCGTTCGGCGAACTGTCATTCGGCGAGTGGGAAGGGCTGACACCCGATGAGGCCAACGCACGCCATCCAACCGAATACCAGGCATTCCGCGCTACGCACGGCGAACATGCCCCGCCGCACGGCGAAGCGCTTGCGCAATTCCGCAAACGCGTCTCTCAGGGCTGGCACGAGTGGCTGGCGCAAGACGCAGGAACGAACCGTTTGCTGATTACGCATGCCGGCGTGATGCGCGCTTTGCTCATGGAGTTGTTCGGCTATACACCGGCACAAGCTTTTCAGATCGCACTGCCGGAAGCGGCGAGCCTGCGCATTTCCTGGCTGCAGGAGCTGCCTCCGTTTTTACTTTCCATTAACTGATTCGATATCCAGATCAACAGTTAATGATTTGAGTGCTGTTAATTGTTACACGTTCCCTCTCCCGCAGGCGGGAGAGGGCTAGGGTGAGGGGCGTAAGGGAGAAAGAATTTTTATTGCAACGCACAGACCCTCATCCCCAACCCTTCTCCCGCTTGCGGGAGAAGGGAGTAAATCGAAGTATTGAAATAGAATTGAAATTGAGGATAGCGATGCGAGGCTTGATATTGGCAATTCAATTTTTAACACGGCTGCCCACACCACAGCTGCGCGACTTCGATGCGGCGGAATTGCCGCGCAGCGCGCACTGGTTCCCCTTGGTGGGCATGCTCATCGGTGCATTGCTGGCAGCAACCCTGTGGCTGGGCAGCCGCATCGATCCTTGGTTGGGCGCGCTGCTTGCCTTGTTGCTGTGGGTGTGGATCACGGGCGCATTGCATCTGGACGGGTTGGCCGACATGAGCGATGCAATGGGCGCCGCACATCGCGACCGAGACAGGTTTCTGGCCGTGCTGGCCGATCCGCATCTGGGCACTTTCGGCGTCGTCAGCCTGGTGCTGCAACTCGCGTGTAAGCTGATATTGTTGATGCTGCTGGCGCGCGGCGGGCAGTATTGGGCATTGATTTTCATTCCGGCATGGGCGCGGTGGGGGACGTTGATCTGGGCACGGCTGCCCACGCTCAAGCCCGGCATGGGAGAACGTTTCGGTTGGCAAATCGCTCTGCCATCGATTTGGATATGGGGCGCGCTTCTCATCTCGTGCAGTATTGTTGCGCCGATATTGTGGTGCGTTCCGTTATTTGTTTTTGCGTGGCGGGAATTTTTGCGGCGGCGCCTTGGCGGCATGACGGGCGACTTGCTCGGGGCTGGCGTGGAGGTGGTTGAAAGCCTAGCTTTGTTGCTATTGATTCTAAACGCAGCATGTGGCGGTGGTGGATTTATCTACTGATCCAAATTGGATCGCGCGACAGCAGATAGTGGCGATGCCTATCTTCGCAGCCTGCTCGTGCAAGGCGCACGCTCGACACTACAGGCCACGTTGAAGAAATCCAGGACAAACTGAAGCGGATGCAGCAATGGATCATTCGTCTGAGTGGGCGGGTGGGATATCACCAGACCCTGGTCGCCATTGCCGAAGGGCCTTGAGTTGGAGGGCTTAATGTTTTGAGTTCAAACCACTGCAACATGAAATGCGGTAGCTAAACAGGTCACACCGACCCCTTGCGAACCTGGCTAACCTGATTATAGCCAATAGCCACAACGGTTGATCCCCGGTGTGACGGCAAGACCGATGAGCGAATGAGGGCAAGTGGAGCGGTTTATATTGTGGATCGAACGAAGTTGGTTCAACAAGGCCGATTATGGAAATGCAGTCTGCTCTTGTGACAGCACAGCGCACCATGCATTGAGGAAGTTGATTTGTTCTGGGCTTGCTCAGAACGAGCAGCGCAAATTTAACGGAGGAAAAAATGTGAACCGAAAATCTAGCTTGACGAGGAAGTCCTTATGGAACCGTTAGGCATCGCTTTTGCACGTCACTCAGGGGCCGACTTGCTACAACACTATGCAGAAAATTCGTCACGGTCCGAACAAGTTCTTCGGCAATGGGAAGCGTTGGGTTACCGTATGATGCCAGCTGTTTGGCCCGGTCGGGCGGAACAAGTTTCATCACGTGGTTCATGCCGGGTATAAGCTTCTCTTGGCACCGGCTCTGGGCAGCGTGAAGCAATTCCGCATCGGATACACCGACCTGTATGTCGGTCTCCCCTTGGATAATTAGGCAAGGGATTTGCAGCTTGGCCAGTTCGGTCGTTGGTGCGTATCTGAACCATGAGATGAGATACGGTTGGACACTAGGCCGATAGAGTGCCACAAGCGGAGTCGGAACATCGTCTGAAAGCTTGCCGGCTTCCAACGAGGACAATATCGCTTCGTTTCTTGCGGCCAAATCGGCGGGCAGACGGCCGAGAAGTTGGCGGCGCAAGACGGATGCGGCCTTCTCAGCAGGACCGGAAATTGAGATGAAGGCTAAGGTCGGCGTGCGTTGCGCGGTAAGCATGCCAATCAACGATCCTTCGCTGTGTCCAATGATGACTACGCCGGAAAACCGGGAGTCTCTCGCTAGGGTTCGTACCCAAGCTGTAGCGTCAAGAACATAGTCTTCAAGTCGAAGGTTGTTCTCAGTAGTGGCGTCGCAGGCGCTATCGGCGACGCCACGCTTGTCGTAACGTACTGAAGCAAATCCAGCATCGGCCAGTGCAGCAGCAAACATTTTCAGACTGTTGTTAGTACCAGCGGGCGTAGGGGAATTGCCATCTCGGTCCGTGGGTCCCGACCCGGCGATGATCAATGCGACAGGAGGTGTTGAGTCTCCAATTGGGGTTGTGAGCGTACCATTGATCGTTCCGGTTGGAGTCACTAGTCGAATCGGCTGCTCGGCCGCCTGAACTGAAAAGGTTGCGGCAAAAAAGCCGACGAAAGTAACAAGGGAACGGTTCATGTGCGATGCCAACAGTTATTAGACGGACCCACCGATCCGCATTATTAAAAATAGTGAGGTGTGCATTCTTTTCTAAACCAATTGATTTACTGGAATCCCGCTGTTTTGTCTATCCACACATGCATAATAGTACGGGCGGGCGCGAATGTCTCCTACTGTCCATATTGGAAGTGGCATATACCTCTTTCCTGAATTTTCGCTATGGTCGAGAAATGTCCCCTCATTGAAATTCTCTTGGGGGAGCGATTCTTTCGCTTTAGTTGTTCGCTGCCGGACTCTGTTATGCATCATTGTGCGCTTTGGGCACGACTTCACGGGTTACGGTTATTGAATAAGCTAATTTTCTTCCCTTTCAGTGACCGCTTGCAGTAAAAGCGGCCGCTCGGATGTTCCTCTACTAGGGGCTGGTGTGGGTCGATTGTGACGATTGACGAGCGACTGCTTCGGAGCATTGAAAATTTCCTTGAGCGCAAAAAATTGAGTTGCCGGACACCGGACATTCGCGAACTGGCGCATTCGACCCGAAGCAGTCATTCAACGTAGAGCTAACCGGCTGCGCTTTTGCGCAGCCCCGTTTGTCTGCCGCGTTAGGGATTTTTACCACTTGGCATCGGTCTTGGAGGTGAAATGGGACGACCCTTATCTAAATTACTTTTTACCATCCGAGGTGGTGGCGGCGGTGGTGGTGGTGGTGGAAGTTTCTTGTCATTGACCATTTGCCTTGCTCCCAGGTTGAATTGGAACTACATTTTTCGGCTTCACAACTTCAACACCTTCCCGAATCTGACGCGGAGGTGGAGGAGGTGGCGGTGGTGGTGGATTTAGCTTTTTCGGTTCGTTTGACATATTTCCTCCAATTAGTACAACAGGATTAACGATTGATATATCCGTTGTCTTCTTGATATTTGCCTTATCGAGACCTCCGAAAAAGAAGACTAAGAAAGCGAGAAAGGCGATGGCAGCTGTAATAATAAGCGCACTGTTGGTCTTGTGAAGATAAATTGAACGCTGGTCATTGCATGCCGTATTGTCGGATGAGTAACGGACGTAGTAGGCCATCAAGTAATCAGAGAAATGCTCCGATGCCAGTTGATCACCGTTTTTATATGGCTCGTAATGCTTGATAAGAGTTTGACGGTAATTTTCTGTCTCTTGTGCTGAAGGAAGAAAAGAATATGTGTTGTTGTACCAAGACTTGACGAAGAAAAAAGCTGCGGATGCAAGCGCAGTGGCTGATAAAACAATAAGTGCCGAGAAAAGAACTGCGGCGAGAGAGAAGCCTTGATGCCCATAGTTTTGTAGTAAAAAGGCGAGTACACCGACGAATGAAACTATGAGAGTAAGCGGTGTTTGTAGCCGCGAGTTCAGTTTTTCGCGAGAGTCGATTTCATGGAAATAGAGCTTTTCATAGAGCTGAAAAACATCTTTTTTTTCCAACGTGAAAGTAATCTGAGAGTTCAAAGCGATAAGCCCTAACAGTTATTCAGCAGCCCCATCGGTCTGTACTATTATAAATAGTGAGAAAAGCAATTTTTCGATAAGCAATTGATCCATTGAATCCTCCTGAATTTATTGTTCCTCATATGCATGATAGTACGGGTGGACGCGAATGTCTCCTTCTGGCGTGCGCCGTGCAAAGGCGGCGCTTTTCAGTGGGTGCAAATCCCACCCGGCGAAATGCTCCAGCCGGAAGCAACCGGAGCAGCTATGGAGGTAACGAAATGGCTGAAGCCTTCGGGTAAAGCATGTCACGAAATATGGTGACAGCGCGAGTGTGCAGGCCGTAACGCGAGTGAACGCTGAGCAATCCTCGAAAAGGACGATGCACAGGCCGACCCAGCTGCCATACTGGGGAAGGCTGACACGACTGGGATGGTTGAGCAATGCAGGACGCCCAGTTGCTGTGCCGGGGTATTGGCGACAGCATGTACACAAGGAAAGCGCACGCAACACGGGAAGCCCCTTGGCGTGATGCAAGGATGATCAACCGGACGCCCGTGAGGGACAGGCCGGGCGCCATGGGGTGACGGAGAGGTTCGTAGTACTGCTGAAGCCGGGCAATGCCGGTGGAGGGAAGGAACCTCAGTTCAAGACAGACGCAAGAAGTAGGAAAGGACAGGAGATTGGGTAACCTATCAACTCCGGAAAGTGTTCAGAAACTGCGAATGGCGTTACACGCGAAAGCGAAGTCAGAAGCTGGCTACCGCTTCTACGCCTTGTACGACAAAATATACCGGGAAGATATTCTGGCTCATGCCTATGCTCAGTGCCGCTCGAACAAGGGCGCACCGGGAGTAGACCGTCAGGATTTCGCGGATGTCGAGGCGTGCGGGGTGCAGCGGTGGCTCGGCGAACTGGCGCAAGCCCTCAGAGAGGAGACATACCAACCGAACCCTATAAGACGAGTGTTCATACCGAAACCAAATGGCAAGCTGCGACCATTGGGCATTTCAACCCTGCGAGATCGTGTCTGCATGACAGCAGCGATGCTGGTGCTGGAACCGATCTTTGAAGCCGACCTCCCAACCGAGCAATATGCCTACCGAGCTGGGCGCAATGCCCAGCAAGCGGCGATGGAAGTGGAGGAACACCTATTCCGTGGTCACATGGATGTCGTAGACGCCGACCTTGCGGATTACTTTGGCAGTATTCCACACACCGAACTGATGCAATCGCTTGCGAGACGCATCGTTGATCGGCGTGTGCTACATCTGATCAAGATGTGGCTGGAATGTGCGGTCGAAGAAACCGACAAACGAGGAAGGAAGACGCGAAGCACGGAGGCCAAGGACAAAGGGCGAGGCATTCCGCAAGGCTCGCCGATCTCGCCGCTGCTGTCGAATTTGTATATGCGGCGGTTTGTGTTGGCGTGGAAGATGCTGGGGCTGGAGCGGAAACTTGGTAGCCGCATCGTTACCTATGCCGATGACCTTGTGATCTTGTGCAAACGTGGCAAGGCGGAAGAAGCCTTGCAATGGATGCGCGTGATTATGGGCAAGCTGAAGCTGACCGTAAATGAGGAAAAGACACGAATCTGTAAGGTTCCGAAAGGTGAGTTCGACTTTCTGGGTTATACGTTCGGGAAGATGTATTCGGCACAAACAGGGATGGCTCGTATCGCCCTGTGGCCGTCGAAGAAAAGTATCAAGCGCATGGTTGAGAAGATTCATGCGCTAACTGACCGTTCGTTAACATGGCTGAATGTCACGGAGTTGGTGGGAAAGTTGAATCGCATGTTACGCGGCTGGGCGAACTACTTTGGTGTGGGAAGCGTCAGTCGTGCTTATCGTGCGCTCGACAGCTACACTGCTGCGCGACTGCGCCGGTGGTTGCGTTACAAACACAAGGCTTGGCGGCGCAAGGGCGGGAGCTATCCTCTCTCGCACTTCTACGGGTACTTTGGACTCGTACGCCTAAGCGCGCGTGGGCGCAGCGAGGCGTGGGCAAAGGCGTGAAGTCTTGTCCGAGAGCCGGATGCGGGAAATCTGCACGTCCGGTTCGATGAGGGGGATGTGGAAACGGGGTTATGGCTAGGCTACTAGGGCACCGCCAAACGAAAGGGGCGGACAACAGACAAGCTGAACCTACTGCTACCGCGCCACATCTCTACTCTACACACTGCACGCATTGCACCTTGCAAATTTCTCGCCGAAAAGCGGACACCCATGGTCAGTTCAGTCCAGCATTGGATGACCGTCCGGTCAGGCCGAAAAGGGGGCCGATGGCTTGCGGAGCTGAAGGTCTCCTTCGGTAAGAGTTACCCGTCATCAAAACCACTCCAAGACGTCCACAGCACATCTGTGGAAAACAGCGCCACCACAAATCGCAATCCATGTGTGCGTAGCGCGGCTACAGCACCTCTGTGGAGCACTTGCGAATACGGGCTGGGGAATCTCAGACCATCTGCAGCACCTCCGTAGCACCTCTACAAATATCCCGAGCAGTCCAGCGACTGAAAGCCAAGAAAATGCCGTCGAAATTCCGACGGCATTCTTGAGATTTTTTCGACCAGCGAAACTAGACTTTGGAAATTCGCATCCGCCGTAAAGCTTACGACATGGAAAAGCATTCAATCATCAGAATTGACCGATCTGCATTCAAATTTATCGCGGCGTTGGATATTTTCATGTCCTCCTTCATTAAGGATGTGAGCTTGTTTCCCGTGTCGGAGAATATGACCGATGCTGAGAAGGATGATTTGATAAGTAAAGCTGATGAGTTCCTGGATGAATTGCCTTACTGCGCACCCTTTTCGATTAAAACAGGGGATATGACCTCTCGCAGATATGAGTACAAGGGGAAATTCATGGAGTTCACCCCAAGCCAAACAGGGCTCCCGACTATGCGAGATTTCGATGTATTGCTGTACTGCGCCTCATGGATAGCCAATGCAGAGATGGAGGGACGGGATAACGACGTTGGCCCGGTGTGTCAGTTTGAAGTTGAGGATTTCCTTGAGTTCTCAAGACGCGGCTCGGGCGGTGCTCAGTATGAGGGCTTAATACAAGGGCTTGAGCGTCTTGCCGGAAGCACTATTACCACCAACACCCTCCCTTTTGGACAAGATTCAAGCAGCTTCAATTACGTCCAGCAATACCGGCCAGAATGCGATGCGACCGGACGGATAAAAACAATCACACTCAAGTTGCCGCATCGCATGTACTTCCTAATTCACAACGAGATATTCGACACCTACCACAAGGATTATTTTGCTCTCGCGCCGACGCGCAGATTGATCTACGCGTTCGTGAAAAACTACTGTGGGCCAAATTGTTCTTTGGCGGTTTCCTTTGCCAAGCTGCATGAAATAACGGGCGCAACATCACCGCTGCGCAAATTTATGCCGGTTATAAACGACCTGGCAGAAAAACCACTTCCTGAGTTTTCTGTGACGATCGACAAGATCAAAGAAACGCTGACGTTTGTCGGGGTTAAACATGCAAAATAATGTGCAGTCTGTAAATCATTCCGCACGTTATCCATTGAAATTACGCAGCAATTGCGCGGTAAAACGTTCCGAGCAACTCGGTAAATTGTTCCGCGTTTCAGGTTTCGCCGTAAATCATTCCGCAGTCAGTAAGTCATTCCGCCAATACGCTGTAAAGCGTTCCACTTGTAACGCAATGATTGTGCGGATAAGTAGTCCGGTAAAACGTTCCGTAAACGGATTTTTTGGACTGTTTTTGGAGTGGGATTAACCGCGCGGTTTCTACACGTTCCGCTCAGAAGTAAACATTGCGCGGAAAAGGCATAAACCGCACAACAAATATCGCTCAAATGGAGAGTTGGAAGATGGATGAAATTACAGAGGTAACACCACATGTCCAAGCAGCACTCGAATGTTTGCGAAACCGAATGAATGAATTGTACGAAATAGCAGGATGCCTTGGTAAGAAGCACTTGGATTTTGTTATTGCGGAAAACAAGAATAGGACATGGGAGGAAAAGAGTGTCCTGTTTGCCCAAGCCAGAGCGCGGGACAACGCGCTGACGGTCACATGGCACGAGGTTCACTGGTATGGCTCGAAAGAATTGAAAACGCGCCGCATGGAAAAGAGAGTAATCACCAAGCCAAAAACCAAATACGGATACAACATGGATACGCTACTCAAGCACGCAAAGCCTTGGGAATTGGAATTGGTAAGCGAGGTCGAACAACAGTTAATTCCATTGCGTCGAGAGGCCGCATTCATCGCCAAAGCTATTGGTCAGCTAAATCATATTGGCAGGGGTAAATGAACGAACTCACCAAACTCATTTGGTCGCTGGCAAACCTTTCGTTTCGCTACAACACCTTCCGTGGACGGTGGGGCGAAATGCCGGATTCGACGGGACTGTGTGTAACCCTTGGCATCCTGTCGTTCGCAGTCAATACCATCACCATCTACGTCGAATATGGCTTGCAAATGGCTATTGGTATGCCAATGGTCTGGATGGCGGCAATCTGGCTGTATGCGTCTGATGGTGGATGGCTCAACCTCAATAAACGCCTCATGTCCGCCGTTTTTCTGCTCACCATTCCGGCAATGATTGTCTTGGCGTTCATTGGACGCAGTGCGCCGGTCGCTGAAATGATTGCCGGTGCATACCTGTCCGCCTGCATCCTCACACTCAAGGCGAGGGAATAGCCCATGAGTTCAGCCTACGACTGGGAAAATCCTTGGAGGCCAAACATCGAATCGAAGATGGCTACAACCTGGGGAATGGCGGCAGCGGTCACCATTGTGTTTGGGAAATACCTGCCCGTTCCTATTCCCGGCAAATTCACAGCCTTTGCCGCCCTTGTGTGCACGTCGATGGCTGCATATCGTGGTCTTGCGGCATACCGTCGCTATGTGGATAAAACGCGCCTTCAAAACTTCGGTATCGAGTTCATCACGACGCAGGAAGTGAAGAAAAAAACCGACCTTGCAGCAAAGAAGAATGCGGTCTGGCTCGGTTTTGGTTTCGACTGGACTGACATGGAAGCGCAAAAGATGCACGCCATGCTGTCGCAAGGTGTCGCCCAGACAATGGGCAAGTTCACAGATGAACACCGGCTCAACGGTGCGTACTGGCTGCACGGCCTCGATGTAGAAACAGACCGTTTCATGGACATTGGCAACCTGGTCGGACATACGTTGCTGGTTGGCACAACCCGGGTGGGTAAAACCAGAGGGATGGAACTGCTGATCGCCCAAGCAATAATGCGCGGCGAAGCGGTCATCATCATTGACCCGAAAGGCGATCACGCGTTGCCAAAGAATGCCAAGCGCATTTGCGAAGCCATGGGGCAACCGGAGCGCTTTGTGTACTTCCACCCAGCCCACCCTGAAAAATCGGTGTCCATCGACCCGATGCGCAACTGGAACCGCCGTACCGAGCTGGCCAGCCGCGTGGCCGCGCTTATTCCGTCAGAAACTGGCGCAGACCCGTTTGCGGCCTTCGGCTGGAAAGTGATCAACGACATTGTGAACGGACTGGTCTCAACGGGCGTAAGCCCCAATCTGGCGCACCTGAAACGATATGTAGAAGGCGGTGCCGACAATCTGGTGTTGAACACCTTGCGGCATCACTTCATCGACAATGTGCCGGATTGGGAATCCCGCTCAAGCGGATTTGTTAAAAAGCACAAAGATAAGGTGCTTGAAGCCTACATCGACTTTTACAAGCAGATCGTTATTCACGAGGCGCAATCCTCAGACCTTGACGGCCTGATTTCCACCTTCGAGCACAACCGCGACCACTTCCAAAAAATGGTTGCATCGCTCATTCCGATTTTGTCCATGCTGACCTCAGATCCGCTCGCCGATCTGCTGTCGCCAGAGGTCGAGATTGGCGGAAAGCGGCGCTCGACCGATATGGCAAAAATCATCAACAACAATCAAGTGTTGTTTCTTGGCCTTGATAGCCTATCGGATGGAACTGTCGGCAGCGCCATCGGCTCGATCATGCTGGCCGACCTGACAGCCGTCGCCGGTGATCGCTACAACTATGGCATCGACTCTATCAAGCCGGTCAATCTCTTCATCGACGAAGGCGCAGAAGTCATTAACAAGCCGACTATCCAACTGATGAACAAGGGTGGCGGCGCACTGTTCCGGGTGACGATTGCCATCCAGACCTTTGCCGACCTTCCGGCTCGCTTGGGCGATGTGTACAAATCGCGCCAGGTGCTTGGCAACGCCAACAATCAGATCGTGTTCCGGGTACTGGATGACGAAACACAGGAATACGTCGCCAAGAGCCTGCCAAAAATGAAAGCTAAGTCCCTCAGTCTGCGCTATGGCCATGGCGCAGACGCGCACCTGCAGGATGAATATCAATCCTCCTATCAGGAATCAATGATTGAGGAAGAGGCGGAAACCATCCCGCCCGCCATGCTTGGCCTCCTGCCGCCGCTGCACTTTTTCGCAAAGGTCGCTGGTGGGAGGGTTGTCAAAGGCCGGATAAAAATCCTCAAAGACAAGGATTAAGCATGGCAGACAAGAAAGAAAGCAGCGGGACCGGAATGACGCTGGTAATTATTATCGTGGTGGCCGGTATGGTGGCATGGGCAACGATTTCGCCTGCATACCTGATGAATGCACTGAAAGAGGAACGTGCGCATACATTGGAACTCGGCGGCGGCGCTACCGACCAGTGGATATACACCAAGACTATGGCCACCAGCATCGAGCAGCTGAAGGATGTTACGACCAACATAAAGCAAACGAAAAGCCTTCCCTCCGTGGTAAGGGATTGGGTGCAAAACCGCATTCTTTCGACGTGGCTGTGGGGCACGCTCATCATGTACCGCGCCAACATGCTGCTGCTGTATTTTTTCATCCTGATGCCATTCACCTTTGCCATCATGCTGGATGGATTCTGGGTGCGCGAGATCAGCATGCACAGGTTTTCATCCCAGTCGTCGGCACGTCATCGGTTTGGCGTGGTCATTAACACCACAACGCTCTTCGCAGCATGTCTTTGGCTGGTTATCCCCATCCCCATTCCGTCCGTGGTCGCGCCCTTGGCAATTATCGCCGTGGGCTTTGCAACATGGATGTGGCTGAGCAACTTGCAGAAACGGATCTAGCGCGATGATGGCCTTTACTCATACAGCGACGGGCTGTGCGGCGACGCTGATTGCGGCGAAGTTTTTACATGCCGGACCAGTGCAGACCGCGCTGATGATGGCCGGGGGAATCCTCGGCAGTCACCTGCCAGACATCGATCACCCGAAAAGCGCATTCGGCAGTCGGGTTTTACCGCTTTCCCTGCCGATTTCTGCCATCTTTGGTCATAGAGGCATCACCCATAGTCTGTTCGCGGTCGTAGGTATGTCTGCGCTGGCGTGGTGGGCGCTAAGAGCGGCGAACTGGCAACAAGGTTTCGCCGTGCCCATGGTGATCGGCGCGGCGGTCGGCTATCTGTCCCACCTTTTGGGTGACTGGCTTACTAATTCCGGCGTGCCATTGCTGTGGCCAAAGAAACGGCGTTTTGTGGCGCCGGTGATGTTGTGCACCGGTGATCTGCGCGAGTACGTCTTGGGGTTTGCGATGTACGCGTGGGTGGCGATTGAGGTTGTGAAGGGACTTTAAAGGGGAGCGAATGTCGATTGAGAACCTATTTGCGCAAATTAGCCCATGGGTGACGTGGGCGACGAATTACGCTGAAGCCCTCTTTGCCCGGTTTCAGGTGATGTTTGACGACGGTGCAATGGTGGCTGGAATTATTATCGGCATTGCTGCCGCACTTCTCCTGCAAGGCATTCTAAAAATGCTCATCTGGGCGGCAGTCGCATTCCTTGTGCTTCAATATTTCAATGCACACCTTGGCTGATGTCGCTCACGGCGTTGCGCAGCAGTTCATGGCGCTTCCTCTCCATGATCATATGCTGCTCGGCTGGACATTGCTATTCATCCTCGTGGCCGCGCCACGGCTTGGAATGTGGGTCTATAGCCTGGTCGCACTGCCGGGCACGCTCATGCACGAGCTGAGCCATCTTCTGCTTGCTTTCGTGCTTGGCGCGCAGCCAACCTTTCCAAGCATCATCCCGAAGCGCGATGGCAATAGCTGGCGGCTTGGCTCGGTAACATGCTCTCCGAATTTCCTTACCACCATTCCAATCGCGCTCGCGCCGCTTGCGCTGTTTCCAGCGGCAATCTTGTATGCAGTCTTCGTCATGTCACCGGCGACGGGCTGGTGGTATGTGTTCCATGTATGGGTTGCCAGCTCCATGCTGGCTGCGTGCCTCCCATCGAGGCAGGACTGGCGCGTAGCCTTGCCCACGATCATCGGCGCGCTGGTGCTGTTTTTGCTGCTGCGCAATGCAGGTGTTGTGTAGCGATGCTCTTCAACTCCGCAATTTTCCTGTATGGCTTTCTTCCGGCCGCGCTTTTGGTGTTTTGGACTGCGCATCAGTACCGTGGCGTCCGCGCCGCGCAATGGGTGCTGCTGGCAGCTTCCTGCGTGTTCTATGGTGCGTGGGACTGGCGTTACCTTGTCATGCTGCTGGTGCTGCTCGGCGTCAATTACCAGCTGGGCGGCTGGCTGTCGCGGCAGCGCTCGGCGATCGCACTCTCTGCCGGGGTCGCGTTCAACCTGCTGGTGCTTGGGTATTTCAAGTACGCCGATTTCTTCATCAGCAACGTGAACGCCGTCGCCGGCCAGCACCACGAGCTGCTGCACATCATCCTACCGCTTGGTATATCGTTTTTCATCTTCCAGAAGATTGCCTACCTAGTTGATTGCCACAAAGGGCTGGTGACAGACCGCGATCCGCTGCGCTTCGCCATCTTCGTGATGTTTTTCCCGCAGCTCATTGCCGGGCCTATCGTTCACCATTCCGAGATCATCCCTCAGCTGCAAAAGAAGATATTGCTGCCGGATGCGCGCATGGTGTCCACCGGGTTGTTCTTGCTGGCTGTAGGGCTGTTCAAGAAGGTTGTGGTGGCCGATTGGCTGGGTGACTACGTGGACGTGCCGTTCGCGCACGTCGGTGAGCTTCAGATTCTCGATGCCTGGACGGCGGCGCTTGGTTACACGCTGCAACTGTATTTCGATTTCTCGGCGTATTCGGAAATGGCGATGGGGTTGGCCTTGCTGTTCGGGGTGGCGCTGCCGGTAAACTTCAATTCCCCTTACCAAGCGTTCAATATCGCGGAGTTCTGGCGGCGCTGGCACATCACGCTTGGTCGTTTCCTGCGCGATTACCTGTATATCCCCCTTGGAGGCAACAAAAGCGGGGAGGGCAGGGCGATGCTTGTCGCCTTGGCTGTAATGCTGCTAGGCGGGCTTTGGCACGGCGCTGGATGGACGTTTGTGTTGTGGGGGTTGCTGCACGGCCTGTATTTGAGCGTACACCGTGCATGGAGTGTTGTGGGAGTCCCCATGCCCCGCCCTGTTGCTGTGGCGATCACCTTCCTTTCGGTGCTGTTCGCATGGGTGCTTTTCCGTTCGGCATCGGTGAGTGACGCGATCACCATCTGGACAACGATGCTCGGGCTGCATGGGGTGGTGCTGCCATCGTCCTACTCGGTGTGGTTTGGGAGTACGTTTCAGACTCAGCATTCATCGTTTATCAATGGAATCGAGATTCTGCCAATGCTCGGGTTATTGATGTTTGCCGTGTCCGCGCAAAACACGCAGCAGCGCGCAGCCATGTTGTCATCGGCGCCTTCAAAACAATCGGCCGTACTCGCTGCCTTGATGGTGATGACCAGCATTCTGTCATTCGGACAACCCACCACATTTCTGTATTTTCAATTCTGAATGAGTAACCGTGCATGGAATTATTGGGTGGCCGCAGCGTTCTTGTTCGGCGGGCTGGTCGTGGTGATGTTCAATTTCCTGGTCGATCCCTATGAGGTGTTCGGCCACGTTTATTTGCGTAGCGGGTACGCCGTCAATGAGCGTTACCGGAAAATGGAACACCTGCTACGCGACGATGTGCATTACGACGCATATATTCTGGGATCGTCCGTCATGGGCGTGTTCGATCCCGGTACCGCCAGCCGGATTACCGACCACTCGTTCTACAACCTTTCGTTTTTGGCAGGAACTCCGCAGGAAGCGTTCGATGTGCTGCGCGCGCTCAAACGGAATGGTAAACCGATTAAAGAGGTGCTGATCGGGATTGATTTCTTCACGTTCTACGAGCGACCGCGCCTGTCACCGGCGAACCGCCCGCATCCTGAGGTCAGCGGGGAATCGTGGGCGTCGTTTTACAGCTCATATCTGTTCGCGCCGGGATTGTGGCAAGGGGCGACGCGTATTGCCCACCATCTACAAGCACAGCCCTCGATATATTTTGATGTGGACGGCACGGGCATGTATCACTTGTATGGGTTTGACCGAGCGCGCGCGGGGGATCCTGCGCAATACTACAAAGACCACTTTTTGCCCAACGCGTTGAACGGCGCAAACATCCGTTGGGTGGATGAGCGTTTTGTTGAATTCACGGAATTGTGCAAATGGCTGGATGACAACGGGATCAAGGCACGGATGTTCATCCATCCGTTTTATGGGGAAACGCTGGCCACGATTTCAGAACAGTCCTACCGCGAGTTCAGAGAACGGCTGCTGAGAATACGGCCTGATGTGGTGGATTTTTCTGGTGAGAGGGCAATTACTCAGGATAAAGCCAATTACTATGACGCGCGCCATTACCGTGGAGAGGTGGCTGACGCTGTTATGCACACTGTCTTGCAGAGGTAGGTGTGCATGTCGTCGATTCGACTGGCAACAATTGGATTGCAAGCAGTCGTATAACCAAGGTCACAATTACCTGCCACATAGACAGCAGTGTAGCTAGTTGCAGCCGGTCACAGATGTCTCCCAATTCGAGCATTAGGTACACAAATTTCTTCCCAATTGCCTTTTTTTATATTCCTTACTACAATTGGTTACGTAAGGATATAAAGGAGTTTGAGATGACAACCGATGCCACACTAACAAGCAAGGGCCAAACGACAATTCCCAAGGAAATTCGGGATAGTCTTCACATGAAGGCAGGAGACCGCATGACATTCACTTTGATGCCAGATGCCACTGTTGTCATGCGAGTGAAAAGCAAAAGCGTTACCGAATTGGCTGGAATGTTGCACAAGAAGGGGCGGAAGGCTGTTCCTCTTGAGTTACTGTCACGCTGATGCTCGGGATCGATACAAACGTTCTCGTGCGTTTTCTGATTCGTGACGACGAG
>CAINCU010000039.1 GCA_903847155.1 uncultured Gallionellaceae bacterium | reverse complement strand
ACCCTAACCCTCTCCCGCTTGCGGGAGAGGGAATTGATAGCAGCAGGAATTTCATTCCACTCTCGATCTGGAAATGGAATCAACATGTCAATCGTGTTTTTCCCGCTTGAAAAATTTGATGCGCCCGAACGTCCAGATGTCGTTGAGCAGGAAGTTCAACACGCTGGTCAGCGCGATGGCGATCAGGTTGGCAATCTGGTAGAAGAAGTGAGGCGCGAGCAAATTGGTAAACAGGATTTGCAGCGCGATGCTCAACCAGCAGGCCAGCGTGTACTGCCCGAACTGGGTGAGCCACGGCAAGTGGTGATGTTGTTTGCGATCGGCCCAAGTCCACAGCCGGTTCCAGAAGAAATTATTCAGCGTGGCCAGAAAGATCGCCAGCACCAACGAAAGATTCAGCCGTATCTCCGGCGTCTGCACCGTATTGAACACATAATTCTGCGCCAGATACAGCACGCCGATATTGACCACCGTCCCCGAAGCGCCCACCGTGCCGAACTTCAAAAAGCGCCGCGAGAAGATGCGGCGCAGCAGAGAAGCGATATGCATGTGCAATTGAAAGGGAGAACTCATGCGGGAAGATTTCCTTGTAACAAATTGCGCGCCTGCGCCAGCACTTGCTCGGGCGTGATCTGCTTCAGGCATTGGTTGTTGCCGTCGCACGGCGAATTGCGGTGATTGTAAGCGGTGAGGCACGGCGAACAGGACAGGCCGGTGTACAGGCAATGGATGTTGGGCGCCAGCGGGCTATATAGCGCGGGCGTCTCCGGCCCGAAGAACACCAGCGTGGGCAGTGGCGTAATGGCGGCGAACTGTCCCGGCCCTCCGTCGTTGGTCACCAGCAACGACGCGCTGTGGAAGATCGCCAGCAGATGACGCACCGATTTGGTGTAGCCGGTCAGGTCGATGCAATGCGGGTGCGCGCAATGCGCCACAATCTCCTGCGCCAGCGGCTTGGCATCGGGCAGGCCGATCAGCGCCAGCGCGTAACCGTCGCGCAACAACGCATCGCACAATTGTTTGTAGGAAGCGGGCGGCCACGCGCGTATCGGCAGAATGCCGCCGTCGGGATAGACCAGCACCAATTTTTTATCTTTCAACACCGGAAAATCGGCATGCAAACGCGCCTTGATCTCGGCCACTTCGCCGTCCCTGAACTGCAACTGCGGCGGCGCGCTCACCGCGTGCGCAGGCGCTTTCGCCAGCGGATACCCGTCCGATTCGATGGCGTCAACCATGGTCAGGAACTGCTGCGACAAATGGCGGTAGGGGTTGTACATCACCTTGCGGTTCATGAACGAACCGCGATACAGCCCTTCCTGCGTGTGCGCATAAAAGCCGACTTGGATGCGCGCGCCGGACAGATAGGAATAGATGCTGCTGGCGCGCGTGAACAATTCGCAGTCGATCACCACATCGAAATCCAAAGAACGCATTTTGCGCAAAGCGCGCAGGCTGTCGCCCGCAAATTTGCCCAGCGATTTGTCGTTCAAGGTGATGACATTCTGCGGCGGCATCACGCCGAGCAAATCCAGCACTTCGCGGTTCTTGGCGAACATCAGCATGTGCAACTCGGCGGCGGGATAGCGCCGCTTCAGCTCGGCAAACATCGGCTGCGCCAGCACCAGACTGCCCATCTCGGACAACAGCACGATCAGGATGCGCTTGGGTTGTGAAAGCTGATCTGCGCCGACGACAGCCACGCGCAATCTTTCGACCAGCGACAGCAGCGCACAGATCGGCACACCGGCCAGCCTATCCACCGCCCTTTGGAAATTGATGTTCAAAGAAAATCCCGTCGTATAAAAAGTGAGACCGGATGTAGAGGCTAGGCATCCGGCACTTGCGGATTATCGGCGAATACACATTCCCGAACAAGGCGCGCCATCACCGCCAGCCTAAGTGGCAATAAGATTGGTGCAAACGCAGCAGACTTCAAAACAGAATCACGCGGGAACGCCCGTCAATAGGCGATCCGCATCATGCGGCGCGTGAAGAACGCCTATTGACAGGCATCTTCACGGGGTTGGATGGTGAAAATTGTAGGCGCACAACACGGTTTACGGTTTAGATTCCGTATGGCTACAAAGCTAGACCTGACCCCGCGATTTATGGATTTATGCGGTGGTGAACTTGGAATTAGAATTCACCACAGTCATGGGTTAACGTAACAATACTCGGGCTTGCCGTTATATCGCCAACCAATGATCGTCCCAGAATTTTTTTCGACCACAAGGATAAATTTGCATCGCTCTTCTGGAGCGGTAAACCATTTTCCCAATTCTACAAAAGCATATTCGACTATTCCAGTCCGCACCTCGCTCATATCCTGTAGAGACACAGTTGGTGATTTGAGATATCCGCTTATGTGTACATTCTGCCTGACAACATCGTCCTTTATGTCCCTGAAGTTTTGTTCCGCGTCTCTCTTGAACTCGCTTATGCCACTGCATGCCGTAGTAGTGACTAGCACAACAAAAAACATCATCATTGCTCTCATGGGATATCCTCGAATAATAGGGAACCACGGTTTCCCACTAAGCCTGAATCACTTCCCTCCACCGCCGCCGCTTCCGCCACGATTCCCATCGCTCCGAGAAGTATTGCAACACAGCCGATTTCCGCTCTCATGCCGCCCCCTGAATTTTGAATCAGGGCAGCACCCTAACCAGCCAACCCCGCTGCGTCAATCTGAAAAATGGCCTATATATTTTTCCGGCATCGCAGCAAGTCGAATTGGTTGGAATCGAAACACTCTCCTGAACAAGGCGCGCAATAACGCCTGTTCGTCCGCGACGGCTTGGTGTAAATTGCCTGCACGTTCTGGATACTCTAATTGATAAACACAGCGAACCAATTGATGAGCCAACCGACCCAAATCGGCAAGTACCGCCTGATCAGGAAGCTGGGGCAAGGCGCCACCAGCGAGGTGTATTTGTCGCACGATATTTTCGCCGACCGTGAAGTCGCGCTTAAAGTATTCAAGCAGGAATTCCTTGACGACCCCAAGAGTGGTAAACAAAACCGCAAACAGCTGGAAACCGAAGCGGCACTGGCAGGCAAACTCATCCATCCGCACATTGTGACCACTTACGATGCGACCATCGGCGACAAAACCAGTTACATCGCGATGGAATATGTGCCGGGCGGCACGCTGGAGAAGCACATCAACCCGGATAATCTGCTGCCGCTGGATCGCGTGGTGGAATATATCTTCAAGTGTTGCCGCGCCCTCAACTACGCGCAGTTTAAAGGCGTCATTCATCGCGACATCAAACCCGCCAACCTGTTGTTGGCCAGCCCGGAGATCATCAAGATCTCCGATCTGGGCGCAGCCATCAGGATGGACGCTGAGCAGACTCAGAGCAATGTCGGTTCGCCCAATTACATGTCGCCGGAGCAGGTCAAGGGAGATGAAGTTACGCACCAGACTGACATTTATTCGCTGGGTGTGGTGATGTATCGCTTGCTCACCGGTCATTCGCCCTACAACGCGAAAAATCTGGCGCATTTATACCAGCAGATCATGCATGAATCGCCGCCTCTACCCACGCTGATGCGCAAAGACCTGCCGCCGCAACTGGAACGCATCGTGATGCTCGCTTTGCAAAAAGAGCGTTCGGAACGCTTCGCTACCTGGCGCGATTTCGGCAACGAACTGGCCGAACTGGGTCACTTCGAAAAGGGAGATCTGGAGATCAACGAGAACGAGAAATTCACTTCGCTGCGCAAACTGGAGCTATTCCAGGATTTCTCCGACATTGAGTTGTGGGAAATTTTGCGTGTCGGCGAATGGTATAAACAGCCGGAGAAAACTGTGCTGTTGCGCGAGGAAGAGATGGGTGATGAGTTCTATGTACTGATCGATGGCGGTGTCAACGTGACACGCAATGGTCGCTTGCTCAATGCTTTGAACAGCGGCGACTGCTTTGGCGAGATGTCGTATATCAGCCGCAAACCGATGCCGCGTTCTGCCACGATTACCGCCAATACCGAGGCCACCTTGATGAAGATGCAACCTTCTCAGCTCATCCAGCTTTCCGACCGCTGCCAGCTACATTTCAATCAGGTTTTTCTGTATATCCTCGCTGATCGTCTGAGAATGGCAGATGAGCGGTTCGCCAAGCAAATAAGCTAGAATAAGCAGGTCGTTCAATAGGAGGACAGCATGTCCAATAAATTAATTATACAAACCCCGGATGCACCCGCCGCTATCGGCACCTACTCGCAAGCGGTGCGGGTAGACAACACCGTTTATCTTTCCGGGCAAATCGGCCTTGACCCGATGTCCATGACCATGGTCGAAGGCATCGAGGCACAAGTGAACCGTGTATTCCAGAACCTGCGTGCGGTAGCCGACGCGGCGGGCGGTAGCCTGGACGATGTGGTCAAGATCAACATCTACCTGACCGACCTCACGCATTTCGTCAAGGTCAACGAGATCATGGCGACTTATTTTCATCAGCCCTACCCGGCGCGTGCCGCAGTTGGTGTAGCCACCTTGCCGCGCGGCGCCTTGGTGGAAGCGGACGGCGTACTGGTGTTGCAGGAATAAGCACGCATCAAGACGAATTAGAGCATCGGCATACCGGCATTAAAAAAATTTCATGCTCATGAAGGAACCCCTACACTTCGGCAAATACACCCTTACCAAAATACTTGGTCAGGGTGCCACCAGTACCGTATATCTCGGCTATGACTCTTTCGCCAAGCGTGAAGTAGCGGTCAAAGTGTTGAAACAGGAGATCTTTAACGACCCCAAATTTGGCAAGCTGTACCAGCGGCAACTGGATAACGAAGCCTCGCTGGTGGGCAAACTGTCGCACCCGCATATTGTGGCGATCTACGATGCGCTGATCGGCGATGATGCCAGCCACATCGTGATGGAATACGTCAGCGGCGGCACGCTGGAAAAACATGCCGAACCGGACAATTTGCTGCCCCTCGACCGTGTGGTGGATTACATGTTCAAGTGCTGCCGCGCGCTGAACTATGCGCAATACAACGGCGTGATCCATCGCGACATCAAGCCGGCCAACATGCTGCTGACCGAAGACGGCGACATCAAGATCTCCGACATGGGTGCCGCCGTCATCCACGACATGGGACGCACGCAAGTCAGCAACCTCGGCTCGCCCAGTTATATGTCGCCGGAGCAAGTGCGCTCCGAAGTGCTGACGCACCAAACCGACATCTATTCGCTGGGCGTGGTGATGTACCGTCTGCTCACCGGACATGCACCGTTTCATGCACAAAGCCTGGCCAGCCTGTGCCACCAGATTGTCAACATTCAGCCCCCTCCGATGCATACTTACCGCATCGGCATTTCGCCGGAACTGGAGCGTGTGGTAATGCGCGCCATGCACAAAGACAAGAATTTGCGTTATCAAAACTGGAAAGACTTTGGCAGCGATCTCGCCGCGCTGGGGCGTTTCGAACAAAGCGGCTTGGAGAACAACCAGACCGAGAAATTCACCATCCTGCGCGAAATGTCGCTGTTCAAAGACTTTACCGACACCGAGTTGTGGGAAATCCTGCGCATCGGCGAATGGCAGAAACAACCGGCGCAAACCATACTGATGCGCGAAGACGAACTGGGCGACGATTTCTACATGATGATTGAAGGTGGCGTGAGCGTAACCAAGAACGGGCATCTGCTCAACCTGATCCGCAAAGACGATTGCTTCGGCGAGATGGCCTACATCAGCGGCAGACCCGTCGCGCGGTCTGCCACTATCACCGCCAACAGCGAAGTTACCATATTGAAAATATCGCCGAAACTGCTGTTGCAGCTTTCCGACCATTGCCAACTGCTTTTCAACCGTGCTTTCCTGCGCGTGATGGCAGACCGGCTCAGGATGGCCGACGTGCGCTTCGCCAAGCTGGCGAATTAGATGCATGCTTCAACTCCGCTTGCAGGAGGTTCGTGACGCAGAATGGGCGCAGTACGATGTCCACTCCTCAGTTTTAGAACAGCGCCTTGTTCGCAAGCCAGTAAACACGGGCATCTACACTATGATGCATTGTAGAGCGCCATTTGACGCGGCTGTGCGTGGTTGTTGCCGACTTGTCGGCTTTTCAACCACGGCCTACCCCTTGCGGGTATGCGACTATATAGCCTTGCGTATTGCATGAAAACTCCTGACAAAATCCCGCCCGCCACACTGGCCAAACTGGCCAAGCTCGGCATCCATCATCGTGCCGATCTGCTGCTGCATCTGCCATTGCGCTACGAAGACGAGACGCACCTCACGCCCATAGCAGCACTAGACGCAGGCGTGACCGTGCAGGTACAAGGCGTCGTCTCGCATTGCGAAGTGATGTACCGCCCGCGCCGCAGCCTGATCTGCCGCTTGCAGGAAGGCAACGACGAGCTGACGTTGCGCTTTCTGAATTTTTATCCCAGTCAGCAGAAGCAGCTTGCCGTGGGCAAGACCATCCGCGCCATCGGCGAAGTGCGCATGGGCTATTTCGGCCTGGAGATGGTGCATCCAAAATGCCGCGCGGTGGACGACGACACGCCGTTGCAGCAAAGCCTGACGCCGATCTATCCGACCACGGCCGGATTGTCGCAACCCGTGCTGCGCAAGCTGATCGTCAATGCGTTGGAAAATATCGCACTGACTGACACGCTGCCGCCAGCACTGCTGAAAAAATTGCAGCTCACTCCATTCGGCGACAGCCTGCGCCTGCTGCACAACCCGACCCCGGACATTTCGGCGAGCACGCTGGAACAGCGCAGCCATGCGGCCTGGCGACGCATCAAGTTCGACGAGTTGCTGGCGCAGCAACTGTCGATGCGCGTGCATCACCGCGAACGCAACAAGCGCATTGCGCCGACCTTGCCGCCGCAGCGTAATTTGACCAACGCCTTGCTCAATAAGCTGCCTTTTACGCTCACCAACGCGCAGCAAAAAGTGTGGCGCGAGATCAGCGGCGACCTCGCACAGTCGCATCCGATGCAACGCCTGCTGTTGGGCGATGTGGGCAGCGGCAAAACCATCGTCGCTGCACTCGCCGCGCTGCAAGCCATCGAGAACGGCTACCAGGTCGCGTTCATGGCACCGACCGAGATCCTCGCCGAACAGCATTTCCTCAAACTGCGCGAGTGGCTGGTAGCGCTTGGCATTGAACCGGTATGGCTGTCCGGCAGTTTGAAGAAGAAAGAAAAATCCGCAGCGGCAGAGCGCATCGCTAGCGGCGACACGTTGTTGGCCGTCGGCACGCATGCGCTGTTTCAGGCATCAATCGAGTTCAACAAACTGGGACTGGTGATTGTGGATGAGCAGCACAAGTTCGGTGTGCAGCAGCGCCTGGCGTTGCGTAACAAAGGCGACGAACCGCACCAACTGATGATGAGCGCCACACCCATTCCGCGCACGTTGGCGATGAGTTATTACGCCGACCTCGATGTGTCGGTAATCGACGAATTGCCACCGGGGCGCACGCCCATCGTGACCAAACTGGTGAGCGATGCGCGGCGCGAGGAAGTGTTCGAACGCGTACGCGCCGCCTGTCTGGCAGGGCGGCAAGTGTATTGGGTGTGTCCGCTGATTGAAGAGTCGGACGCAATGGAAGTCGAGCTGCAAAATGCCATCGAAACGCATCAACAGTTGAGTGAGGCGCTGCCTGAGCTTAAAGTGGGATTGGCGCATGGAAGACTGCCTCCCGCTGAAAAGGCAGCAGTCATGGCCGCGTTCAAATCCGGCGCGCTGCAACTGCTGGTCGCTACCACCGTCATCGAAGTCGGCGTGGATGTGCCCAACGCCAGCCTGATGGTGATCGACCACGCCGAACGCATGGGGCTGGCGCAACTGCATCAACTGCGCGGCCGCGTCGGACGCGGTGCGGCAGAAAGTTTGTGCGTGCTGCTGTTCCAGCAACCCGTGTCCGAGTTGGCGCGCGCCAGGTTGAAGATCATCTTCGAGAACAGCGACGGCTTCATCATCGCCCAACAAGATTTACAATTGCGCGGTCCCGGCGAATTGCTCGGCGCGCGGCAAAGCGGCGTGGCCATGCTGCGCTTCGCCGACATCCGCGAGGACGAGGATTTACTGGAGCAGGCGCGACAAATCGCCGACGAATTACTGCAAAATTCACCCGACGTGGCACGCGCCCACTTACAACGATGGATGGCCAACAAGCATGACTTTTTACATGTCTGATTTATTCTGGAACGGTGCATCGCTGGGTTGCGCTGCCGCATTACGCCCGTGGCTGCACGACCACGGTTCACTCACCCAGCGCATTCAGCAACGTTGTCAACAATTTGCCGTACACCCTGTGCGCAGCGGTTTGGCGCGCATCGCCTTCGATGAAGCCGTGCTGCTCGGCATCGCGCCGCACCAGCTCACCTATTCGCGCGAAGTTTTCTTGTTTGCCGACGGCAAGCCCGTGGTGTTCGCGCACAGCGCCTGCACACGCGCCCATCTGCGCGGCGCATGGGCATCCATCACCGGCCTCGGCAATCGCTCACTCGGCAGTCTGCTGTTCACCCACCCGCAAGTCATTCGCCAGCCACTGCATTTCAGATCGCTGCGCCCGCTTCATCCGTTGTTCCGCAGCGCAGCAGCGCAGCTGTCTGTTGTTCCCAACATGCTGTGGGCGCGCAGATCGCTGTTCTATCTGCACGAAGCGCCGCTGCTGGTAACAGAGGTTTTTTTGCCGCAGATTTTGCTGCTCAAATAACCACCGTCATGCACGCCTTCGCGTGAATGATGCGGCGGGTTAAAATCGCAGCATGAACCTCACCACTCGTCTCCATCTCTATTTCCAGCTCACCCGCCTGCACCGTCCCATCGGCATCCTGCTGCTGCTGTGGCCGACACTGTGGGGGGTGTGGATCGCCAGCGCCGGACATCCCGCGTGGTATGTCGTGGTCATCTTCACGCTAGGCACGGTGCTGATGCGCTCCTCCGGTTGCGCGGTCAACGACTACGCCGACCGTCACATCGACAAACATGTCGAGCGCACCAAGGATCGCCCGCTCACCAGCGGCAAGATCAGCGAACGCGAAGCGCTGTGGGTCGCCGTTGTGCTGGCACTAGTGTCGTTCGCGCTGATCCTGCCGCTGAACCCGCTCACCTGGCTGATGTCCTTCCCAGCCTTGTTCCTCGCCGTCAGCTACCCGTTCACCAAACGTTTCTTTGCCATCCCGCAAGCCTACCTCGGCATCGCCTTCGGCTTCGGCATCCCAATGTCGTTCGCCGCCATTCAAGGCACTGTGCCGCCCGAAGCGTGGGTGCTGCTGCTTGCCAACATCTTCTGGGCGATTGCCTACGACACCGAATACGCCATGGTGGATCGCAACGACGACATCCACCTCGGCATCCATTCCTCCGCCTTGTTCTTCGGCAAATACGACGTACTGGCGGTGATGCTGTGCTATGAGATCACCCTGCTATTGTTGGCGGTAGTTGGGCTGATGGCGGGCCTGGGGCTGGCGTATTTCGTGGGCTTGCTTGTCGCGGAAGGCATCGCATTCCACCACTACCAACTCATCAAGGAGCGCAGCCGCGAAAAATGCTTCGCCGCGTTTCTGCACAATAACTGGCTGGGTGCGGCGGTGTTTGCGGGAGTAGTAGCGGATTACGCGTTACACTAAAACTGCCTTGCCTGCCACGCATAACCGCAATTGACGCACTGCGGCTTGTGCATGCATAGGCGTGAACCACATTGCGGACAACTCCACTTGGTCGTATCCTCGGCGACAAACTGTTCTACACCAACCGCCTTGATGCGCTGCAAATTCTCAATGACGCTGACCGAGTATTTTGTGCGGTAACGGTGGTCGAGATGCAGCAGTTTCGCGCAGGGAAATTTCTCGCAGGAAAAACAGAACCTATGCCCGCCTGCGGCAAGCACTGCACAGTTCTTGATGGCACAGGCAAGGCACGCTTTCGACTTGTTGTCGACACCTCCCCGGCAAGCGGGACAAGGCTGGCGTTCGCGCATGTAGGCGCGGCATAAACTGCAATTGATGCCGCACGGCGCAATGATCAGCGCATCTTCAGCAAGAATTTGCACGACCTTGCCCGGCATAACGTTCCCCTTCGACAACCCCTTCGCTATATTATTACGCTACACATACTGCCCGCAAAGCTGTAAACACGGTCATCTCCATCAAGTGCATGATGTGGATCGCCTATTGACGGGCGTCTTCACGAGATTGAGTTTTGACAATTGGTGACGGTGGCCCAGAGGCGCATGAACATTTAATTCAGTGATTTCGCTTATTCCTCCAACAAGCTCCTTAACATCCATGCGTTTTTTTCATGCACCTCCATCCTTGCCGAGAGCAAATCAACGGTCGGCTGATCACCCGCTTTCTCGGCGACGGGCAGCACTTCGCGCGCGGTGCGCACGACGGCTTCCTGCCCTTCGACCAGTTGCTTGATCATTTCTTTCGCGCTCACGCTGCCGCTTCTGTCCTTGATGCTGGTGAGCGCGGCGAATTCCTTGTAGCTGCCGGGCGCGGGAAAGCCCAGCGAACGGATGCGTTCAGCGACCAGGTCCACGGCCATCCAGATTTCGTTGTACTGGGTCATGAACATCAGGTGCAAGGTCTGAAACATGGGGCCGGTGACGTTCCAGTGGAAGTTGTGGGTTTTGAGATAGAGCGTGTAGGTATCGGCCAGCATGCGCTCCAGTCCGGCGGCGATTTTCTTGCGGTCTTTTTCCGCGATACCGATATTGATAGGGGTTATTTTGCTCATGATGTTCTCTTTTTCGTTAGTTCTGATTTCAAGAGGATTTTTGCAGCGGCTGTTCCAGCAGGTCTTGCGTCAACGCGTCTCGAACGGCAGCAGGAATGGCCAGTGTCGCCACTTGATAATGCGAGTGATCCACGCCCATGCCTAACCCCGCCCCCTGCTTCAGTGCACGGATCATTTCTGCATCCAGCTGAAAACGCAGGAAGTGCACCGCCGAGGTCTTGTCCTCGGTGGCGCGATCCAGGTCCTCGTCGGCAATGGCATACACGCGCTCATGACCTTCGACCTGCACCCACACGCGATCTTCGATGCCGATCAGTTCGGCGAGCTTGCGCTGGCGTTCGGCGACATCCGAATATTCGATCATCATCGTCGCTTTCCAGTTGCTGCCGTCGGGGATCAGCGGGTTGTAAACGTCCAGCTCATCCTGGATCGGTTCCGGCTCGAACATGCGCTCCAGTCGTAGCATCTCCTGCACCTGGTATTGCATGGTCAGTGCGTCCTCGAACAACAGATTGATATGTTCGCCCAGCTGCACCTGGCGGTTCTTCTTGTGCGCCATGACTTTGGCGCGAAACTCGGGACGGACGCGGGCGTACTGTTCGAGGCTGTAGAGTTTTGCGTGGGTCAGCATGTCATTTCTCCTTAGATGTCGTAGGCTTTGCGTACCAGTGTGATCGGATGCTCAGGGGCTGTGCCGTCGGCGCGGGCGTGGGCGATGTGGTGGCCGGCCATCGCGCAATCGCTGCCGTAGTGGTCGGGCTGGTTCTGGTTCACCCGCGCCACCACCGGCTTGACGATCTTCATCGCCGACAGGTGGAATTCCTTTTTCACTGCATAGGTGCCGTCGTGGCCGGAGCAGCGCTCGATGACGTCTACCTCGGTGCCGGGAATCAGCGCCAGCATCTCACGCGTCTTGGGGCCGATGTTTTGCACGCGCTGGTGGCAGGCGGCGTGGTAGGACACCTTGCCCAGTCCGTGCTTGAAGTCGGTGTTCAATTTGCCATCACGGTGGCGCAGCATCAGGTATTCAAACGGGTCGTAAAACGCGTTTTTCACTTTCAGCACGTCCGCGTCGTTTGGAAACATCAGCGGCAATTCCTGCTTGAACATCAGCACACAGGAAGGCACCAGCGCGGTCAGATCCCAGCCCGCATCCACCAGTTTCGCCAGCACCGGAATGTTGGCTTCCTTGGCCTCGCGCACCGCGTCGAGGTTGCCCAGTTCCATCTTGGGCATGCCGCAGCAGCGTTCCTTTTCGGCTAGTGTCACCGGGATGCCGTTGTGCTCGAACACCGCCACCAAGTCTTCGCCGGGGCCGGGTTCGTTGCGGTTCATATAGCAGGTGGCGAACAGCGCGATCTTGCCTTTGGTTTTTCCGGCGGGCTCGCCCTGCGTGTCGGCGGGTAGTTTCTGCAAGCGGCTGCGCAGCGGCCTGCTGGTGAATTCCGGCAGCCAAGCTTCGCTGTGCACTTCGGCCACAGCCTCCAGCGCCTTGCGTGCGAAGCCGACTTTGTTCACGGCGTTGATCACTTGCGCCACCACCGGTATGCCGGCCAGCCGGCCAACGTTGTCGGTGCTGGTGAGTACGCGGTCACGCAGTTTGGTACTGTGATGTTTGTAATGCACGGCCTTGGCGCGCAGCATCAGGTGCGGGAAATCGAGGTTCCACTCGTGCGGCGGCACATAAGGACACTTGGTCATGTAACACAGATCGCACAGGTAGCAGTTGTCCACCACCTTCCAGTAATCGTCTTTCTTGACGCCATCCACTTCCATCGACTCGGAACCATCGACCAGGTCGAACAGGTTCGGAAACGATTGGCACAGACTGACGCAGCGGCGGCAACCGTGGCAGATGTTGAAAACCCGTTCCATTTCCATAAACAGGGATTCCTCGTTGTAGAAATCCGGGTTCAGCCAATCCAGCGGATGGCGGATGGGGGCTTTCAGATTACCTTCGCGTGGTGCTTCAGCCATGACTCTTACCTCGTGTTTGAGTTAGCGGAACATCCGCCACGGATAGCTTGTGCAATCCGTGCCGGCCATTGTTGCATCACACCAGTTCGTTCAACGCCTTCTGGTAGCGGTTGGCGTGTGAACGCTCAGCCTTGGCCAGCGTCTCGAACCAGTCGGCGATCTCTTCAAAACCTTCGGCGCGCGCGTCCTTGGCCATGCCGGGGTACATGTCGGTGTACTCGTGGGTTTCGCCCGCGACGGCGGTTTTCAAGTTGTTCATGGTGCTGCCGAAGGGCAGGCCGGTGGCCGGGTCGCCGCACTGCTCCAAATATTCCAGATGACCGTGCGCGTGGCCGGTCTCGCCTTCCGCCGTGGAGCGGAACAGCGACGCCACATCGGCATAGCCTTCAATGTCGGCCTTGTTGGCGAAGTACAGGTAACGGCGGTTGGCCTGGGATTCTCCGGCAAAGGCGTCTTTCAGGTGTTTCTCGGTTTTAGATCCTTTGAGTTGCATGGTCGTTCTCCTTCAGTAAAGTTGGATACGGGAAAAATCTCGACGGTGGTTATTTGCCCACGTGAGCAATGTAGGCTTTGTGGTCCTATCAATCCAATTGATTGTTCAAACCAAGTTGATTTACTATGCAAATCACTGGGAGAACGCAATGACCCTCAACGAACTGCGCTTCATCGTCGCCGTGGCACAGGAACGCAACTTCCGCCGTGCCGCAGAAAAGGCCTTCATCAGCCAGCCGGCATTGTCACTGGCAATACAAAAGCTGGAAGAAGATCTGGGCCTGAAAATCTTCGAGCGCGGCAAGAACGAAGTCACGGTCACGCCCATCGGCAACGCCATCGTCGAGCAGGCGCAGCGCGTGCTGGAAGAAGCGGAACGCATTCGCGCCATTGCCGAGCAGGGCAAGAACCAGCTCGCCGCGCCTTTACATATCGGCATCATCCACAGCGTCAGCCCATACCTGCTACCCGACCTCATACCCGCGCTGAAGAAAGTCGCCCCCGAAATGACGCTGGAAGTGGAAGAGAACATCACCGCGAATCTGGAATCCATGCTCCGCAACGGTAAGCTGGATGTCCTCATCATTGCGCTTCCGTTTGGCGATGGCGGCATCCTCACCCGCGCCCTGTACGACGAGCCGTTCGAGGTAGTGGTCGGCAAGGAGCATCACTGGGCCGAGCGGCGCAGCATCAAGGCGAAGGAACTCGCCGAGGAGAAAGTGCTGCTGCTGGATTCGGGTCACTGTTTCAGCAACCAGGTGGCCGAAGCCTGCCCCGACCTCAACCACAGAGGGGTGGATGTGCGCCGCGGTACATCGCTGGAGACCATACGCAACATGGTCGCTTCCGGCCTCGGTATCACTGTGTTGCCCGCCTCTGCCAACAGCGCGCGCTACCGCAGCAAATTGCTGAGCGTCATTCCCTTCACCAAACCCGTGCCGTCGCGGCGCATCGCACTGGCTTGGCGCAAAAGCCTGGCGCGCACGCAGGCCATCGACGCGCTGGCACAAGCGGTGGCACAAGCTAAAATAACCGGCATCTGCCATCTGCCTTGACCACCATGCACAAACTACCGTACCGCCAGAATCCTCTGCTGCGCATGAGCTACAGCCTGATCGCGCCGATTTATGATGCGGTGATTGAACGTCCGATGCGCGCCGCGCGCAGGCAGTCACTGGGCGCTTTGCCCACCGACTTCCATATGCGCGTACTGGTGAGCGGCGCGGGAACGGGGCTGGATCTGCCGCTACTACCAACGCTGCATCATTACACTGCACTCGATTTCAATCCGGCCATGCTGGCGCGCGCCAGGTCTCGCGGCGAAAATTTACAGGTGGAGTTCGTGCTGGGCGACAGCATGGCACTGCCGTTCGCCGATGCACAGTTCGATTACGTGGTGCTGCATCTCATTATCGCGGTGATACCGGAACCGCAGCGCGGTTTGTCCGAAGCAGCGCGCGTGCTGAAGCCCGGTGGCACGATCATATTGTTCGACAAATTCCTGCAAGCGCAGCAGCGCGCGCCGTTGCGCCGCCTGTTCAACATCTTCACGCGTCGTTTTGCCACACGCATGGATGTGGTGTTCGAAGAAGTGCTATGCGCATCACCTGAGCTGGAAGTGGTGAGCGACGTGCCGATGCTGGCTGGCGGCTGGTTTCGTGGGATCGTGTTGCGCAAGGCAAGCGAAGTCTGAAATATGCAATTGGCGAATTCGCCAATACGAGTCACGTCGAAAAGCTGTCATCCTTCATGCTTTCAGACTTGGAGAATTCGCCTTCGCATCAAACAGTTTCAATGGCAATAGCTTTTTCAGAAGAGTAGAATTTATCTCAAGATTTTTGAAAAATTAGAAACGGCGAGGTAACTACCATGTCCACGATCACCGGGGTTTCAGCTTCAGGTCTTGTAAGCTACACACAACCAAACACTGCGAGCACTGCCGCACAAAATGCCAGTGACGCTGCTGCACAAATCGCGCAAACTCAATCGACGATTGTCAGTTTACTGTCAAGTTCCGGTAGTACGTCTTCGTCCGTGCCCTTGACCTATAATTCTTCGGGCTTGGTGGCTGCGTTTCAGCAGGCAGCGAACGCCAAGAGTTCCGGCACGACAGACGCTCAGGCCGCGCAAAACGCGGTGCTGGCTGCACAGAATGCCATCACTCAGGCTTTGGGGTCTTTGACGGCGGATACTACGACCAACAATTCTTCGTCGGATATTGGTTCGCTTCTGTCCGGTTTCGTTAGTGCCACACCGCCTGCGAGTTCCACCAAGACCAGCAGCACCTCTGCTCAGCAGGCTTTGATCGATGCGCAAAATGCCGTTGCGCAATCGCTTGCCTCATTGGGTTCCAGCGCTCCCACCAATTCCTCTGCCGGTTCATAGGCGCGGCGAAATGTGTGCCGGGTTCTTTGTTCGGTACGTTGCGGTGGAGCACCTTAGCGATATGCTTTCGTTAGTATTCGGGTTTTTTTCATGCAAGAACTTGCCTGCCAGTCGCGGCTAAGCGTCGATGCCTCCGCGCGCAGTGCGCAACTATTTGCAGCTCAGCGCGCCGCGTATCAGGCCGCGCCCTATCCGACTGCAAACGAACGCATCGCCAAACTCAAGGCGCTGAAAAAGCAAATCAGCCGCTATCAGGATTTACTGGCCGCTGCCATGAGCAAAGACTTCGGTTTCCGCTCGACCACCGAATCGAAGATGCTTGATCTGCTTGGCGCAACGCTGGATGTCAATCACGCCATCGCCCACACCAAGCGCTGGATGAAGCCCAACCGCCGCGCCACCGAGTTGCTGTATTTTTCCAACAGCGTGCAGGTGACCTATCAACCCAAGGGCGTGGTGGGCATCATCGTGCCGTGGAACTTCCCGATCTATCTCGCGCTGGGGCCGCTCATCGCGGCGCTGGCGGCGGGCAATCGCGCGATGCTAAAGATGCCGGAGATCACGCCCGCCACCAATGGCGTGCTGGCGCGCATGCTCGGCGAGATATTCAACGAGGACGAAGTGGCATTGGTGGGCGAGGAGTTGCTCGATCCCGGCGTGTTCACCGCACTGCCGTTCAATCACATCGTGTTCACCGGCTCGCCTGCGGTCGGCAAGATCGTCATGCGCACTGCGGCGGAAAATCTGACTCCGGTGACATTGGAACTCGGCGGCAAATCTCCGGCAGTGGTCACACGCAATTATTCGCTGGCCGATGCGGCTCAGCGCATCACCCACGGCAAGGCCAGCAATTGCGGGCAAATATGCGTCTCACCCGATTACGCGTTGGTGCCGCGCGAAGGTGTGGATGAATTCGTCGCTCATGTGCAGAGCAGCTTCAACGCGATGTTCGGTGACACCGTCAGCGGCAATGCCGACTATACCTGCGTGGTGAACGACAGACATTTTGCGCGCATCCAGGAATTGCTGGCCGACGCGCGCACCAAAGGTGCAACGGTGATTCCCTGTGCCGCATTCGATGCGGCGCGTGATGGACGAAAAATGCCGCTGCATATCGTCACCAACTGCACCGCCGCCATGCGCATCATGCAGGAAGAATTGTTCGGACCCATCCTGCCCGTCGTGCCTTACGACACCATGCAAGTTGCCATTCGCTATATCAATGCAGGCGAGCGTCCGCTGGCTTTGTATTGCTTCAGTCACGACGACGCCGAGCGCCAGCACCTGCTGCGCCACACCCATTCCGGCGGAGTCACCTTCAACGATTGGGGCTTGCATGTTGTCAACCACGACGCGCCGTTCGGCGGCATCGGCAATTCCGGCATGGGCACATATCACGGCGTGGAAGGCTTCCGCGAACTGTCGCACGCCAAGACTGTGTTCAAACGTCAACGCTTCTTTCCAACGCAGTGGTTCTATCCGCCGTATGGGAATCTTGTGCAGCGGTTGTCGCTGAGATTCTTTCTGGGCAAGGGCGATGCCTCTTTGAGAGATTAGCGTTGCAGTAACAAACTGCTGGTGCCTACCCTGTATTGCGCTCTGCCTTTTATCGATTCGTTCACCGGATCAACATCAAGCCCCGCTTCGCGGTAATAGCCGAGTTCCTTTACTGCCTAGTAGCCAGCGATTGATAAGCATGCATCCACTTCAGTTGCAGGCCGACGTTTTCCAGCGCGAAAGCGGCTGCGAAGCCAGCAATAGAAGAAGAGTCAGGATGCGCAATTGCAGATGACTCATGAAGATTCAGTTCTGCGCTGTCTTGCGCGGTTTATGTGGAGCATTGGCGAACAAGCGGTCATAGATAAAGTTCGGAAGATGTTGCAACACCCACCCAACCAATGCCATCTGCCAAGGCACAATAGCGAACGATGTACCGCGCTCAATGATGCGCGCAATGCGTCGCGCCGCTTCATCGGCTTCCAGAATGAATGGCATTGGATAAGGATTGATGTCGGTCATCGGTGTCTTGATATAGCCGGGGCATATAGTCAACACCTGAATGCCGCTGCCGCGCAATTCCACCCGCAGCGATTCCAAATACGTGATGGCAGCTGCCTTGGAGGCGGAGTAGGCACTGGCACCGGGCAATCCGCGAAAACCCGCCACACTGGCGATGCCCACCAGTTTGCCGTTTCCTGCGACGCGCATCGCAGCCAGAAAAGGCTGGAAAGTCTTCACCATGCCCAGCACATTGGTGTCCATAACCTGCTGAAATGCTTCAATGTCTTCCACGTATTCGGTGAGCGTGCCAACGCTCACGCCGGCATTGGCAATGACGATGTCCGGCACGCCGACGCGGGCCATGAAATCGCTGGCTGCCAGTTGAATGGCTGACGCATCACACACATCCAGCGCGTAGCAAGACACTTTGCCGGGGAATTCTGTCGCGAGTGGCTGTAACAACTCGCCGCGACGGGCGAGCGCAGCGACGAATGCGTCGCGCTCAAGAAAATGGCGCGTGAGGGCAAGACCGATGCCGCTCGACGCGCCAGTTATTACTATGCGCATTAATGGCTGCCTGCGCGACGCTCCTTGCGTGCGATCTCAACCACTTCCTTCAGCACACGGACAGTCTCGTCCGGCTGCAATTCGCTGATGGTATATTTGCCATCCACTACAATGGTGGGGGTTCCATGCACACTGTAATCCCGCACCATTTGCTCGCTGCGATTCAATTTGCTCGCGATGGAAAACGAGTTGTATGCTGCAGCGAATTTTTTGGTATCCACACCATGTTTGGCCACGAACTCTGTAATCTTCCTCTCGTCGCTCAAGTCCATGTTAAATACATGCAGTGCTTCAAAAATATCGTTATGCAGGCGAGCGCTCTGTCCCATTGTTTGCAATGCATAGTAAGTGCGTGCCAGCGGCTCGGCCGATTCACGGAAGATGACCGGAACAAATTCCAGATCTACATCCTTGGGCATTACTTTTTCCCATTTTCCGAGCGGACCTTGCAGGTGGTAGCAATGCGGACATTCGTAAAAAAAGAATTCCAGCACTTCGATTTTGCTGCTGCTGGTTGGCTGCGGGGTATCGAGCAACTTGTAGTCCTTGCCCACTACCACTGCGGCATTGGCCTGGGTTACGCACAACAAAAACATTACAACGAAAATTGTACGGAAAAAACTCATTATCATCTCCTGTGAATTATTGAGCGTGTTGAACTGCAACATTGCTGATGCCGTTTTGTTTTAAATTGGCGACTGCAGAATTAGCCTCTATCTGGCCTTTGTACGGGCCAAGACGCACTCGGTACCAAACGCCCTTACCTGGCACATCGGCCTTTTGCACGTTGGCCTCCATGCCAGTTAGCGCCAGTTTCGCTTTCAGCTTTTCGGCTTCATCCACATTCTGGAACGCTCCGGCTTGGACAAAATACAACGCGTTGTCGGTTGCCTTCGCTGGCTGTTTGCTTATTGCTGGATTTGCAGACGGCTGCGGTTTGGCAACCGGCGGCTTGGTTACCGGTTGCTTGTGCGCCACACCGCCTTCAGGTTTGTCAGGCAACACTTTATAGAATTCATAATGCTGCGTTTCATCCACTCCGGAAGCGGCAACTGGCGCACTTGTCGGAGCAACGACTGGCGGCAGAATTTGCGGCGCTGGCTTGGGCGGTTCCAAGTGTTCTGCTTTGCTGAACGAGGCAGGGTTTTTTTCCACCACATACCACGCGACGAAACTGGCCATCGCAACACCTATCACCATGCCAACGATCATCCCTGCTACGATTTTTGACTTTTGTGATCCGCCCTCATTTGCCATATTTATTCCTTCGCGTCATTACATCTTTTCGGGTGCACTGACACCCAATAATGCCAAGCCGTTTTTCAACACTTGCGCCACAGCGGCAATCAGCGACAGCCGCGCCAGTTTGAGTTTCTCGTCATCGACCAAAAAGCGCGAGGCATTATAGTAGCTGTGGAAATCAGCTGCCAATTCTTTAAGGTAGAACGCAATCAAGTGCGGCGCCAGATCTTCGGCAGCGGTCTCGATCACCTGCGGGTAGTCGATCATGCGTTGCAGCAAAGCGGTTTCGTAATCGCTGCCGAGCATAGAGACATCTGACATCAGCAAAGAGTTCCTTTCACCGCCCCATTGCGACAGCACCGTAATAATGCGGGCATGAGCATACTGGATGTAATACACCGGATTGTCGTTGCTTTGCGATTTTGCCAGATCAATGTCAAACACCAGTTGCGAATCAGGATGGCGCGCGGCAAGGAAATAGCGGGTGGCATCGCAACCTACTTCGTCGATCAGATCGCGCAGGGTAACGTAGCTGCCCGCGCGTTTGGAAATCTTTACCTCTTCGCCGTTCTTCAACACCGTCACCATCTGGTGCAGCACATAGTCCGGCCAGCCTTTGGGGATGCCCGCATCCAGCGCCTGCAAACCGGCGCGCACACGGGTGATGGTGCTGTGGTGATCGGAACCCTGCTCGTTGATGACGCGCACAAAGCCGCGCCGCCATTTGTCCAAGTGATACGCCACATCCGGCACGAAATAAGTGTAACCGCCGTCGCTTTTGCGCATCACGCGGTCTTTATCATCGCCGAAATCCGTGGTGCGCAGCCACAGTGCGCCGTCCTGTTCATACGTATGACCGCTGGCAATCAGCTTCTTTACCGTCTCTTCCACTTTGCCGTCGGTATAGAGCGCTGACTCCAGCGAGAACACATCGAACTCCACTTCAAAGGCGCGCAAATCCAAATCCTGCTCGCGGCGCAGATAGGCCACGGCAAAATGGCGAATAGCTTCGGCATCGTCAGCATCACCTTTGCCGACTGTATGTTGGTCGTCTGCCTCCACGGGTTCTTTCGCCATGTAACTGCGCGCCACATCCATAATGTAATCGCCGCGATAGCCTGACTCCGGCCAGGACGGGTCGTCCGGCGTGATGCCCTTGCAGCGCAACTGTACTGACAATGTAAGGTTATCGATCTGCGCACCAGCATCGTTGTAGTAGAACTCGCGCGTCACATTCCAGCCCGCCGCGTGCAGCACGTTGCACAGGCAATCGCCCACCGCCGCACCGCGCCCGTGGCCGACATGCAGCGGACCGGTAGGATTGGCGGAAACGAATTCCACTCCAACCTTGCACCCGCCACCAACATGTACATGGCCGTAACCTGCACCCGCCAACAATACTCCATGCACCACATCCTGCTTTGCGGCAGTAGTGATGAACACGTTGATAAAGCCTGCGCCTGCGATCTCCACCTTGTCGATGACTTCGGATTTCGGCAACACCGCAATCAATGCATTGGCAATATCGCGCGGCGATTTACGTAGGGGCTTGGCCAACTGCATCGCCAGATTGCAGGCGTAATCGCCGTGAGCAACTTGCTTGGGTCGCTCAATAAGAACCGTAGCGCCGACATGCTCGGGCGCAACCTCACGCAAAGCCTGCGTGAATAAATCGGACAAATGGGATTTGAAATTCAGGACAGCGGACATTAAACAGCACCTTCAAAAGAGGCTCGGATTATAGCATTTGCTGATAATTGGATTGATTATGAAGTCACCACCAACGTTATTGTTGGTTCAACTTTTTGATGATGCCTAGGATATTTCTATACTCCATATCGGCAAATAGAGCGACTAATAGCAGGCTCATTTTAATAGTTGACAATTATAGTCGGGAATACTAGTATGTTTTCTCGGCATCTGCCGTCTTGTCGTATGGCGAGGGATGTCCTTCTACAATTTAGCGAGGATGTAATCATGAAAACTCTTAGTGCAAACCAACTGCCTGCTAGCCCCAACCGTGCGCGCGATTTTGAATCGGCCAAGGCGTTAGCATTTTCAATGGCCAATTCCAGCAAAGATTTTATCGAGCCTGAACTTATTGCTTGGAATGACCGCACCAACTCAATGGAATCGCCCGTTCTGGAAGGTTGTTCCGATTCGTACGCCTGGCACGATTATGGTGTCTCACATGGAGGCAGCCTGGAAGTGGATATTAATGGCGAACGTATATTCATATTCGCCGAGTCCAGTCCTTTTGACTCATACGATCATTTCGGCAAAAGCCCCTTCATAAGCGTGCACGATGCCAAAGGTAATGAGTTGATCTGCTTGAGCGGTGGCGGGGGTTGTGTCTCCCTCGACGAATGGACCAGCAAGCTTACTTGAGAGCCTGAGTGCTGATGTTTGAGCAGGGTATTTTGCTCATAACTTAAGGAGATTATCATGTTGGATATCAATCACATTATCGAAAATGAAGCCCTTCACCCTACCGATCCAGAAGGCAATATGTATGGACTGGATCACTGGTCTCCGCTTACGGCCATGAAGTTGGCGCGAGAAGAGGGACTTGATGAATTAACTGAAGCGCATTGGCATGTGATTTACGCTTTGCGCAACTTGTACCGGGAAAATGGCCACCCCGCAAATGTGCGCGAAGTCATGTATGTGCTGGAGCAGAGTTTTATTGAGGAAGGTGGAAGCCGGTACCTTTATGAACTATTTCCAAAAGGTCCCGTCAATCAGGCTTCCCGATTGGCCGGTGTTCCGGTGCCTCCCAATTCCAGCGACCCTTCATTCGGCTGGGCGGGCTGATTGTATAGGTTGGCATGTTGTGCTGCCATCGAACAGATTAGCAAGCTTTTCCTAAATACTGGAGCGTGCCTTGGCTTAGCCTGATTTTTCATCAGCACACCTTGCCCGCAAGCCAATAGATTCTGGCTTGTCCATAATGCATGTGATGTAGATCACCTATTGACGGGTGTTTCCACGAGGATAGGTGTTTGAAAGTCTGCGTCAAACAAGCATTTCAAATGTGACATCCAAGCTGGTAGTCGGCTGCCTGATTTTTTTGGCAAAAGAACGGTATTCCGGCATAATCCGCCCGCCAATGAAACCGACTGGGAGAGCGTGCTGATGCCAGCACCGCCGAAGGCGCAACACCCGTAACCGCTCAGGCTCATGAACCAATCGGAACAGGCAAATCTGGAGAGCGCTGGCAGGACCGGCCACCGAAGGGGCACGCAACGCGAGTTGTAATCTCTCAGGTACCAAGGACAGATGGGGCGCAGCACGATTTCGTGCTGCGCCTTTTTTATTTTGTGAAAGCGAATATGACGACTCTCAAGACTACTCCTTTGAATGCGGCGCACCGCGCGATGGGCGCGAAGATGGTGGATTTCGGCGGCTGGGATATGCCGGTGAATTACGGTTCGCAGATCGACGAGCACCATCAGGTGCGCAACGATTGCGGCATGTTCGACGTGTGCCACATGCGCGTGGTGGATGCCAAGGGCGACGGCATACGCGCCTTCCTGCGTTATTTGCTGGCGAACAATGCCGACAAGATCACGCTGCCCGGCAAGGCGCTGTACTCCGCCATGCTGCGCCCAGATGGTCATGTGATCGATGACCTCATCATTTATTTCATGACCGAACAATGGTTCCGCATTGTGGTGAATGCGGGGACGGCGGACAAGGACATTGCTTGGATGAAACAGCAGGCTGCGATTCATGCGCCCAACCTCACCATCACTTCGCGCGACGATCTGGCAATGGTCGCCGTGCAAGGGCCGAACGCGCGTACGAAAGTATGGCAAGTGTTGCCACAGACCAAGGCGGCGACTGAAGGCTTGCAGAATTTTCAAGCTGCCGATTGCGGCGAATATTTTGTGGCGCGCACTGGCTATACCGGCGAAGACGGTTTCGAAGTGATGCTGCCAAAACCAAAAGTGGAAGCGTTCTGGTATGCACTGAACAAGGCAGGCGTAAAACCCATCGGCCTCGGTGCACGCGATACATTGCGTCTGGAAGCGGGCATGAATCTGTATGGACAGGACATGGACGAGAGCGTCGGCCCGCTGGAATCCGGTATGGCGTGGACGGTGGACCTGAAGAGCGAGCGCGACTTCATCGGCAAGCTGGCGTTGCAGGCGAATCCGCCGAGCAGCAAGCTGGTCGGACTGTTGTTGCTGGATCGCGGCGTGTTGCGCGGCCACCAGCAAGTGCACACCGCACATGGCACTGGCGAAATCACCAGCGGGTCATTTTCGCCCACGCTGGAAAAGTCCATCGCGCTGGCACGTGTGCCCAACAGTGTTGCTGTTGGTGACACCGTGCAAGTCGCCATCCGCGATAAAATGCTGTCAGCAAAAGTTGTGAAGTACCCATTCGCCCGCAACGGCAAAGGCTTAATTTAAATTCTTCCTGAGGACATGACCATGAGCAACCCAAGCAACCTGAAATACACCGCCTCCCACGAGTGGGTCAAAACCGAAGCCGACGGCACGATCAGTGTCGGTATCACGCAACACGCACAAGAGTTGCTTGGCGACATGGTGTTCGTCGAAGCGCCACAGGTCGGCCGCAAGCTGAAAGCCAAAGAAGAATGCGCCGTGGTGGAATCAGTGAAGGCTGCTGCCGACGTGTATGCGCCCGTTTCCGGCAAGGTCGTCGCGGCCAACGGTGATCTGGATGGAGCGCCCGAGCAGATCAACAGCGACCCTTACGGCGCATGGATTTTCAAGATGCAACCGGATAATGCGGCTGATGTCGCGGCGCTGCTGGATGCCGCTGCGTATCAGGCAGTGGTTGATAGCGAAGCACATTAACCTCAAAACATAGGCACAGATATCTCGATTTGGGGGTTTCTTTGTGCGCTCTGTGCTTTGTGTGGCCAATTGATTTTGATTCTCCAATGTTATAAATCCAATCATGAATAACACCGACCAATTTGTGAATCGCCATAACGGTTCGAACGCGCAAGACGTGCAAGCCATGTTGAACAAGATCAATGCACCTTCTCTTGATGCGTTGATTGACCAGACTGTGCCGGCAGCTATCCGCTTGCAGCAGCCATTGAACCTGCCGCAAGGCATGAGTGAACACGCCTTCCTCCAGCATCTGCGCGGCGTGGCGGCGAAGAATAAGCTGTACAAAAGTTATATCGGCTTGGGTTATTACGACACGGTGGTGCCCGCCGTGATCCAGCGCAACATTCTGGAGAATCCTGGTTGGTACACCGCTTACACGCCGTACCAAGCGGAGATCGCGCAGGGCCGACTGGAGGCGCTGCTGAATTTCCAGACCATGATCGTCGATCTGACCGGCATGGAAATCGCCAACGCTTCGTTGCTGGATGAAGCGACGGCGGCGGCGGAAGCGATGACCATGTTGCACGGCCTGCGTTCGCGTGAGGATTCTGAGAAGAACAGCTTTTTCGTGTCGCACGAATGTTTCCCACAAACCATAGAGTTGCTTAAGACGCGCGCCAAACCGCTGGGAATCGAGCTGGTGATCGGCGACTTCAAAACCGTGAGTCTGAACGACAAACTTTACGGCGCGTTGCTGCAATATCCGACTGCCGACGGCACGGTGCATGACTACACCGATTTCGTAAAGCGCGCCAAGGAACACGGCATGACCATCGCGGTGGCCGCCGATATTCTGAGTCTGGTGTTGCTCACACCGCCGGGCGAATGGGGCGCAGACATTGTGCTGGGTTCGACGCAGCGCTTCGGCGTGCCGATGGGTTACGGCGGCCCGCACGCCGCTTTCTTCGCCTGCCGCGATGCGCACAAGCGTTCGATGCCCGGGCGCATCATCGGTGTGTCAGTGGATGCCGATGGCAACCCCGCGCTACGCATGGCGCTGCAAACGCGCGAACAGCATATCCGGCGCGAGAAGGCTACCTCCAACATTTGTACCGCGCAGGCATTGCTGGCAATCATGGCCAGTATGTATGCGGTGTATCACGGCGCGCAAGGTCTGCACGCCATCGCCATGCAAGTCCACCAGTCGGCCGTGGTGCTGGCAAATCAGCTGAAAAAGCTGGGTTATTCCGTGGCCGATGGCGTGTTCTTCGACACCGTCAAACTAATGCATACCGACAACGTGAAAATTCACGCGCTGGCCGATGCGGCGCACATCAACTTCCGCTACACCGTCGATGGCCTGACCATCTCGCTCGACCAGACAACTTCTCCGGACAACCTCAACGCCATTCTCTCAGTCTTGGCGCAGGCCGCGAATAAGGCCTTGCCGCAAACGCCCGTCAATTGGGCTTCTTCAAAGGTAATGCTGGTAAAACCGCGTCATTCGGTCATCTTGAGCCACCCGGTGTTCAACAGTTTCCACACCGAGACCGAGATGATGCGTTACATCAAGCGCCTGGAAAACAAAGACCTGTCGCTCACGCACTCCATGATTTCGCTGGGCTCCTGCACCATGAAACTGAACGCGGCCTCCGAGATGCTGGCGTTGACTTGGCCGGAATTCGCCAACCTGCACCCGTTTGTGCCGATGGAACAAGCCGAGGGTTATCAGGAAGTGATCGCCGGTTTGGATGCGGCGCTGTCCGAGATCACCGGCTTTGCGCAGATGAGCTTCCAGCCCAACAGCGGCGCGTCCGGCGAATACGCCGGCTTGCTGGTGATTCAGGCCTACCACCGTTCACGCGGCGAAGCGCAACGCAAGGTGGTGTTGATTCCGACATCGGCACACGGCACCAATCCGGCGAGTGCGGCGATGTGCGGCTTGCATATCGTATTGGTGAAGTGCGACAGCAAGGGCAACATTGACGTGGAAGACCTGCGCGCGAAAGCGGAAGAACACAAGGCCGACCTTTCGTGCCTGATGGTGACCTACCCCAGCACCCACGGCGTGTACGAGGAATCAATCCGCAACATCACCGCGATCATCCACACCAACGGCGGACAGGTCTATATGGACGGCGCGAACATGAACGCGCAAGTCGGACTGACCGGCCCCGGCAATATTGGCGCGGACGTGTGCCATCTCAACCTGCACAAGACTTTCGCCATTCCGCACGGTGGCGGCGGACCGGGCGCCGGCCCCATCGGCGTGGCGGCTCATCTCACGCCTTTCCTGCCGTCGCACCCGCTGGTCAAGGTTGGCGGCGCGCAGGGCATTCACGCGGTGTCCGCCGCGCCATACGGCAGCGCGCTGATCCTGCTGATCTCCTATGCCTATATCAAGATGATGGGTGGCGCGGGACTGGCCGAAGCGACCAAAATGGCGATTCTTAACGCCAACTACATCAAGGAATCGCTGAAGGATCATTACGCCACGTTGTATAGCGGTGCAAACGGCCGTTGTGCGCACGAGATGATCCTCGATTGCCGCGACCTCAAGCGCGAAGGCATTGAAGTAACCGACATCGCCAAACGTCTGATGGACTATGGCTTCCATGCGCCCACCACTTCTTTCCCGGTGGTGGATACGCTGATGGTGGAACCCACCGAGAGCGAATCAAAAGCCGAGCTGGATCGTTTCTGCGAAGCGATGATCGCCATCCGTGGCGAGATCGACGACATCCTCTCAGGCAAGGCCGACAAGAAAGAAAACGTCATCAAACATGCGCCGCATACTGCGCAAGCCGTGGTGTCGGATGCATGGACACGCCCGTATTCGCGCAAACTGGCAGCCTTCCCCTTGCCTTGGGTGCGCGATAATAAATTCTGGCCAAGCGTGGCAAGAGTGGATAATGTATATGGCGACAAGCACTTGGTTTGTGTTTGTCCACCTGTTCAGTCGTAGGAATTTGCAGGGGAGGATAAGTTCGCCCCTGCCCCAAGACAGTAACTCTGTGGAGACCCATCATGTCCAAAGACATCAAAGATAAAACCGCTGTCACCCTTGGCGGCGCGCCCGTCACCTTGTTTGGTACGTTTCCCGTGGTCGGTCAAATTGCGCCCGACTTCACGCTGGTGGATAAAGACCTGAAGGATGTGTCATTGAAGGATTTTGCGGGCAAACGCAAGGTGCTCAACATCGTGCCCAGTCTGGACACCGCCGTATGCGCCACTTCCGCGCGCAAATTTAACGAAGCGGCAGGCAAGTTGAACAACGCCGTGGTGCTGGTGATTTCCGCCGATCTGCCGTTCGCCATGAAGCGCTTCTGCGTGGCAGAAGGCTTGGAAAACGTGGTCACGCTGTCGCTGATGCGCGGGCGCGATTTCATGCGCAACTATGGCGTGAAAATCGCTGATACCGCTTTGGCCGGGGTAACCGCGCGCGCGGTGCTAGTGCTGGACGATCAAGACCGCGTGATTCACGCCGAGTTGGTGGATGACATCAAACACGAGCCCAATTACGAAGCGGCGTTGGCGGTGTTGCGCTAATTAGCATCAAAGCGTCAACGCGACGTGCTATGAAAAGTCCTCACAAGCATCCAGCCGGCCTGACGCATGTTTTTCACGCCGCCTTGAATGCTTGGCGCGGCTTGCGTGCTGCGTGGCAGCACGAAGATGCGTTCCGTCAGGAAGTCTTCGTTGCCGCCATCGCCATTCCAGTCGCACTGCTTTCTCCCGCCGACAAGATCGGCAAAATTTTGATGATCTCCAGCATTCTGCTAGTGCTGATTCTCGAACTGGCCAACTCGGCTATCGAAGCGGCGGTGGATCACACCTCGCTTGATGAGCATCCCTTTGCCCAGCGAGCCAAAGATATTGCGGGATCAGCGGTATTGATGAGTATCATCAATGCAGTGGTAGTTTGGTGTCTAGTGCTGTTCGCATGAAGAAAGCCTTCAATCGTAATGAGTAATCCAGCTCCAGCCGAAAATAAGAAGCGCCCGGAGAATTTGTTGTTCCGATCCCGTCTGGAGATTTGCCACATTTTGCAGACTTTGGCGCACGAACAAAGTCCGATTTCTGCGGAAATCATGGGCGTTCATCCGTTTTCGTCCCGCATTCTTCAAGTCGATCCGGGAACAGATCATTTCGCTATCGCTTATTGCACACACAAGCAGCTCAACACCATGGTGCTGAAATCGCCTTCGGTGGAATTCATGGCAACAAACCCGCACGGCCTGCATTACACTTTCGAGGCCGGCGCACCCGAAGAAATACAACTAGGCGATGTACCTGCCATCCAGTTCGTCCTGCCGAAAACGGTGCTATTACACAATCAGCGCGAGCATCCACGCATTCCCGTTCATACTGAGGCATCGCTACGCTGCATTGCCGATGCCGCAGGGTTCATTCCCTTTGAGTCTCATGTAACAGACATTAGTCATGATGGATTGGGCTGCCTGAGCTATGAATCCGACATCAACCTCGAATCGGGAATGATATTGAAAGGCAGCCGCATCATTCTGCCTAATGGTGATGCCGTAGATGCTGATTTGGAGTTGCGTTTTGTGGCTGCAACCATTCTCCCGAACGGAACAAAAGCCAATTGCGCAGGCTTTCGCTTCGTGCAAAAGTCTGATGAGCTTTACAAGTTAATCGATTTCTATATTCGGGATTTGGATAATAAATAACAACTGCCACAGTTATAATTCTCTTTCACTTTCTATCTTTTGGCTTACAACATGAAAACTCTCATTTGCGGTTCCATGGCATACGACACCATCATGGTGTTCAAAGACCAATTCAAGAAACACATCCTCCCCGAACAAATTCACATTTTAAACGTCGCCTTTCTGGTGCCAGAGATGCGCCGCGAATATGGCGGTTGCGCGGGCAATATTGCCTACAACCTGCAACTGTTAGGCGGTCATCCGCAAATAATGGCAACGGTGGGCGACGACTTCGCGCATTATGCAGCGCGTCTGGTTAAACTCGGTCTGCCGCAAACATACATCCGTCACGTGGAGGGCAACTTCACCGGACAGGCCTTCATCACCACCGACCTCGACGACAACCAGATCACCGCGTTTCATCCGGGTGCGATGAGCATGTCGCACCTTAATCACGTCAATGAAGCCAAGGAAATCACGCTCGGCATCGTTTCGCCGGATGGGCGCGACGGCATGATTAACCATGCGCGCGAATTCGCCGAAGCAAACATTCCATTTGTATTCGATCCTGGTCAGGGCATGCCGATGTTCTCCGGCAACGAATTGCTGGATTTTATCGAGCAAGCAAATTTTGTTACGGTGAACGATTACGAAGCCAAACTGCTGCAGGACAAGACCGGCAAATCGCTGGCCGACATCGCGCAGCGCGTGACCGCGTTGATCGTTACGCTTGGCGCTGATGGCTCGCTGATCTACACCGACAACAAACAGATTGCCATTCCCACACCGAAGCCAAAGGCCATCGTTGACCCTACTGGCTGCGGCGACGCCTATCGCGCAGGCTTGTTGCATGGTATCCAGCAAGGCTGGGATTGGGAAACCACGGGCCGCCTGGCTTCACTTATGGGTTCGCTCAAGATTGCCAGCCGTGGCGGACAGAACCACAAATACACCCGCGCTGAATTGGCGGAGCTGTATCAGCATCATTTTGGTTCGCGCATCACGTTGTAGGTTTTGTTAATCCGGACTGGACCAGCCTCGCTTTGAACTATTTAATTATTTAGTTTGCTATTCCAAGCGATATAACGCATAGTGCGCGCCAGCGATTTTCAAGTCTGTCGTTGCTGTTTGGTTCAGTGCCCGCTTTACTCGGTATTTCTCCCTTCATCATTTTGCCACCTTGACCATCGCCTAAGTTCGGGGCAAGTCCCCTTTGTTTGTTTTTCAGGAGATTCAAAATGGCAACAGGTACAGTAAAGTGGTTTAACGATTCCAAGGGCTTCGGCTTCATCACCCCATCCAATGGCGGCGATGATCTTT
>CAINCU010000038.1 GCA_903847155.1 uncultured Gallionellaceae bacterium | reverse complement strand
GGAAGATGAACTAATGCCTGCATAAAGAGAGGATGAGGCACCGCAACCCGCAAAAATACCGAGCATTCCTGAAATATTTCCGAAGATGAAAATTCTGGCGGGGGAAGCTGCTAAACTTTCGGCGAGTTTTTCAACAGAATCCGGCCAAAAGCAGACGGTGAGATTAAATTTACCCTTGCATGGTCTAATAGAGTTACGGACAGAACGCGTGCTGAAAATAATAACGCCGAATTAATACGGCGTTATGTGTTGGAATATCAAATCCCAACGTATCAGCTATCTAAACTGACATGGTTTGCAACTAAGGTAATTCATCATCATATTGTCGATAAGCGTCTCCCTATAACGGTTAACATTTCCGAGCTATCTATAATCAAGAACCGTATATATTTTATACACTTAATTTTTGATAAATTCAATTCAAATAATTAACTCCCGCTTACGAATCGCAAGCGTCCAATTCGGCTCAAGCAGACCCAATCAGAGAACAAAAAAATGAACGGCTGTTTATAACTGCCCATAGCAGTCATTGGCGGCTGTGTGGGTGATAGGGCACACAGCCGGCCAATATTAGACGGTCGAGCAGGTTTCACACTCTGTGGTCATCCAGAATATTTCTGACAAATTTTAGGTAACACTACATATATCAATAATGATTGATGTGACGTAGCCTTTTAAAAAGGAGTTGAGTTTTCTTCATCTGCGCAAGTTATCCAGAAGGGCGACTCATCACCGAACATTTTAAATCTTCGTCAGTAGACAGGACGATTTCAATCTTTGATCGATAAAAAAGGAGCAACTATCATGACTGATACACAGAAAAAATTAGTGTTGATGGTAACAAATGGGCCAGAGAATCCCGAGCTCGCAACAATCCCATTTGTCATGGCAACCGCGGCACAAGCATCAAATGTCGATGTACTAATGGGTTTTCAGGGTAATGGCGTAATGCTTACTGCCAAAGGCATGGCCGACCATGTGGCAGCCTCCGGATTCCCAACACTTAAGGAGCTTATGAATATCTACCGTGAAGCAGGCGGCAAGTTGTACGTTTGTGGGCCGTGCGTTGGATCGCGAAAGATTGCAAAGGAAGAACTGGTTGAGGGAGCTACTATCGTCGGCGCTGCAACATTCATTGCGGAATGCGTGTCAGCGACCAACGTATTGGTGTACTGATCTTGTAAATGGAACAATGGGCAATATTGTGGGTGGGTTACCATGGGCTAATATGGCAAAATGACAAATATGAGTTAGCAGCATCATTTCCGCAGGGACTGCTTCCGAGAAGCAAAAATACAAAGCTGACTGGCTGGTTCGTGTCGTGTCGTGCGGTGCATGCCTATACAATTTTTGTTGTTGCTTGGTTTGAAATTGTGAATCAGGATGCCGTCATGAACGACCGCGTCCAAAATAGCAACTGACGTTCGCCCACTAGGTGTGTATGGGGCACTTGCCGGCCATCAAGCGACAGTCGAGATTAAAGCTCGATGCCAGAGTTGAGCTTCGTAGCGGACGGCAAAGTGCCATGATGAGGCATTCGCAGGTGTGTTCCAAATGTACGGACGCATGCGTCCATTAATAAATATTAGGCATTGGAAATCTATTTGCGCCAATGTTGCGGTGTCACCGAAGATTCATGACCTGCATAACTGGGGCTGCTTTAGGCAGTACGACCCGAAGATGCGGGTAAGCCGATGCGCCGATGCTTAGGTTAATTCGTGATAGGCCACAATACCCTACAGGCCGATCCTATAGGCCACACCGAAACCATAAGACTCAAGCGAAGTATGTGTGCCATCCAGCGTTTGTAGCCCTTTCCCCAGGATATCGAAATACCAGTTCCCCGCTTGGAATTGCCAGCTCGCGGTGCGGTAAATAGCGAAAACCGGAGAGGACGAACCGACGGTGTCTACCGTGCCGTTGAAAGAGGATGTGCCGGAACTTTTGAGCATGCCGGGACCGATTCCGCCACCCACTTTCAAGTAAAGCTCACTACCAGGATATAACGGGCCCATTTTGAAAAACAGAATCGGCGCAACGCCAATGTATCCGCCGCTGACATTGGTTCCGATATCCTGTCCGCGCAAGGCAGAATTGAGGATTTGATAACGTGTATTATAAATACTGGCAGACGCATTGATATCCCATCCCACCACAGCATTACCAACGCGCATCGGCCAAGCTTTCAAAATCTTTTCACTACTTCTCAGCTCAATAATCGGACTGGGGGCACCATTGTCTGTGATTTGCGTACCGATGTTGGCATGCGTCGTTTTGAAGGTCGCCTGGGTATAGGCCAACCCCAGCTCAAACGACTGCTTATTGAGTTTGAACACAGCGAGATCGGACACGCTTGCCGATGCTGATTGGGGTGTTTGTGCAGCATCGTCAGCCGCTTGAGCGCCGACTGAAACAAGAAGCATGGACAGGCACGCTGCAACACTGGATTTAATAATTGGGACAGAGTTCATGGCGTCGCTCCTTAGTGCCAGCGATAAGTCAAATGCAGCCGCACCGCATTGCGCCGTACACCTGTCGTGTTGGTCGATTCAAACGAATCAGCTTGAACCTCGGCACCCCATCCGCTGGCATATTCAACGCCAGCCACCAAACCCGGAGATGCACCATAGGCGCTAGCTTGCGTATTGCCGTTGCCATGAATCAATCTGTCGTGCACGAAAGCTTGTCCGCCGATAAACCACTCGCCAAACCAGCGTCGGACTTGCAGGCCGACCAATTCATCGAAAACAGTCGTTGAAGTGGAACTCCGTTCAGCCGAGGCCATCAGATAAGGGTTCAACGACCAGTCGTCATTGATGACGAATTGAGCATCCGTGCCCAAACTTAGGCCCTTACTAGTCGCGCTATTTTCATTTGCGCCAATCACTCCGCCATATACACCAAAACCATTCTGCGGCGCGGCATATGCGGTTGCCTGAGAACACACTGCTATCGCCATACAGCTAATGCAAAAATATTGATGCGCCTTGCTTGCCATTGTTTTTTGCAGTTGCATGCTGTTACCCTCCTGCATTGATTCGAGCATCAATTACATAGTCACATTTAGTGTGTTCACAGAAAACTCCAATTAATTACTCACATTATCAGAACCTATGAGGACGCTTATCTGTTATTCCACCCTATAAAAACAAAATCACAAGGTTATTTCCACGACATAAATTCTACGACCGATAGAGCAAAAAAACGTTCCATTTATTTCTGGATATAACAGCGAATATAGACAAAGGTCTGCTGATTAATCCAGCCACTGCTTCAAATCTCAAAACAGCGCGAGCTGATGGTTCGAGTGTAATTTATGATATTCATTGCCTTGGTTTTTAACGTACTTGCCTATCATGGCTTCATCGCCATGCTTTCCAACCGTGCTTGCGAAAAAAACCATCCGTCCAAAATTCGCCGCCCCACAACTGTTTCTTGACTTGTGGGCAACGCCTGAATATCTCTCTCGCAGTCACGCTCTTCAACATCCTTACTATCTTCGTCACACCGTATGTCGGTACCGATTGAAACAGAGAGTGAGCATGATCCTTGTCAGTTCCTGTCTCCAAATATTTCATTTGGTAGCGTTCATCAATTTTCAAACACACTTCTTTCAAAACCTCATCAACCCTGTCGTCGAACACTGCTCGGCGGTACTTTGCCGGAAATACCAAGTGGTACATCAAAACCGTTACGTTGCGACTCTTATGGATGTATTCGCTCATCTGCAAAGTTTACGCCGCAAGCGGCGGGCAGTGTCTCGATAGGAGAATTGGTAAATTTTCTTGCGGAAGAGGTGGTTGCAGAGCACATGCTCAAGACGGACCATGAGTTTTTTCCGCTGTTTAAAAATACATCGACAGCTCAGGCTATTTGATTCAAAGCTGGGACAACTTTAGTTCGGGGCGATTGCGGAACTTGGCGAATGGCTGGTTTCTGGAAGCGAGAAATCAAAGATGATATGTCGCTTTCGTGTTAAGACTGGACACCAGAACATTTCCCGTTAACCAAGCGCAATCCAAATAAAAGACTCTTCACGAAATAGCCAAAGTTCAGCCCACTTAAAGTTGATGACTACTCGGCGTTGTGCAAGCCCGTATATGGGATTAGCATGGGGCATGCTGTGAATCGGGAGTGTGAGCCATGCAACTGCATAAGCCTGAAGCGGGAGATTTCTGGGGTGGCCTGGCGGCGATGCTGGTGGCGCTGCCTTCGGCCATCGCTTTCGGCGTCACCATCTATTCGCCGCTCGGCGCTTCGTATGCGGCGCAGGGCGCGCTGGCGGGCATTCTCGGCGTCACCGCGCTCGGGCTGATCGCGCCGGCGATGGGTGGCACAAACCGCCTTATCACTGCGCCATGCGCTCCAGCCGCCGCTGTGCTGTCTGCCTTCGCCATCGAGTACATGCAGGGGGAAGGCAATGTCGGCACGGCTGTGCTGATGCTGACCCTGCTGGGGCTACTGGCAGGTGCTTTGCAGATACTCTTCGGCACGCTGCGCCTCGGGCAACTTATCAAGTACATGCCGTATCCCGTTGTGAGCGGTTACCTTTCCGGCGTGGGTCTCATCATCATCGCCAGTCAGGTGCCGATCTTTCTCGGCACGACCAAGGGTACGCATTTCTTTGCATCGCTCGTCTCGCCTGAACTGTGGAAATGGCAAAGCATCGTCGTCGGTGCAGTGACGATCAGTGTGATGCTTGCCGCGCCGCGTTTCACCAAGGCGGTGCCTGCGGCCATCCTCGCATTGTTGGCGGCTGTGCTTACCTATTTCAGTCTGGGGCTGGTGGATTCTTCGCTGCTCACGCTGCAAGGCAATCCGTTCGTGGTCGGTTCGCTCGGCGGTGGCGGCAGTATCTCCGATGCCTTCGCGGGTCGCTGGTATGCCATGGGCAATATCGGCATCACCGAGCTCAAGTACATCGCCGTCCCCGCGCTGACGCTGGCCGTGCTGCTGTCCATCGACACATTGAAGACCTGCATGGTGCTGGATGCGCTAACCCATTCGCGCCACGATTCCAACCGCGAACTGATCGGACAGGGCATGGGCAATGTGGCCTCCGCCGTGATCGGCGGCATGCCCGGCGCCGGACAGATGGGCGCGACGCTGGTCAATATGTCCAGCGGCGCGGTGACCCGGATGTCCGGTGTGATTGAAGGCGTGCTGGCGTTGATCGCGTTCCTGTTGCTGGGCACGCTGATCTCGTGGGTGCCGGTGGCGGGACTGGCGGCGATCCTGATCGTCGTCGGCATACGCATGATAGACCGCCACAGTTTCCAGTTCCTCAAACAGCGCTCTACCATACTGGACTTCGTCGTTATCGCCGCCGTGGTCGCTGTGGCATTGACCGTGAGCCTGATCGCGGCGTCGGGCACCGGCATTCTGTTGGCGGTGATGCTGTTCATCCGCGAGCAGATTGGCGGCGCCGTGGTTCGCCGCAAACATTCCTGCAACGAGATATTTTCCAAACGAGTGCGCACCCATGAAGAGATGGAAATCCTTGTTGCGAGCGGCACGCGCGGCGTGGTGGTCGAGCTGCAGGGCAGCCTGTTCTTCGGCACCACCAACCAGCTCTACTCGGCGCTGGAGCCGGAACTGAAGACCCGCGACTACATCATCCTCGACATGCGCCGCGTGCAGTCGGTTGATGTCACCGCCACCCACATGCTGGATCAGGTCAAGGACATGCTGGCCGAGCGCAACGGCTTCCTCATCCTCAGCCATCTGCCGCAAAACCTGCCATCAGGCCAAGACATGCAGCAGTATTTCGACCAAGTCGGCCTGGTGCGCCCGGAAAGCCCGGTGCGCCTGTTCGGCGAACTCGACGAAGCGCTGGAATGGGTGGAGAACCGCATCCTCAAGGAAGCACTCTGCGAGCTGAACGAGGCAGCGGCGCTCAGTCTCAACGAGATCGAACTGTTCAAGGGGCGCAAGGCGGAAACACTGGCGGCAATGGAGCAATGCATGCAAAAGCGTTCCTACAAATCAGGTGACAAGATTTTTAAACTGGGCGATGCGGGCGACGAACTGTTCCTGATCCGCCGAGGTGCGGTGCGCATCATGCTGCCGATTTCAGAGCGGCAAAGCCATCACCTCGGCACCTTCGGACGTGGCGCTTTCTTCGGCGAAATGGCGTTTCTCGACGGCGACATGCGTTCCGCCGACGCGGTGGCATTTTCCGACACCGAACTGTTTGTGCTCTCGCGCAAGACTTTCGACACTCTGGCCGACGAACACAAGAAACTCGCTCTCGGCCTAATGGAAGGTCTCGCCAGCGTACTCGCGAGCCGATTGCGTTACACCAATGCGGAGTTGCGCGTGCTGGAAAGTTAAGGCATTTCAGAAATTTAGTAGAATCCCGCCCAGTTCAGATTTTTGATTTCCCATGCCCCTCAAACCCCTGACGAATTATCTCGCTGGCTACCCCGCCCCGCTGGTTGCGCAAATGCAGCAGTTGATTGAGCAAGATCGACTGGCCGTTCTGTTGCAGCAAAAATATCCGCTGGCGCACGATGTACGCTCGGACAAGGCGCTGTATGACTACGTGCTGGAAATCAAGAATGAATATCTGCGCAACGCTGGGCAGCTAAGTAAGGTGGCGTTCGACAGCAAGTTGCATGTCATCAAAAATGCGCTGGGAATGCACACCACGGTCTCGCGCGTGCAGGGATCAAACCTGAAAGCCAAACGCGAGATTCGCGTGGCGACTTTGTTCAAGGACATGCCGCCGGAATTTTTGCGCATGATAGCTGTGCACGAGCTGGCACACATGAAGGAGCGCGCGCACGACAAGGCGTTCTATCAACTGTGCCGACACATCGAGCCAGAGTACGCGCAACTGGAATTCGATGTGCGGGTTTACCTGACTTATCTGGAGGCGGGTGGCACGAGTTTATGGCAGGAACAGAAAATTTCAAACACCCCCATCACGCCAAGCCAATAAATACGGTGGTCTCCACATAATGCATAGTGTAGATCGCCTATTGACGGGAATCTCCACGATGTCTGCTTAATAATTCAATCTTCCAGCGCCCTTACCTTCACTGTCTTGCCTTTCACCTTACCCGCCGACAATCTCTTCACCGCTTCGCGCGCGATGTTGCGCGCCACGGCGACGTAGGTGGACATATCGGTCACGGTGATCTTGCCTACTTGCTCGCGAGTAAATCCGGCTTCGCCGGTCAATGCGCCGAGCACGTCGCCGGCTCGGATTTTTTCTTTGCGGCCGCCGAGGATTTGCAGGGTGACCATGGGCGGGATCAGCGGTTTGTTGTTTTCGGCTTTCAATGAATCCAGCGTGTGCCATTCCGGTTCGCTGCCCATCATACGGGCGATGTTGGCGACGCGCGGCATGTCGGCGGGGCTGGCCAGACTGAGCGCCCAGCCGTCTTCGTCGGCGCGTCCGGTACGACCGATACGGTGGATGTGAATCTCGGGGTCGGGCGTGACATCGACGTTGATGACAGCTTCAAGTTGCGCGATGTCCAGACCGCGCGCGGCCACGTCGGTCGCCACCAGTACCGAGCAACTGCGGTTGGCGAACTGGATCAGCACCTGGTCGCGTTCGCGCTGTTCCATGTCACCGTTCAAAGTCAGCGCGTGGATGCCTTGCGTGTGCAGCATATCCACCAAATCGCGGCATTGTTGTTTGGTGTTGCAGAAGGCCAGCGTACTAACCGGGCGGAAATGTTTGAGCAAGATGGCGACGGCCTGCAAACGCTCGTCATGCTTGATCTCGTAGAAGCGCTGGCGAATCTTGCTGCCCTCGTGTTGTTCCAGCAGCTTCAGTTCCTGAGGCTCGCGCATGAACTTGTTTGCCAGCCGCGCGATGCCTTCGGGATACGTGGCCGAAAACAACATGGTCTGACGCTGGGTCGGGCATTGCTTCACCACAAACGCGATGTCGTCGTAAAAACCCATGTCCAGCATGCGATCCGCTTCATCCAGCACCAGCGTGTTGAGCGCTTCCAGATTCAGGCTGCCGCGCTCGATATGATCCATGATGCGCCCCGGCGTGCCGACGATGATATGTGCACCGTGTTCCAGACTGTCGCGCTGCGGGCGCATGGTGCTGCCGCCGACCAGCGCCAGCACTTTGATGTTGTCGGCGAAGCGCGCCAGGCGGCGAATCTCCTGCGTCACTTGGTCGGCCAGTTCGCGTGTAGGGCACAGCACCATGGCTTGCACCGCAAAACGGCGCGGGTTGAGATTGATGAGTAACGGCAAGGCAAACGCCGCCGTCTTGCCGCTGCCGGTCTTGGCTTGCGCAATCAGATCTTGTCCGGCCAGCGTGAGCGGTAGACTGGCGGCTTGTATCGGCGTCATGGTGCGGTATTCAAGCTGCTGCAAAATTGCCAGCATGGCGGGCGCCAGCGGGAGTTCGTTAAAGACGCGGCCGGTAGTGCTAACTGCGGGAATGGCGGAAGGTGGGATAGTTTTGTTCATACGCAATTATCCTCGCATGAGGGATGGCGTGCCGGATAAAGTTAAGCTTGTCGCCTTTACCCCAAGTCCCGCCGGGAGTCCTGTTTCATTTGCGACAGTAAAACATAGCGCAAGCATGCATTCCTGATTGAACAAAACTATTGTTCGAGAGAAGATCACTTGGCCGGATAATATAAATATATTGCCTGTTAGCGCTTATCCACTCGAACAGACTTACTTCAGTGTTTTTCTGAGAAATAATCGGTAGCAGAGTTACTTCTTGTTGAATTTATCAACCACATCCTTCAATACTTTTTCATTAATCTTCTTTTTGCCAGTCTCTTTCTGCGCAGGCGCAGTGGTAGTTGCAGGATGTTTATTACTTGGATTGCTCGGAACGGGCGTTGGAACTGCGGCCTCCGCAGGCGGCAAGACCACAGGAGCTTTAACGACTACCCGCATTTGCTCTTCCAGCGTGGGCGAGATTTTTAACTTGGTCTGTATATGAGCTACGCTCTGAATGATTTTCGTATCCAGCTCTTCTATTTTCTTGCGTTCATCATTCCGCATGGATTTATCCCGCGCCAAAGTGACCTTGTAATTTTCCAGTTCCTCTTTGGTTTCCGCCACGGTCGTGCTCAAGCTGTCTATCCGGGAAACATACGCACTTAGCTGTGCCCGATCAGTTCGATCATGGTTGAGGGCGATCACTGCAACAGCCAGCGCCGCAACTGATACAACCGGCGCGATTGCCAGCATCGCATAGCGCCCCATGGTCTTCAGCTTCGAACTTGCTTCGACTTGCGGTGTTGGTGCTTCCTCTTCTTCTGCATTAAAGTCTCTAGCCATACTGCCTCCTTGATCAAATATATGCTTTTTAGACCCAAATGCAGGTGAAAAATTCCCTTCACGTTTTCAGTTTAGCACCATGTCCACACGCTTGGAGGCGATATCAACCAGCACACTCTTGGCCCATCCTCAGGTAGTTTACAAGACTCCGTCCGCAACCCCATGACAAGCCTAAGTTTTTGAAATAACTTAAAAATATCCGATTCAACAGCATCAAGTTCCGTCCAAAACCGCCGTTATCACAACAGTAGGAGCCACCACCGAGACGGGACAGATCATGAAAATCGCGAGTTCAGATGTTCAACTAGCCAGCCAGCACAGTTCCATCGAAAAACACAGCCTCCAGGAATCGCTCAAGATGTGGGTCGGCGATCAGAGACCGGATTTCGAAGGACGCCAGAGCCAAGGACGAATCGCCCCGCCACAGGTTGCCAGCACGGTCAACCTGTCCGCGCAGGGCTTGGCCGCAGCCAAGGCCGATCCAGCCCAGCAGGCCCAGGCGGTAGGCCCGCAAACAGCGCTGGAAAACGATCCTCGCTACCAATTAATCATCCTGATGGTGGAAGCGCTCACCGGCCAAAAAATCAAGTTGTTCAACCCTGCGGACATTCAGCAGACCCCTTCTCCTGCACAAGTGCCAGCCGACCCGAATCAGACCACTGCACTGGTCGACCCGAATCAAGCCGCCGCACCGGCCCAGCCGAAACCGGCCGGATTCGGGGTCGAATACGATCGCCACGAAACCAGCTATGAAGCGGAACAGACCCGATTTTCTGCCCAGGGGGTGGTCAAGACCGCAGACGGCAAGGAAATCAGCTTTACGCTCAATCTTTCCATGAGCCGCGAGCATACCGAACAAGCCGACGTCAGCTTGCGGTTGGGCGACGCGAAGAAAAAAGACCCGCTGGTGATCAATTTCAACGGCACCGCGGCGCAACTCACCGACACCAAGTTCAGCTTCGATCTTGGCTCGACAGGCCAGACAGACCATATTTCATTCGTTGGCCCGAACAGCGGCTTTCTCGCGCTGGACAAGAACGGCGACGGCAAGATCAACAACGGCAGCGAGTTGTTCGGGCCGGCCAGCGGCAACGGCTTCAAGGATCTGGCTGCCTACGACCAGGACAAAAACGGCTGGATCGACGAGAACGACGCGGTTTACAAGCAGCTCAAGGTCTGGACCAAGGATGGTAGCGGCAACGACACCCTGAGCACGCTGGCACAGAAAAATGTCGGCGCGATCTATCTCGGCAACGTCAGCACGCCATTCGACATCAAGAATGGTCAGAACCAGCTCGACGGCCAAGTCAAATCATCCGGAGTCTATCTCAATGAAAACGGCAGTGCCGGCACGGTACAGCAGATCGATCTTGCGGTGTAGGTCTAGCAGAAATCGCCGGGTTCGTCCTCGGCTACCCGGATAGTAATGGCTTGCTGAGCAAACGTACCAGCGTGAACCAGTAATCACCGAGCTGGTGAATGGCGGCCATGAACTGATTGAATCCACCGGCTTGGTGATGTAGCCGGCAGCACCGAGATGGTAGGAGGCCACGATGTCGCGCTCGACATCCGAAGTGGTCAGCACTACCAACGGAATGTCGCACAAATCCGAATACGCGAACGAGCATAAAGATGAAATCTTCCCGCTGCTGCTCTCCGGCAATTGCTGAAAATAATTTGAGAAGTGCAGTTACTCCAATTGCCGCTGGCTGCCTGAATAAAGCCAAACTTGGCTCGTCCACAGAAACCCAGAATGAAAACAGTTACAATTAGCCATTGATTCCACCGATGAAATAGATAGCAAGGAGATTTGATTTTGTTGAATATTCAAAAGAGTCTGGCAATTTTCATAATATTGATTTGCGCACCGGCATATGCCAACAATATCAGCGATCCGTTTCAGGATGTCGTTGCAAAATATCTGGCGGCGAATCCCAAGCCGACAATGTCTGAAGAAGCCCGCAAATACAGGGTGCAAGCCGAATTCGCCGTGCAGCAGAAACGCTTCAGCGATGCCGTCGAGCTATATGGCAAGGCGCTGGACATCGCGCCGTGGTGGCCTGAAGGCCACTTCCAACTGGCGCTGAGCCTGGGCGAGAACAAGGAATACCGCAGGGCGCTGCTCGAAATGAGGCGCTACCTGATGCTGGCAGCTGCTGCGCCGGAAGCGCGTGCGGCACAGGACAAGATCTACCAGTGGGAAAGCGTGGCCAAGCCGGAAGCGGGCAAGACCTTCAAAGACTGCCCGACCTGCCCGGAAATGGTCGAAATCCCGGCAGGCAGCTTCGATATGGGTTCCAACAACGGCGAGCCGGACGAACAGCCCGTGCATCAAGTTACCATCGCCAAACCGTTCGCCATCGGCAAAACCGAAGTCACGCAGGAACAGTGGCACGCGCTGATGGGCAATGACCCCAGCTATTTCACCGGCTGCGGTGACACTTGTCCGGTGGAACAAATCAGCTGGAATGACACGCAGGAATTCATCAAGAAACTCAATGCCAAGACCGGCAAGCAATATCGCCTGCCAACTGAAGCCGAATGGGAATATGCCTGCCGCGCAGGCAATCAGCAGGAATATTGCGGCGACGATAATCAGGAGAAGGTGTCGTGGAATGGCTTCAACAGCGGCAGCTTTTTCTTCAAGACCCCGCATCCCGCCGCCACCAAACAAGCCAATGCCTTCGGCCTGTACGACATGAGCGGTAATGTGTGGGAATGGGTCGCCGACTACTATCACGACAACTACAACGGCGCACCGACGGATGGCAGTGCATGGCTCAATGGCTCAATGCGCGTTCTGCGCGGCGGCTCGTGGGGCTACGATGCCAATTTTTCGCGCGCTGCTTCACGCTCCAAATTCGGCGTCAACTACCGCTACTACAGCTATGGCTTCCGTCTGGCACTGACGCTGCCGTAACTGCATTCAAGCCAAATCGAAAACTGCCTTGCGGGACGTTCCCATTTTGGGAATGCCCCGCACAGCCGCGTCAAATGGCGATCTGCAAAGTGCACTGCGTGAAGATGCCCGTGCCTATTGGCTTGCGGTCAAGTTGCTATTGGGGAAATTGATCTTTTGGTATGTTGATGGGATCGACTAACACCACGTCATGTTCGTTACCCCACAGACGCACGCCACCATTTCATTCAATCTTGAACCTCAGCAGGGCTTTCCTGCCTATTCAGATAATGGAGAATGAAAATGAACAAAGACCAAGTCAAAGGTGCTGTAAAAAACATCGCGGGTAAAGTACAGGAAGAAGCTGGAAAAATGATCGGCAGCAAAGAGCAACAAGCCAAAGGCTTGGGCAAACAAATTACCGGTACTGCACAGGAAAAATATGGCGATGCAAAGGCAGCCGTCAAGAATGCGGACAAGCATCATTGAGGCTTTGCCGTGACTACAAATGGCCGTCTAGTGCGGCCATTTGTTCGTTTGGCTGCTGCGTCAAAATCGAGTACCAACCTGCCGGGCACTGCATGCCTATGCTAAAGTTAGCCACGCTTTCTTTCATCAGGAACCGCCATGGCCCATCTGTTCGAACCGCTCAAGCTGCGTGACATCGTCCTCTCCAACCGCATCGGCATCCCGCCCATGTGCCAATACTCGGCGCGCGACGGCATGGCGGATGACTGGCATTTCGTGCACTACGGCAGCCGCGCGGTGGGTGGCGCGGCGCTGATGATTGTCGAGGCCACGGCAATAACGCCGGAGGGTCGCATCAGCCAGGGCGATCTCGGTATCTGGGATGACAAACAGATAGCACCGCTGGCGCGCATCGCGCGCTTTGCCAAGGAGCAAGGTTGCGTTGCCGCCATCCAATTGGCGCATGCGGGACGCAAAGCGAGTGTGGGACTGGGCTGGCAGGCACAAGCCGCACTGAAAGACAGCGAGGGTGGCTGGACCGTAGTCGCTCCGTCGCCCTTATCTTTCAGCGCCGATTATGCCCATCCGCGTGAACTGGACGAAGCGGGCATCCGCAATGTGGTTGCCCAATTTGTGGCCGGTGCACGCCGCGCACGCGAAGCCGGATTCCAGATTGCGGAAATCCACGCGGCGCACGGCTACCTGCTGCACCAGTTCCTGTCGCCGTTATCCAATCATCGCGTGGATACCTACGGTGGCGGCTTTGAAAACCGTACCCGCTTGGTGCGTGAAGTGGTCAGCGCCGTTCGCGCTGAATGGCCAGAACGGCTACCCTTGCTGATCCGTCTATCAGCCACCGATTGGGTCGAAGGCGGCTGGAGCACGGACGAAACGGTTGAGCTGTGCCGCATGTTGAAGGGACTCGGCATCGACCTGGTGGATGTCTCATCCGCCGGTATGGTGCCAGTGGCAAAGATCCCCGCAGGCCCCGGCTTCCAAACCGAGTTCGCCGCAAGGGTGCGACACGAGGCGGACATACCCACCGCTGCCGTCGGCCTGATCACCTCAGCGGCGCAAGCCGACCACATCATCCGCACCGGACAAGCCGACATGGTGCTGCTCGGCCGTGAAATTTTGCGCAACCCCTATTGGCCGCTGGTCGCCGCACAGGAACTGGGGCAAACCGCAGCTTGGCCGAAACAGTATTTGCGTGCCGCGCCTTCAGGTTCGACAGGGCGCTAGACGCCATGCCAACGGCGATTACTAGCTGAACAACTGATACTGCGTCGGCTCGCGCCCCGTTCTAACCAACCCTTCCAGCGCTAGGCGAGCCGCATCGGTGATGCCGTGCTGATTGCCCAACTCAAGCAACTTGGTCACTGCGCGTTCGAACGGATAATCCGCATCCGTCCATTCTTCCACCAGTTCCTTGGCGGAGAGTTTGGTCAGCTTCAACATCCCGGATTTCACTCGCACCAAATGTGCACAAGTGCGGCCTTTTTTTGCGACTATCGCAATGTGCCGCTGTCTATCCATCAACACCTGACCGCAAGTCACATGCAATGCTGGCGCGATGAAATCAACGGTGCTGCGGTCTGTCGGGTCCTTGGCCATATATCTGGTTTGTCTGAGATTCAGTCTGTTTTCTCGCAAAGCTTTAATGAGCGCGCTCGACATTGTTCACGTCCAGGCTTGGTTCATCAAGAACATTCGATTACGGTGCCTTTTCTGTAGCCTTGTTTCAATACCAAGTCGCTAAGCTCGGCATACGTCTATCCACACCTGATCCTTCTAGGTTGCGCTGGTAATAGAAATGGTTTAGCTTGTGCAAAAATCCATATCTGATGAACTTTTCTTTGATGAATTCCTCCTTGTTTTCAACGTTGCATCTGGTCCGGCTACTCCCTGTTCTGTTCATGTTGCTGGCATTAAACGGTTGCGCCAGCATTACCTCGTCGGCTACCAGCAACCTTTCCAATAATTTATCCAGCGCGATTCTTAATCAGGACGACCCGGAGACAGTGGAAGCCGGGATGCCTTCCTACCTGTTGCTGATTGACAGCCTGATTGAAGGCGATCCGCAGAATGAAAAACTGTTGCTGGGGGGCAGCAAGCTGTATGGCGCTTATGCGGCAGCCTTTATAAAAGAACCGGAACGCGCCAAACTCCTTGCGCGCAAAGCGCGCAGCTACGCCGATAGAGCGCTGTGTGCCCATGACGTAAAGTTGTGCAATGTGCTGGAAAAACCCTATGACGATTTTGCCGCCACCATCGCCACGCTAAAAGTGGGCGATGTGCCGCTGCTGTATGCCAGCGGTGCATCCTGGGCTGGCTGGATACAGGCCAACAGCAGCGACTGGAATGCCATCGCCAGTCTGCCCAAGGTCAAGGCCGTCATGACGCGGGTAGTCGAGTTGGATGAGACATATAGCCACGGTGAAGCTCATTTGTATCTGGGCGTATTCGCCACGCTGCTGCCGCCTGCTCTCGGCGGCAAGCCGGAAGAAGGGCGCGTACATTTTGAGCGCGCCATACAACTTTCGGGGGGACGCGATTTGATGGCGAAGGTAGAATACGCGCGCCGTTTTGCCCGCATCACCTATGACCGCGAGTTGCACGACAAACTGTTGCATGAAGTGCTGGATGCCGATGCCAGCGAACCAGGACTGACGCTGAGCAATGTGCTGGCCAAGCGGCTAGCGAAAGAATTGCTGGCGAGTGCTGATAATTATTTCTAAGTAAGCGCAAATTTAATAAGCGCCATCGAAACAAAGGGGGAAGAGATGCGTTCACTTTTATCACTCATTTTTGCCGCGCTGCTGGCCGTGCCATGTGTATCGGCTCAGGCGCAAACTTTAAAAATCGCCACTGTTGCACCCGATGGTACGCAATGGATGCAGGAATTGCGCAAGGGTGGCGATGAGATCGCCCAGCGCACTGCGGGTCGCGTCACTGTCAAGTTCTATCCCGGCGGCAGCATGGGCAGTGATCGCGTGGTGTTGCGCAAGATCCGCGCCGGACAGTTGCAGGGCGGCGCGCTCACCGGCGGTGCGTTGACCGAAATCTACCCGGATGCGCAGATTTACAGTTTGCCGATGTTGTTCCGTTCCTATGATGAACTGGACTATGTGCGTGTACGCATGGACAAGCAGATCGCTCAAGGCCTGGAAGACCACGGCTTTGTGACTTTCGGTTTTACTGACGGCGGCTTTGCCTACCTGATGTCGAGCTCGCCGTTACGCCATATTGATGACTTGAAGAACCAGAAGATATGGGTGCCGGAAGGCGATGATATCGCCCGTTCCATGTTCGAGACACTGGGTGCGCCGACGCTGCCTTTGCCGCTCACCGATGTACTCACCGGCTTACAGACCGGACTCATCACCACTATTGGCTGTACCACCTCCGGCGCTATCGCCTTGCAGTGGCACACCAAAGTGAAATACATGACCGACATGCCCACCATGTCCATCCTCGGCGCCTTGGCCGTGGACAAAAAAGCATTCATCAGCATGAGCTCGGAAGACCAGGCCGTGGTGCGCGAAGTGATGGGACGCGTCTATGCGGCGATGAACAAGCAGACGCGTATCGACGATAACGGCGCGAAAGATGCACTGCGCAAACAGGGCATCGAGTTCGTCACGCTGGCACCGGCAGAGTTGTCCAAACTGCGTGCCGCCGCCGACCAAACTATCCAGCGCCTGAGCGACAAGGGCGCGTTCTCGCCGGCCGTGCTCAAGGAATTGCGCAGCAATCTGGATACGTACCGCAAGAGTCACACCAACCGCTAACGCATGCCTACCCGCAACCTGCCCCCCGCGCTTGCCCGTCTGATAAAAATCGTCACCTGGACGGAGAACACGCTGCTCATAGGCATGCTGTCGCTGATGGTGGGGCTGGCCGCCGCACAGATTCTGCTACGCAATTTTTTCGACATGAGCATCTTTGGTGCCGACCAGATGTTGCGCCTGCTGGTGCTATGGGTGGCATTTCTGGGTGCCATTGCCGCCAGCCGTGAAGGCAAGCATATCCATGTGGATGTCATTGCACGCTGGCTGCCGGGCAAGATCAAATCGGGCGTAGTAGCGTTGACCGATCTGTTCACGCTGGTCGTGTGTCTGGAGCTGGCATGGCAGGCGTTGCGCTTCATGCAGAGCGCGCGCGAATCCGGTGAAATGGCTTTCGGCTCGTTGCCGGTGTGGGTCGCCGAACTCATCTTGCCGCTGGGCTTTACGCTGATCGCAGTGCGTTATGGTTTGCGCTTCATGCACCATGTGATGCAGGCACTGGGTAAAGAGGCCGCAGAATGACCATGATCCTGATCGGCCTCGCGCTGCTCGCCATGATGCTGTTCGGCGCGCCGCTGTTCGCGGTCATCGCCGCCAGCGTGATGATCAATTTTGCGACTGACGGCGTGGATTTGACGGTGGTCATCATCGAAATCTACCGTCTGGCAGAAATGCCGGTATTGCTCGCCATCCCGCTGTTCACCTTCGCCGGTTACCTGCTGGCCGAATCCGGTGCGCCGCATCGTCTGGTGCGCATCACCAATGTATTTTTCGGCTGGATGCCCGGCGGGCTGGCGGCGGTGTCGCTGGTCATCTGCGCCATGTTCACCGCCTTCACCGGCGCCTCCGGCGTGACCATCGTGGCGCTGGGCGGCATGCTGTATCCGGCGCTCAAGCAGGCGGGATATTCCGAGCGCTACAGTCTGGGGCTGGTCACCACTTCGGGCAGCATCGGCCTGCTGTTCGCGCCTTCGCTGCCGCTCATTCTGTACGGCGTGGTGGCGCAGCAACTCAACATCGGCGTGCCAGTTTCCATCAGCGATCTATTCCTGGCCGGCATCCTGCCCGGCTTGCTGATCATCGTCATGCTGTCGCTGTATGGCTTGTCGCAGAATCGCGGCCAACAAGCCGGACACCAACCATTCAGCGCGCGTGAAGCGCTGGGCGCCTTGCGCGAAGCCATGTGGGAACTGCCCCTGCCGTTCATCGTGCTGGGCGGCATTTACAGTGGCTACTTCGCCGTATCTGAAGCCGCCGCAGTGACTGCCATCTATGTGTTCATCGTCGAAGTGCTGATCCACCGCGAGATCACCTTCACCAAGCTGCCCAAGATCATGCGCGAATCCATGGTGTTGGTCGGCGCGATCCTGATCGTGCTGGGCATGTCGTTGGCCTCCACCAACTATCTGCTTGATGCCGAAATACCCGCCAAGCTGTTCACCTTCATCCGCAATCACGTGGACAACGGTTACAGCTTCCTGCTGCTGCTGAATGTGTTCCTGCTCTTCCTCGGCATGATGCTGGATATTTTTTCCGCGCTGGTCATCATGGTGCCGCTGATCCTGCCCATCGCCGTGGGCTACGGTATCCACCCGGTGCACCTCGGTATCATCTTCCTCGCCAACATGGAGATCGCCTACCTGATGCCGCCCATGGGCATGAACCTGTTCATCGCCATGTACCGCTTTGACCGCCCGATGCTGGAAATCTTCCGCTCCGTGCTGCCCTTCGTTGCGATCCTGCTGACTGCCGTGCTTATCATCACTTACTGGCCTGCACTGTCGCTGGCGCTGATTAAGGGCTGATGCGCTAGGGTTTTGCCAACCTGCCTGCAACGCCCTAAACACGTGCATCTCCAATTACCATATATTGCAGATCGCCGATTGACGGGCATCTTCATACAGGTGGGAATTTAATAAGATTTTGTCAAAATCTGGCTCTTGGCCAATACTCGCAGGCATCAAGTTCTGCCCACAACGGCCAGTCATATCCGGTTTTATTTTTCAGGCCATAATTCGTCTACTCAACGTGAAAAACAACCTTCATACAAACATGCGGCTTGTGTCTTTTGTTGAATCGTTAATTGGCGTACTGGTATTTTCTGCCCTAGCGTGAGCTGAGGAAGTTAACGAATACAATGAATCCAATTAAGAAAGAATTATTATTATCTTGATCATGCCATTTGCTGTAATGCATTATTCATATTGTGCATAATCTTTCAAACTATTGTGGGTGGGGTAATACATTGAAAATCAAATCAGTGAGATATGTTTTAGCCGGCAAACATTTATGCGCAATCGCGTTGGCGTTAGTGCTCAGCGCGTGTGGCGGAAACTATTACCACAGCATTGGCGGCACGGTAACCGGGCTGTCGGGAACCTTGCTCACCAGTGCTGTAGTGTTGCAGAACAATGGCGGGGACGACCTCTCTGTCCCTACCGATGGCGCGTTCCAATTTTCCAAAACGATCAGAGACAGGGGTAACTACAACGTCACCGTCCTCACCCAGCCAGCAGGCCAGAACTGTATCGTGGCGAATGGCAGCGGCAAGGCCACAGATGACGTAAACAACGTGGCGGTCATTTGCAAAACCAGCACCACGCGCTACGCCTATGTGGCGAATGCGAACAGCAACACCGTCTCGCAATATACCGTTGGCGCGGGCGGTACGATTAGCGCGATGACCACTGCGACAATCCCGGCAGGAACGACTCCATACTCTGTCACCGTTGATCCAACCGGCAAGTACGTCTATGTGGTCAACTATGGCAGCAGCAGCGTTCCGGGCAGCATCTCGCAATACACTATCGGCACGGGCGGCGGTGCGTTGGCCGCAATGACTCCCGCGACAATAACGGCAGGCACGCACCCCAATTCAATTGCTGTTGATCCATCGGGCAAATACGTCTATGTGGCGAACAACGGCGGCGGCAATGTGTCGCAATACGTTATCAGCACGACGGATGGTTCGTTGACTGAGATAGCCCCTGCCATCGGCGCAGGCACGAATCCGAATTCAGTGACTGTCGATCCTTCGGGCAAATACGTCTATGTGGCGAACAACGGCAGCGGCAATGTGTCGCAATACGTTATTAGCACGACGGATGGTTCGTTGACTGAGATAACCCCTGCCGTCGCTGCGGGGACGAAACCGTATTCAGTGACTGTCGATCCATCGGGCAATTACGTCTATGTGGTCAACTATGGCAGCAGCAGCGTTCCGGGCAGCATATCGCAATACACTATTGGCACAGGCGGCGCGTTAACAGCGATGTCCACCGCGTCAGTCGCGGCGGGCATCTACCCGGCTTCCGTTGCGGTTGATCCGTCCGGCAAATGCGCCTATGTGGCCAACTATGGCAGCAGCAGCGCTTCCAGCAGCGTGTCGCAATACACCATCGGTACAGGCGGTGCATTGACAGCGATGCCCACCGCGACAGTCGCGGCGGGGACGAACCCGGCATCAGTCACCATCGATACGTCAGGTCAATTCGTCTATGTGGCAAACTACGGCAGTAGTACTGTCTCGCAATACATCATTGGCGCAGATGGCGCGTTGATGCCGCTGGCTACTGCTACCGTTGCTACGGATTCAGGCCCGGTATCCGTTACAACCTCAAAATAGTGGTGCGGTCAGATGGCAATCACTAACCTGATATTCGAAGTGTTGCGGTACTTTTGCCAGTCGCATTCTTGGCTAATGAATTAGCCGGATTAAAGATTATCGTTTTGGGCCATTGAATTTGCTGGTGTACTCAGCTTTTATTGACGGATCTTCGACAGTTTCCACTTCAAATTCAATAGGCGTCACTTCTTCCTTAACGTTCGCGCCGGGTGCTTTGACGAAGATGGTAAAAGTAGTCCCTCGACCATGGTGAGTTATCTGAGGCTCTTCGGCACCGATGAGCACCTGCCCCGCCACGCCCCCCTCAGCACTAACCTTTACATGCAGGTCTCTGTCAGTTTTGTTGAGCACTTTGAAATCATATTTATTCTGCACCGATCCATCGCTCATCATAACAAACAATGGCTGACGCTCGGGAATCACTCTTAGCGTCATGGCACCCAGGTGCGTCAGGCCGTAAACAATACCGGACATTGCGATGATGATAATGGTGAGGTAAACGAGAGTGCGTGGATGCTGGTAAATCTTCTTGGCAGGTTTGCCAGATAGCTCCTCCAGCGATGCATAACGGATCAAGCCGTGCGGTCTGCCGATCTTGTCCATGATGGCATCACAGGCATCCACACAAAGACCGCAAGTGATGCAGCCCAGTTGCTGACCGCCACGAATATCCACCCCGGTTGGGCAAACCTGTACACATTGGAAACAGTCGATGCAATCTCCTTGTTGTGCCATCGTCTTTTCGCCGCGATGCAATTTCCCGCGCGGCTCACCGCGTGTTACATCATAGGCGGGCAAGATGGTTTGTGAATCGACCATTACACCCTGTATACGCGCATAGGGACACAGCCAGATACAAGCTTGTTCGCGCATAAAACCTGCAAGGAGGTAAGTGCCAAAAAAGAACAAGGCAAGTACGATCCAGCCAACATTTGGCAGATTGAGATGGATCAGATCATTCCAGTAGTCAAACGCATCAACAAACCAGATGGAGAAGCTGATGCCAGTAAGCAAGGCAAGCAAAATCCAAATTGAATGTTTAAGTCCCTTTTTCTTGATTTTGTCCAAACTCAACGGCGCTTCATCCAGTTTGCGTCGGGCGTTCGGATTGCCCTCAATCTTGTCTTCCAGCCAGGTAAACCAGTCGGTCCATGCAGTCTGAAAACAGAAGTATCCGCACCATACGCGCGAGGCCACGGATGTAACCCCAAATAACGTCATGGCAGCTATCAGCAGTACCAGCGACAGCATCCAGATGTCCTGCGGCAGTACTGTCAGATTGAAGAAATGGAACTGCCGGTTCTGAATATCCCATAGTATGGCTTGCCTGCCGTTCCAGCGCATGTATGGCATCAGAAAGAAGGGAAGCCAGAGCGCAAGTTGGGTATAGGTTTTTACAGTACGGAAGAAACCCGGCATGCGTTTGGCATGGATGGTCTTTTCGCCAAGGTTGACTTTCCACATCTCAAGTTCGT
>CAINCU010000037.1 GCA_903847155.1 uncultured Gallionellaceae bacterium | reverse complement strand
GGGCATCGAAAGCCCGACACCGGACGCCAGCGCGATTCATGACCGTACCGACCAATATAAGGGCTTCGGCTATCTGTCCTACCTGGTGAATCCAGACACCAAGTTGAGCTTTATGTTCGGCAGTTACGACGGCAAATTCCAGATTCCGAATAATCCAGGTCAAACACCAGACCCGAACGGCTTAGGGATACTCGCGCAACTTCCTGCCGGATATAACCCCAACTCCGCTGCCCTGAACGATCAACAACAGGAAGTAAATCGTTTTGCGGTGACTGCTTTGCAGAGTTCGCTTAGCGACACTTTTGACTACCAAGTCGCCCTGTTTACGCGTTACTCTAGCGTGCATTACCTGCCGGATATCAATGGCAACCTCGCGTTCAACGGCGTGGCATCAGATGTTTTTCGCAGCAGTTCCAGCACCGGGATTCAAGCTGATGGCAGCAACCGGCTGAATGAAACGCACACGCTCCGAATGGGCCTCTTTGCCAGCAGCGAAAATGTCCAGAACAACAATTCCTCGACGGTATTTCCTGTGGACTCTGGAACAGGTCTTGTATCGGGGCCAGCTTTCACCATCGCCGACAACAATGCCAAGAACGGGAACACGTTGTTAGGAGCGTATCTTCAGGACGAATGGAAGGCTACTGGTAAGTTGACTGTGAACTATGGCGCGCGATTTGACCAAGTCAATGCCTTCGTCACCGAGCATCAGCTCAGTCCGAGACTGGGCGTGGTCTACAAGTCCAGCGATCAAACCACTTGGCACACTGGCTATGCACGTTACTTCACGCCGCCACCGACCGAGCTGGTTTCCTCGACCACCCAAGCGTTATTCCAGAACACCACCAATGCAGCTCCGGGACAAAATTCGCCGGTAAAGTCAGAGCGTGCAAACTATCTGGATGCCGGTGTCACTCATCAACTGACTCAGACTACCAGCCTCGGGCTTGATACTTTCTACAAGCAATCCAGGAACACCATCGACGAAGGACAGTTCGGGCCTGCGGTGATCCTGACGCCATATAACTATGAACAAGGCAAGATTTACGGAATTGAATTGACTTCGAATTACAAATCCGACGATTTTTCCGGTTATGCCAATCTGGCCAGAACCATGAGCATGGCAAAGAACATCATCTCTAGCCAGTTCTTGTTCGATCAGGCAACGCTTGATTATGCAGCCAACAATTGGGTGAATGTTGATCATCAGCAAGCCCTGTCAGCCTCGACTGGGGGGTCCTATCTTGTGTCCGGCACCAAACTGAACGCCGACCTGCTATTCCAGAGCGGCCTGCGCAACGGTTTTGCCAATACGACCAGCCTGCCTTCGTACACCGTGTTGAATCTTGGTGCCAGTCGTAAGGTGAACCTCGGCAATTTGGGATCGATAGAAGCGAGGCTGGCGGTCACCAATGCCTTGGATAAGGTTTACAAGATTCGGGACGGTTCAGGAATTGGCGTGTTCGCACCGCAATATGGACCACGACGCGGACTGTTCGTTGGCGTGGCCAAAGACCTATAACTTTTACAAACAAGAACAGGTTATGCAAGGCATAACCTGTTAAAGGAAGCAATCATGCAAGAAATTGAAGAAGCACTTCAAGCACTTAAATTCGGTGGCGTCGTTATCTACCCGCTGTTGGCTTTGGCAGTCTTGGCGCTGGTGATCATTATCGACAAGTTCTATCTACACTGGCGCTATGTCAGACTTCCGGCATCTCTGTTCAACCTGATCGAAACCTACGGATTCACTTGGGAGAAACTGGAGCAGGAACTGTCAGTATTAGTACCCGGCAACTATTACGAAAGGTTTTGCCGGATCATCATCGATAACCGTGACAAGCCGATCTGGTGGCTGGAATCGCGCGCCAGTGATGAAGCTCAACTCATCGAAAAAGGCATGGGGCGCGGCCTATGGGTACTGGAGACCATTGTCACTGGTGCGCCACTGCTGGGCCTGTTGGGAACCATTACCGGCATGATGCATTCCTTCAATCTGATCGGCGGGGCAGGTTTGGTTGACCCAACTGGTGTGACCGGCGGCGTGGCCCAAGCGCTGATTGCTACTGCATTCGGTATTTTCATCGCGATCTTTGCTCTGTTCGGCTTTAACTACCTATCCCGTCGCCAGGTGCAGGTGCTGGAGGAAATGGAGCGAATCGGTACACGCATGATAGACAACATCCGGCTGAGCCAGCACGAGTTGGGGTCGCAAAATGAAGATTAAGAAATCTCGCCAATACAAACGTGGACGCATCGAAATCATCCCGATGATCGACGTGATGTTCTTCTTGTTGGCTACATTCATGCTCGCTTCGCTATCGATGCAGAATCTGCATTCGCTGCCAGTCAATCTGCCTCAAGGACATGCTTCGCCAATTCAGTCCAAGACTCCTGTTACGTTGACCATAACGCCCGACAAACTGATTTATCTGGATAAAACACAGGTGACGCTAGATAACCTAGCGTCCACCCTGAAAACAATGCTGCCCAGCGCTGATGCCAGCATTATTGTCGCCGCAGACAGCAATGCTCCCAATGGCATCACAGTGCAGGCCATGCTCAAGGCTCGCGAAGCCGGAGCTCAACACTTTTTGATCGCCGTTAAACATGTCGACTAACTCACTGACATGGTTTGCGCAGGAGGATATTGATTCTCCCTGGCGTCGGATACAGTGGACGCTTCCCTTGGCGCTGCTGATCTGCGCTATTGCATCCATCTTGTTTGTCTACTATATGGAACATACAGTCAGCCATACTCCGGAGCCATTACCAGTCGATGCGCAGCTGGTCGAACTTCCCGCTGCATCCATTCCTCAACCTCCATCCCGTCAGAAGGTACCTGCACCTAAACAAGCCCAGCCGATTCCACAGATTCAGCAAGATCAGCCGAGCGTAAATCCGGCACCAATAACGCCACCAGTTACGCCAGTTGCAACATCTTCAGCCACTGACAGTACTCCTGTGCCCGACAGAAATCGAAGTGCTCAGCCATCAGTTCAGCCACTTCCCGTCATTCCGGATGACTTGCGGCAAGAGGCGATGACCGAAGTGGCTACCGCACGCTTTCACATTGCAGTGGATGGCAGTGTTACGGTGGAGCTAGTTAAACCAACACAGAATCCTCGCCTCAACAGATTGCTTTTGGAGACACTGAAAGTTTGGAAATTTACACCGGCAATTATTGATGGAAAGCCAGTTGCCTCGGTAGAGGTTATCGTCGTGCGAGTACAAGTCAAATAGTTGGAGAATAGTTTGCTCCATATTGAAACGAAGAGTCTAGAAATACATTCAACTGTCCAATTTGGTTGAGACTAGAATGCTGAAGACATTTATAAAAGAAGGCAGTCTGAACACCCTCGGATAAGATATTCAGAAGAATCCATGAGCGCCATATTATTTTCTATAGGTACGTTCTTTTCGACTTGTATCGGCGGGTTGTTTGCGCTCAAGTTTCGTGACCGATTGCACTTTATTCTAAGTTTCACGGCAGGGGTGCTATTAGGCGTTGTGAGCTTTGAAATTCTTCCTGAGATTTTCAGGCTGGCCCACGAGCGAAGTCTTGATGCTACTTGGTCAATGGTTGCTCTGGTATTTGGTTTTCTTCTTTTCCACAGTCTTGAAAAATTCGTATTGATCCATCACGTTCACGAAGCCGATTACGCCGCTCATCACCACCCTCGGATTGGCATCCTCTCAGCCTTTTCCCTAGCCGGGCATAGCTATATGGATGGCGTCGGGATTGGTCTTGGATTTCAAGTTTCTGAGTCTGTCGGAATTCTCGTAGCCATTGCTGTGATTTCGCACGATTTTTGTGATGGCCTCAACACAGTTAGCTTGATGTTAGTTAACCGCAATACCACTCGCCGTTCGATAGCAATGCTTTTGCTAGATTCTATCGCCCCCGTTTTGGGTGCGATTTCAACCTTGTTTTTTCAGGTTCCTCCATTCCTCCTTATGCTCTATTTGGGATTCTTCGCTGGCTTCCTTCTATACATAGGTGCTTCCGATATTTTGCCTGAGGCGCACTCTCAAAATCGCTCGTCTATTACCGTTAGACTCATCGGGCTAACATGCCTGGGTGCATCGCTGACCTTTATGGCATCTCGTTTTGCATGACAGGGCGAAATTAGATTTAAGGGATGAATATTTCCGCAGAGCCCGGTTTTTGAGCCATAACTTGTTCGACTTCGTTCTGAGTTATCGGCCCATCGTGATGTCCGACCAGCTTGCCTGATGGGGAGTACAGAAAACTGGTTGGCATTCCGTTCATTTCACCGAAGTCGCTGGCGATGTCCTCGTTCCCCAGAACGATAGGATACGAAACGGATTGATCCCTGATCGCATCAGTTACTTCCTGAGATTTGCGGTACATGACCGCTACGCCTATCACCAGCAAGTCTTTATGCTGTTTCTGCAGCGCATCAAGCACTGGCATTTCGGCAAGACACGTTGGACACCATGGTGCCCAGAAATTTACCAGCACCCATTTGCCCTTTTCCTCCGAGAGTTTGTAATGAACTCCGTCCTTGTCTTTCAGGTTCCACTCATCCGCCATAGCGGCATGAAGCGGACACAAAAAACAACGAACACCAGGAAAGCGATTTGCCAACGAGGCAGCAATTTTCGATGTGTTTTCACAATAGCCAGTGGCAACTCCGTTGATAGAAAATTGTCAGAAAGACTGCCTTACACCCAACGACACGGTATAGCGTGCGCTCAATTGCAGTGAGTTGACGTTCTGGTAGATGGGCAATTGAACAAATCCGTAAACGGAAGTTCCTCCACCCACGCGCGCCATGATGCCGGGAGCAAGGTAAGCCAGGGTACCGCCTGTTGCAGGGCCTCCTGTTAAGGCGTCGGCTGGGGTAGCTCCTGAACCTGTGTCCGGTCGGCGGTTGATGATGTTCAGTTGCAGCATGGGTGAGAATTTGGAGCCGAATTTCGCATAACGAATGCCGGTGTTCAGTGAATAGGCATCGCCTGGTTGATAGTCTTGCCCCCCGATGGTTTTTGTTGCGATGGCGTGCTGCACGGTTCCCTGCACGAACCAACCGTAAGCATCCTCAATCGTGCCGATAGTGTAGCCGCCAAGGATGATGTCGGTAGAGCCAGTGCCAATTTGCAGACTACGATCCAGTGCGGAGATGCCATCGCTGAAGGTGGCGTTGGTGCTGCCTGTAGGTAACTTGATTCCGGCGATGATGCCAGAAGTATTTTCAGCAGAAAATCCGGTATATCTTCCGATAACGCTGACATCGCCGATGCTGTTGTCGGAAGACGAAAGGTAACTGCTCGTTGCGGGATAAGCACCTTGACCAAATGTGCCATGCGTTCTCTGAACGAATGGAAGATTGGCAGTTACTCCCCAAGTGTCGCTGGTGTAGGTGAGCGCAGCCGTGGTCGTCTTGGTCGTGGTGTAGTCTTCGATTTCCTGACCTGCAGCAGCTAGTGCATTGATTTGCGCTTGAGATGCAGTACCAGTGCCGATGCGTTGCTGGCTTTGGTTGATGTAGAAGAAAGAAATGTCTGCTGTGAAGCCGGGAGTTGAACTTATTCCTTGTGTTCCCCAGTCCTTTGACAAGGTACAACCGCAGGCAGCACATGCAAATACATCCGCACTGGAAACCAAAGCAGAAACCCCAAGCGCTATCGCAAGCGCTGACCTCAGTTTCCCGTACGAAAGTTTTGTGTTTGATGTCACGTGCGATTGTTGCATTTCAGCCCCCTCAAATTTTGGTAAAAAATACTATTCCGCAGTGATGCAATGCGTCGTCTGATTATATGGACGTAATTATTGCTGGGGGTGCGGCATTTTGTCGCAGGCAAAAGACTTGTGCAGAATCACATCTAAATGGATGAGAGTCTGTTATGAGGCATCAAATCTTGATAATCGAAGGGCAGGTCAGGGTCGAACTGCGACCCTCAGAAAACTGGGGATGCTATGTCAGCTGTTGGTTCGAAAGCGGAAATAAACATCAGCGATAGAGCCCGAAGATGGATGGAGCAAGTTAATAATGCTTTGAAAGAGTTGGAAAGCTGGCATCTCATTAAAGACGGAGAAGTCAAAAATGGGCTGGTATGTATCAACCGGTAGCATCGTCACTTGAGGGGCGGACGATCAGCATATATATCGTAATTTGAAGGGCGCATTATCGTTATATGGAGGGCGAAAATATCGCTAATTGGGGGCGGAATAAATTCTGAAATTGCGGTAATAGAAGGGCGTATGGTGGAATTTTTGATCGTGCTAACCTTTCTTTAACCAAATACTATAACCTGCCTATTGTGCATAAGTCTGAGCGCCCATCAAATGACGATATGGACAGATGTGACTAACGGTGCAGTTCTGCTACGCGATGAGAGTACTTAAGAAATTGGACCACCTCTGCATCATCGCACGAGCGTGTTGAAGGTGATGAGTATGTTGATATACTTCAAGAGGCAGTTGCCGCCAGGAATGGCTGGAAACGCATTCTTGAGCGTTGTTCTCCATTAAAGCAACCTCGCTGCAAGTGAGCGGTACAGGGATCATAGATTAACTTACATACCTCAAAATGACCCGCTCCGAACTCATCCAGAAGCTTGCTTTGATCCATCACCAACTCACAACCAAGGATGTAGAACTGACCGTTCACACGATCATGGAAGAAATGTCGCGCACTCTTGCCAAAGGAGGGAGGGTGGAGATACGCGGATTCGGCTGTTTCACCTGCAATTACAGGCCGCAACGTCAGGCACGCAATCCAAAGACAGGCGCACCCGTCTTGGTACCCGCCAAATACGTTCCACATTTCAAAGCAGGAAAAGAGCTTCGCGAACGCGTGGACAGTGATTGATCGTCGTCAGGGCCAGCAATTGCACGCAGTTGATTGACCGCTAAATTTAATGAGGTAGACCATGGGCAGCGGCTTTACGCTGGCTTCGCGGGAGAATAGTCAGCGCAAGTCCAAAATCGCTTAGCCTGTTCAGACTTTCAACCATTTCCTCATAGGAATCACCCAATACTTGAGGATGATGTACAACGACTGCTTCTAATTTGCCCTTTTTTGCTGCTTCGCAAAG
>CAINCU010000036.1 GCA_903847155.1 uncultured Gallionellaceae bacterium | reverse complement strand
CACTCTTTCTCAAAATATCTATCAGTGCCTGAACACCCCTGCATCGTCTTCCACCACAGTGAATTGCGGCGCAGAACAATATTGCACAGGCTCCAATTGCTTCAACTCCGGGCACACGCCAGATACTGATCTTGCAAATGCCGTGGCCGCAAACGAGGTGATGCGCGAGGCTGGAGTCTATATGACAGGCGACCAGAAGATATTTTCTGGGGATTCGAGAAGTTGTATTCAGGATAGCCTTGGTAACTGCTGCGAATCGAGTAGCGGTGCGGTTTCCAATGCATCTATTGGGCAGACGATCAAAACGACTGTTGGAATGCAGACCCTCAAAGCTGGCAGCAAATACGTGTATGACATCATGAGCGATTCATACAATGCCTACCAATCAGCGCGGGGAATGGGCGCAATGGCCGCAACCGCCGCTGGAGCAGCAGATGCAACATTTTCGCTGTCCGCATACGGGGTTACCATGACATACAGCGCCGGCGCTGCCGGTTCAGGCTTTACTTTTGCTTTTGATCCATCAACATTGGCGATCGAACTTGCAATTGTGGTGATAGTTGATTTGATGTCGTGTTCCTCGGACGAAAAATCGCTTGCCATGGAGAATGGTGCACACCTTTGTCGCAAGGTTGGAAGCGAGTGCCTTGGTACTTTTTGTCCGCAAGTTGAGCAAACGTATTGCTGCTTCAATTCCGTCTTGGCCAAGATCGTCAATACCGCAGCTACGGTGCAGCTTGGCAAGGCTTATACCGATTGCTCCGGGCTTACTACGGCCCAATTCGGGCAACTGGATTTTTCCAAGATCGACATGAGTGAGTTCACTTCCTCTATTTCGTCGTCTGTACAATTGCCATCGACCGGAGCCATCAACACCGATGTTGGCAATACCATTCAGACCAAGATGAACAACTACTACACGAAAGGCCAGCAATGAAGAAAACAACACAACTTTCAGTAATTATTTTTGCTGCATGCGTTGGAATTGGCAGCGCCAACGCCGAAATCATAACGTCCGCCAAGGATGGGGATATAACAGGCTCTTTTGCGGGCTTCTCGACGAAGGACACGCCCTGCTTTGTGCGTGAACCAACCATGTTTGGAAATGGCGGCGCGTCGCCGTTAGGCCCCGCTTTTACCGAGGCCGGAATGAATGTTACCAAGGACGATAGTGCGCCATGCGAGATTGATTATAGGGGTTTTGTTTCAATACATTTGAATGTGGATGAGGATTCTAAAGTTGTTAATAGAGGGGTTGACTGGTTTTACCAGTACCCGGAGGGTCAAGACAAAATACCCATGGCTGGTCCCGCCATTCTGGGTGACAGCGCCGCTGCCATAGAAAAATTAAATGCCGGTGCAAATGCAAAAGCAGATACCGCAAAATCTATCTCAGATAACACAAAAGGCGAGCAGATAGGCTCACACCTTGGTGCTGTGCTGACAAGCGGTATTGGCTGGACTCTTGGTGGTGCGGTGCTCGGTTCGTTATTTGATCCCAGTAAACCTGATAAGACTGCTGGTATCGGACACATCAAAGCCACAATCACATTCAAGAACGGCAAAGACAAGCCATCCCACATGGAAATCGAGGTGAATTCCGCGTCCACCACCAAGGAGCGTCCGGTCGATCTGCTGCGCGCTGTAGTGAAACGCTTGGTTGTGGAAATTCAGGCTAAAGAAGACGCCCTAAAAAAGGCTGAAGCCGAGAAAGCTGGCACACCGGCCACAGTCGCAACACTCACCAGCGAGACTCCGAAACCATGAAAAAAATCATCCTTTCAGTTGCGTGCCTATCCCTGCTGGCAGGCACAGCCCACGCTTCAACCATCAAGGAACTCCTAATGGGGGCGCTCAATTCTGCTGATGGCACATCAAAGGGGATTGTCGATGGCAAGGAAGCGGAAACCGTCCACCGGACCACCGGCGCAACAGATCCGCTCAAGGGTGAGGTGACGACGATCAAGCATTACAAACAAGAGGGGTGTAGTCGGCTCGCGCTCAAATTGATTCAGCCAAACACTCCCACAAAGGACGGTACACCGACCGACTTTGTGCTGCACTACGAGTTGAACTTGTGCCAGAACGGGAAACCGCCTGCGGACCTAAATTGAACATCCGATGTGACCACGCTGGATGGACTCGCTGCACGTGTTATTTTTTAAAAAATGGTGTATCCGTATTGCGTGATTACTATCAAGCCAGAAAGCCTTTTCCAGAAGACTCTTCCATGGACCAACTGGAAAGTGAAGCGGCGACTTAACCAACGTAGCTCCAGAACTTGTTTGGTGATTTGATATCGGCGGCAACCTTGGCCAGATTCTTCCATACCAACTTGGCCTTGATATTTTTCTTCGCAGCAATCTGCTTGACGGTGCTGGATACTAGAGAGGCAGGCGTCTCATCTATCAGGTGCAACACTTGCCCCTCCAGTCCTGGCTGGATCTTGCCGCTGAGCATGAACTTTTCCAGATCGGATTTGGACATGGTGTTCTTGTAGCTCGTGTTGACGTTACCTAGCGTCATCTTAATGAAATCCACTTTCTTCCCCATTGAAAACAATGAAATTCCAACATTCTCCGCAATCTCGGAAAGCTTGACTGCACCAATGTCGCCGACCTTGCCGTTCTCAAGGTTTACGATAGTCACCCGGGAGACATGCGATACCTCAGCCAGAGCCCCTTGGGTCAAACCGCAGGACTCCCTCTCTTTTTTGATAATTGCGCCAATAGTGGAAATATTCGGTAGTGGTTCAGTTTGAAATTTATCAGAATAAATAAAAATGACTCTTACATTCAAAACACGAGTAAGTAATCTTTCCCATATTATTATTGGTTTGTTGCACGATAGATCGTTTGCCATCTTCGTAACACTTAGTACATATCCAATGCGATGGTTCGGAAGTATCGCTTTGTTTTTCAAATCTCCAAACATACACGCCCTTGGATGGTTCATAGAGGCTATATCTCTTCTTTGTTTCTTCCCATGCTTTTATATTAGCAATTTCTTTTTCAAGATCGCTTATACGTTGAACCATAGAAGATTGATGAGAGTGGGCAGCGAGTGCGCTAGATTGGGCGGCCAAAATAGCGCTTTGAAGCTCAATAACCTTTCCCTGGACTTCAGACATACTCTTCAACTTAAGGAAGCTGTTTGCGATGTCGCCAGCAGTCTTGAGGCCACTAATAGCACCTTGGATAAGAGCCATATCAATCATATTATTTCACCACTCATTCACTATGAATAAATTAGAAATCAAAATTGCAATTAGAACTATCGGGCTTGCTTTAAATGCGAGTCACAACACAGTAACAACAGATATGCCCGATATTGAACCTAACGAAACATCATGGCTTATAGATCATAAAAAAGAATTAGCTCTTTTAGATGAACTTGAGGAAGCCATATTCAGCAGCGATATTTGTCCCGTATGTGGCAATCGTAATATCTGCCCTTAGATGGGGCATTAAGAAGGCCGTCAAATATCTCTTTCGGCACTTCACAAAATGTATAAATTGTATGCCCATGTTTGAATTTAATTTTCATTTTGCGTTCTACTGGATCATATCCGACATAATCTATTGCTCTTGATAGAACTCGAATCATATCCATGTTATTTGCGCGCCTTATGAGTTTTGTTATATCCGATAGAAGGGTCATTTGATTTTAGCAACAAGATAAATTCGCCTTCTTTTTTGCTCACCAGATTTTTATCCGGCGACTCAAGAAGTATCTCTTTGCGAACTGTGAAATCTCGTAATTGTTCATCGGTAAAATCACGCTGCACGTATTCGTTATCCCATGAACCGAAGTAACTTAATGAATGGCCTTTACCGCCTATATCTTTTCCAACGTAGATTTTCCCGTTAGGGAATGTGAGCTTATAAATAACGTAGTCTATTGCCATAACTACCTCAATTTTTCTTTTTGTATGTACCGCGCTTCTTCGGCTCTTCTACTGGAATCAGCGCCACAATATCAGAAATTTCCCACAGCTTCTGACTGATACCTGCTTGCATCGCCGGAGTAACTTTCAGCGATTTATGAATCTTGCAGAAGTTGTAGAACATAAAATACAAACTGATCGCGTGCATATGGTTTTCCAGTTTCTTGCTGAATGCATTGGTAAGACGTGTAAAGCGGCGCATGTGCATCCGCATAGTTAAGTTTTGGCGTTCGACGTAGCTTGTCGAGATATTTTCTTCGTCTGGGTTGCCAGTAATAACGCGCTTTTCTGAGCCTGTAAATTCTGACGGGCTGTAACGGCGGCTGTCGTTTTTTGTTTGCTTATCGTTGCCATAAATCTTAATCAGTTGGGCAAAGTCCACATCACGGCCAAAAGCCTTTTCAACGGCTTCCAAATAAGCCTTGTGACCGTCTGTAGTCAGTTGCACACGATTAGCAAGGCGTGAGGCCAGATCGCTGATAAATTCGTGTGCAGAGGCTATATCTCGTGTGCCAACGTGCCAGCATGGAATCAATTTTGTTTCGCTATCAATCGCAGTCCAAGTATAAACATCACCAAGGCCGAAAGTGCCTTGAAGTTCTTCCGGCACGTTCTTTTGTTTGCATCCAACAAAAGACCAAATTTCGTCGCATTCAATGCGCTTGCAGGTCAGGTCGCGCATGGCTTCATCTTGATACTTTGCGCAGGCTTCGCCAGCGTCGGCAAGCAGCTTTAAAACAGTGTTTTTCGATACGCCTGTGATACGAGTCGCGGCGTTGATCCCCATGCCTTCACAGAGGACTGAGAGGATTTGAGCGCGTTTTTCGTTGTTGAGTTGGTTTGCCATGTTATTTCCCCAAGCGACATTTCATAATGCACATTATGCTTGAGTAAAATAGGAAAGTCAATATTGATACGCAAAATACTTGCAACATCAAGTGTTTTTGATATAATTAAGGCAGGTCAGACCAAGTCTAACCTGTCGAATTAGTGGCTCAATCCTATCTGATTGGTGTTGCTGCCAAGAATTCAACCAGCCCAAAGTTAATTGGGGATTGTTCTAGCTCGATTGCCAATCGCAATTTTTGCATGATTCACTCCTTATATTATGTGCCGTCCTAGACACGGGTTGATAATTGAAAGCCCCTCACTATTGCAAGTAGTGCTGGGCTTTCGCCATTTACATTACGCTTTCTTCCAGCCAACGCCTCGCTCGTTTAGGCAATAAAAAACCCGCCGAAGCGGGTTTGTTTGGGATGATGGATGATCTATTTCTTCCAACGAGCCTCTGCGGCCTTCTTTGCTATTTTAGACCGTTCTTCTGCCGTGAGCTTATCGGCTCTAGCTTTGCCACCAGCTAGACCGCCCTTGCGGCTATCTAGCTTCTTTCCGGTCAGTTCTGGTTTAGGCTCTGCGTCACCCGTTGCAATCTGCGCCACGGAGAAGGCAATCTGTGTAAAATCTTTGCGAGATGTTGATTTAGTTTTCATGCTCCAATGATAGCGCAGCCTATGTAGTAAAGGAATGGCGCGTAATTTCAAACTGAACCACTACCAAATATTCATGCTTGAAGTATAGTGAGGCCAAATATATTAGTATAGTTTACTTTACTAAGTTCTAGATGAGCAATGACATACGGACGAATTAACATCATGGATATAAAAGATATTGTCGTTACCGAGTTTAAATCCGTCTTTGAACGCCATCACTATCCAGCTTCGTCGGAATTTCTGAGGATTGCTGAATCCCCATTTGATTTGGCAGCAGTTCAATGCGCTATTGATGACGACGTCAAAAGTTTAGAGAATCAAATGAGATTTTTTTCATCTGCTGAGAGCCAAAAAATGGTTGAAGACAGAATGAGAGTCCATGAAAAAAGATTAAGGCAACTCGCACGAGAGTATGCGTTGTCACTGCTCTCAGAAACAAGGCGGGGCATACCTTTAAATGAATCGAGTGCTTCTTCTGGGCAAGCGAATCTTAAAGCACAAGCGGGTGGTGGCTGTGATGTTTATCCATGTATGCAGCAGTCTAGATAGCACAACCATGAACCAATTGACTCATGCACACACCGAGCTAAGTTGAGAGCCTTATTTGGACGAGCTTTGACGGTGAACTACCTGGTTACGTCCCATACTCCTTCCGCAACAACCTTATGCTTGAGGCTATGAGCCAAGGAAATCACTGATAACGTGATAGCCGCATCGTCTGGATCAGTTGTGAAGCTGCCGGTCGAAGAAATTTGACATCGGCCCCCTTTTCGGCCTGAACGGTCAGTCAGCGAGGCTCGAAAATTTGTGCAAGTGAAAGGCTGCTTTTGAGTTGTGGAACGAGTCATGGCATCCAGCTCCAATGACCGGTCCACCGCCAACTCCGGTCAGTAAGGATTTTTTCTGGAAAAGAAAATCAGAGGAACGAATTTGAGTGTCGGCTTCCACAAAAGATGGTCGGCAGCACCCGACCCTAAGTCGACCCCCAAGATAATTTCAATGAAGGCACATTTCTCGGTCAAATCAGTCACTCGCGGGTAATCCGATTCAGTTGGCTACAAATGTCCGCTTATTGAGAATGCCGAAAGGCACTTTATAATCGAAGCGGACGTTATGAGGCTCGGAATTGTCTTGTACGTTGGTGGCAATTCGAACCTCTTTATTAATCTCCTCACTTTCAACATTGACACTACCCGCCTCACTCGAATAAAGTCTCCCCCACTTGCAGATTCGCTTGACGCATGTCGTACCGCACGCACGGTGCTAGGCACATAGCGGAATCCCCAGAACAGGAGCTGGCGCAAGGATAGCTACCCGATCACGCGGGAAACATCGCCAGCAGCACAGCTTGTTCGAGCAAGGGGATTCATTTGAGCAAAAGTATAGTCGCACACACTCCGCACTCACCGGACACATTCCCGTCCGGCAGATATTACATACGAAATTCGCAAACATACCTTCGTAGCAAGCTTATAAATACGGGAATCTTCGAATTGTCATGTTGCAAGTCGCCTATTGACGGGCGTTTTTCACGTTATTCACTTTCAGAACCCAAATCAGGAAGAATTACGGCGGGCTTAAAAACATTATCTCCAGCAAGCTGTATGCAATTGGCTACGAAGCGCACATCCTGCAATTCCAACTCGACATCGGCGACACGTCGAAATACGGAGGAGAGGAAGAATCCGCCTGATGAATTGTTCAATCAAAAATATCTGCAATGTTGATCCACTTTAGAAATAAGTCAGCAAGGAGAGGTCATGGAAGGTTTGGCTAAATTTGAAGAAATTCATGTCATTTCGGACATCCATATGGGCGGTAAGCCCGGGTTCCAGATTTTGCGCGAAACGAAGCGTCTGGCGAATTTCGTTCGCTGGGTAGCAGCACAGAAACCCGACAAGCTAGTGGCGCTAGCTCTCAATGGCGATGTGATTGACACGCTGGCCGAAGAAAATATTTCTGGGTATGTTGCGGTAGATGAGGCTGAAACAACGCTGATGCGCATCATGAACGACGCTTCCTTTGCGCCTGTCTGGGATGCACTGGCCGACTTCGTTCATGCCGAGAAACGCACGCTGATCATTATCATCGGCAATCACGATATCGAGATCGCGTTTCCCAACGTGCAGCGACTGATCGTCGAGCGACTAAGCAAAGACGACAACTCTGCAAAAGCACGCATCGTGTTTTCCGCTATGGGAGCCGGATACGGGTGCATGGTCGGAAATGCACGAGTCTTCTGCACGCACGGTAACGAAGTTGATGCCTGGAACTTCAATCGCTATGAAGGTTTGTCTCGGGTGGCGAGACGACTCAATGCCGGCTTGTCTTTGAATAAGGATGAATGGATACCCAATGCCGGTACTTGTATGGTCAAGGACGTAATGAAATCGGTAAAGGAAAAATACGCCTGGATTGATTTGCTGAAACCAGAGGGAAAATCCCTCTTCGGCACACTACTCACTTTGGACAAATCGCAAGCCAGCAAACTCGGCCAAATCACGGCACTGGCCACCAAGATGGAATACGAGAAAAAGACTGAAGTTAATCAACGACTGACTGTCGATGAGCAACAGCTTTTTTCTAGCACCGATAACGCACCGCCGACACTAGAATCCTTGTTAGGTCCCAATTTACTGGAACGCATGAGATCTGCCGGAGTAATTAACTATCAGAATGGCGACGATATGTTGCTGCAGTTGGAGCAATCCAGAAACTCACCAGTACAGCAACAGTTTATGGGCGATGCCCCCTTGGGTACTACGCAGTATGTATGGGATCGTCTCACGGGCTGGTTTACTGGCGAGGGCCGTGAAGAAGCACTTAGATGTGCACTGAAGGATTGGTTAAAGGGTGACCTGACATTCTGCATTGACGATCAAGATGACACCTACAAAGATGTCACCGCAAAGCTGGGTCCAAACATCGATTTCGTCATCACTGGCCACACTCATTTGGCGCGCGCCATCAACATGGGTGTCGGCCGAGCCTATTTCAACAGCGGCACCTGGGTACGTTTGATGCGTTTCACCGACGAGATGCTGTCCAGCACAGCTTCGTTCAAACCGGTCTATGACGTGCTGGCGAATGGCCATATGTCCGCCATCGATGCGGCGACGGTCCATGACAAACCATTGGTGCTCGATATGACCACTTCCGTTTCGATCAGCCTGGAAAATGGCAGGGCCATTGGTCGACTTAATCGTGTAACTGGCGATGGTATCAGCGCGCCGGAACTCATAAAGCAATATCCGGAGGCTTGATATGAAACAGATACAAGATGTCGTGCTCGAACTGGTGCGCCCCGGCCCGGCCCACAACCAACTGCTCTCACCGTTAACCACCTACGTCGCGCTTTGTGGCGGCGGTAGCCCCGTCAGCTTGAATTTGCCTTTCGAGCACCAGCAACTGCTGACACGCATTCGGCGTCTGCGTTATGAACTTGAATCTGGCACGGCCACGGAAGCCCAGGTCGCCCAGCGTCAGGCTGAGTTGCACGATATGGGTTACATACTGGGCAATGTGTTGGGTAACATCCCAACCCTACTTGCCGAACTGAGCCGGGTGCGGACCAATGGCAGAAAGCTGACTCACTTACGCCTGTCCATGTCAGCCAGCGAGCTTGGCATGGTGCCCTTTGAAGCTGCGGTTTCTCCCACCGGATTTCCCGGAAACGGCTCACCCTTGCTTCTCCAATCAGACACACCGATCACCATAACACGTGAAATTCGCCGGGGATGTCCGCTGCCACTGAACTGGGACTGTCCTCCCAGGCTGCTGTTCGCCTTCGCGTCCCCGTCCGGGCTGGTGCCGGTTCCTGCCGAAGAGCACCTCAGGGCAATACGCGCTGCCATCAACCCTTGGGTGAAGATCAAGGAGGATCCGGAGGAAAGCGTTAAAGAAGTTAAGCAACTCCTGACAGTGCTGCCCAATGCCAGCCTGCAAGAGATACGCAATCTGTGTAACCGGGAAAGCTTCACCCATGTTCACATCCTCGCGCATGGGGCACCCTTCAGCAATTCGGGTGACCGGCATTTCGGCGTGGTTCTTTGCCGCCATGATGACAAGACCCGCTGGGAGGTTGTCGATGGCGAGAGTCTGGCCATTGCCCTAACAGGCAAAAGTACAGCATGCTGCCTCCAAGACGCGCCTACAGTAGTTTCGCTAGCCACGTGTGATTCTGGCAATGTCGGCTCCGTCATCACACCTGGTGGCAGCATCGCCCATGAATTGCATGCAGCAGGCATCCCCTGGGTCATCGCTTCCCAATTTCCGCTCTGGATGAAAGCATCCTCGCTTGCCGTAAGTACACTGTACAGCGGACTGTTGGCGGGAGAGGATCCACGCTCGGTGCTATACGACCTACGGCGCCGGTTACGCACTGACTGCCCATCCACCCACGACTGGGCCAGCATCGTCGCCTATGCCACCGTACCGCCCGACTTCGAAAACCAGCTATCACAATTCCGCGATGACCAGATGCGCGCCAGACTCTCGGTCAAGCTCAACCGGCTGGACGATCTGTTCGGCGGGAACCCGCACAAGCAAAAGCCAACTCAGAAAAACCTGGACGAGCTCGAAGCAATCAGCAAAGATATTCGCGCAACCCTAGCGGACTGGTGCAACGACATGGATGATGACCCCTCGCAGCGCCTGAAACCTGCTGCTGCGATGCGGCTTTGCATGAGCGGCGCTAGTGAAAAGCGTCTAGGCATTGCTCAATTGTCTGCAGGCGAACAGGATGATGCCCTGAGTGCTTTCAAGAACGGTCGAAATTACTATTGCCAAGCAATAGAAGCCGACGCATCCTCGACCTGGCCGATCACTCAGTACCTCTTCATGCATGCCCTCTTGCCCGCAGATGGTGAGCAAGGGCATCTGCCGTTCGGCATCCCCGCAAAGGACTGGTGGTTTATAGCCGCCCGCATGGCTCAGTGCGAAGTCGGCACTGCGCGCGGCGCTTTTGCACTAGCCGACATGGTAGAACTCAGCCTGCTCGGCTGCTTTTACGCCCAGCCTTGTGACCCCACTGCGATACAAGAACAGATCAACGACTACATCAAGCAGATCATCCAACTGGAGCACAAGGACCCCATTCCCAAAAGGGCTCTCTTGCATCAGCTCGGGCGGTATCAATACTCAGACAATAATGAACTTTGGGACGACTTGGTCAAGAAGACGATTGCAAAATTGAGTCCTGAAACACAGGCGAACAAGACATAAATAATCGCGATGAAAATGAAGAAGATCAACTCTGGCAAGCTGCGCGTGGTCGGCAACGACGCGTGAACGCGCATCCTAGGAGTCCAGCTCGACAACGGCGACACGCTGCAATACAACGGCGTGGGCGAAGACCTATGGCGACGACTCAGCAGTTCCGGCGCGGCCTGGAGTTTTTATCGCGACAATATTGAAGAGGAATTAACGCTAGAAAAAGTTTCGGGAAGTAGTGATGAAGGCGATGTGCAATAAAATTATGGTGTAAAGAGAATCTATGAAACGCTGTATCTCAAAAACAAAACAGGGGGGCCGATGCCTCAATCATGCATTGCCGGGCAATGATTTTTGTCATGCTCACCGCTCGAACATTTCAGCGAGTAATGCAGCTGCTGTTGGTGTGGGTGCAATTCTAGGCAACATCTTGGCTCCTGGTATCGGCGGGATAGTACTAGGAGGGATTACTGGTAGCTTAGCTCGTTCGTTTATAAAGAAGAATGAAATGACGAAATCCAAAGTATTCGTGAGCTTTGATTTCGACAATGATCGAGTACTTAAGGATTTTATCCTTGGTCAAGCAAAGCACACTGGCACACCGTTTGAGGTTATTGATCATTCATTAAAGGAAGCAGCGCCCGAACGCGATTGGGAAAAGAAAGCTCGCTCCGCTATTGCACGTGCCGATATTGTTCTCGTGTTGGTTGGCGCTAAGACACATCAGGCACACGGCGTGTTAAAGGAGGTTGCAATGGCTCGTGAAGCAGACACAAAAATTGTCCAAATCATCGGATACAAGACAGGCGAGTACACACCTGTTCCCAATGCTGGACGGCTATATGCGTGGAATTGGGACAACTTAAAAAAATTACTCGCATAGCACTAGGAAGATAACTTTAATAACAAATGAGGGAGAAAAACGCCGATTTCCATCGGCGCAATTCAGACCAATTTCTTGACCTACCCCTGTGTCTTACTGGATAACCCTAAGGAATTTTCATCTCAATGAACGAACAAATAAACCGTGCTAAAGAAGCGTTCCTTCGCGATATAGGAAAAGAGCTCGAAGAGGACAATGTCGCGATATTTGCCGGTTCAGGGCTTTCTGCGCCGGCTGGGTTTGTTAGCTGGTCTGAGCTGCTAAGACCAATCGCGGATGATATTGGTTTGAACGTTGATCGAGAACATGATCTTGTTACGTTGGCTCAGTACCATCTCAATGAAAACGGTCACAATAGAAGTCATCTTAATAAACGTCTAATTGAGGAATTCTCCAAATCATCTGACATTACCGAAAACCATAAAATATTGGCTCGACTTCCCATAGACATCTATTGGACAACGAATTACGACAAGCTAATCGAGCGTTCGCTTGAACTCGCCGGAAAAGTAACCGACGTAAAATATACAAAAAAACAATTAGCATTCACAAAGCCCAAACGTGATGCGGTTGTTTACAAGATGCATGGTGATGTCGATCATCCTGACGAAGCGATTCTATCGAAGGATGACTACGAGTCTTACCATCTAAAAATGGATCAATTCATTTCAGCCTTATCTGGTGATCTTGTCTCCAAGACTTTTATATTCATCGGCTTTGGCTTTGCCGACCCTAATCTGGATTACATACTGAGCAGAGTACGAGTTGCCTATGATAAAAGTCAGAGGGCGCACTATTGTTTTCTGAAGTTGGTTGAGCAAGGGAAAGATGAAGCCAAAGCCGATTATCAATACCGTGCGCGAAAGCAAGAGCTTTTCTGTGGTGACTTAAAGCGTTTCAACATTAAAGCCGTTCTTGTTAATAGCTACGCAGAAATTACAGACATTCTCAAAGATGTTGAAAGTAAATTTCGTCAAAAAAGCATCTTCATCTCCGGTGCTGCACATGAATATGGAAGTTGGGGTAGCGAGGCCGCACAACGCTTCATACACACATTAAGCCAGCGCATTCTTAAAGCAAACCACAGGATAGTTTCAGGATTCGGACTGGGAGTTGGTAGTGCGGTTATTTCTGGTTCATTGGAACAGATTTACATGAACCCGCACACGAATAGGATTGACCAACTAGTCTTGCGTCCTTTCCCCCAGCAGGTCTTCGGATCAAATGAGATAGCAAAGGTTTGGCATCGCTACAGAGACGACATGATTTCCTATGCTGGCATTGCAATCTTCCTGTTCGGCAACAAGCTTCATGATGGCTTAGTAATCAAATCGACTGGCATGCGAGAAGAATTTGCTCTCGCAAAAGAAAAAGGATTGGTTTTGCTCCCAATAGGCGCTACCGGCTATATGTCTGAAGACCTTTGGCAAGAGGCACTAACTGACGCACAAGGTAGATTCAATAAAAGGCCGGATATTTTGTCGTTGTACGAGCGCCTAAATGACAAGAGCGCAACCCCTGAGCAGCTTGTAGATGTGGTTATTGACTTATTGCTAAAACTTCAAAAATAAAGGAGAACAAAATGGCAAGACGCGTATTTTTTAGTTTTCATTATCAGCGAGACATTTTCAGAATCAATCAAATTCGTAGCATTCCAAATATTACCGGTTGCGCTACGGCTGGTTTTCAGGATGCCTCCCTTTGGGAGGAGGCACGAAAAAAGAGTGATGCCGCTATTCAAAAAATGATAGACAACGCACTTAACAATACCAGCGTGACGGTGGTTTTTATTGGCAATCAAACAGCCAACAGAAAATTTATTAACTATGAAATCAAACAGTCCATTGCGCGCGGCAATGGCGTAGTTGGAATTCAGATCGCACATCTTAAAAGCATTAATGGCGAAACTGATACGCAAGGAACAACGCCAAATTTGCTGTTAGACAATGGTTTCAAGATTTACAAATATGTAGACCATGAAAATTTGGCAAACAGAATTGAAGAAGCTGCAACTGCAGCTGGAAAATAGTGTTCTGCGAAAGTCAGTTCCCCATTTGGGTCTCACAACTTATTTAACTTAGGCATATATGAATATCATTTCGAACACCGCAGAAAGTATTTTTAGGTTGCTTGTTCCCGCAACTGTTCATACACCGCCGGAGAAACCATCCGTCGAGCTTTGTGGTAGGCGCTGGGTGCTTGCCGAGTTTGCTCGAATAACGGATGCGCCACCATATACGTGCATCTCATATTCATGGGGTTCAGGCAAAGTGAAAAATGTTTTTGAGGACGGGCAATGGATGTCATACAGGACCATTTCTGCCATTGAAACTACGATAAAAGCTTCCCAAGCGCCCGACCACTGGAACTTCGCGCTGATGTGCAGCCCGCGCAACGAGCAAAAAGAAGCGGTAAAACTGGAGAAGGCACTCGAAGCATCACATGCAATCTGGGTTGATGCTCTATGTGTTCCGTCACATGAACCAGCCCGGTCTGCATGCCTAAGAAATATGGGGGCTATTTATAGTAGTGCTGTGCAGGTTTTTGCTGTGCTATCAGAATCCTGTGCCAAGCTGCTTCAACATACTCATAGCACGGGTCATGTAAACCCAGAGGATTATTTTATCCTCGAAAATGATGACTGGATCACTCGTGCTTGGACATATCAAGAGATGGCCAACAGTAAAAGGACACTATTCGTCGCACGTGGTGACGGTAGCGTCTTGTTCCTCGCTCAAGATTTTCTCAATGCGATCCTGACCGACACCACCGATTATGCAGATACTCAAGGCTTTGACAGATCAGAACTGGCTATTCGTTTTCCCAGAATGGATAGCTTACAAGTGATGATGGCCGATCATCAAATTGCGGAATACGAAGGACGATCTGCCTACCAAGTAATGTCAGCAATGCAACCGCGATTTGCCGAACGTGAAGAAGATCGAATATATGCCATGATTGGCGCAATCACAGTCTCGCAATCTGACAGCGTGAACGCTGCTCCTCTTCATCCTGCAGAGTATTTTATGCAGGTCTGCGAGGCAAAAGGCGACTATTCGTTTATCTACTGCATTGCACCGCGTAGCAACGAACCGGGAAAACGCTGGAGACCAAATGCAGGAGCAATTCCGCCCATTCTTTCCGGCGTACTTGTTGGCAGTAGCGGGCAGACTGGTAGCCCTAAACCGACACATCTCCAATTAGACAATATGTGCCGCTTGTTACCGGGTGCCGTTAATATGGACGAGCTAAAGTCCGTAAAGGCCATCGACATCAACCTAACTTCGACCGATAACGCCAAAGCTATCCTTGCCCGATTACGACAAAAAGGTTTCTCTGGGTGTGGAGAATATGTGGAATTGGCAAACGGTTACTTTTTTCCTCAATCAGCATTTACGCTTAGTGATGATATTTTTGTCGCTGTTTCACCTGACATGAACTGGACAAATGGGGCGGCGGGTTTACTACTCCGCTCTACCAGTTCTGGCATCAATGACTTCTGCGATGTTGGTGTCTTTGTTGGTCGATTGCCAAAGGGCGGCGAATCAATCAACATGGGATAATGCATACAATTGAAGCTATAGCTCAAACAGAAGAAATTGAAAGAACTATAAACCCCGCAGAAATTAGAGACTCAAGTATTCGACTTCTATTGTTAGATAGCCTTGGCCGCAGCTTCAAGCTTGTCCGCCTGTCGGACGAAATCTGCGCGCGTGCCGCTCTTGGCCTTGGATGCGTTGCTGGGCAGTTTCACGCCATCGATGGCGAACATCTCGCGTCCGATCAGTCCTTGCTTGTCGCAGATGAATAGTATCTGGCTAAAGATGCGGGCGATATCTTCGCCCAATGACGAAACAAATCCGGCGATGGTGGTGAAGTGCGGCTGGCTGTCGCCGGTCAGCGCGATGAAGATGACGTGTTCGCGGCAGGCACGCTCGATGTTGCGGCTGCTGATGATGCCTTGAGAGTAGGCGAACAACACGATCTTGACGAGCATAGCAGGCGGATACGCTGTCGCGCCCGTGGCATCGTTGCGGAAGCGGGCATCGAAACAGGACAGGTCTAGTTTGTGATCGAGCAGGTGGTTCAAGGCATGCTCAAAAGTGCCGGGCAGAAGCTGTTGCTGCAAGTCCACCGCGATCAATCGCGGGCCGGTGTCGATGTGTTTGTAGCGCGCCATTTACTTCTTCCAAATATCACCCCGCAGTTCGACCTTGATATTTGGTTTGGTTCACGGCACGATGCGGCATGAACAGACTTTTTCTACAGCTTCGTTAGCCCTACGAGGAACAATCATGGGAGAAAAGACTCTCTTTGCTGAACTACAACGAAGTATGTTTGGTGGGTTTCTTAACGTCATAGAATATTGGAAGCAACGACGATTAGTGCTCTCCGAACCCGCACTCATTTTTGATGATCCAGAATCAAGACTTGCGATAAAACCACTGGCATTCGGTATTCGGGGACTGGTGTTGCTAACCATTCTTTTTGCGATTACGAACTGGTGCATTGAAACATTCATTGGGCTGCCGCCTACGCTATTGGACCGCAAAATTGCGGCCTCGAAAGCGCTGGAACAGAAAATCGCAGGCAAAGAGCAACTTGAGTTACAGGAGCTTATGGAGGCGATGCGCACTGCGCCTTCAAAGAATCTCATTCAGGAAAAAAAGGTTTCAGCACTCGGCGGTACGCTTCAGCCATTCGTGATTCCCATCGGTTTAACGCTAACTGCATACTTGTTTGCACGCCGTCTTCGAAAGTTCCAAGACCAGGCACCCAAGGTCAAACATAGTGACAGAGCATATCTATACTGGATTACTTCCAGACTTTTCTTCCCTAACATTATTCTCGCCACTAGCCTCCAAACAATTCCGATTGTAGAACGTTTTATGCCTCTTGATTCGGCTGAGTCGTTAGAGCTATTACAATTGCCACTTCTTGCAATTTGCGGCATATGGGGACTCGTTGTCCTTCGTCGTGCCGCGCCTGAACTTGCGCTTCTACTCGGATTAACCGGCCCTCTTGGGACGAAGAAGGCTCTGGTCACAACTGCAAACGCGCTGGTGATGGTAGCCACTGCCATTAACATTGCGTTACTTCTCGTCATGAGTGGAATACTAGCGGGTTATGCCACATGGCTGTCTTCTGCGCAGGGCTAACCCTGCGGTGCAGGGGACGCTGCGCCATAAAGCTGCGCGGCGCCCCTGACCTTGAACGTTGAATGACCGGTTTCTGGAAGGTTGCGATGACTGCTTAGGGTGTGCGCCGTGCAAAGGCGGCGTTGTTCCAGTGGGTGCAAATCCCACCCGGCGAAATCGCTCCAGCCGGAAGTAATCGGAGAAGTCATGGAGGTAACAAAGTGGCTGAAGCCTTCGATGTAACGGATCACTAAAGGTGATCCAGCGAGTGTGCAGGCCGTAATGTAATGTGAACACTGGGCAATCCTCGAAAAGGTCGATGCACAGGCCGACCCATTCACCCTGATGGGGAAGGCTGATACGACTGGAGAGACGAGCGAAGTACATCTCCAGTCGCTGTGCCGGGGTAGTGGTGACAGCATGCACACAAGGAAAGCGCGCGCAACACGGGAAACCCTTTGGCGTGATGCAAGGATGATCAACCGGACGCCCGTGAGGGACAGGCCGGGCGCCTTGGGGTGACGGAGAGGCCCGTAGTACCGACGAAGCCGGGTAACTCCGGTGGAGGGAAGGGGCCTTGGTTCAAGATAGACGCAACAAGTAGGGAAGGACAAGAGATTGGGAAACCTATCAACTCCGATTAATGTTCAGAAACTACAGATGGCGTTACACGCGAAAGCGAAGGCAGAAGTCGGCTATCGTTTCTATGCGCTGTACGACAAGATATACCGAGAAGATATTTTGGCGCACGCCTATGCCCAGTGCCGCTCGAATAAGGGCGCGCCGGGCGTGGATGCGCAGGATTTTGAGGATGTCGAAGCGTATGGGGTACAGCGGTGGCTCGGCGAACTGGCTCTTGCACTCAGAGAAGAGAGCTACCAACCGGATCCAATCAGACGAGTGTGGATTCCGAAAGCCAATGGCAAGCTTCGACCGCTGGGTATCTCAACCCTGCGAGATCGTGTCTGCATGACAGCAGCAATGCTGGTACTGGGACCGATCTACGAAGCTGATCTCCCACCAGAGCAGTACGCCTACCGTCCGGGCTGTAATGCACAACAGGCGGTAGTTAAAGTGAATGAAGCGATGTTTCGAGGTCGCCTGGAAGTTGTGGACGCCGATCTCGCGGATTACTTTGGGAGCATTCCCCATGTCGAATTGCTCAAGTCAGTGGCACGCCGCATCGTTGATCGACGTGTTCTGCACCTGATCAAGCAGTGACTGGTATGCCCCGTGGAGGAATCTGATAAGCGAGGCAGGAAGACACGCACGACCGAGGCCAAAGACAACGGGCGCGGCATTCCCCAAGGTTCACCCATCTCACCCTTGCTGGCAAATGTGTATATGCGCCGGTTCGTGTTGGCATGGAAGAAACTGGGGCTGGTGCGGAAACTTGGAAGTCATATCGTGACCTATGCCGATGATCTTGTGATTCTGTGCAAGAAGGGAAAAGCCGAAGAGGCATTACTCAAGCTGCGCGAAATCATGGGGAAGCTGAAGCTGACGGTTAACGAGGAGAAAACACGAGTCTGCAAGGTACCGGAAGGCGAGTTCGACTTTCTGGGATACACATTCGGTCGTATTTATTCGGCGCGCACGGGGCAAGCAAATTTAGGCTACCGACCGTCGAAGAAAAGCATCAAGCGCATGGTCGATAAAGTTCATGCGATGACAGCTGAAGCGACAGCATGGCAAGATGCCACGGCATTGGTGGCTAAGTTGAATCGGTCGCTGCGGGGATGGGCGAACTACTTTCAAGTAGGCACCGTCAATAAAGCGTATCGGGCAATTGATGTCTACACAATGGCGCGGCTGAGTCGGTGGTTGCGCAACAAATACAAAATCAGACGACGTGGCTACGGGGACTATCCACCCTCGTACATCTACGAGACCATGGGTCTTGTGCGGCTGACTCGTATTGGGTGCGACAATTCGTGGGCGAAGGCGTGAGGTCTTGTCCGAGAGCTGGATGCGGGAAATCTGCATGTCCAGTTCGATGAGGGGGATGTGGAAACGGGGTTACGGCTAGGCTACTAGGGCACCGCCAAACGAAAGGGGCGGACAACAGACAAGCTGAACCTACTGCTACCGCGCCACATCTCTACTCTACCGGTAGCGGTAGTTCTGAGCCGCAACCTCGAAGTTCCACCCAAGCCGACTCGCAGACCGTCTTCATTTCGCCTAAGGCGTGACGTTCAGATTTCTCCTACATATATTGGGATGCTGAGCCCGTTGATTCTTAGAGTTAGATTTTCAAATACTGACCTTTTGCAAACGCATTGTATCGCTTTGCTCTCCGAAGCACGTCGTCGTACGTCCACAAAGAAAAATTGGCCTCCTGTGCACTCAAGAGGCGGATGCGCTCGACATCATCAACAAAATGAGCTGACCTTCCTGCAATAAGAACCATCTTTGGTCGATAGACGCTCGTAGATAGGCCTTGGGTACTCTCAAAAGATTTTCGATTCACACTATCCTCGAACCACTCCTTGTAATACTTCAGTTGTGCGATTGCCTCTTGAACCCACTGAGCAAAGTAAACTCTATTCTTCCTGCGAATAACCATATGATCATATGGCCGTTTGAGATCCGCAATAGCGTGCCAACCACAGTCAATTTGTTCAAGGAAAAAGTCAGGGATAAGTCTGGTTCCGTCGTCTTTATATAGGACTGGCTGTGGATGAATCTTTTCGAAATCAAACGCTTTTAGAAACTCGGGATGGCTCTCAAAGAAAAGCTGAAATTTCTGTTCCATTACATGCGGGAAATTCATCAAGTCCTCAAGTTCAGAGATGGCATCCTGAGTAAAAATTCTAGCACCGACGTTGGGCTGCAGAACGCCACCGCGAAAGACAAACGAACCTGCTTTAGAGAGCCGCTCTTCGAGAACACCTAGCGTGTTCGCACCAAAGGGGTGTATTCGGAGTCTCTCCTTTGAGTCGAGGTAGATAACAAGTTGCTGTTCAGCGTGTGATGTGTCAATTGAAACAACTGGTGCACAATTAGCCTCCAAATTCGCTAGGTATTCATCGCCACGTGCATCCACATATTCGTCATCAAACAAACCAGCTGCTCGCAAAAGACCTTTTGCCGTCTTGTTGGGAAACATACTCATGCGTCCAGCCTGTAGGCAGCCAGTAAAGAGGTCCGTTTCCGTTAATGAACCTGTCGCCTTAACTTTAAGACCCGCGTCGTTTAGGTCAGATGGAAAAGGCCAACCACTCTTGAAAATATCACCTAACAACGCATCGTAGGTACCTAGCCTTTTGACATGCTTAGGGGGATATTTTGGCTGATCTTCTGCCAGAAGTGATTGAAGCTTAATATCTTGTCGCAACATGGCATCGGTACATGCTGGCGATACAGTTAGTAGCCGGCGGAAACACTCAAGGTCTGAGGTGAGAACAATCTCGTTGCCCAACAGATCGATCTCTCTAAATGACTCAGTGAGTGCCTGTAAAGCGCGTGGTCGTATATCGATATCGCGCTTGAAGAACGCTCTACACGCAATCTCAACCTGCTGAATGTCATACTCGTAGCTCATCCAGAATATTTCTCCTCATCAGTAGTAATTTAGCCAAACCAACAATCCGTGTTTACCGTGCAACAGCCCTTCCTTCATTTAGAGTTTGATGAATGAATATCGGTTCTTGATATTGGCGTTAAAATACTTTCCCTTTGAGTCGGCATTGAAGAGCCCATCATATTCGTCTGGCGGGACACTAGCGTACTGGTACACGGCTCCACTATTAAACTCAATTTCGAGAGTTTGATTATCTGGATCATGGCCAACAGAGCAAATATTTGATGACGTTACTGGAGTACGTTCCATTTTGCGATATCTCCCATTATATAAAGTTAGATCCTTGGTTTGTCAGCCAGCACGCGGATCCTGCTTGCGCCAAGCCTCGACAAGGGGCTTGTAATTCTCATCCGTTACAGGTTCGGTCCAGCCACCACTTCTTACACGTTTCCCATCAGATCCCATCGGTACAACTACCACTGGATCGTCACTATCCGGCCTCTGTCCTTCTGCGGGGCGATCAATTAATGCGCGTATCGGCATATTGACTGCCTCCCCCACAATTAGAGCTTCTCCGGTGCGAAGGATGGGAAGCATTGAGAATAGACTCTTAAGATTATCTGACGCACAAGAAGTGACTTGGGCCCGATCCGCATCATTGGTAAGTCGTAAGGCCACAACCGTTCCACACTGCGAAAGAATTGTAGAGTCGACTTCCGACGGTCGTTGGCTAACAAGCATTAGACCGACTCCGTATTTCCTTCCTTCTTTAGCGATGCGCCGTGCTGCGTTTGCTGCACGACTCTTAGACTGCGCGCCAAGATAGATATGCGCCTCTTCCAACACTATCAGTAGCGGCCTTTCGCGACCGCCTTCCTGTTTTAATCTTCCCCAAAACACAGCGTCATAGAGTATTCGTAAGACAGCTCCCACAAGGTCGTCGACGACTGCGGCTGGAATACCTGACAAATCGAAGACCGAAATGGGAACGTCCGCACCTATCCACGCTGCAAGTAGTAAATCAAGGTCAGCATTGGTTGTACCATCCTTCGCAACTGTCCATTCGCCAGGGCGAAAGAGAAATTGCATTCGGGGGTCACGTAACTTGCTTTCCAAAGTATCGAGATGCGCACGGGGCAATTCACCATAGAGACCTGCGTAGACTTTGTCGGGATCATCCTTTACGTCCTTTAGCGGGCGAAACCGAGGACGCTCAAGTTTGTCTGAATCGCCAGCGGCTTTAGTAACGGGCGTGCCCTCCTCGGCATATGTTCGAGTAGCCTCGGTCTGGTTTTGGTTTTTGCTGACGCTATGGGTCGCACACTGTAATGAGAGCAGATCGTGCCACAGTTGATGAACCGAGAATGGTAGTGGTGTGTCAACAGTGACGGCAAGATCGGTCAACCCATGTGCTGCTCCACCGGCTTTCGAGGCTCGCTTACTCGACAACAGTCTTTCCTGAAGCAATGCCAGTGGTGTTCCTGTCACAGAACCCATTGACATCGAAATAAATTCCTCTGCAGTGAGCGCCCAGAATGGGACATGGAGCTCCCTCTCTCCTATCTTAGTATCTGCACCGACCCTAAAAACTCTGGCGAGATGGCCGAATGCCTTAGCGTATTCCCCGTGCAGATCAAACAATACGACACGGGCAGACTTGAAACGCGAGTTATTGGATACGACACCAAGCAGGTTAGCAACTGCATTGGATTTGCCTGAGCCAGTGCTTCCGACTACTGCAGAGTGACGGCTGACCAGTCGGTTAAGGTCTAGATATGCACGAATTGATTCTGCGCTGGCAACGCGCCCAACAGCCACGTACCCATCTTCATCACCGGGAGCGTATACCGTCTTCAAGTCTGATTCAGTGACGACATGAACTGAATCACCTATTGACGGGTACTGCGAGATGCCACGCTCGAATTTCGTTCCCCTACGGCCTTGACCAACGAGCTCTATAGTGAGCCAACGATTGCCAAATTGAGGAGCAAGCTCCGCTGGTCCTGGAACGGCTCCGGCTCCGACCACTGATATCACGCCATATAAATCAACATAACCAGACGGAATACGGACGAACCCACCTACTTGGCCAACTCGGTATGCCTCTCCGTTGACAAACAAGAGACCTCCTGGTGTGCTCTCTGAAAGTTTGACGCTAACACTCGAACCGTTGACATTTTCGACTGTTCCGAGCCGCGAAGGATCTACACTAAGCTGGGGTGTTGGCATCGTGGCCGCTCCCGCCGCAAAGTTGTTCAAGGAAGAGCCCGAAGTAGTGGAAATCTCCTAGTCGGCAGTGCGTATCTGAGGTACCGGCAACTGTCCCAGTCCCCTCGTAAAGCCATGGCTTCTGCTCCTCGCCGCCACTGCTGCCAACGCGGTATTGACCCGCGCGAGTTCCAATCACCGCGCCGTCCTTTGCAAGGACAGTCAGATTTCCCTGTTTCACTGCGTAATCCACAACTTTTGGGTGATCTTCCAATTTGGAATACATTAGTGCAAAGCACTGAGCATTGCGATTACCCAGCAGTCCGTCGAGCAAAACTTCATTCAGATGATCGTCGAGAAATGAATAACCACATATGATCAGCCTCGGGGCATCCCTACCGCGAAAAAATGCTCTAAGTCGATCAAGCATTGCCAAATATGGCATTCGACGGCTTTGGTCGTACTTAAGATGGGATGGGAAGATCATTACCTTACCTGCCGCCGCTTCGTGCGACACGCGAACTACACGGGTGACCTTGGTGCCATTCACTATTTCTTCGCTCTTTTCCCAATTTATAGACCCATGGAGTTTCCACAGCCTCGTCCAACGAGCGGGTATTGCATCGTGTTCGATCGAGGCCAAATCGAACCACGGCTCTCGCGACCCAACAAATCCATCGAAGTGCGGAAGCGGGTGCCGTTCAAGAGCTTGTTCAAAAAGTAGGTCATAATTGGGCGTAAATATCTCTGCTGGAAAATCACGGTGAACGCCCCCGATCCAAGACGCGAAGCGGTTGTATGAATTGCGGTACTCAGGAAGGACTTTCTTCATTTCCGTCGAGATCAATTCACATATTTTGTCGTCAAGATCACTTAATACGGCCTTAGACATTCCCAAGACCTCTGCATTTCCTCTGCGATTGGCCAGCGTTCGCAGCTCTGTTAACACGTCTTCGACAGTTGGATTCTTGCCGTCGGCGGGTTTGCACTCCTCGCACAGGGAGTCCCAGTTTGCCTTTAACGTAGATTTTGCTCCGAGGGTTTTGTCGATTGCCAGCAAACCATCCGCAACACGCTTTGTTAACTCCACGACCGCCGGTATGAGAACGACGCTGCTCTTTTCATCCGCGTCGTAAATTCCAAGAGGGCAACCAGCGCCTAGAAAACAGCCGATACGCTGTTTGTCATCTTGGAGGACCTGGCGTAAATTCCTTGCCTGCTGCGCTGCATCATGAATAGCGTCCATATGTATCAATCTCCTTGCGTCTCGTCATCAGGACCTGACAACGCAACTAAACTTAAACCTTCTATCTCCTGCAGTGATTTACCCGCGATACCCTGTAGATCACCATACATGCCAACAGTAGAATTCATTACGCGTTCGATTTGTCCTTCTCTTTTTGCCCATTGCTTCATAATGACCTTGCGCTCTTTGTCCAAGTCATCCTTCATTGAAGAAAAAGCTTCCACAATCGCTTCTACGCGATGACGAAATTGTGGGCCAGTCAGGTACTGATAGACCATCTCTGTCTTGGTCTGTTGTCCCTCGTTAGCTTGTCTGACCGTGTTTACTTGTAGAAGAGTATGGCGTAGCACGGTTGCAACTGGTAGCACAGCGCGTGGGCTAGTAATCCAGACGCCATCAATTACATCAAATGCCTCAACGCCTTTTGGAAGAACTTGGCTAACAAGAACTGATATTTCTGCTTTTGCAGTTCTTTGATCATCACGCAGTTTAGCCAGCCAACCGTCGCTCCAGTTTTTCGTACGTTTAGATTCCCAGAGGATTACCCCACACTGCTGGCCGGTATGACTAACAACACGCTGCAATACATCTCCGCCAAACTCCCCCTTTGGTACCGGCTCGATAGAATCAAAAGGAAATTTCGCACGCAGTAAGTTTTCCAACTCTAATTCTTGTACTTCTCCCTGAAGCTGTTGAGAACCCTGATCGTCCTTTTGCTTCAACTCCTCAATCTTCTGCTGCATCGATGCGATGGTCTGGTCCTTCTCCATTACTTTGAGCTTCAATCCTTCTTCGGCTTCGCGTTTCGCTGAGACGCGAACCTCGCTCAATCCGTCCTGTATCCGCTTCTCGATTGTGAGTTCCAACTCGCGCTTGTCGTCATCCAATTCACGTTGTTTCTTTATTAGTTCTGCCTGGGCTTTCTGCGCTTCTGCAAGTTTTTCATCTCGTACCCTTAGCACATCCTGTAGCTCCGAAAGCTCTCTTGCCTTCGTCTCCAATTCAGCGGCACTTGCAAACTTTGCCTTTCTTGCCTCTTCTGCTATTACGCGTGCACGCTCAGTTGATAATTGTGCCGCAACCTGCTCGGCAATCTGCGCGTCGAGAGTTCGTTTTGTCTCTGCTACCATCTCCTCCTTATCGCGAACACCTTGTTCGCGTTCGGCGAATTCTTTTTCTTTTTGCGATATCTGTTGCTCATATTTTTGGCGCGTGGCAGCAATCAATGGAGCTGCAAGCGATTCTGTTAAGCGGATTTCGGTCTTGCAATTGGGGCAGATAATTATTGGTTCTGTCATCACACCTACCTCAAGCGTTTAAATAAGGGGTTTTTTTCGAAACAATAAGGTACAGACCGTTTATTTTGCCTACATGAAGAATGCACGGTGAGACTCGCGATCAAGTGCTTCCCCTTTGCTGAACAAGTGTGCCGCTGGCGATGCTTCCCGTTACCCACTCCTCATTCCTCTCCCTCATGCGGGAGAGGAGGGGTATGTTCGCTACGCGATATGTTCGTATAACGCGGGAATCTATTCTTGCGCCAGCTCCTATTCTGGGGAAATCCGCTGTGAGCCTTGCGCCGTGCGTGCGGCGCGATGTGCATGGGGCGGAGTTGCAAGTGGGACGAACTGTATGGGTATGGGGCGGGTTATGTCAATTGTATTAAAGGGGTTATTCGCCCCTATACCAACCTGAATAGCCGAGTAAATCAGTTTAAAGAAGATACCGTGGTACGTCCATTGTTCCACAGTGGTCTGCGAAGGACTCGAAACTCACCTAGAACGACTGCGTACCGTACTGCTCGATGTCAGCTTCAGTCCGGGTTGAATGGGTTAGGTCTCATATCTCTATCCTGTCAAAAGCGCTCAACATGACGGTCGCGACTTGGCTCGGATCTCGCCAGGCTGCTGCGAAAGGAGCGGACTCGTCGCCCTCGGAGGCATACCTGTCGCGGCGGCAAATCTTCAGAATGTCGTAGAGTCGCTTGGCATCAATCAATTCAATCTGATAACCCCGATCATGAGAAAAGCGTTCAGCCGTACGCCGTGCGTTGATGGTATAGTTGCTCGTGGTCACGAAAATCCCCTTGGTCATTCCCTCGTATAGGAGTGCACCGGCAAAGGAACGAATCAGTTCAGCACCGATCTTATTCTTGGTTCTCTTTATCTGAATGGCAGCCTGACTGGTTCCGTCCTTCTCAAACACAAATAGGTCTATACCTCCGTCATTAGACCTAGCGGTGGCAGTTACCTCATATTCCGCATCTCGAAAAATTTGCGCGACAGCGTCTTCAACCTTGTAAGGGCTGAGCTCTCCTCTCATTCCATAATGCGCTAGGAAGTATCGATGTAACTCGCCGAGAGGAATATCGGTGGCTTCGCTAGCAAATGTTTTTAGTTCCCCTCTTACTTGACCAACCTCAAGATATTCTCCCTCTTCTAAGTCGTCGTCGGTATGACGAAGTGAGGGGATGGTCCACCATCCACACGACTGGCACACATAGAGACGTGCTGTAACAAAGCACCACCTGCGGCCAACCGGCGCGGGCGCGGGCACCCGATCTCTTCGACCAAGAACTTCGCACGTACTGTCACAGTATGGGCATCGCTTTGGGATGAAGAAGACTCGAGGATTTTCGTCCAAGAAGAACTTTTCACCTCCAATACTCGCGTAGCCAATTGGAGGATCAGTGAACTGGTGATGAGACAGGTTATCGTACAACCACATATACACCCCGTAGAGACCTAATGGTTAATAGTAATTTGCCTGCCGTGAAGCGGACATCCACAGTCGATTCAGCCCTGCATGGGATGACCGTCCGGTCAGGCCGAGAAGGGGGGCCGATGTCAAACTTCCTCGACCGGCAGCTTCATGATCAGTAAGCCGCCACTGTCCATGAAAACATCATCAGGTAGATGTTGTAAATAGCGCCAGTCAGTCCGCCGCGAACGATGCCGTCACTGACAATCAGTCACTGTCCACGCGCTCGCGAAGCTCTTTGCCGGGCTTGAAATGAGGCACGTATTTGGCGGGTACCAGGACGGGATCGCCTGTCTTGGGATTGCGCGCCTTGCGTGACGGCCTGAGATTGCAGTTGAAACTGCCAAATCCGCGAATCTCCACCCTCCCCCCTTTGGTCAGGGTGCGTGACATTTCGTCCATGATCGTGCGGACGGCCAGTTCGACGTCCTGAGTTGTGAGGTCGCGATGGATTGCAGCGAGATTCTGGATGAGTTCGGCGCGGGTCATTATTAAGGTTTCGGTCTGCCAGTTAAGCTACATTACCTATGCCGCTCTATCGCTGCGCGGCTGTTTTGATTGCTTTGAGGGAGAGCAGCGCTCAAGAATGTGTTTCCACCCATTTCTGGCGGCAACGGCATCTCGAAGTATATCAACATACTCATCACCTTCAACTCGATCATCCGATGGCATCAGTCCTTCGGCAATTTCAGACAAAAATCTGTCTCGCTCTGTGCGGGTTTTGCCAAGCTCAAGAATTCTGTTGTAGGCTTCGCAAGCGTATGCGAATGTTTCGCGCTTGGCATAATCGATTTCCAACAGACACTCGCGGTGGCGTGTTGAGGGCAGTCCGATCACTTTCCGCTTGCAGTTGTGAAATATGTGAGCCGCCTCGTGTACCACGTAATCTTCGAGCGGATTGCTGTTGCTGAAATATTTTGTGGACACGTAGCAGGTCGTTTCTTCGCTCAAGCCAACAATGTCTGGAGCACTGTCACTAAGAGGTTCCGCATCCAAACTTGTGAGGTAAATGTTCGCCAGTTTCCATGCAGTATTGAGCCAAGGTGTCTTTCTGAGGACAGTGTCTATCGTGGTTGGTGTCAGGAATACGACGGAGAGCTCAAGCGTGTCGAGAATGATCGCTTGCTCGTTCTGCGAAAACAATCCACGCACCATAGGTGCAAATTTTGCACGGGCATTTATTCCCGAAACAAAATGTTCAAGGCTTGCATGTGGCGTAGTCTTTCCAGCTCGATTCATCACCGCTGAAATGAGCGCGCTGCGTACTGCCGTCTCCCCGTTTATGGCCCGCGCCACAACCGAGTCGCCCGGCCATATCTTGAATAAGATATCTTCGTGGATGCCACTGGTGATATAGCGATCAATCTGTGCTTGTTGCTGCAATGTCATCGTCATGATACTGAGCCTGAAATTATCAGACTTATCGGATTGAGGAAATCAGACATTTATTTCGGATCATCCCATTCTGGTGCTGGGTCTTTTTGAGCCAATTTGAGGAGCAGTTGGCCTCCGCGCTCATCGTCGAATAATTCCTGGATAAAATGATAAGTGTGGTTCACCACATCAATCATGAGCGCTTTCATCTCATCATCGTTAAAGCGGGAGAGATCATTCCACGGAATTTCTCCATAAGGTGTATGAACAACGACATCGGAATAGTCACCGCTCTTCGAATCAGGAACTTTGCCGGAGTGTAAATCTTCCAAAATGGAATTCCGAAAACACCTCAAAGCAATGTGCTTGGCGATACGCTGCTGCATTTCAGGGTCAGTTATAAAAATCTTGAATGGGTCGTCATTATTCATCATAGAGTTTTTGCGTAATGGATCACGTTGATAACTTGTTCGAGTATTACAAGCGTTTACATTCCAATTTTCCAAGAGCAGCTTGGCGAATGCGCCGCTCCAGTGGCTGTGATGGCTGCCATCTACCGCCTTGCGCAACAAAGCGACTACCAGCATCAACAACAGTGCCGCGCGTCGCTGGTTTGTCGCTGAGCAGTTCTGCAAGCGCAAAATTCTGGCGCATGAAAGTCTTGATATCCAATCTTCCATGGTCATCGAATCTGAGTATTTCAAACAAGAGCCGATCAATTCCGCAAGGTGCTCGATTACGAAGCTCAACGATTGCTTCTGCCATACGAACTCGTTGATCGGCGAAGCGTAAAAGGGGGTGACTTTCTGGATCGTTGATCATCGCAGTAAACCTTGAACCAGCAATTCGATATATGGTGTCATCTGGAGCCACAATAAATATCCGAACTGAGCAAGACATGGCGAGAGTTCCTTTGAGGTTCAACAAGCTAACATCCAGACCAACTGTCCATCTGTATGTAAAATGATAGAAGGAATATCTTAACTTGTAATCTCCTGTTTTTGGCTTGGAGCAGATGACCGTCAATTTCTCGGCCATTGCAGACGGCATGACTGAATGGCGGAATGACTGCTCACTGCATGATTGTGTTGAAAAACTCGCCGAAAGTTTAGCAGTTTCCCCCGCCAGAATTTTCATCTTCGGAAATATTTCAGGACTGCTTGGTCTTTTTGCGGGTTGCGGTGCCTCATCCTCTCTTTAAGCAGGCATTAGTTCATCTTCCTGCGTTACCGGCATCAACCATTTCGCCATTCGTCTTAAATTCTGCGCAGTTGCCGCCAACAGAAACTCATCCTGTGCGCCGCTGAGACCTCGCAATCGAAGTTTATCCAGCTTCAAGATTCGCTTGAGGTGTGCGAAAAGCATTTCGACTTTCTTTCGCTCTCGTCTTGATTCTTGATATTCCGGCGTAAGGTAAATTTTCCGGGCGACATCTCGCGCATCTTCATGGACACTGCGGGCGATCTTGCGGATTTCGGTGTTCGGGCAACAGCGTTCTTTTTGAGGGCATGCCACGCAGTCCAACTTACTTGAACGGTAAATGATCGTATCGGCTTTCGTAATTTGATTACGTGGATTTTTGAAGGGTCGCCAATTGCTGCGTAACGCATGTCCTTCAGGGCAGCGGTATTCGTCGGCTTCTTCATTCCAGTTAAAGTCGCTGCATGAGAATGTATCGTCCGTGCGCTCGGTCTTATCGAGTACAGGGACATGCGGCTCAATCTGCTTCTCGTTAACCAGCCAGCCAAGCATGGCTGCTGATCCATAGTTAGTATCGCCAACTAGTCGTGTTGGCTTTAGGTCGAACTTCTCCTCGACTCGATCAAGCATCTTCTTGGTGGCATCTACCTCGGCAGATTTGCTGACGGACGATGCTTCGACATCGACAATGATGCCTGCGTCCAGATCAATCAGATAGTTGGTGCAATAAGCAAAGTAGGCTGGACCATGCGCTGCCGTCCAACTCGATAAGGGGTCTGTCAGCGAGATTGACTTCGGTGGCGTAGCCGTTGGGTTGGTTTGTTCCAGTGCGGCCAAATATTCCTTAACAGGACGGGTCGCCTCGGATGGATTGCCCCAATCAATTACTTCCTCACCAGGTACTGCTCGTTGGCGTTGTGCATCAGCCTTGATGACGCTGGCATCCGTGGCAAATCCCTCACCTCGCACCAACCCTTCGTTCATGCAGCGCTGCAATACTGTTTCGAACAGGTAACGGAATACTCCGCTGTCGCGGAAGCGACCATGACGATTCTTGGAGAAGGTGGAATGGTCTGGCACCTTGTCTTCCAGCCCCAATCGGCAGAACCAGCGGTACGCAAGATTCAGATGTACTTCTTCGCACAGTCTGCGCTCGGAGCGAATGCCGAAGCTGTAGCCGATGATGAGCATGCGGATCATCAGCTCAGGATCAATGGATGGTCTGCCGGTGTGGCTGTAATGCTCAGCGAGGTGTTTGTGAAGTTCGTTTAAATCGAGGTACTGATTGATGCCGCGAAGGAGGTGATTCTGTGGAACGTGGTCTTCAAGATTGAAAGAGTAGAAAAGGCGTTCTTGGTTATCTGTCTGAAACCCCATCATATCAAGGTTCTCCGCTCATTCGACAGTCAGAATTTTATCATCTACACTCAGCGCATGCCGTGTGTTTTTCAACACAATCTGCATCAATGCTGACGTTGCAAGTTGAGGTGCGCTTCCACTTTCCCGGAGAGTGTCGTTGGAACAAACAGCCATGGCATCCAATAATGCTAGGCGTTTGTTAGAATGTCTAAAAGATGGGGGCGATATTGCACATGGAAAACAAATCCTGAGCGATGCTTCTCGCTATGCAAAATGCTGGCATTCTGAGCATCTGAGGCAATAGGTTGAGGCTTGCCAAAGGGAATTGATTTGTCGCTGCGCCACTAATTACCGGATGGCAACTACTGCATGATTATCAAGAACGAGAAACTATTGAATCTGGCCCCGCTGCCTGGGGAGATTGAAGGCGAATTCCGGCGTGCACTGGGCCGGCACAATCTACATCTAAATCTACTTGAGATTTGTTTTATGTCTTTTGAAGAGAATCTGGGTGGGAAGTCAGACAAACAGAAGTACATCAGGCAGCTTGCAAAACAATTCCGATTTCATTCTCTGCATCCTGAAAATGCATCTCTATTAGGTGCGCACAATTATCTTTTTTTGAGTCATATTGCGTATGTATTTAGTGCTGGCGATGCCCTGTGCAGAAAAGTGCGCTCCAATAGCTACATAAAGCAACTGAAGAATGAGGATACGCCGCGATTTATTGCGATAGATAAGGGCGACACCATCGCTAAAACAGTAGCTCTTGCCATGCTTGCATCGATGCCTGGAGGAGAGAGAACTGCTGATCAGGTCCTCACTCGGACAAAAGCGATCTTTCAGGAACCATGTTTTTCGGTTGTAAACTATTACAGGCTCGTAAGAAATGAGGAGTTGCACGCTGTCGACCTGGATAGTGATAAGAAGGCGGCGGACGTGTGGGAAATGTTGCCCAAGACAGAAGTCGAACGATTGTATGGTTCCGTGCCAAATGTTCCGACTAGCCTCGCGGCATCTGATGCACTAATGTGTTCAAAAGCGTGGCAGGATGTTGCAAAGTGGATATGCCGACATATAATTAACGACGATGAGTGTGTTCTACCTATGTTAGAGCGTCGCTTTGGGAAAGATGTAGGGGCTAGGCGCGAGACCGCCGCGAGAAACTTTATGAAGCAATTGCTCTTGTACTCGGACCGCGATGTTGGTGATACTATTGCGAAGCTGAAGTGGTAGAGTTTGACTTGGTCGGTTAGCACAGTGGTAGTGCGCTCCGGGGTCGCAGGCGCAAGTCTGCGGCCATCCGACGAAAGGCCATAAAACGTGGCCTTTCGTCGGGTAGACGTGGGTTCGAATCCCTCACCGACCACCACAACATGAATGGCCTCAATGATTGTGATGTCCATGTGCATGAGACATGATGATGACCTTCTTTTGTGGAAGCTGACGCTCAAATCTGTTTCTCTGATTTTTCCCAGAAAAAGTCCTGACTGACTGGTGTTGGATGTGGAGCGGTCATGGGTGCTGGATGCCATAACTCGTTCTTCGATTCAACAGCGGACTTTCGCCCGCACTGTTTTTCGATGCTTGATGACTGACCGGTCAGGCCGAGAAGCGGGCCACCGCCAGATTTCCTCGACCGGCAGCTTTATGATCAGTAAGCCGCCATTACAACATCAGGCAGATATAGCCGATAGCGGCTAATCCGAGAAGGCATAGCCTAACCAGCCACTGGCAACTCGCTCCACTCTGTCGTGTAATTCGGTGACTTCCTCTCCCGTCGCATTGCCCAACGCTGCTTTACACCCGATGCCGCCACCGTCACGCTCCCCTGCCCCATTTTCCGATTGATGGCATCCATGACGCGCATCATGCTGTCAGATTTGGCTTGTTCTACTGGATCATCGAAAAGAGTCGCCTGTACCGTTCCTTTGCTTTGCAGCCCCATCAACAACACGCCGCTTTTCTTGTAGCCAAAGCCACTCCGATATATCGCTTTCAATCCCTGAAGTGATGCGTGAACGAGTTTCGTTGTATCGTCGGTTGGCTGGAATAGTGGAACGATCATCGAGCGCTGGTATTGAGGCGCATCTTCCTTGAAGGGATTGGTGCGGACATAGACACATAGACTGGCGGCGACGGAACCATCATGCCGCAACTTCTCGGCTGCACGGGTGGTGAAGTAGGCAACTGACTCGGACAGATCAGATAACTGAGTTACTTCAGAACCAAACGATCTGGACACCATGATCTGCTGGCGGGGCGTGCCGGCTTCTTCCAGCTCGATGCAGGGGGTCCCGTTCAATTCATTTACCGTGCGTTCGAGCACTACCGAAAATTGCTGCCGGATATATTCAGGATCGGCACGACGCAGGTCTTCAATGGTCTTGATATCCATTTCATCAAGTCTGGCGGAAATGCGCCGACCAACACCCCAAATCTCGCCCACCGGAATGCCGGCAAAGAGCGCGCTGAGTTGTTGCTCATCCAATTGTCCGAAATCGCATACGCCATTGCTGCCGGCCAATCCTTTCTTGGCGCAGTGATTGGCGAGCTTGGCGAGGGTTTTTGTATCGGCTATTCCTACGCAGACTGGAATGCCTACACCTTGCTTCACGGCCAGTCGTATCTTCTGCCCGTATTCCATCAATGATGCCGGATCAAAACCGTCCAGGTCTAGAAAGCATTCATCGATGGAATAGATTTCCTGATTCGGTGAGAAGTTGGAGAGGATTGACATCACTCGTGCGGACAGATCGCCATAGAGCGTGTAGTTGCTGGACAGTGCAATGATGCCGTGTTTCTTGGCGACATCCTTCATCTTGAACCACGGCTCACCCATCTTGATGCCTAGTGCCTTCACTTCACCCGAGCGGGCAACAGCACAGCCGTCATTGTTAGACAACACGACGACCGGCACCCCCTCTAGGCGCGGATCAAATACGCGCTCGCAGGAGAGTCGGGTAGCCGGACGCGATTGCTCGCACCCAGCCCCCTAAGAACCGTGCTTGCGACTTTCACCGCACACGGCTCAAGCCTCTGCAAAGGCATCTTTCGACACCCGGTTACACAACTGCGTTTTCAGCGTAATACTGACT
>CAINCU010000035.1 GCA_903847155.1 uncultured Gallionellaceae bacterium | reverse complement strand
TGGAAGGCGCAGAACGAAAAGATGGCCGGAATTTCGATGACCAATCTGCCGCCTGAACTGGAAGGGTTTACTTTGTGAGCCAAGATCTGGCTCACGCAACCGTACTGTTGAACGAAGCAGTTGAAGCCTTGCAGGTAAAGGCGGACGGTGTGTATGTGGACGGCACATTCGGGCGCGGCGGGCATAGTCGCTTGATTTTGAAAAAGCTGGGAGAGCGCGGCAAGTTGATCGCGCTGGACAAAGACCCGATGGCCGTGGCGGTAGGCAACACGATAAGTGACGCGCGCTTTCAAATGGTGCACAGCGGTTTTGAGCATATTGGTGAAGTGTTGCGGCAATGCGGCGTCGAGGAGGTGGATGGCGTATTGCTCGACTTGGGGGTGTCGTCGCCGCAACTGGACGATGAGCAGCGCGGTTTCAGTTTTCGTTTTGATGCGCCTTTGGATATGCGCATGGATACCAGCAGCGGGCGGACGGCGGCGGAGTGGCTGGCGGTCGCAGATGAAGGTGAACTGACGGAGGTGATACGTGATTACGGCGAAGAACGGTTTGCTAGGCAGGTTGCAAGGGCGATTATTGCTGCGCGCCAGGAACGAGCAATCCTTACCACGAAACAGCTCAGCGATATCGTCGGGCAGACAGTACGTACGCGCGAACCCGGCAAAAACCCGGCTACGCGCACCTTTCAGGCTATACGGATTTATCTCAACCGCGAACTCGAAGAACTTGAGAACGTATTGCCGCTGTGTGTCGATCACCTAAAGACGGGCGGACGCATGTCGGTGATCAGTTTTCATTCGCTGGAAGACCGCATCGTGAAGCGCTTCATGCGTGACATGGCGCAGGGCGACAAATTGCCGAAAAGTGTGCCAATACGCGCGGCGGATGTGCCGCAAGGCAAAGTGCGTTTGATCGGCAAGCCGATCTACGCATCGGCAGAAGAATTAAAGGCGAACCCGCGAGCGCGCAGTGCAGTGTTGCGAGTGGCAGAGAAACTGGGGGGCGGAGGTGGCTAGGCTGAATGCACTGCTACTAATTTTGACTATCGCTTGCGCGTTAGGTGTTGTGACCTCACAACACAAGGCGCGCAAGTTATTTGTGGAACTGCAAAACGAGAAAGACCGGGCGCAGCAGATGGATGTGGAGTGGGGCAAATTGCAGTTGGAGCAGAGCACGCTGGTAACACCGGGACGTGTGGAAAGCCTCGCCCGCCAGCAGTTGCAAATGCACCTCCCGCAGAGCGAGCAGATTCGCTACATCCGCACGAGCGGTGTCATGGTGGGGCAGACATGAATTACGCCACAGTGCCGCAGACCTCATCGCAGCAGGCTTTGCCCGCTTGGCGCTCGCGCGTGTTGTTTGTGCTGTTGTTGGCAGGCATGGCGGTTCTGTTGGTGCGCGCGGTCTATTTGCAGGGTATTCACAACGACTTCCTGCAGCAAAAGGGCGATGCGCGTTACGGTCGGGTAATCGAAGTGCCTGCTCATCGCGGCATGATTATCGACCGCAACGGTGAACCGCTGGCGGTTAGCACGCCAGTCGAGTCGGTATGGGCCAGTCCGTCTGATGTCGAGGTGACGCCAAAACAAGTGAAGCAGTTGGCGCAAATTGTCGGCTTGAGCAACGAAGAAGTGAAAGCTAAATTATCCGATGATTCGCGCGATTTTGTTTTTCTGAAACGCCAAATGGCCCCGGAGCAAGCGAATCAAGTCATCTTGCTCGGTATCCCCGGCATATCCTTGCAGCGTGAATACCGCCGCTATTATCCAGGCGGAGAAGTCACTTCGCATTTGTTAGGTTTCACCGATGTGGACGACAACGGCAGCGAAGGCATCGAGCTTGCATTGCAGTCGCGTTTGGGCGGCAGAGCAGGCAGCCAGCATGTCATTAAAGACCGGCGCGGTTATATCGTCGAGGATGTGGCCAGTTTGCGCGCGCCCAAAGAAGGTAGCGATGTTGCCCTGAGCATCGATAGCAAAATTCAATTCATCGCTTTCAACGAGATCAAACAAGCGGTCGAGCAACATCATGCGAAATCTGGTTCCATCGTGGTGCTCGATGCGCGTAGCGGCGAGGTATTGGCGCTGGCCAACTGGCCGGCCTATAACTCGAACAACCGCAGCAAACCGGCCTTGAACCTGATGCGCAACCGGGCGGTGACCGACTTGTTCGAACCGGGCTCCACCATGAAGCCGTTCACTGTCGCTGCGGTATTGGAAACGGGGAAATTCAAACCGGACACCGTCATCAATACCGAGAATGGCGTGCTCAGCATCGGCGGACGCAAGATTCACGACACGCACCCGGAGCGTTCGCTCACCGTGGCGCAGGTGATACAGAAATCGAGCAACGTCGGCGCGGCCAAGATGGCGCTGTCATTGCCGCCGCAAATTTTCTGCCAGAGTCTGAGTGAAGACGGTTTCGGCGCACCGACCGGAAGCGATTTCCCGGGCGAGGCAACGGGCAAATTGCGCGATTACAAAACGCTGCGCCCCATCGAGCAAGCCACCATGGCATATGGCAACGGTATTTCGGTAAACCTGTTGCAATTGGCACGCGCCTACACGCTGTTTGCCAACGACGGAGAATTGAAGCCGGTCACTTTGCTCAAACAAGAAATACCGTCTATCGGAACCAAGATATTCTCGGATACCACCGCACGCGAAGTGCGCGACATGCTGGAATTGGTGGTGCAACCCGGCGGCACTGCACCGCTGGCGCAGGTGGCAGGTTACCGCGTGGCGGGAAAAACCGGCACTGCGCACAAATTGCAGAACGGCAAATATGTGAACCACTATGTTGCTTCGTTTGTCGGAATGGCACCGGCATCCCGCCCGCGCCTGATCGTGGCAGTGATGGTGGATGATCCAAGCGGCAGCGACTATTACGGCGGACAGGTCGCCGCCCCCGCCTTTAGCAAAGTGATGAGCGCCACATTGCGCATGCTCGATGTCCCCTACGATGCGCCACTGAACAACGTCATCCAGGCTCCGAAAGAAATCGTCGGAGAAGATGCATGAACACACCTGCGACCAGATTCAGAAAAGATTTTTGTCTGGATAATTTGAAAGCGCTCGGTGTCAACATCACGCGCTTGGTTTCCGATAGTCGCGCAGTACAACCCGGTGACACCTTCGTTGCCTATCCCGGCGCGCAGGCGGATGGTCGCCACTATATCGCACAAGCCATCACACGCGGCGCGAACGCGGTGATCTGGGATGCGAATAACTTTCAATGGAACAGCGAGGGTGGCGTGCCGCATCTGGCAGTGCATGACTTGCGCCGCCAGGCCGGCGTGATCGCGGATCACGTGTATGGACAGCCTTCGCAAAAATTGTGGATGGTAGGCATCACCGGCACCAATGGCAAAACATCGATCAGTCATTGGCTGGCAAATTCTTTCAGCGCGCTGGGTCGCCCAAGCGCGTTGCTGGGCACATTGGGCAACGGATTCCCCAGTGCGCTGCAAGCGACCATGAATACCACGCCGGATGCGTTGCTGGTGCATGGTCTGCTGGCGGAGTATGCGCAACAAGGCGCAAAAACGGCAGTGATGGAAGTATCTTCCCATGCGCTCACGCAAGGCCGCGTCAACGGCATGCATTTCGACGTGGCGTTACTTACAAATTTGACCCATGACCATCTCGACTATCACGGCGACATGCAAAACTACGCCGCTGCCAAACGCCGCCTGTTCGATTGGGCGTCGCTCAAATATGCCGTACTAAATCTTGACGATGCTTTCGGTGCCGAACTGGCCGAGCAGTTGCAGGACAGTGGCGCGGAAGTGGTCGGCTACGGTCTGAACGACGCGTCGCTGAAACTGGCAGAGCGTCTGGGCATACGCATGGTGTTTGGCAATCTCGCGCAAATAGATGCACAAGGACTGACGCTGCAACTACATACCAGTTGGGGCGCTGGAACATTGCGCAGCCAATTGCTCGGGCGTTTTAACGCCTCCAACCTGCTCGGCGCGCTGGCGGTGCTGCTGGTCAGCAAAGTGGGACTTGCCGATGCGGTACGCGAACTAGGCTTGCAGCAAGCGGTGGCCGGACGCATGCAGACGCTGGGTGGCAAGGATGTACCGACCGTGGTGGTGGACTATGCCCACACACCGGACGCGCTGGAAAAAGTGCTGATCACCTTGCGTGAAGCGACTGCAGCCTCCGGCGGCAAACTTATCTGTGTATTCGGTTGCGGCGGCGACCGCGATCGCGGCAAGCGGCCGATGATGGGCACCGTGGTGTCGAAGCTGGCCGATGTGCGCATCGTCACCAACGATAACCCGCGTAGCGAACAGCCGGAGGCGATCATTGATGCCATCATTGTCGGCATGCAGGGAACCTATCAAGTGATACCCGACCGTGCCGAGGCCATCGCGCTGGCCATCGTCCAGGCAAGTTCAAGCGATGTCGTGCTTCTGGCTGGGAAAGGACACGAGGAATATCAGGAGATCAACGGAGTGCGCCTACCGTTCTCGGATTGCGAAATTGCCAAGCGCGCATTGAACGAGTGGAAAATGCAGGAGCGCCGGACATGATGCTGCTCTCTCAGGCCGCGCAAGCATTGCAAGCCGACATGCAAGGTGCGGAAGTGCGCTTCAATGCCGTATCCACTAATACCCGCACCATCCAGCAAGGCGACTTGTTCATTGCGCTCAAAGGTGAAAATTTCGATGGGGCCAAGTTCGTTGCCGATGCCCTCAACAACGGAGCAGTAGGCGCGATGGTTAGCACGCAAGGCTACGAACAAATCCGCCCAACCCTCGATCCCAATTCATCAATCCTGATCGTGGAAGACACGCGCCTTGCGTTGGGTCAACTTGCCGCGCATTGGCGCGCCCGCTTCGACCTGCCGGTCATTGCCGTCACCGGCAGCAACGGCAAGACCACCGTGAAAGAAATGCTGGCGAGCATTCTCCGCGAAGCGACGGGCGACGCGAATATGGTGCTGTCTACACAGGGAAACTTCAACAACGACATCGGCATGCCGCTCACCCTGCTCAAGCTGCGCGCGACGCATCTTTATGCAGTGATCGAGATGGGCATGAACCATCCGGGCGAGATCGACTACCTGACGCGTATCGCCCGCCCCGATGCGGTTGTGATCAACAATGCCAGCGGCGCGCATCTGCAAGGGCTGGGTTCGGTGGAAGGGGTGGCGCGCGCCAAGGGCGAGATATTTGCCGGGCTGGCTGCGCAGGGCACGGCAGTCATCAATGGCGATGATGAGCATGCCGCTCTGTGGCGCACGATGGCAGGCAGACATCGCATTTTCGAATTTGCACTGACCCATGCCGCCGATGTGCTTGGCGAATGGCAAGCGGAAGCGGGCGGCGGAATTCTGCAGGTATCTACGCCCAAGGGCGAATTGCACCTGAAGCTGCAAGTGCCGGGGGCGCACAACGCAAGCAACGCGCTGGCCGCCATTACCGCTGCGATGGCCGTGCAGATTCCGTTCGACATTATTGCAACCGGGCTGGAAAGTTTTAGCGGCGTAGCGGGACGACTGCAACGCAAGCAGGGAATAAATGACGCGACGCTGATCGACGATACCTACAACGCCAACCCTGCGTCCATGCAAGCCGCGCTGGAAGTGCTGGCGCAAGCGGCAGGCAAGCGCATCTTTGTGCTGGGCGACATGGGAGAACTGGGCGCGGATGCGGATCAGTTCCATCGCGAAATCGGTATCGCGGCACGCGAGCTGGGTATCGAAAAAATATTTGCGCTGGGCGTATTGAGCGTGCAAGCGGTGCACGAATTCGGCGCGGGTGCACAGCATTTCGCCGACATCGAAGCATTGTTAAACGAACTGGTAAAGCAACTGGATGCGCAAACCACCGTGCTGGTAAAAGGCTCGCGCTTTATGAAAATGGAACGTGTCGTGAATGCTTGCGCGGCACAGAAGGAGAAAACATGCTGCTCGCATTAGCCCATTGGTTGGCTCAGGATGTGCGCACGTTCAGCGTGTTCAACTACATCACCTTGCGCGCGGTGATGGCGGCGATGACCGCGCTCATCATTTCCTTCATGCTGGGGCCGTGGATGATCCGCAAGCTGACATCCATGAAAATCGGCCAAGCGGTGCGCACTGACGGACCGCAAACGCATCTGGTAAAAGCGGGCACGCCGACCATGGGCGGTGCGCTGATTCTGGCCTCGGTCGCCATTACCACTTTATTGTGGGGTGACTTGAGCAACGCTTACATCTGGGTAGTGCTGTTTACCACGCTGGGTATCGGGGCTATCGGCTGGGTGGATGACTATCGCAAGGTCGTGCACCGCAACCCGGACGGACTCTCCGCCAAGACAAAAATGTTCTGGCAATCGCTGATCGCCTTGGCGGTCGGCATCTTCCTGTGGTCGCATGCCACGCTGCCCGCGCATACCGAGCTCATCGTGCCGTTCTTCAAACATCTGGTGCTGCCGTTGGGTGCTGGCGGTTTCATCGTGCTGGTGTATCTGGTCATCGTCGGCAGCAGCAACGCGGTGAATCTCACCGACGGACTGGATGGCTTGGCCATCATGCCCACGGTGATGGTGGCTGCCGCACTGGCGATCTTTGCTTACGTCGCGGGACACGCCGAATTTTCCAAATATCTGGGCGAGCCTTCAATTCCCGGCGCGGGCGAACTGGCAGTGTTCTGCGCGGCCATCTCCGGCGCGGGACTGGCGTTTTTATGGTTCAACGCCTATCCGGCAGAAGTATTCATGGGCGATGTCGGCGCGCTGGCATTGGGCGCGGCGCTGGGCGCAGTAGCGGTCATCATCCGGCAGGAACTGGTGCTGTTCATCATGGGCGGCGTGTTCGTGGTGGAAGCGGTGTCGGTGATGCTGCAAGTCACTTATTTCAAATATACCAAGCGGCGCTACGGCAAGGGACAACGCATCTTGCTGATGGCTCCGTTGCATCATCACTTCGAGCAAAAAGGCTGGAAGGAGACACAAGTCGTGGTGCGCTTCTGGATCATCACCATGATGCTGGTTCTCATCGGATTGGCAACGCTGAAGCTGAGATAAACCATGAACGAACTGCGCGGACAATCAGTGCTGGTATTCGGTCTCGGTGAGACCGGGTTGTCGCTTGCGCGCTGGTTGAATACGCAAGGTGCACAGGTGCGCGTGGCCGACAGCCGTGCTGCGCCGCCCGGCAGCGGAAAATTGCACGGCGAATTGCCGCAAGTCGAACTGCGCTGCGGTGCGTTCAGCGATGAGTTGCTGCAGGGCATACAGCGCATCGCCATTAGTCCCGGCGTGCCGCTGGCCGAGCCGCTGGTGCAGCGCGCCCTCGCGCGCGGCATCCCGGTGGAGGGCGACATCGAGTTGCTGGCACAGCAACTGGCGACCAACAACTACCGTCGCAACACCAAGGTCATCGCCATCACCGGAGCCAACGGCAAGACCACGGTCACCAGCATGGTTGGAGCGATGTGTGAAGCGGCAGGATTGGACACACAGGTGGCGGGCAACATCTCCCCCGCAGTGCTCGATGCTTTGCGCGCGCGTGACCGGCAGCCGCAAGTGTGGGTGCTGGAACTGTCAAGCTTCCAGCTCGAAACCACGCATACGCTGAACGCCGATGCGGCCGTGGTGCTCAACGTGACCGAAGACCACCTCGACCGCTACGCGGGCAGCATGGATGCCTACGCGGCAGCCAAGGCGCGCATCTTCCAGGGCAACGGCGTGCAGATCGTCAATCACGACGATGCGCGCAGCGCGGCGATGCGCATCCCCGGGCGGCGCCAGGCGAGCTTTGCACTGGCTCGTCCGCTTGGAGAACACGATTGGGGCATCGTCCGCGTGGGCGATGTGATCTGGCTGATGCAGGGCGACCAAAAGATCATGCGCGCTGACGAACTGCAAGTGAGCGGTCTGCACAACGTGGCCAACGCCTTGGCAGCGCTGGCGTTGTGCCGTGCGCTCGATCTACCGCTGGCACCTTTGTGCGCTGCACTGCGCGCATTCAAGGGCTTGCCGCATCGCGTGGAAAAAGTTGCCGAGATCAACGGCGTGACTTATTACGATGATTCGAAAGGCACCAACGTCGGTGCCACCGAAGCCGCGCTGAAAGGTTTGGGCAAACCTGCCGTGGTCATTCTCGGCGGCGACGGCAAGGGACAAGATTTTTCGTCGTTGAAAGATGCGGTAGTGCAACATGCGCGCGCAGCCGTATTGATCGGGCGCGATGCGCCGCTGATCGAGCAGGCACTGCAAGGCTGCGGCAAGCCAATATTACAAGCAAGCAATATGGAGGATGCGGTGCGCAAAGCCAGCGTGCAGGCGCAAGCCGGCGATGCGGTGCTGATGTCGCCCGCCTGCGCCAGCTTCGATATGTACCGCAGCTATCTGCACCGCGCCGAAGTATTCATCGCGGCAGTGAAGAATCTGGAATCGGAGGCGACATGTTCAGCACAGCATTGAACGCGCCGCGCCGCGCCGCGCCCGAATATGATGAAGTGTTGGCATGGATCGTCACCGCGCTGTTGTCTATCGGCCTGGTGATGGTGTATTCCGCTTCGATCGCCACCGCCGAAGCAGGCAAATATACCAACCATCAAGCCACCTACTATCTGTTGCGCCACGGGATGTTCATCGCAGTGGGTCTGGTGTGCGCGGTGATCGCGTTTCAGGTGCCGACGCAGACCTGGCAGAAATCTGCACCTTGGCTGTTTGCCATCGGCGTGTTGTTGCTGGTTGTGGTGCTGATTCCCCACGTGGGACGTGCGGTGAACGGTAGCCGCCGCTGGTTGCCGCTGGTGATCGTCAATTTGCAACCATCGGAACTGATGAAACTGTTTGCCGTGTTGTACGCGGCGGATTACGCCGTGCGCAAAGGCGCAGTGAAAGATCATTTGCTCAAACCGTTCCTGCCGATGTTCGCCGTGATCGGTCTGGTCGGCGGACTATTATTGCTGGAGCCGGACATGGGCGCCTTCGGCGTGATCCTCGCCATTGCCATGTGTACCTTGTGGCTGGGCGGCTTCAATCTGAAAATCTTCGGTGGCTTGCTGGTGCTGTTGCCGCTGTTGTTTGCGGCGCTGGTGTTCTCTTCCGCATACCGCATGCAACGCGTCATTGGCTTCATGGACCCATGGTCCGATCCCTATGGTAAAGGCTATCAACTCAGCCACGCGTTGATCGCCTTCGGCCGCGGCGAATGGTTCGGCGTCGGCCTCGGCGGCAGCGTGGAAAAATTATTCTATTTGCCGGAAGCGCACACCGACTTTCTGCTGGCGGTAATCGCAGAAGAACTGGGCCTGCTTGGCGTATGCGCCGTCATTCTGTTGTTCGCCTGGCTCGTCGTGCGCGCCTTCGCCATTGGCCGTCAGGCGGCGATGTCGGAACGCCTGTTCGCCGCGCTGGTGGCACAAGGCATCGCGGTGTGGCTGGGCGTGCAGACATTCATCAACATGGGCGTGAACATGGGCATCCTGCCGACCAAGGGCTTGACCCTGCCCTTCCTCAGCTTCGGCGGCAGCGGTGTGGCGGTGAATCTGATTGCGGTTGCAGTGCTACTGCGGATTGATTATGAGAATCGACGTGTTGCCAGAGGATTGCCGATATGAACCGCACCATCCTCATCATGGCGGGCGGCACCGGCGGACACATCTATCCGGGACTGGCAGTGGCCGACGCTTTGCGCGCACGTGGCTGGCACATCGTGTGGCTGGGTGCACCGAACAGCATGGAAGCAGAGCTGGTGCCCAAACATGGTTATCCGGTGGCGTGGGTGAATTTTTCCGGCGTGCGCGGCAAAGGGTGGCTGCGCTTGCTGACGCTGCCGTTCACTTTGTTGCGCGCGCTGGGACAAAGTGCGGACGCGATCCTGCGTCACCGTCCCGACGTGGTGCTGGGCATGGGCGGCTACATCACCATGCCGGGTGGCTTGATGGCTGCGCTGCTGCGCCGTCCGCTGGTGATCCACGAACAGAATTCCATCGCGGGCATGAGCAACAAAGTGCTGGCGCAACTGGCGACGCGGGTGCTGAGCGGGTTCCCCGGCGTGTTACATACCAATAAATTATCCGCACCTAGCCGGGAACGCCCGTCAATAGGCGATCTCCATAATAATGCTACGAAGATGCCCGAATCTATTGACTTGCGGTCAAGCAGGCAAGTCGAACGCAACCTCTGGTGTGGCAATCCGGTGCGCGCCGATATCGCCGCCCTGCCCGATCCGCAGGTGCGTTATGCAGCGCGCAGCGGCAAGCTGAATGTGCTGGTGGTCGGCGGCAGTCTGGGGGCGCAGGCACTGAACCAAGCGTTGCCGAAAGCGCTGGCGCTGTTATTGGATGAACAAGAGTGCCTCCCTTTCAACGTGATTCACCAAACCGGCAAGAAAAATTTCGGGGCCGTGGAAGAGATGTACAAACAAGCCGGTGTAAGCGCCGACCTCCGCCCCTTCCTCGACGACATGGCGCAGCAATATGCCAACGCCGATGTGGTGATCTGCCGCGCAGGTGCATTGACCATCGCCGAGTTGGCGGCGGCGGGCGTGGCGAGCGTGCTGGTGCCGTTCCCGTTCGCGGTGGACGATCACCAGACGTACAACGCGCGCTTCCTCAGCGAGCACGGGGCGGCGGTGTTGTTACCGCAAACCGAATTGAAAGCAGAAAAACTGGCGCAGTTGTTGCGCGAAATGACTCGAGAAAAACTGCTGGCGATGGCGCAAGCCGCGCGCAGTCTGGCGAAGCCGGATGCGACTGAGCAAGTGGCACAAGTATGCATTTCTCTTGCGGAGTAAAACGAATATGAAACACAAAATCAAAAATATTCACTTCGTCGGCATCGGCGGTTCCGGCATGAATGGTATCGCCGAGGTGATGCTGAATCTCGGGTTCAAGGTGAGCGGTTCCGATCTGTCAGACAGTGCGGTTACGCAGCGCCTGCAATCTCTGGGCGCGACGGTTTACAAAGGACATGCCGCGCAGCATTTGCAGAATGTCGATGCGGTAGTGGTTTCCACTGCGGTCAAGGCAGACAACCCGGAAGTGATCGCGGCACGCGAACAGCGCATTCCGGTGGTGCCACGCGCGGTGATGCTGGCGGAGTTGATGCGCTTGCGTCAAGGCATCGCGGTGGCGGGCACCCACGGCAAAACCACCACCACTTCGCTGGTCACCAGCGTGTTGGCCAAGGGTGGTTACGACCCGACCTTCGTCATCGGCGGACGCTTGAATAGCAGCGGCGCCAACGCAAGGCTGGGCACGGGTGAGTTCATCGTGGCCGAGGCAGACGAGTCGGATGCCTCGTTCCTCTATCTCACACCAATTCTTGCCGTGGTCACCAACATCGATGCCGACCACATGGAAACCTACGACCACGACTTCAATAAATTGAAACAGGCGTTCGTCGATTTCGTCGAGCGCTTGCCGTTCTATGGCCGCGCCATTCTGTGTTCGGATGATGAGAACGTGCGCGAGATTTTGTCGCGCATCAGCAAGCCGATCACCACTTACGGCTTCGGCGAAGAGGCGCAGATTCGCGCGGTGAACGTGCGCCACGAGGGCGGACAGATGCGCTTCACGGCACTGTGTCGCCATAACACCGTGCCGATCGATCTTGAAGTCACGCTCAACTTGGCGGGTATGCACAACGTGCTGAACTCGCTGGCGGCCATCGCGGTCGGTCTGGAAGTCGGCGTCAAGCCGGAGGCCATCGTGGCGGCACTGACGGAGTTCGAGGGCGTGGGGCGGCGCATGCAACGCTATGGTGAGATTGCGCTGGCTGCGGGCGGCAGCTTCACTTTGATCGACGACTACGGCCATCATCCGGTGGAAATGAAAGCCACGCTGGCCGCCGTGCGCGGCGCCTTTCCCGGCAAGCGCTTGTTGCTGTCCTTCCAGCCGCATCGCTTCACGCGCACGCGCGACTTGTTCGAGGATTTTGTGAAGGTGTTGAGCGGTGTGGATGCACTGGCGCTGGCGGAAATTTATGCGGCGGGCGAAGCGCCCATCGTGGCAGCAGACGGGCGCGCGCTGATGCATGCCTTGCGCGTGGTGGGACAAAGCAACGCGGTGTTCGTGGAGAACATCGCCGACATGCCGCAGACCATTTTGCAAATGGCGCGCGACGGCGATGTAGTGCTGACCATGGGCGCGGGTTCCATTGGCGGTGTGCCTAATCTAGTGAAGCAGTTGGCGCAAAAATGAATATGAGCGAACCGGTACAGTTCAAAGCAGCAGAACTTCGAGGCGAGATGAGCTTCGATGTGAAGATGCGCCGCCACACTTCCTGGCGCGCAGGCGGCATCGCGCAACGCATGTATCAGGCTGCCGACCTTGCAGACATGCAAAATTTCCTGCGCCAGTTGCCGACAGACGAACCGCTGATCGCCGTGGGTCTCGGCAGCAACTTGCTGGTGCGTGACGGCGGGTTGCGCGGCACGGTATTGCTGATGCTTGGCGCGCTGAGCGAATTGCGCATGGATGGCGAAAATATCTACGCGCAAGCTGGAGTGCCGGGCGCAAAACTGGCGCGCTTCGCGGCAGCGAACAATATGTGCGGTGCGGAATTCTTCGGCGGCATTCCCGGCACCTTGGGCGGCATGCTGACGATGAACGCCGGATGTTACGGCAGCGAGACTTGGCAGAAAGTACAGCGCGTGCAGGTATTGACGCGACGCGGCGAATTGCTGGAACGCACGCCGCAGGAATATGAGATCGGTTACCGCCATGTGCAACTGCACACAGCGAGTGAAGAATTTTTCGTCGGCGCGTGGCTGCATTTCGAACAAGGCGACGTTGATGTCGCGCGCAAGGGTATGAAAGCTTTGCTGGAAAAACGCAATGCCAGCCAGCCACTGGACAAACCGAACGCAGGCTCGGTGTTCCGCAATCCGCCGGGCAACTACGCGGCGAAGATTATTGAAGGCTGCGGGCTGAAAGGCAAACGCATCGGCGGCGCGCAGGTGTCGAAGAAGCATGCCAACTTCATCGTGAATGTGGGCGAAGCGACAGCGGCGGACATTGAAAATCTGATAGAAGAAGTGCGGGCGACGGTATTGCAACAGACGGGTGTCGATTTGCATCCCGAGGTGCGTATCGTGGGAGAAAGAATTGATTAAATTTGGAAAAGTGGCAGTGCTCCTTGGGGGGCGTTCGGCAGAGCGCGAAGTGTCACTGAAGAGCGGTGCGGCCGTTTTGGCAGCGCTGCAAAGAAGCGGTGTGGATGCGCATGCATTCGATCCGGCGCAACGCGATTTGCACGAATTGCACGACGAAAAATTCGACCGCGTATTTATCGCTTTGCACGGGCGCTTCGGTGAAGACGGCACAGTGCAGGGCGCGCTGGAGTTGATGGGCATTCCCTACACCGGTAGCGGCGTGATGGCTTCGGCGATTGCGATGGATAAGTGGCGAACAAAATTGATCTGGCACGCGGCGGAATTACCCATCCCGGATTATGAGGCGTTGACTGCGCCTACTGACTGGGATGCGCTGGCGAACCATCTCGATCTGCCTTTGTTCATCAAGCCTGCCAGCGAAGGCTCCAGCGTCGGGGTGACCAAGGTCAAGACTGTGGAAGCATTGCCTGCCGCATATGCCGAGGCAGCCAAACATGACAAGGTGGTGATCGCAGAGAGTTTTGTGGGCGGTGGCGAATACACGGCGACCATCCTCAACGGGCGTGCATTGCCGGTGATCAAGATCGAACCGGCGAACGAGTTCTACGATTACGACGCGAAATATTTGCGCGACGATACGATTTATCGTTGCCCGAGCGGATTGAGCGCAGAAGAAGAAACCGAAATGCAGAGTCTTGCGTTGCTGGGATTTGCGCTGATCGGCGGACAGGGTTGGGGGCGCGTGGATTTCCTGCACGGCGAAGATGGCAAGTTGTATTTGCTGGAGGTAAATACTTCACCCGGCATGACTGACCATAGCCTGGTACCGATGGCAGCACGCCAGGCGGGCATCAGTTTTGAGCAGCTCGTGGTGCAGATATTGGAGGGGGCACATGTGGGATAACACGCCGCTGCTGCGTCTCATTTCCAACCTGCTGTTCGGCATCAGCCTGGGGCTGGTGCTGTATGGCGCGGCGCGTTATGTGTTGCGGCTGCCTGTATTCCCATTGCGTGCGGTGGTATTGACAGCTGCACCGCAGCGTGTCTCGACCGAACAAATGGAAAAGATTGTGCACGAACAAGTGAGTGGGAATTTTTTCACGGTCGATCTGGATCGTACGCGGCAGGCATTCGAGCAGTTGCCGTGGGTGCGCAAGGTGAGCGTGCGCCGCAAGTTTCCGTGGAATCTGGAAGTGACAGTGGAAGAACAAGAGGCTCTGGCACGCTGGAACGGTTCGGCGCTGGTGAATACGCACGGTGAAGTGTTCGCGGCACGCACAGAGCAATCGCTGCCGGAGTTCATCGGACAAACGGACAGCTCTATGCTGGTGACCCGGATGTATGGCGAGTTGAGCGTGGCGCTGCATCCAATGCAGCAACGGATCGCGCAGATCAGTTTGTCGCCGCGTTACGCATGGCAAGTGAAGCTGGACAACGGCATGGTGTTGGAGTTGGGACGGGAACAAATGCAGCAGCGTTTGACGCGCTTCATTACGGTGTATCCATACAGTTTGGCGGTTATGACGCGGCCGGCAAACCATGTGGATCTGCGTTATCGCAACGGATTTGCGGCATATCTGCCGGGCGGCAATGTTTGATGGAGTGGTAAAGGGACAGCGATGAGCAAGAACAGAGAGAACAAGCATTTGATCGTGGGGCTGGACATTGGCACGTCGAAGATCGCATGCATCGTCGCCGAGATCAGGCCGGAAGGCACGCTGGAGGTGATCGGTGCGGGCATGCACCAATCATCCGGCATGAAGAAGGGCATGGTGGTAAATATCGACGCGACGGTCGGCGCGATCCAGCGCGCGCTGGAAGAAGCCGAGTTGATGGCGGACTGCAAGATACGCGAGGTTTATACCGGCATCGCGGGCAGCCACATTCGCAGCTCCAACGCCAACGGCATGATCAAGATCAAGGACAAGGAAGTGGCGCACACCGACATCGTGCGTGCCATCGAAACCGCGAGTTCGATCAGTTTGCCGGGCGACCAGCAGACGCTGCATATCATCGAACAGGAGTTCAGTATCGATGGGCAGGGCGGCATCAAGAAGCCACTGGGCATGAGTGGCATGCGGCTGGAAGTGGAGATTCATATCGTCACCGGCGCGGTGTCGGCAGTGCAGAATATTTTGAAGTGCATCCACCGTTGCGGCCTGGAAGTGAATGAGATGATCTTGCAACCGCTGGCATCGAGCAAGGCGGTGCTGGCCGACGATGAAAAAGAACTGGGCGTGTGTCTGGTGGATATCGGAGGCGGCACCACCGATGTGGCGGTATTTACCGGCGGCGCCATTCGCCATACGGCGGTGATCCCTATCGCGGGCGACCAGATCACCAACGACATCGCGATGGCGTTGCGCACACCGACCAAGGATGCCGAAGACATCAAGATTAAATACGGCTGTGCGCTACGGCAGTTGGCTAACGATGCACCGATCGAGGTACCCGGCGTAGGCGAGCGTAGTGCGCGCACTTTGTCGCGGCAAACACTGTCAGAAGTGATCGAACCGCGCGTAGAGGAGTTGTATTCGCTGGTGCAGCAGGAGCTGCGCCGCAGCGGTTTCGAGGATTTGCTGTCGTCCGGCATTGTGCTCACCGGAGGCAGCAGTGCCATGCAGGGCATGATTGAGTTGGGGGAAGAGATTTTCCATATGCCGGTGCGTTTGGGCTTGCCGCGCAATATCGGCGGTTTGTCCGACGTGGTGAAGACGCCGCGATACGCCACGGGTGTGGGTTTGTTGTTGTATGGGCTGGATCAGTATCAGCGCAACGAAGTGACGCGCGTCAATTCGGGATCGTTCAAGGATGTATTGGCAAATATGAAAATGTGGTTTCAACGCAATTTTTAATTTCATGCAGTTCGGGGTTTAGTTTGCAATTTTTAAAGGAGAAATACTATGTTTGAACTGATGGATGCACAGCCGCAGGGCGCAATAATCAAGGTGGTGGGCGTGGGCGGTTGCGGCGGTAACGCCGTGGATCACATGATCGATCAGGGTGTGCAAGGCGTTGAGTTCATCGTTATCAATACCGACGTACAGGCACTGCGTCGCAGCAAGGCACGCGTGCAGTTGCAAATCGGCGCCAACCTGACCAAGGGATTGGGTGCAGGTGCCAAGCCTGAAATCGGCCAAGCAGCGGCCGAAGAAGATCGTGAGCGGATTGCCGAAATCATCGGTGGTGCGCACATGGTGTTCATCACTGCCGGTATGGGCGGCGGCACGGGAACAGGTGCGGCTCCCATCGTGGCGCAAGTGGCGAAAGAATTGGGCATCCTTACTGTGGCGGTGGTGACCAAACCATTTGTGTTTGAAGGCCGACGCATGACACTGGCGCAGACAGGTATTGAAGAGTTAGCGATCCATGTGGATTCGCTCATCATTGTGCCGAATGCCAAGCTGATGGAAGTGCTGGGCGGCAAGACCACATTGCCGGAAGCATTCAAGGCGGCGAACGGCGTACTGCAAGGCGCGGTGGCGGGTATCGCCGAAGTCATCAACGTGCCCGGCATGGTGAATGTGGACTTCGCTGATGTATGCACGCTGATGTCCGAAAACGGCATGGCGATGATGGGTGCGGCTTCCGCTTCCGGCGAAGGACGCGCGCAACGTGCCGCCGAACAGGCAATTGCCAGCCCGCTACTGGAAGACGTGGACCTGTCCGGTGCGCGCGGCGTGTTGGTCAACATCACCTCCAGCAGCAGCCTGACTTTGGAAGAACTGCATGAAGTGATGAATTGCTTCCAGTTTGCCGCTACCGAGGCCACGGTGATCGTCGGTTCGGTGTTCGATGAAAATATGGGTGAAGAACTGCGCGTAACCATAGTCGCTACCGGTCTCGGCGCTCCACTGGCGCGTAAGCAACCGAAGCCGGTGCTGGCTTATGAAAAACAACAACGCACTGGAACTTATGATGCACCGGCGGTGAATTACAGCGAGCTGGATATGCCCGCAGTGATTCGCACCGGACGCCACCGTGAAGCTGTGGAAGCAATGAAGCAATCCGGAGTTGAGACGCTGGACATCCCGTCGTTTTTACGCAAGCAGGCCGACTGAGTACGGTGCGTGATGGAACCGCGCGGCGGCGGGCTACCCGCTCGCCTGTGCTAAACTTCGCACCGAATTTGTCAGGTAATACGCAATGGTCAAGCAACGCACATTAAAGACGGTGATGCAGGCAACGGGTGTCGGCTTGCACTCGGGAGAGAAGGTCTATCTGACCTTGCGTCCTGCTGCAATTGACAGCGGCATCGTGTTTCGTCGCGTTGATTTGGTGAACTCTCCCGACATTCGTGCCGAAGCGCATGCTGTGCATGACACACGGCTTTCTACTTGTCTGGAAGCAGGCGGCGCGCGCGTAGCGACTGTGGAGCATTTGATGTCGGCACTGTCAGGCTTGGGAATCGATAACGCCATTGTGGAGTTATCCAGTCCTGAATTGCCCATCATGGATGGCAGTGCGGGCACATTCATCTTCTTACTGCAATCGGCAGGGATTATCGAGCAGGCAGCGGCCAAGAAATTCATCCGCATCAAGAAAACCGTGGAAGTGAAAGACGGCGACAAGTGGGTGCGCTTCGAACCATACAACGGTTACAAACTAAGCTTTACCATTAATTTTGCGCACCCGGTGTTCGCCAATACCAAACAGAACGTTGTGGTCGATCTGGGAACGCACTCCTATATCAAGGAAGTGAGCCGCGCCCGTACCTTCGGTTTCATGCAGGACGTGGAGTACATGCGCGCGCAGGGATTGGCCTTGGGCGGCAATCTGGATAATGCCATCGTGATGGACGAGTACCGCGTCATCAATCCTGATGGACTGCGTTTTGAGGATGAATTCGTCAAACACAAAGTTCTTGATGCCATTGGCGACTTGTATCTGCTCGGACACCCACTGATCGGCGCATTCTACGGTTATAAATCCGGTCATGCCTTGAACAATGCTTTGTGCCGCGCCTTACTGGCGGATGAGACGGCGTGGGAAATGACGACGTTTGAAAAACAGGAAGAAGCGCCGGATTTTCTGCGTATGCAATTGCAGCCAACCTAGCGTTAAAAACAGTGCTTATCCGCCTCGCACTGTTACTGTCAGCGCTGCTACTGGCTTCTACTTTAGCCGCCTACTTGTTCACCCGCGACACGCGCTATTTCCGTTTTGCTGTGCAAATTGGGCAGTTCATTCTGTACGTATTGTTGGTATTTGCGGCGCTGTATCTGCTGGAGCGTTTTGGTTTGGTTGCCTGGCGGGTGCTTCTCTAACGTCGTGCAAGACGACGCAGGGCATTTTTCAGCGGGCCTTCCTGCAAGGTAAGCGCCAGACTTTCCAGTTCATTTTTCCCGTTCTTGTCTAGCTTTCTGGGGGACGAAATGACTGGTGTGGCGCGCGTACGCACTTGCACACGAATTTGAATTCCAGTAACCTCAATTCCCCTTTTTTGAAATATGGCAATTATTTCCGGGCTGATTTGGCGTAATTTTGAGGCCACAGCTCCATTGTCTGCCGCAAGAATCAACGTTGGACCGTGCAACTGCATCACGCGACTGGCTTGCATCAATGGTGGCGGAACGACTTGTTGATAGTGCTGCTGCAACACAGCCAATAGTTTGGCACGCTGCGAGAGATGCAGCAGGCCTTGGTTAGAGTTGGAGCCCAGAAATGCACTCAGACGAAGTGTCACAGTAAATTGGGGATCACGTTAGAGGGGTAAGTTTGTGAATATTATTCTAGTTTCGAATCGTTTTGCAAAAGCGCACAGCGTGACATTAACAGGAACACATCTGTTGGTGGCCGGAATGATGGTATTAGGTCTTTTTATCGCTGCGGTTCTAAGTGCGCAGTACGCCATCGTGCGCCTGCAACCAGGCGGAATAAGTGACGAACTGCGGGTGTGGTTGGCAAGTGCACAACAGGCAGAGCAACAGAAGCAACAAACCTATTTGCATCAAAGTCTGGATGCAATGGCGGTACGTCTGGGACAGATGCAGGCGCAACTCCAACGTTTGGATGGCTTGGGTGCGCGTTTAGCCAAGATGAGCGGCATGAAACCTCAGGACTTCTCCTTTGGACAGCTTCCGCCGCAGGGGGGACCTTATATTCCCTCCCCCAACCAGAGAGAAATTTCTCTGGATTCGATGCAGCAGCAGTTGACAAAATTGAGCTCATTGTTGGGAGATCGTAGCGATAAGCTGGTGGCGCTGGAAACATTGTTGCAGCAAGATCGGCTGGACAAGAAGATGCTACCGACAACTGCACCGGTTAAAGTCACATGGTATTCCTCCAATTTTGGCTGGCGCATCGATCCGTTCACCGGCGAGAATGCAATGCACGAGGGGGTCGATTACATGGTGCCATCTGGCACACCAGTTTACGCCTCTGCCAGCGGTGTGGTGGTGTATGCGGAGACCCATCCGCAGTATGGTAATATGGTTGAAATTGATCATGGCAATGATGTCACTACGCGCTACGCGCATGCCTCAAAGCTTTTGGTCAAGGTTGGGCAAATGGTGCGGCGCGGGCAGGAAATTGCCTTGTCTGGTAGCACAGGCCGTTCTACCGGCCCACACGTGCATTTTGAAGTGAGATACAAAGGCATCGCCCAGAACCCGGTACGCTTCCTGGAAAAAGCAGCCAGTTGACGCGAAAGGTTGAGTCAAAGGGTGAGGTGCGTACCTCACCCTTTTTTATTTGTTCATAACAATAATCCAAGAAAATAACAGCATGATCTCAAAATTGTTGAAATCCGTATTCGGCAGTCGCAATGACCGCTTGCTTAAACAATACCGCCAAACCGTTACCCGCATCAATGAGCGTGAAGCTGAAATTGCCGCCTTGTCGGATGCGCAATTACAGGCCAAAACGGTCGAATTTAAGCAGCGTGTGCAGCAGGGTGAAGCGCTGGATGCGATCTTGCCGGAAGCGTTCGCCGTGGTGCGCGAAGGCAGCAAACGCGTATTGCAGATGCGCCACTTCGATGTGCAATTGATAGGCGGCATGGTGTTGCATTACGGCAAGATCGCCGAAATGCGCACCGGTGAGGGCAAGACGCTGATGGCGACCTTGCCTGCTTACCTGAATGCTTTGTCCGGCAAGGGCGTGCATGTAGTGACAGTGAACGACTATCTGGCAGCGCGCGATGCGGAATGGATGGGACGCTTGTACCGATTCCTTGGCCTGACTGTCGGGGTCATCCTGACCAGCATGGAGCATGAGGATAAACAGGCTGCCTACGCTGCGGACATTATCTACGGCACCAACAACGAATTCGGTTTCGATTATCTGCGCGACAACATGGCGGCACAGGCAGATGAGCGCTTCCAACGCGGCTTGAATTTTGCAGTGGTGGATGAAGTGGACTCCATCCTGATCGACGAGGCGCGCACTCCACTCATTATTTCCGGGCAGGCCGAAGACAACGTTGACATCTACGTGCGCGTTAACAAGTTGGTTCCGCAACTCCGTCGTCAGGCGGATGAGAATGCGCCGGGTGACTACAACGTGGATGAGAAAAATCAGCAGATATTGCTGTCCGAAACAGGGCACGAAAATGCCGAAATACTTCTGACGCAAGCGGGTTTGCTGCCCGTAGGCGGGAGCTTGTATGACCCGGCAAACATTACGCTGATTCATCATCTTTATGCTGCCTTGCGTGCACATAATTTGTATCACCTCGATCAGCATTACGTGGTGCAGGACGGCGAAGTAATGATTGTTGATGAATTCACCGGACGCCTGATGGCGGGACGCCGCTGGTCGGATGGTTTGCATCAGGCTGTTGAAGCCAAAGAAGGCGTACCGATCCAGAAGGAAAACCAGACGCTGGCTTCGATCACCTTCCAGAATTATTTCCGCATGTACAACAGACTGTCCGGCATGACCGGCACGGCGGATACCGAGGCTTACGAGTTTCAAACCATCTACAATCTGGAAACTGTTATCGTGCCGCCGCACCGCCCCACAGTGCGCAAAGACCTGATGGACAAGGTTTTCCTCAGCGCCAAGGAAAAATACGCCGCCGTAATCGCCGATGTGCGAGATTGTTACGAGCGCGGACAGCCAGTACTGGTGGGCACAACTTCCATCGAGACTTCTGAGTTGCTCTCCGGCATGCTGGATAAAGTCAAACTGCCGCACCAGGTGCTGAACGCCAAGCAGCATGCGCGCGAGGCCGAGATCGTGGCACAAGCCGGCAGCCCCAAGATGATCACCATTGCCACCAACATGGCCGGTCGAGGCACCGACATCGTGCTGGGCGGCAATGTGGAAAAACCCATCGAATTGATCCGTATGGACGAAAGCTTGGATGCGGCAACGCGCGAGCAACGCGTCGTGGAATTGCGTGCCGCGTGGCAACCGATCCATGAACAGGTCATCGCCAGCGGCGGCCTGCATATCATCGGCACCGAGCGCCATGAATCGCGACGCGTGGACAACCAGTTGCGCGGACGTTCCGGTCGCCAGGGCGATCCGGGTTCTAGCCGTTTCTATCTGTCGCTGGAAGATCCGTTGCTGCGCATCTTCGCTTCCGACCGTGTGACTGCGATCATGAATCGCTTCAAGTTGCCGGAAGGTGAGGCGATCGAACATACCTGGGTAACGCGCGCCATCGAGAATGCGCAACGCAAAGTGGAAGCGCGCAACTTCGACATGCGCAAGCAGATTCTCGAATACGACGATGTCGCCAACGACCAGCGCAAAGTGATCTACCAACAGCGCGCCGAATTGCTGGAAAGCACCGACATCAGCGAAACAATCAATGCCATGCGCGAAGGCATATTGAACGATATGTTTGGCGAACATCTGCCGCACGGCAGCATGGAAGAGCAATGGGATGTGCCGGGTCTGGAAAAGGCGCTGGCTGCCGAGTACCAGTTGCATCTGCCGCTGACAGAGTGGATGGAGCAGGACAAGCAACTCGATCAAGCCGGTCTACTGACGCGCATCATTGAAGCCGCCCACCAGCAATATCAGGCGAAAGTGGATCAGGTTGGCGATGAAGTGATGCATGGCTACGAGCGTATCGTCATGCTGCAGAGTCTGGATCAGCACTGGCGCGAACATCTGGCAGCACTGGACCATCTGCGCCAGGGTATCCATCTGCGCGGCTATGCGCAGAAAAATCCCAAGCAGGAATATAAGCGTGAAGCGTTTGAATTATTTTCCTCCATGCTGGAGGCGATCAAGCGCGATGTGACGCAGACCCTGATGAACGTGCAGATCCGCAGCGAAGCGGATGTGGCGGCGGCGGAAGTGCCCCACGCGCCGGAAAATGTGCAGTATCATCACGCCGATTACGAAGAGGCGTTGGCACAAACCGAGCCGCAACCGGAGGAGCACACACCTTTCGTACGAACGGGCGAAAAGGTCGGACGTAACGACCCATGCCCGTGTGGCTCAGGGAAAAAATACAAGCAGTGCCATGGCAGATTGAATTAAATCAACCAAAATGACAGGGGGTGAAACATGCTGACGGATGATCTGATTTTGCAAACCTTGCACCATTCAACGCTGACCGAAGAATTGCGCGATGCCGAGATCGATATTTTGGGGCAGTTATTCGTGGTCAAGGATTTCAAAAAGGGCGAGGCCTTGCTGCGTCCGGGCGAGGAAAAACTAAAAAACTCCCTGATTGTTCTGGCCAGTGGCGAGGTGGAAGCTATCGCAACCTTAAGTGGCGAACAGGCTGTTTTGCATTTGCTGCAACCCGGCGACCTAGCCGGGATTATCACGTTTACGGGCGGCAACGTTGCGCAGATCAGCGCCTCCGTGGTGGCCAAAACGGATTGCAAGGTATTGTTGCTGGAGCGCTCCAAATTTGAAGCCCTCATGACTACGCACCCCGCCATTTTGTATTACGTGATGCGCGGTATCGTGCGCTATGTGCATGGCATCGTGCGACGCATGAACACCGAATCTGTCGAGTTGAGCAACTATATCTACAAGACCCAAGGACGTTTCTAAAGGAAGCTCACAATGCCGGTGAATCTATCTGCGCCCGTCGCGGCACAACTGTTGCCCGTTGCGGGCGTTTCTTTGGGTACTGCAGAAGCGGGCATCAAGCGCGCCGACCGTAAGGACTTGTTGGTCATCAAACTGGAAGAAGGCGCGACCGTCGCGGGCGTGTTCACCACCAACCGTTTCTGCGCTGCACCGGTCACTGTGGCGAAAGACCATCTGGCGACGAACAAAGGCATCCGCGCCTTGATCGTCAACACCGGCAATGCCAACGCCGGCACCGGTGAGCAGGGCATGGTTGCCGCGCGCACCACCTGCGCTGCACTAGCAAAACTGCTGGGCTGCGCGCCCGAACAAGTGCTGCCGTATTCCACCGGTGTCATCATGGAGCCGCTGCCAGTCGAGAAGATCGTCGCCGGCATACCGCAAGCGATTGCCAACCTGAAAGCCGACAACTGGTTCGATGCCGCGCACGCCATCATGACTACCGACATCGTGGCCAAGGCAGTGAGCAAGCAGATGCAGATCGGCGGCAAGACCGTCACCGTCACCGGCATGTCCAAAGGCTCCGGCATGATCCATCCCAACATGGCCACCATGCTGGGCTACATCGCTACCGATGCCGCCATTGTACAACCGCTGCTGCAACAGATGGTGAGCGAAGCGGCCAACCGTTCGTTCAACTGCATCACCGTGGATGGCGACACTTCCACCAACGACGCGCTGATGCTGATCGCCAGCGGCAAGAGCGGCGTTGCCATCAACGAGGCGAGCCGTGCGCAGATGCAGGCCGTCGTCACCGAAGTCGCCACCGCACTGGCGCAAGCCATCGTGCGCGACGGCGAAGGCGCGACCAAATTCATCACCATCAAAATCGAAGGTGGTAAAGACGAAGCCGAATGCAAAAAAATCGGCTACGCCATCGCGCACTCGCCGCTGGTCAAGACCGCGTTTTTTGCCTCCGATCCCAACCTCGGGCGTATTCTCGCCGCCATCGGTTACGCAGGCGTTACTGATCTCAATGTTGAAACATTAAAGCTGTATCTCGACGATGTGCTAGTAGCCGAAAATGGCGGGCGGGCCGCAAGCTATCAGGAAGAAGACGGCCAGCGCGTGATGGGACAGAGCGACATCACCATCCGTGTCGTGCTGAATCGCGGCGCGGTAAACGCCACGCTGTGGACCTGCGATTTCTCTTACGACTACGTAAAGATCAACGCCAGCTATCGCAGCTGATGCAACGGCAAGTTGCAGTGTTTTTAAATACACCTGCCTCGCAACGCCCGTCAATCGGCGATCTACGCTATGCACATTATGGAGATTGCCTAATCTATTGGCTTGCGGGCATGGTGCGTTTTTAGGATTTAATTCATGGATAAACTCGACCAATTCCTCACCCGCGCCGAAGGCCTGCTCGCCCGCCTGGAAAACGTGTTGCCCGGAGCGCAGCCGCAAGCCCCCGATTGGCAAGCCGCCGCCGCCTTCCGCTGGGATCACCAGCAACGCACATTGCATCCCGTCTCCAACTTCCAGCGCATCGCCCTTGATGACCTGCTCGGCATTGACGACCAGAAACAGCGCATCCAGCAGAACACCTTGCAATTTGTGCGCGGCGGCACAGCGAACAACGTGCTGCTCTCCGGTGCGCGCGGTACTGGCAAATCGTCGCTGGTGAAAGCGCTGTTGAACGAATATGCCGAGCAAGGTTTGCGCGTGATCCAGATCGACAAGCAAGGCTTGATCGACCTGTCGTTCATCGTCGGTCTGGTGCAAGGCCGCGCCGAGCGCTTCATTCTGTATTGCGACGACCTCTCCTTCAATGATGCCGAACCCGGTTACCAGTCACTGAAAGCCGCGCTGGATGGCGATCTGGTGGCCTTCTCCGACAACCTGTTGATCTACGCCACATCGAATCGTCGTCACTTGATGCCGGACTACATGCAAGATAACCTCGCCACCAAACACGTCGGCGATGAAGTGCATCTGGCGGAAAGTGTGGAAGAGAAAGTGTCACTGTCCGAACGCTTCGGTTTGTGGATTTCGTTCTATCCGTTTGCGCAGGATGAATATCTGGCGGTGGCGGCGCATTGGTTAGCGCATCACGGGTGGAAGCAGGGGCTCACGGATGAGGTGCGTACGGCGGCGTTGCAGTGGTCGTTGATGAGGGGTTCGCGGAGTGGGCGGGTGGCGGGGCAGTTTGCGAGGGATTGGTGCGGGAGAATGTAGCGAGGCGGTAGCCTCTCGACTCCGTTCGCCCTGAGCTTGTCGAAGGGCAGGCTCTACCAACAATCAAAAACAACACCGTCGGGGGTAGCCCGACAGCTAGTCACTTTTTCTTGCTTCGCCAAGAAAAAGTAACCAAAAAGAAGGCGACCCCAATCCGCCACCTCTTCGAGGTTCCCTGCGTTGCTCGGCTAGTCAGGCTTCCTCATAAACTCGCACGATCCGCTGCGCGTCCACGTGCTCAAACATATTCGTCAGAATTCCCTGACCAGCCTGCGCTACTCGGTGGCGGATGAGGGGAAGGCAAAGCGAAAGTCAAAACCAAACCACCACGTAGGCACTTCGTGCCCACTCTTCTAGGCATTGCTTCAATTGCGCCTAGCGTGAAGTTCATAGTCAAAACAATTCGGCTCAGGTACATTGGCGGCTCAAGTGTGCTCCAATTAAATATAGAAAAATCCAGTTCATAGGAACTCATATGCTTAGAGTATTGCCAATGTGTCTACTGTATGCATTCTCTACTTGCGCAATTGCAGCAGCGCCAATTGAATGCGTTGATAAAATCAATCCGGAATTGGTGAAATTACTTGAGAGTAAATTCCCTGATTTTCATATACCCCATCTATCTGGTCTGGATCACCAAAGTATTGGGTATGACCTTAGTAATGGAGGTGATGGCTGTTATGCCGTTGCGAAAGGAGATTTTGATGGGGACAAAAAAGAAGACGTGGTAGTATTACTAACATCAAATAAAAAAGAACCTCAGTTGATAGCGGCACTCCAGAGAGGCGATAAATGGAGCATTTATCAACTTCCAATCTTTTGCGAAACGATCCAATTTTGTTACGTTGCTCCTAAGAAAGCAGGAACCTATCTACGTACCTTGGCAGCGGAAGACCCAATAACTAGAAAAAATGAACGTTCAAAATTGACTAGCAATCATATGAGTGTAATTTCAGGAACTCTAGAATCAACAGGCATTGTCTACGTCTATTCAAATGGTCATTGGAACTACGTTTGGGTATCAGATTAACGGGTTTTCGCTTTCAGCCAAGTAGCGTGGGCACGAAGTGCCCACGCTGTGGTTTTGGTTTTTCGCTTTGCCATCCCCTCATCCGCCACCGAGTAGCGGAGGCTGGTCAGGGAATTCTGACGAATATGTTTGAGTACGTGGACGCGCAGCGGATCGTGCGAGTTTATGAGGAAGCCTGACCAGTCGAGCAACGCAGGGAATCCCGAAGGGATGGCGGATTGGGGTCGCCTTCTTTTTGGTTACTTTTTCTTGGCGAAACAAGAAAAAGTAACTAGCTGTCGGGCTACCCCCGACGGTGTGATTTTGAATTGAAAGAGTCCGTTCATGCTTCGACAAGCTCACTACGAACGGATGAATGAGGATGATATTCCATTGAATAACCCAACCAATAAAACCAAAATCATTGAAGTCTCCGCCGCCGTCCTCCAACGCCCCGACGGCTCCTTCCTGCTCGCCCAACGCCCCCCCGACAAAATCTGGGCAGGTTATTGGGAGTTCCCCGGCGGCAAGATCGAGCCGGGCGAGACCGCGCACGATGCGCTGGTGCGCGAGCTGCACGAAGAGCTGGGCATCACCGTGCAAACCGCCTACCCGTGGCTCACCCGCGTGTTCACTTATCCGCATGCCACTGTGCGCCTGAATTTTTTTCGCGTGACAGAGTGGAGCGGTGAGTTGCATCCGCATGAGGGGCAGCAGTTTGCTTGGCAACCTTCCCTCACCCTAGCCCTCTCCCGGGGGGAGAGGGGACTAGTTTCGGTTGAACCTCTGCTTCCCGCCAACGCCCCCATCCTGCGCGCGCTGGAGCTGCCCACCCTGTATGCCATCAGCAATGCCACCGAACTGGGTGTGGAGTTATTCTTAACGAGGCTGCAAGCCAAGCTGAATGCGGGTCTTCAGATTGTGCAGTTGCGTGAAAAAAATCTTTCAGGCGATACGTTGCGCGAATTGGCGCAGCGCGTGGTGGCGCTGGCGCATACGCGAGGTGCGCGGGTGTTGCTTAATGGCGATGTGCAGATGGCAAACGAGGTGGGTGCAGATGGCGTGCATCTGACCTCGGCACAACTTGCCGAACTTCACCAGCGTCCTGCTGTGGATTGGTGTGCAGCTTCATGTCACAACGCGGAAGAACTGCGTCGTGCGGAAGCGTTAGGCTGCGACTTCGCCTTGCTGTCTCCGGTACTGTCGACACAATCCCATCCGGATGCGCCGCATCTGGGTTGGGATAACTTCGCGGCTATTGCGGCGGGTTTGTCTATTCCGGTGTATGCGCTTGGCGGGTTGAAGCATGAAGATATGCAGACTGCGTGGCAACATGGCGCGCATGGAATTGCGCTGTTGCGTCAGGCTTGGTGATCGGTTTTCGGTAAGTCTTGTTCGCGTTGTTCAACGCGATATTCTTCGTTCGCCCATTTTCCCAGATCGATCATTTTGCAGCGTTCGCAGCAAAACGGGCGGAAGCGGTTGCTAGTGTCCCATACATGTTCCTTGCCGCAGTGCGGACAAATGACGATAAGTGGCTTGCTCATTGCAGGGAACAGAAAGTCAGGTCGAACGGAACATCGTGATCATAGAGGGTGGTTTTGGCGCTGTAATTCGCTTCGACAAGCCGGATGTTGAGTGCGTATTTGTTAGCGCTGACTTCCGGGAAGCAGGGCAACTCTGATTCGAGCTCAATGCTCAGCATTTGCGCCACGCGCCCGCCTTGCATTTGCTGGAAGGTGCCATGATGAGCAACGAAGTGATGTGCCTTACAGCTTCCTCTCAATATATCAAGCATGATGGTGATGCCATCGCGCAGCGGCAACAGGGGTGTGATCCACAAGTTCAAATCGTCGCGGCGCAATGGTGCAGGCTGGTGCTGCCAATAATGATACGCGGGCAGGTCAAATTCGCACACACCGCCGGGGATACTGGAACGTTGCTTAATGCTCATTAACCACTCATTGTCGCGCAGGTGCTGACCGATCTTGCCGCTCATGCTCAATAATGTGGTGCTGACATTTTCGATTTTTGCCATCAGACTATCTAGCGCGTCCTCGGATATTTGCGGGTTATTGTGCAAAGCATTGAGGATTTTCTTTTGACGCTCCATCTCTTGCAGCAGTTCCGACTTGAGATCGGCGCGGCTGGCAACTTCAAGTATCTCGAACAGCACATTCAATGCGGCATGGTGATCGGCACTTTCTTCGCTGGCAATGAACCGGGTTACACGCAAGAAGAGATCCTCAAGACGCAGCATGGTGCGTACTCTTTCATTCAGAGGAAACTCGTATTTGATCACTTTCGCCTGTCTAGTGTAGGGGATTGGCTAGTTGCGAAAGATATAGGCAGCGCCAACTATCGTCAATTGATTTTCAGGCTTTTATCAAGCTTTCATGCAGTTTTTTTACCTGATCTCGCAGGGTTTCCATGTCGCCATCGTTGCGGATGACAACATCGGCAAGTTGCAGGCGCCGTTGACGGTCAATTTGCTGTGCCATGATGGATCGGACCGTGGATTCGCTCAGATGGCTTCGCTGTATGGTTCGTTCAATTTGCATCTCTTCAGGACAATCTACCACGATCACTCGATGCAGCCAATCGCGGTAGCGCGTGCCCTCGAACAACAGGGGAACGACAATCAGTTTGTAAGGAGCATCGCTTAGGGAAGTTGCTTGTTGCTTGGCTTGCGCCAGAATCAGCGGATGCAGGATGTCTTGCAGACGGCGCTTGGCGTTGAAGTCGGCAAATACCAGTTCGCGCATTTTGGCGCGATCCAGTGCGCCTTGCACATCGACGTACTCCGCTCCGAATGTTTGGCGTATGGCCGGAATCGCTGCCCCATTAGCTTGCGTGAGTTGGTGCGAAATCAGATCGGTATCGATGATTCGCGCGCCAAGATCGGCGAAAAGTTGGGCGACCGTACTTTTGCCGCTACCGATACCTCCCGTCAATCCAACCAGTTGTTTCACTGTGCCAGCAGTTGCAGATAACTTTGCGTCAGCGTTTGCCCCCAGAACAGCGCGATCAAACCGCCACCCGCAAGATAGGGGCCGAAGGGGATGGGTATGTTGCGGCCATGCTTGGCGATGACAATAAGTGTGATGCCGACTACGGCACCAACCAGAGACGACAGCAGGATGACCAGCGGCAACATCTGCCAGCCCAGCCAAGCGCCAATGGCGGCAAGAAGTTTGAAATCGCCAAAGCCCATACCCTCTTTGCCAGTAGCGAGCTTGAACAGCCAATACACGCTCCATAAAATGAAATAGCCGGCTACCGCCCCGATGACGGCGTGCGGTAGCGAGGTGTAAGCACCATTGAGATTGAGTATTATTCCCAGCCAGAGCAAGGGCAAAGTAATGCTGTCGGGCAACATCTGGGTGTCGAAGTCTATGAACGTGAGCGCGATCAGCGCCCACACAAAAACGATGGCGGCGAGTCCGGCGAGCCCGAAGCCGAAATTCCATGCGGCATAAGCGCTCAACAAGCCGCTGATCGCCTCGACCACGGGATAACGCGGAGAAATGCGTGTGCCGCAACCGGCGCATTTGCCGCGCAGGAACAGATAGCTGATAACTGGAATGTTTTCCACAGCACTGATCGCGTGCCCGCAATGCGGGCATGCGGAACGCGGGACTACAAGGTTGTAGCGCGCTGCCGGTTCCGCCGTCGTGCCGTTCAATTCGGCGCATTGCTCATGCCACTCGCGTTCCATCATCTTCGGCAAACGGTGGATGACGACGTTGAGAAAGCTGCCGACCAGCAGACCGATGATGCCAGAGCATAGGGCGAAAATCGGCGGAGAGGATTGGAGCAGGAGCAGCATTGAGTTTTACCTGTAAAAAAAGCGCGGACTGAGCCGCGCCTGAATCTAAATGCGATTATTAAACGACTTGTCCCATTTTGAAAATCGGCAAATACATCGCGATCACCATGCCTCCAATAAGCACGCCGAGTACAGCCATGATGATTGGTTCCATCAGACTGGCTAGTGCATCGACTGCATCATCCACTTCTGCTTCATAGAAATCAGCCACCTTGGATAGCATGCTATCAATCGAGCCGGATTCTTCGCCGATAGCGACCATTTGCAGCACCATGGCGGGAAAAACGTTGGAGTTGATCATGGCTGCATTCAGGCTGCTTCCCGAAGTTACTTCGCGTTGAATTTGTTTGGTGGCCTCGTAATAAACTGCATTGCCTGAGGCTCCCGCGACTGAATCAAAAGCTTCAACCAGAGGTACGCCTGCGGCAAACATGGTGGACAGTGTGCGCGTCCAGCGTGCGATAGTAGCCTTGCGGATTAGCCCACCAAATACGGGAAGCTTAAGCATCAATATATCCATGAAGCGCTGCAACTTTTTGCTACGTTTCCACGTGTACATAAACCAATAGCCTCCCCCACCGATGACGAGAAAGATCGCCCACCACCAAGTGACAAAGAAATCGGAAATGGCCATGAGAACCAGCGTGGGAGCGGGCAAATCTGCGCCGAAACTGGTGAATAGCTCTTTGAAAGCCGGAACTACGAAAATCATGATCACGGCGGTGATGATAAAGGCAACCACGACGATGGAAATCGGATAGAACAAGGCTGACTTGATTTTGCTCTTGATAGCCTGAATCTTTTCTTTATAGCCAGCCAGACGTTCCAGCAAGGTGTCCAAGATACCTGCCGCTTCACCCGCGCCGATCAGGTTGCAGAATAGCTCATCGAAATAGAGTGGGAATTTGCGGAAGGCTTGTTCCAGGCTGCTACCGGTTTCTACATCCGTCTTGATGTCGAGCAGCAAACGTGCAACTGCCGGGTTGTCATGTCCTTTGCCCACGATGTCGAAGGCTAACAGCAGCGGCACGCCGGATTTCAACATGGTAGCGAGCTGGCGGGTGAATAGGGTGACGTCTTTTTCAGTGACCTTGCCGCCACCTTTTGAGCTTTTCTTGATTTTGGTAACGGTAATTCCCTGACGGCGCAAATGAGCGGAAATGCTAGCCTCGCCGGCACCGCGCATTTCGCCCTTGACGATTTTGCCAGCCTTGTCCTTGCCTTCCCAGCCGTATTGAATCTCTTTAATTTTTTCTACTTTACGGGTAGCCATCGTGTTCCTCGACTCAAATACTTCTATGGTGAATTGCGCTGAATGTTAACACTGCCATAAACGCTTTGGATTATAAAGAGTTATCAGATGATGCATGGCATTATTGCCATTGTAAAGTGACCCCCTATGAACTGAGTTTATTTGCTTGCGCAGGGAAAATGCGTGCGACTTTGACCGCCCTGTCTTGGGTCTGGATAATTTCAATCGGATAGTTACCGATCTTCAGGCTGGTTCCAGCTTCTGGAATGTCTTGCAGGTGTTCAAGTATCAGTCCGTTGAGTGTTTTGGCCTCGCCCAGCGGCAGATGCAGGCCCAACTTGCGGTTCAAGTCGCGCAGACTGCTGCTGCCCTCAAGCAGCAAACTACCATCCTCCTGGCGCAGAAACTTGCCGGATTGAGAAGGCGATTGCGTGGTGAAATCGCCAACGATCTCTTCCAGAATATTTTCCAGTGTAACCAAGCCGAGCAATTCCCCATATTCATCAACTACCAAGCTCAGACGTGTGTGACGCTCCTGGAATTGCTGTAATTGCTTGAGCAGGGGCGTGTCCGACGGGATGAAATAGGGTTCCTGCAAAATTTCACGCAATTGCGCCACATCCAATTCGGTTTCCTGTAGCAGGGGAAGGATACGTTTGATATGCAAAACGCCGACGATATTGCTCTGCGCATCGGTATAGACGGGCAGCAGCGTATGGTGACAAGTGATGATCTGCTGGCGCAATTCGGACGGGGCGGCATTGATGTCCAGCGCCTCGATCTGGTTGCGCGGAATCATCACATCGTTCACGGTAATGCGTTCCAGATCGACCAGATTCAGCAACATTTTCTGGTGTTTGCGCGGCAAAAAATTCTCTGCATCCAGTACCAGAGATCGCAATTCTTCCAGATTCATTTTTTGGTGGCTGCGGTCGGTTTGAATTTTGATGCGCAACAGCCACAGCATGCCGCGCACAATTGCAGTGGCGATGGAAACCACCGGATAAAACAGCTTGATGACAAAAGACAGCAGATAACTGGAAGGCAAAGCGACGCGTTCCGCATGGCTGGCGGCGACGATCTTGGGCATGATCTCACTGAGCACAAGGATGGCGAAGGTGATGATCAGCGAGCCAATCAGCAGAGCCGAACTGTTATCGTGGCCGAACATGCGCAGCACGATGATTTCGGTCAAGGTCGCGGCGGCCACGTTGAGCAGGGTATTGCCGAGCAGGATGGAGCCGAGCAACTTGTCGGTTTGCGCAAGCAAGCGGGCAGTGAGCTTGGCACTCTTGTTGCCTTTGCGCACCAGATGGTTCAGGCGATGGCGGTTGATTGCCATCATGCTGGTTTCGGATGCGGAGAAAAAACCCGAAAAGATCAAAATGACAAGCAGCGTGATAAATAACGTGCCCAGTGAGAAATCGTCCAAAGCTGGAGACCTATACTTATGCGATGGGCAGAGTATCGGGTAAGGTCGTGAGCAGTGTCAACGCAACTACCATTCCCTGAACGTCAGTCCGATACCGAATGCAGTTTGATTATAGTTGTAATCGATCAGGCTGCCGCCGTAGCCGGAGGAAAATTGCAGACTCAAACGTGACAGGTGGGCAATATGCACCGGCGTGGACCAGTTCAATTCCAGATAGCCGCGCGGATGCCCCAGGTTCATGTTGCTGCGCAGCAACAGCATCACTTCATCTTCGCTATCCGGCGACCAGTGAGCTTCCATGTCGGCTACACCAATGTACTTGGTGATGTCCGGATTGTCGTCGGTAGCGGCAGCCTCGGGCAATCTCCACCATCCCCGTCCCAGCACATAAAAATCGTCCCATTCCCAACCACCCTGCAAATACAGACGGTTCCAGCTGCGCGACTCGGGAGTCGACCTGCCATTCGACTGATGTGTCAGTCCCACATTAAGCAATTTGCACCCGCTGGCACTGCCAGTACCGAAAGTGCCAATCAGTTCCGGTTCGTAGTTGGTTTCGCGGAAGGGTGAAGAAATAGTACTGTTGTATATCTGCCAGTAGGATTGTTGGGTATAGGCAGCCCACAAGCGAAAATTCTGGAAGCGAAAAAAATGAATGTCTCGGTAATTGCCGATTTCCGACTTTGCGCTGAACTGGAATTTCAACTCGTCATGATTGAAGTCGTAGGGAGTCAGCACAGAATGTAAAGGTGCGGGTGAAGACGGTGCGGTATTGATACTGGAAGCATGATGAATCACTACATAGATTTTGCGGTACGGCTCCAAGCGGCGAATACCCCCGCTATCCGGGTTGCCATTACCGTCCAAATCCCACGCACGGTTGAGAAAAGAGCGCTGCGCATAATGCTTTTCCGTGATGCTGTCGAAGCAAGCCAGACGCAGTGTCACATTCTGGATTTCGGCGCACTCCTTCAAACTGGGTTTGGCAACGCAAGGTGAACTGGTGAGCGCAAGCAACGCCGCTGAACAGCAGGCAACCAAGATACGAGCATTTGCGCGATTCATTGCAAAGATTATTTTTCGGTTGCCTGCCCGCGAATTGACCATACCATCAGCGCGATGCCCGCCAACACCATAGGCAGGCTCAGCCACTGTCCCATGCTCACGCCGAACGTCATCAGGCCGAAAATACCGTTATCAGGATTGCGGGTGAACTCGCAAATAAAGCGGAAACAGCCGTAACCGATCAGGAACAGGCCGGATACCGCACCCGTTGGCCGGGGCTTGTTGGAGTAAAACCAGAGCAGCACAAACAGCGCGACACCCTCCAATGCAGATTCGTACAGTTGCGAAGGATGGCGCGGGATATTGTCCACCTGAGGAAATATCATCGCCCAAGGCACATCGGTCGGACGTCCCCACAACTCACCGTTGATGAAATTGCCGAAGCGCCCAAAAGCCAAACCGGGCGGAACCAGCGGCGCGATGAAATCCATCAACGCCAACCACTGAATATGGCGACCACGAGCGAACAACGCCATCGCGAGCATCACACCGATAAAGCCGCCGTGGAACGACATACCGCCTTCCCACACCGCGAATATTTTCAGCGGATGCGAAAAGTAATAGCCGGGGTTGTAAAACAACACCTCGCCCAAACGCCCTCCCAGCACCACGCCGAGCACGCCATAGAACAACAGGTCATCGAGAAATTTGTCGTCCCAGCCGGGCCGGTTCATTTTGCTCAGACGCTTGCGTCCCAGCCAGATGAACGTTACAAAACCGAGCAGGTACATCAGGCCGTACCAGTGGATGCCGAAAGAGCCAAGATGAATGGCGACGGGGTCGAATTGGGGATGGGTAAACATGGGGATAGAATTTACCACAGAGCAGCGAAGAATATTCGGGCGGGCTCTTTGTTTCCACCCTTTGTTCAACACCCAACCTCATGGGAACGCCCGTCCATAGGCGATACAACATGCGCACTTGATGGAGATGACCGTGCCTATTGGCTTGCGACAATGTTCGTGGCATCACATTGCTGGTGTAAGCACGCAAAAATTCGCACCTTACATCCGCGAGAATCCGTGTTCATCAGTGACCAATCTCTGTTGTGTGGATTTTCAGTGGCGCAACGTCCATGGACCAAGTCATATCCGGCTCGAAATCTGCCACCCAGCGCAAGAATTCCTGCTCCGGCATGGGATGGCCGATAGCATAGCCCTGTGCATGGTGACAGCCCATGTTTCGCAGCACGGCAAGATGCTCCTGGAACTCGACGCCTTCCGCAACTGAAGTCTTGCCGAAGGCTTTGGTCAATCCCAGAATACCCTGCACGATGGCCAGATCATCGACGTTATTCAGCATATCGCGCACGAAGGATTGGTCGATCTTCACCGTATCCACCGGCAGGTGACGGAAATGGGTCATCGACGAATAACCGGTACCGAAATCGTCCAGCGCCGTGCTCACGCCCAACGCACGGCATTCGTTGATCAAGCGCTTCACTGTATCCAGGTCTTCCAGCGCGGCAGTTTCCAAAATCTCCAGCTCCAGATTGGCCGCGATATCAACGCGCCCATCCAGGGCATCATGCAACTTGAGCATGAAATCGGGAGACAACATCTGCCGCGCGGCAACATTCACGCTGGCCGACATGTTCAACCCCAACTCCTGCCAACGGGATAGCGCTGCCACTCCTTCCTTGATGACGAAGTCGCCGATAGTCACGATAAGTTCGTCGTTCTCCAGTTGTGGCAGGAACGTGCCCGGCATCCGTATGGATGAGTCTGCCAGCTTCCAACGCAGCAGTGCCTCGGCACCCACCACATGGCCGCGCACCAGATCCACCTTGGGCTGCCAATACAGCAGGAAATCGCCCTGCGCCAATCCGATTCGGACTTTGGCCTTCAACTCGCGCAATTTTTGCGTCAGTTGATCGAACTGCGGATCGAAAAAATGCATGCGGTTGCGCCCCAATTGTTTGGCCTGATACATCGCCTGATCGGCGTGGCGCAATAGCATGTCGGAATCGTTATGGTCGGTCGGATAAAAAGTAACGCCAACGCTGGCAGAAACATTCACTTTGACGCCATCGTGTAATTCGCACGGCGCGGTGATAGTTTCCAACACGCGCGCCAATACCGGCTCACTCTCTCTTTCGTGGGAAAGATCAGTCAACAACAGCACGAATTCATCGCCGCCCAAACGGGCCACGGTATCTTCAGCACGCACCAATTTCTGCAAACGCAGGGCGATCTCCGTCAGTACGCCATCGCCCGCCTTGTGTCCGTAGCGATCATTGATCGGCTTGAAACCGTCCAGATCCAGATAGCAAACGGCGACAATCTTGTTCAGGCGGTCGGCACGGGCAAGCGCCTGCTGCATCCGATCCGCCAGCATCACCCGGTTGGGTAGCCGCGTCAGTGCGTCGAAATAAGCCAGACGCTCGATCTGCTCCTGCTGTTGTTTATGCTCGGTGATGTCGGTGAAAATACCGACGTAGTGCGTGGTTTTGCCAGCCGCATCCTTCACCGCCGAGATACTGAGTTGCTGCGGATATTCCTCGCCGTTTTTGCGACAATTCCACAACTCGCCCGACCATTGATCCGTCTGCAGCAATTGCTGCCACAGCTTGGTGTAGAACTCGCGTTCATGCCGCCCCGATTTCAAAATTCGCGGTGTCAGGCCGAAAACTTCTTCGCGCTGAAAACCGGTGATTGCGGTAAAAGCCTGATTGACATTGATGACCGCCCCTTCAGCATCAGTAATCATGATGCCCTCGCGCACATCGTGGAACACGCTGGCGGCCAGCTTGATTTGCGCTTCGGTTATTTTGCGCTGCGTAATATCGCGAGTCACGCCGAGGATAGCAACGGGCTGCCCTCCTTCATCCGTCAGCAACTTGGTCACCACTTCGGTATGCACGATGCTGCCATCCTTGTGCGGCTGTTCCACCTCGGTGGTCACCACGCGCTCCGCTTGATGGTTGGTAGCGAATGCCTCCAAAGTGCGCCCCATGACTTCTGCCACTTTACGGCTCGACTCCGCTGTCAGCGCAGCCTCGGCCGGCTGCGCCATCACTTCTTCCGCCGTATAACCGCGCAGTTTTTCCACCGAAGGACTGACATAGGTGAACTTTCCCTCGCTCAGATTCATCATCCAAATCACGTCGTCGGTGTTATCCGCGATCAGGCGATAGCGCGCCTCGCTCTCCATCAGCGCCTGCTCGGCTTTTTTCTGTGCGGTGATATCGTGCCAGATCACCGAGATATACCCTTTGCCGCGTATGCCCACCGGACGGGCGCTCACCTGCATCAGTCGCGCGGAACCATCCTTGCGCTGTTGCTTGACCACAAAAGAATCGCCACCAGTTTTGTTCAGCGTCAGTGCCATGCGCTGCCGCACCTGCTCTTGCAACACACCAACTTGCAAATCGAAAAGCGTCAGCGCCGCAAACTCCTCGCGCGTATAGCCCAAACCTTCATGCGCCACCGCATTGAACTCCGCAAACCCCAGCGTCTCGCTGTCGATCAGCACGATGGCATCCGCCGCTTGATTGACCAGCGTGCTGTAGATTTCTTCGCGCTCGCGCAATTCCTGCTCGGCGATCTTGCGTTCGGTGCGCAACGCTTCCAGCTCGTACAAACTGTCACCTATCAGTTCCAGACCGATGCGTTCCAATAGACCGTGCTGACTGATCACCCCGAGATAGCGCCCGTGTTCGTCGATCACTACCAAGTGGCGCAGGCTGGACGCGGTCATCAATTTGACCGCATCGAACAGATCGGCTTCTACTACGATAGTCGTCAACGGCGAAGTCATCACCTGGCTCATGGTCAGCAGCGTCACATCTGCACGGTCGCCCAGCAGATGCGGCACGTCGCGCTCGGTCAGAATGCCGAGCGGCATATCGTCTTGCGTGACCATCACGTAATCCCAGTGTTCAAACACCATGCGCTGCAAAGCCGTGCACACGGGCGTGTCGGGAGAAAACTTGGGGGATTGGCGATCCATTGCGGTGAACAGGTTACGCATCCTGCCGACAATACCCATGCCGAGATGCCGGCGCATGTCGCTCTCGCTGACCACGCCGACCACCTCGCCCGCCTCATCCGTCACCACCAGATGACGCAAGGCATATTGGCGCATCAGCATCAAACCGTCGCGAAAGGTATCGCCGATAGCCGCAGTAATCACCGGCGAGGTCATGATGGCGGAAACAGGGGTATCGTAAACCACGCGTTCGTGCAGCAACGTCACCATATCGCGTTCGGTCACAATGCCCAGCAAGCGTCCTTGATGGTGCACCACCAGGCAGGAAAGCGGCGGGTCACTCATCAAACGCGCCGCCTCACCCAGGGTGACTTCCGGCGCAATGGTCTTCACGCTGGGGCTCATCAGCTCGCCCAGCGTCATATCGACTGCTCTCATCTTTCACGCTCCGCCTATTTCCCAATCGACCGTCTGATGCAACACAGCGGTTTGCCTGAGTCCGGTTTTAGGAGAGAATCACTCCCTGACCGGATTTATGATTTTGTTTCCGCCATTTTGCCAGCAAAGGCAAAACTCTGCTTGCTATTAACCACATAGCTAGAATAGGAATACAACATGCTGTTGATGATCGACAATTACGACTCTTTCACCTATAACCTGGTGCAATATTTCGCCGAACTCGGGGCGGACGTGGTGGTTCACCGCAACGACGAGATTACCGTGGAGCAGATTGAAAAACTGAATCCGCAACAACTCGTGGTCTCGCCCGGCCCCTGCACACCAAACGAAGCGGGTATCTCGGTGGCCGCAATCAAGCATTTTGCAGGCAGAATTCCGCTGCTCGGCGTATGCCTCGGCCACCAGAGCATAGGCCAGGCGTTCGGCGGCAAGATCATCCACGCCAAGACGCTGATGCACGGCAAAACTTCGCAGATCCATCACCACAGCAATAGCGTGTTTACCGGCCTGCCCAACCCGTTTACCGCCACGCGCTACCATTCGCTGGTGATCGAGCGCGAGACGCTGCCGGATTGTCTGGAAATTACCGCGTGGACCGAAGACGGCGAAATCATGGGCGTACGCCACAAGACGATGGCGGTGCATGGCGTGCAGTTCCATCCCGAGTCCATCCTCACCGAGTACGGACACGACATGCTGAAGAATTTTCTGGAAGGAAAAAAATAGCCATGATTACACCGCAACAAGCATTGGTACGCCTGATCGAACAACGCGAGATCTTTTACGATGAGATGCTGTCGCTGATGCGCAAGATCATGAGCGGCGAGGTCTCGCCCACCATGATCGCGGCGCTGCTGGTCGGACTGCGCGTGAAAAAAGAAACCATAGGCGAAATTTCCGCCGCCGCTTTCGTGATGCGAGAATTCGCCACCAAGGTTCCGTTGACGCAACGCGACCATCTGGTGGATACCTGCGGCACCGGCGGTGATGCAGCGCACACCTTCAACATCTCCACCGCCAGCGCCTTCGTGGCGTCGGCTGCTGGCGCGCGCGTGGCCAAGCATGGCGGGCGCTCGGTGTCATCCACCTGCGGCTCGGCGGACGTGCTGGAAGCGCTGGGCGTGAACCTCAACCTGACACCGCAGCAAGTGGGACACAGCATCGACCTGATAGGCATCGGCTTCATGTTCGCCCCCAATTTCCACGGCGCAATGAAATACGCTGCACCGGTGCGCAAAGAACTGGGCGTGCGCACCATGTTCAACGTGCTGGGGCCGCTGATCAACCCGGCAGGCGCAGAGAATCAAGTGATGGGCGTGTTCCATCCCGACCTCGTTGGTATCCAGGCGCGCGTGTTGCAGCGGCTCGGCAGCCGCCATGTATTGGTGGTGAACGGTAGCGACGGTCTGGACGAGATCACTATTAGCGGTCCCACCTACGTCGCCGAACTTAAGGACGGACAAGTGAAGGAGTACACCATCACGCCGGAAGAGTTCGGTTTGAAATCGACACCGCTGGATGCGATCAAAGTCACCAATGCGGCAGAAGCCAAAGCCATGCTACTCGGCGTGTTGGACAATCAACCCGGTGCGGCGCGCGACATCGTGCTGCTCAATGCAGGCGCGGCGATCTATGTGGCGGGACTCGCCGACACGCTAGCACACGGCGTGAAGAAAGCCGACGAGATCATCACCAGCGGCGCGGCGAAGAACAAGCTGGCGCAGTTGATTCAGACCAGCAATGCTTGATGCTTCAAGTGCCAATCTTTGTTCGCACACTTCAGTCAAACTCCCTACTCCCGCCTGCGGGAGTAGGGAGTTATTAACCCATGGTCTCCGTCCAACATCAATTTCCCCCGCTCGCCGGGCAAGACAGCGCTGACATCCAGAACTGGCTGGCAGCGCTGTCCGGGGTGTTTGCGCCCGCCGAAATCGAGGTGATCCGTCAGGCGTGCGAATTCGCTGCGCCGCTGTATCACGATCAGGTCGAGATCACCGGCACGCCGCTGTTACAACACGCGCTTGGCTCGGCTTCAATCCTCATCGGCCTGCACATGGATCACGAGACCATCGCCGCCACGGCGCTGCATGCCGTGCCGAATTTTCTGGACGATTGGAACGAGGTGCTGAGCAAGCGCTTCGGGCGCAACGTGACCGGCATGGTCGATGGCATCTCGCGCATGGAACACATCCGCCAGTTCAGCGAAATACGCGCCGTCGGCAAGGACAAGGAAGAGTCCGCACAGCAGATCGAAAGCCTGCGCAAGATGCTGCTGGCAATGGTAGAAGACATCCGCGTGGTGCTGATCAAACTGGCCGAACGCACGCAGACGTTGCGCACTCTATCCGGCGCGACACCCGAGCAACAAAAGCAGATCGCGCAGGAAACGCAAAGCATCTTCGCGCCGCTGGCCAACCGTCTCGGCGTGTGGCAGATCAAGTGGGAGATGGAAGATTTGTCGGTGCGTTACCTGGAACCGGTGCTGTACAAGCAAGTGGCCAAGCTGCTCGACGAGCGCCGCGTGGATAGAGAGCAATACATCAGCGACGTGCTTGATCATCTGCGCAAGGCACTGGCAAAAGTGGGCATCGAAGGCGAAGTTACCGGCCGCCCGAAACACATCTACAGCATCATCAACAAGATGAAGCGCAAGCAGTTGGGCTTCGACCAGTTGTACGACGTGCGTGCGGTGCGCGTGCTGGTTGACGATCTGGAGCAATGCTACGCGGCGCTGTCCATCGTGCATGAATTGTGGCACCCAATCCAGAAGGAATTCGACGACTACGTCGCGCGTCCCAAGCCCAACGGCTACCGCTCGCTGCACACTGCCGTGATCGGACCGCGCGGGCTGTCGGTGGAAGTGCAGATACGTACCAAGCAGATGCATCACGATTCCGAGCTGGGCGTGGCCGCACACTGGCGCTACAAGGAAAACAAAAAATCCGACAGCGGTGTGGACGACAAGATCGCATGGTTGCGCCAGATTCTGGCATGGAAGGAAGAACTGGCCGACAGCAGCGAATTGCAAGCGCAATTCAAGAACCAGTTGCTGCAAGACCGCGTGTACGTGCTGACTCCGCAAGGCAAGGTAATCGACCTGCCCAAAGGTGCGACGCCGGTGGACTTCGCCTACGTGGTGCATACCGACCTCGGCCACCGCACGCGCGGCGCAAAACTGGACGGCAGCATCGTGCCGCTCAACACCAAACTGCAAACCGGTCAGCGCGTGGAAATCCTCTCTACCAAACAGGGCGGGCCGAGCCGCGACTGGCTCAGCCCGAAGTTGGGCTTCCTGCAAAGCGCGCGCGCCCGCGCCAAGGTGCGCCACTGGTTCTCCGAACAAAACCTCGACGACAGCATCGCACAGGGCCGCACGCTGCTCGACCGCGAACTGCACCGCGTCGGCGTGACCGACATCAATCAGGAAAAGCTCGCGCAGAAACTGCACTACAACAAACTGGACGACCTGCTCACTGCACTCGGACGCGGCGATATCACCTCACGCCGCGTCAGCCTCGCCATCGTGCAGGAAACCCCCGCCGCCGCGCCGCGCAGCAACTCGCAAACCGTGCAAACCCCGAACGGCAAAGTGCTGATCGAAGGCGTGGACAACCTAATGATACGTACCGCCAAATGCTGCACCCCGACCCGGCCCGATCCCATCATCGGCTACGTCACCCGCGATCATGGCATCACCCTCCACCGCCGCGACTGCCCGTTCATGCAGCGCGTACCGGAGGAAAGGGAAGATCGGTTGCTGGAAGCGCGTTGGGCGGTGAAGGACGACTGACTAGCGAGATGCCAAGCCATCAGGCACATGATGGAGATTGCCTATTGACGGGCATCTTCAGGACATCGCAGTTGTCTATTTATTGAAGTCACTTGCGTTGCGCTGGTGGTGCGGGTATGAAAGCAAATGCGATACTGATTACGTTTTAGCGTATTAGTGTGCGGCGGGTATTAACCCAATTCAGCCAGCCAGCCTTGTGAATTTGCTTCCCCAAAGCAGCCGTAGATCGATTTCTGCACCGTGCCCAGAGGAGACTTTGGGCCGATTGGAGAATCGGACATTCAATAAACTTTTCGCTTCCTAATTTATAATTAAAAAGTGATACGCCCCCCTACTACTGCACTCTATTGGGCTGTCGAGCAATATTCAAATCACTTGCAAGCTCAGATGAGACCTTGAAAACGCTCTCCTCGTTGGTAAGATTATAATTTTCGCCGTGCCTGCTATCATAAAATACTATTCTCCCTGCCTTATCGAGCAGGGCAAAATCAGCATAGGCTATAGCATTAGCCCCCCAATAGACTCCTGTTAGCGCAGAAAGAGCGAGTCCACCGACAACTGCCGTGCTAGTTGGAAGGTGATCAATCCCGTTAACGATGACGATGCCGTCAATATCTTCTTTTCCCAATACAGGAACCATTCCTGTCAGCGGCGCAAGACCATCAACTTTCCCTTGATTGTCAGAAAACGGCCTAACCATAACACCGCGCGTGTGTTTGTACTGTGCTAATAGCATGCGCAAATCGTCGCTAAATGGGAGTACGGTAACTGCATAACCGTTGTTAGTGAGTTCTCGTACAGAAGCTTCCTCAAAGTATTTCAGACTCTGTTCAGATCTTTTAGAGTCTTCTCCGTTTTGCGTGTAGATATGGACGTCAAAGACAATTCCGACCCTTCTCGGTTCGCCAGACCGGCTGCTAAAGTCCGGGGAAATTTGATACGATTTTGAAGTAGCGCACCCAGAAAAGAACAATACCTGCAGCGCCAATATTGCAAACAGCATTCCCAATTTCATATCAAGATATCCCCTTAATTATTACGTGCTATTCAGATAAGTTAATTGACCAATTGAATGCTCAATTCAAACGTTAGCGGCTATCTAGAGTGAAAACAAAAGTATTATTAAATGTCCGCAACTAGGACGCAACTGAACTGCATTTTACAAAATCGTTCGCCGCAAAGAGGGCAACCATGTGAATCTGCTTTTGGCCGGTATGCGTCTCAAGCGGAACCTCCGTTTTTCCGATAGCGGATATTCAAGGTTAAATTAAGGAATGCGCTTAGCACGTACTTCTTGAACGTCAAGTTAGGAGTCAATAAGCGGGCTTGAACCACGCCGGATAAAGTCCTTCTTGTTTGATCCAGCCTTCTTTTGGCATCCATTCACAATATGGATACCTTAGCCAAAGTTTGGGATCTCTGGGCTCCCACCAGCAACTTTCCGGTTTGTCACCGATGCGGGCAACTACCCGCGTGACGGTGTTAATGCTTCCACCGTCGTCCTGTTTGGGAGGGTGCCCGACCCTGACCTCTACAAAATCTCCCACCGCTGCTTCCAAGCTTCTCGGTACATACAGAAATATTCTGTTGGCATACTCTGAACTAAGCGTCTTACTAATACCTCCACAACAGTAAATTCGTGCCGCAACAACACTCCCGTTTTGCAGATCAGAGTCAGCCACACCGGTAGCGATGATCGCCTTGTATTCGTCCTTGGATTGGATAATATCTTCGCGTTTAGCAGTCGCAACCACTTGCGCAACGCGCAACGATCCAGATGGGACGTCACCGGACTGAATACGCAGAGGAGGAGTCGAACAAGCGGGTAGCAATATGATCGCTAGTAACAGAGGTACACTACTAAAACTTCGAACGGTCATTATCTGCTCCTGTGTTGACAGCTTGAAAGTAATCAATTGGGAACACGCAAGAGTGCTGCGCTTGCGGGTTTATACCAGCCGTTCACGATATGAAGTTCGTAACCCTTTGCAGTCATGACAGCTTCGCAAAAACTGCCATTCAACAAGGAGAGGAAGTGCTCTCGAATCGCAAGCAACTTATTAATGTTTATTGCCTTTGACTGAGATGCCATATTCAACAAACTTGGCCTTGATGTCTTCCTCATAGCCTTCTTTCGGTTCCAATTCGGCCGCCCGAACGAGATCTTGCTTTGCCTGTACTCTGTTTCCAAGAGCCTCGAAGGAAAGTGCGCGACGGTAAAGAGCAAAAGCGTAATCGGGCTGCTTAGGGATGCCAAGAGTATAGGCGTCAATTGCTTCTGCGTAACGCCCGGCAGCGTGAAGTGTTTTGCCTGTATGGTAGTAGACCGCCATGCCAGGCCCGGTGCCAGGGCCATCTTCGTCGTACTTTAGCGCTTCCTTTAAAGCAGCCAGAGATAAGTCGTACTGTTTTAGCTCTCTGTAATAAGCGCCAAGCATTACAAGTGGCCAAACATTTTTTGGGGGCTCAATTTCCAAAGATGTCTTTTGATCCTTGATAGCGAGCTCAGGCTGTTTGAGGCTTGAGTAACACTGTGCTCTCGCTTGGAGAACCAATGCACGTGCAGTCGCCGGTAATTTTACGGCCAGACAATTTGTAAGCTGATTAATTGCGACAAGACAGTTTTCTGATTCTGCCGAATTGATGCCAGCTTGGCAGTCATTCTGAGTTGTGGGCGCTGTGTTTGGTATCGCAATAGAGGTTGTGGACAAAAAGGCCGCAATCGTGACTGCCATGATTCTATATTTCATAACACCCCTCAAGCTATCGAACAATTATTAACTGGCATACAAAGTCTGCTTTTGGCCGGCTGCTGCCAGTCACAGCAGTCGGCCAGAAATGAATGAAAATCAAATTGCCGGTGTCGGCTTTTTCTTCGGTTTCTTCACTTCTTTGTTTTTGCGTTGTTGTCCTTTGGCCATGGTTATTCTCCTTTTGTGGTTGAATTTGTATAGTAATACGAACTGGCAAGGTGCGGTGCAAGTGCCTTGCGGTTGGTACCTCTCCTGTACGTTGCTTCAGTAGGGGACTTCCAAAGCTTCGCACAGAAATTTCATGAATGGGGTTGCGACGGCAAATTGTTTACCGGCCAGTTTTGCCAGGTCGGTACCGGTGACATCGCTGACAGACAAGGGTGCGATGGCGATGAAGTCTTTGCGCTTCAGGTCTTCTATCGCCGGATGATTGGCAATGTAGCCGCGCGGCGGGCGCGTGAGGCTGTCGCCCACCAGATTCCATTTGGTGACAAAACTCTTATCGTCGCGCACCGAAACCCATTTCTCGGTTTTATCTGCGATGTGATCGCGAATTTTTCCCAAAGCATCGGACTCTGGATGCCAGCAGCCTACAGCGAGGAAACATTCATCCGAGGCGATATGCACATACCAGCCGGGCGCATGTATATCCTTGCCCATTTGATGGCGGAACTGGATGCCAATGTTGGTTTTGTACGGCGTTTTGTCGCGCGAGAAACGCGTGTCGCGGAACACGCGCATCAACGAGCCGCCAATCTTGCGTGGCTCTGCACGAAACTTGGGGGCGAACTTGGCCAATAGCGGATCCATAGCCTCGATAAAATCCAGCGCGGGTTCGCGTACCAACGCTTCATAGCGCGGCTTGTTTTCCTCAAACCATGTGCGATTGTTATTTGTGGCCAGTTCGTCGAGAAATTTGAGTGTGGCTTTAGTAAACATGGTGCACCCCGCTTATGGATCTTCACAATTCCCAAGAATGCAATGTACCGTTGTAGAAGCGCGTTGACTATCCGCGCAAATCCTAACCCGCTCGCTCCCGGCTCAACCGAATGGCAATCGCCATCTGCCGCGCTTCTTCATCCTTGAGTGTGTCGCTGATCTCGCGCATGACGACTTTCAGGTCAACCGGTTTTTCATCGCGCTCGAAGCGACCGGTGAGCACGCTGTCCGGGTGCAGCTGGCTGCTCTGGTACAGCGACCATATCTCGTTGCCATAATCAGTACTCAGCAGTTCGGGTGCGAACTGGCCGAAGTAAGTGGCGAGGTTCTGCACATCGCGCAGCAGCAACTGGTGCGCCTGATTGTTGGCGGAAGCGTTGATGGCTTGCGGCAGGTCGATGATGACCGGGCCTGTGCTATCCACCAGCACGTTGTATTCGGACAGGTCGCCGTGAATGATGCCAGCGCACAACATGCGCACCACTTGCTTAATGAGGATGGCGTGATATTCGCGCGCCACTTCAGCGCTGAGCGCAATATCGTTTAGGCGCGGTGCGGCGTTGCCTTCGCTGTCGGTCAACAACTCCATCAGCAGCACGCCCTCGTGGAAGTTATACGGCTTGGGCACGCGCACACCGGCGGCGGCGAGGCGATACAAGGCATCCACCTCGGCGTTTTGCCAGGCTTCCTCCTGCGCCTTGCGTCCGTAGTTTGTGCCTTTTTCCATGGCGCGCGCACGGCGGCTGTTCTTCACTTTGCGGCCTTCAGTGTAATCCGTGCTCTGGCGGAAACTGCGCTTGTCCGCCTCTTTGTAAACCTTGGCGCAACGCACCTCGTCGCCGCAGCGCACCACATATACCGTGGCTTCCTTGCCGCTCATCAACTGGCGGATGACCTCATTGACGAGACCATCTTCAACCAGTGGTGCGATTCGTTTCGGGGTTTTCATCAGCGTTTCCTGAGTTGGTCAAACAAGGAAGAGGGATGGTTGTGATCCAGCTGCAGGAATGTGCCAAATTGATCGCATACTTAGACAGATAGCTGCGCAAATTTGCTGACTGGTAAAGGCCATGTTGAACGATCAGCGCGGAGGTGGTGGCGGATAAAAGATTTGCTGTGGAGCCGAGTAGCCGGGAACCTGATTGCCTTTGGCATACATGCACTGTTCATAGGCGATGTCGTAACGCCGCTGCGCATCCTGTGTGGCATTTGTACTTTCGCCCGCACCTACCATGCTGCCGACAATAAGGCCGGTAGCAGCACCACTTTCGGCACCGCCACGGTCGCCACCCATTGCGCCTGCAGCCGCACCGATGGCTGTTCCCACAGCGGCAGCACCGGCAAAATTCTTGGTGGCCGCGTCGTTACGTGACTGGCCGATGGATTGTTCGGCGTAATTGCGGCAAACCTTTTCGTCCGCCGCAAATACTTCAAAGGGCTTGCCCGGTGCAGGCATCACCGCGATGCGCGGCCCGTCAGGCGCGGTCGCACATCCGGTGAGCACGCTAGCAAATACGCAGCACGCAAGTATTTTTCGCATGATAGACCTCACCAAATTACCGCCTAGTTAGCCGGAACGCCGGATGGCGTTGCCGGTACTGTTTTCCAACCTGCCGGACAACTGGATACATAGGGGTAATAACTCTTGCTGGCCACGCAGTAATACCAGTTTTGTGCTGACGGTGGCTGCACAACGGGAGCGGTGGGCTGTGGTGCAGGCGCAGGTTGCACAACTACCACCGGCGGGATGTAGGGGTCGGGATAAGGATAGACCGGCTGCGGATAGAAGTACCACATTCCGGCGGCGATCCACCACCAGCCTACTCGGCCTTCATGCTCGCCATGCCGCCAGCTACCGCCACGCCAAACAGTAATGTGGCGATTTTCAAAATGACGAATATCTCTCTCACCAACCCAGCCGCGCGCATTGTGACGATAATCGCGACGCCCTTCGTCTCGCCCATCATGCCGCCCTTCTGCCCAAGCCGGCAGAACTGCTGCCACGCAAAGAACAGTGACAGTAAACATTGAAATGAGGTGCCGCTTCATATCGTTCTCCTTAGATTGATTATTCCGGGTGACGAAAACCAGCAAATCCGAAACTTTTGACTACGATGAATATTATCACCCGCCATACATCGGCGAATATTTTCGGAAAAGTTTACAAATATTTACATGCCGACAACACACACCATATCGGACATCAAATTTCGCGCCTAAGTTCCGAATATTTTTTGCGCGGAACACCCAGTAGCAAGTGATTGTCTCTGGCAACAAGGATCAGGAGGGCTTAGCTTGGCCGGCATTAACCGCTATTGCGCAGCCCGGTGGCGATGCCGTTGATGGAGAGGTGGATCGCGCGCTTTACCTTTTCATCCTTGTCGCCCGCACGGTGTCTATGCAACAGGGCAACCTGCAAGTGATTGAGCGGATCGATGTACGGCGTTCTATTCAACAAGCTGCGCGCGAAAGCCGGAGCATCCTGCAGCAGGGTGGTGTTTCCGGTAACGGCGAACAACATTTCGATGGTGGTTTCCCATTCACTGCAGATTGCGCCGAAGATGCGCTCGCGCAATTCAACATCCTGCACCAGTTCGGCATAACGCGATGCAATACCCATGTCGGTCTTGGATAGCACCATATCCATATTGGATATCATGCCACGGAAAAATGCCCAGTTCTTGTACATGACTTGCAACTGCTTGAGGCCGTCATCCCCCTCGCGTTCAATGAATTGCTTCACCGCATAACCAAAGCCATACCAACCGGGCAGCATCACGCGAATCAAGCCCCAGCTGAACACCCAAGGAATGGCACGCAAGTCCTCAATGTGATCGGAAGGTTTGCGCGACGAGGGGCGGCTACCGATGTTGAGTTCAGCGATCTCGCGGATCGGCGTGGCGGTAAAGAAAAAATCGGTGAAGCCGGGAGTCTCATACACCAGCTTGCGATATGCGGCGAAAGCATCGCGGCTCAGTTCTTCCATGATGCGATGATATTCCGGCATGGTGCTATCCGCGCCGTGGTGATGCAGCAACGTGGCTTCCATGGTTGCGGCGAGCAGCGTTTCCAGATTGCGGCGACCGATCTCAGGGTTGGAATACTTGCTGGCAATGACTTCGCCCTGCTCGGTAATGCGAATCTGCCCGTTCACGCTGCCCGGTGGTTGCGCCAAAATCGCATCGTAACTGGGGCCGCCACCGCGCCCGACGGTGCCGCCGCGCCCGTGGAACAGGCGCAGCTCGATACCGTGTTTCTCGAACACTTTCACCAGTTCGACTTCGGCCTTGTACAACTCCCAGTTGGCGGTGAGATAGCCGCCGTCCTTGTTGCTGTCGGAGTAGCCCAGCATCACTTCCTGCGTGTCGCCGCGACTGAGCAGAAGCTGGCGATACCACGGGATGGCAAACAATTCATCCATGATAGTGGCGCAACCGCGCAAGTCTTCGATGGTTTCGAACAACGGGATGATGTTGACGTGCAGCGTATCGCTACCTTGCAGCAAGCCGACTTGCTGCAGCATCAGCGCCAGCTCCAGCATGTCGCTCACTGCATCGGTCTTGGAGATGATGTGGTTGGGCAGCGCGGCACGTCCGTAGCGTTTATGAATTTCTGCCGCCGTCTGCATAATGCGCAGCTCTTCCTGCGTCGCGTCGGAATAGTGTTTGATGTCCGTCAGCAGACAGGCGGCTTTCTGCAAGGCTTCCAGTAACACGGTGCGTTTGTCCGCTTCGTCGAGATCGGGGTAATTGGCCCTACCCGTGCTATGTGAAAACAGCTCGCTGATGGTTTGTTCGATGATAGCGCTGTGCTGGCGCATGTCCAGCGGTGCGAGGTGGAAGCCAAACACTTCGACCGAGCGGCGCAGGTTGGCCAGCCGTCCTCTGGCCAGATATACCGCGCCGTGCTTGAACAGCGAGTCGATCAATATGTCGAGATCGGCGATGAATTCCTGCGGTGTGGCATAAGGCTGCGCATGTGCGCCCAGCGGTGGCTGGTGCGCGATCTTGTGGCCAAACTGTTTTGAGGTGATCGACAGCCGCGAATAGATCAGGTTTAAGGCGCGGCGGTATGGTTCGTCAGCACGCGCGGGATCTTTGTCCGGCGAAGCATCGGACAGCTTGCGCAATTCGTCGCTGACATCGGCCAACCGATCTGTCAGGCTCAGGCTGCGGCCCAGCGTATAGGTATCTGTCAGATAGTGTTCAAAAGCCAATGTGGACTGTTGCTGCAACGCATTCAGCATCACGTCGTGCGTGACGAACGGATTGCCGTCGCGGTCGCCGCCGATCCAGCTGCCGATGCGCAGCAACGGGGGGATCCTGATGTCCTTGTCGAAGCGTGTTTCGAACTGCTTTTCCAGATTGGCGTATATCTTTGGAATCTCGACCAGAAAAGTGTAACGGTAATACTCCAACCCATTGTTGATCTCGTCGCGCACGGTCAGCTTGGCGGGCCGCAACATGCGCGTTTGCCACAAAATCAGCACGGAACGGCGCAGCGATTCCTCGTTCTCTGCCAGTTCGTCCGGGGTCATGTCCATACGGTCGCGTTCGGCGAGAAAACTGGCGATATAGAGCTGACAATCAAGGATGCTTTTGCGGTGCACCTCGGTGGGGTGTGCGGTCAATACCGGTGAAATGAGCGCGCTGTTCAGGAAAGACTGCAACTGGTCTTTGTTCAGTTTCCTCGTTTCAAGCCGATCCAAAGCCAGTTGGAGCGAACCGTTGGTTGGCGGGAAACCTGCCTTGAGTTGGGTGCGATGGCTGCGATTGTGATGCAAATCCTCGGCGATGTTGGAGAGCTGCGAAAAATAACTGAAGGCACGCACCACAGCCAGCGTCTCAGTGGATGAAAGCGCATCCAGCATCTGTTCCAGTGCTTCGCCGTCGCGCTCGTCCTGCGTTTTGCGGAAGCGCACGGCAGCCTTACGCACGCTCTCGACCAACTGAAAATATACCTCACCTTCCTGTTCGCGCAAGGTATTGCCGAAAATACGCCCCAACAGGCGCACGTCCTCGCGTAGCGGTAAATCCTTGCTGGAAATGTCGTCAGGAACTGAGATTCGATTCATACTGATCCTGCCATGGTCGTCGGCGCAAAAGCATGGCGCACCTGTTAGAATGCGCTGCGTATTTACCACACAATTATTGATTAGGAAAACCCGATGAGTCAGGCTTCTATTACACCTCCGGCACGTATCGTGATCGCATCGCGCGAGAGCGCATTGGCCATGTGGCAAGCAGAACACATACGAGACAGGCTGCGCGCATTATACCCACAAACTTCAGTCAGCATTTTGGGCATGACCACCCAGGGCGACCAGATTCTGGACGTGACTTTGTCCAAGATCGGCGGCAAGGGCTTATTCGTGAAAGAGCTGGAGACGGCGCTGGAAAATGGCAGCGCCGACATCGCCGTGCACTCGCTGAAAGACGTGCCGATGAATCTGCCGAACGGTTTTGTGCTGGCCTGCATTGGCGAACGCGAAGACCCGCGCGATGCCTTCATCTCCAACCATTTCGACAACCTCGCCGCGCTGCCTGCGGGCAGCGTGGTCGGCACTTCCAGTCTGCGTCGCGAAAGCCAGTTGCGCGCGCGCTTCCCGCATCTGAAGATCGAGCCACTGCGCGGCAACGTGCAGACCCGTTTGCGCAAACTGGATGAAGGCCAATACGCCGCCATCATCCTCGCCGCCGCCGGACTGAAACGTCTGGGCTTGGGCGCGCGCATCCGTGCTGTCATCTCCAGCGAAGACAGCTTGCCTGCGGTGGGACAAGGCGCGCTGGGCATTGAGACGCGTGCTGACCGTTCCGACCTGAAGGCCGTGCTGGCACCGCTGCATCACGCCGACACTGCTGCCTGTGTGTTGGCAGAACGTGCCATGAGCCGAGCCTTGGCCGGCAGTTGCCAGGTACCGCTGGGCGGCTTCGCCGAAGTGCAGAACGGCAAACTGCGCATGCGCGGATTTGTCGCCACACCGGACGGCACGCGTTTGTTGCGCGCTGAACATTTAGGCGAAATAGCGCAAGCGGAAGCGCTGGGCGACGTGGTCGCGCAGGACTTGCTCAAGCAAGGCGCAGGGGAAATCCTCGCGGCGCTGTCTTTGTAAGTTGCAAAAACTGCTAGCCACAGAGACCACAGAGAAAGACTTAAACGGCTTTCTCTGTGGTCTCTGTGGCAAATGAATTTATGACTTCCAACTTGCCTCTCGCAGGTCTCAACATCGTCATCACGCGCCCGCGTGAGCAGGCGGCAGGGCTGTTGCGGGACATCGAAGAGTTGGGTGGCAAGCCGCTGTTGTTCCCCTTGCTGGAAATCACCGCTGTAACCGACCAAACCGCATTGCGCGAACAACTGTCGCACATCGCCCGTTTCGATCTGGTCATCTTCATCAGCCCGAACGCGGTGAAATACGGCATGCAAGCAATCAGCGAAGTGCCGGACACGGTGCGTGTCGCCGCCGTCGGGCAAAGCAGCGCGCAAGCCTTGCGCGACTTGGGCGTGCAGGAAATCATCGCGCCTACCACTAACTTCGACAGCGAAACCTTGCTGGCCTTACCCGAATTGCACCATGTCTCGGGCTGGCGCGTGGCGATCTTGCGCGGCGACGGCGGACGCGAGTTGCTGGGCGATACGCTCAAGTCGCGCGGTGCGCAAATCGAATACATCACCTGTTATCAGCGCGGCAAAGCGCAGCTGGATGTCGTCGCTCTGCTGGAGGCCAAGCCGGATGCGATGATCGTGACCAGCAGCGAAGCCTTGGCCCATCTCTGGGATGTGCTCGGAGAACAAGGCAGGACGGGGCTTGCGGGCACAGCGTTATTCGTGTTGCATCCGCGCATCGCGGAGCTGGCGCGACAACAGGGTTGGCGCGAGATCGTCGTTTCCGAATCTGGGGATGACGGAATGCTGGCAGCTTTGATAGCATGGGCACATACCAAACGGGATTAACGCAATGAGCGACCAAACACCACCAACGCAATCCGCACCATCCGAGCCGACCCAAACCGCGCCGGCGGCGCATGCCGCAGCGCAAGGCAATGCGCTGGTCAATTTCATTTCGCGCATGACGCTGACCCAACTCACGCTGTTGGTGCTGGCGGTGGTATTCGTGTGGCAATGGTTCGACGCGCATTCCAGCATCAATCAACTGCAACAGGAAGTGGCGCGGCGCATGACTGAAGTGGAAGGCGGCAACAAGGCGAATCAAACGCTAGTTGCGCAGAATCAGGAACTGGTGCGCGAACTGGGCGGCAAGTTGAGCGTGCTGGAAAACAAGTTTGCCGAGACGCAGGCGCAACGCGCCGCGCTGGAAGCGTTGTATCAGGAAATGTCGAGCAGCCGCGATCAGACCGCGCTGGCGGAAGTGGAACAGATGCTGCTCATCGCCGGTCAGCAGTTGCAACTCTCCGCCAATGTGAAAGCCGCCTTGATCGCCATGCAGGATGCGCAAGCACGCCTCAAGCGCATGGATCGGCCCGGCCTCGGCGAACTGGGTAAGCGCCTCAATCGCGACATTGAGCGCCTGCGCGCGCTGCCGAGCATCAACGTACCTGCCATCAGTCAGCAACTGGACAAGCTCATCATTGCCGCCGATACGTTACCGCTGGAACAGGATGGACGTCCACAGGCGGAAACGGCGCTGGTTGAACAGAAACTTGAAGGTGGCAGCGCGTGGCAACGTTTCTGGCAAGAAGTGTGGCAAGAAGTACGCGGATTGGTGCGTATTGAGAATACTCAGCAGAAAGAGATGCCGCTGCTGTCGCCCGACCAGACTTTTTTCCTGCGCGAGAATCTGAAACTGCGCCTGCTTACCGCGCGCTTGGCGTTGCAGTCGCACGACGAAGCGAGTTTCCGTCGCGAACTGAAGACCGCACAAATATGGGTAAAACGCTATTTCAATAGCCAATCGAATGAGGCCACGCAAACCTTGAGCGATTTGCAAACCTTGATTGTCTCTGACATCTCCATCGATGTGCCGGACATCAGTGACAGCCTGGAAGCAGTGCGCAATTATCGTATCACCCATGAGCGGGGCATGCGATGAAATTCCTGATCTGGCTATTGGCCTTGTTCGCTACGGCGGTGGCAGTGGCTGTGGCCGCGCACAACACGGGCTATGTGGTGATGGTGTATCCGCCACATCGAATAAGCATGTCGTTTAATTTTTTCATATTGGGATTGTTTACTGTGTTCACGTTGGGCTATCTGCTGCTGCGCATGGTTTCAGTAGCGGTGAATTTGCCGCAATACGTGCGCGCATTCCGCGCCGAGCGCGCGTTGAGCAAAGGACGTATGGCAATGCAGGAAGCGCTGATATCCTATTTTGAAGGGCGCTATGCAGCGGCAGAAAAAGCTGCAGTGCGTGCAATGGATATGGGCGAAAATTCGGGGCTCAATTCCATCATCGCCGCGCGCGCCGCCAACGAGTTGCGTGAATTCGAGCGGCGCGATGCCTATCTCGCCGAAGCTGAAGGAAAAACGGTGGGCGAAGAAACCATGCGCCTGTTGGCGAAAGCCGAATTCAATCTCGAACAGAAACAACCGCAAACTGCCCTCAACACGCTCAGGCAATTGAGCGAGTTCGGGGTCAACAAACACAGCGGCGCGCTGAGTCTGGCATTGAAAGCGCAGCAACAGGCGCGCAACTGGGACGCAGTGCTGGACTTGGTGAATCAACTGGAAAAACGCAACTCCATCAATGCGCAGATGGCGACACAAATGCGTCAGCAGGCCTGGCTGGAAAAGCTGCGCAAGTGCGCACGCGACATCGAAGAGCTGCGCGTGGTATGGAAAAGCATGCCCGCCGAGTTCAAACGCCGCAACCGTGTTGCCGCCGAGGCCGCACGCATCTTCAAACAGTTGGGCGAGTGCGCCATGGCGCGCAACCTGGTGACGGAAAGTTTGAACGCCGAATGGGATAGCGAACTGGTCGCGCTATATGGCGACTGTCTGGATGGCAGCGTCATTGTGCAGATCGACCAGGCCGAGCGCTGGTTGAAAATTCATCACGATGATGCCGGATTATTGCTGGCGCTGGGCAAGCTGTGTTTGCATCAGGAATTGTGGGGCAAAGCGAAAAACTATCTGGATGCCAGCCTCAGCCTGCACCCTAGCCGCGAGGCGCATACCACGCTGGCGCAACTGGCAGAGAAGCTGCACAAACCGGATGAAGCGTTCAAGCAGTACCAGTTGGCGAACCAGCTGACTGAGGAGTAATTCGCGTCTGCGCAACAACAAGCATCGTGGAATACCCGCAAGGGGTATGCCGTGGTTGTAAAGCCGACAAGTCGGCAACCACCACGCACACGCCCGTCAATAGGCGATCTACATCATGTACTGTCTGAAGATTGCCGTATTTGCTGGCTTTGCGCGATGCGACGTTTCAGACTTTTGCGACAAACGTGAATACATCCGAGTAGAACGCCTCATTTGCCAAGCTGCGCTGGCTGGTGAAATCGCGGTGTGCCGCTTCCACCACCACCGGCGCGCCGCAGGCATACACCACATAGCCGGATAAATCCTTGAAATCTTCCAGCACCGCCTGATGTACAAAGCCTGAGCGCCCGTCCCAGGCTTCATCCGAAACCACTGGCGTGAATTTGATGCCTTGCGCTTCCCAGGTTTTGATCTTGTCCAGCATGTACAGGTCGGCCACTTTGCGCACGCCCCAGTAGAAATGCATCTCGCGTTTGAAACCGATGTGCAGCGCATGTTCGATGATCGCCTTGACCGGCGCAAAGCCAGTGCCGCTGGCTACGAACACGATAGGTTTGTCGGAATCCTCGTGCAGGAAGAAACTGCCGAGCGGCCCCTTGATGCGCAGAATGTCGCGCTCCTTCATGCCGTTGAACACGTGCTGGGTGAATTTACCTCCGGCAATATTGCGGATGTGCAGTTCCAGAAAAGCGTCATCGTGCGGCGCATTGGCCAGCGAAAAACTGCGCGGCTTGTCGTCTTTTTGCAGGATGTCGATATATTGTCCGGAGAGGAATTGCAGGCGTTCGTTGGCAGGCAGTTTGAGCGACAACACCATCACATCGTGCGCTACCTTGGTCATCTTTTCCACACGGCACGGCAGCATCTTCACCGGAATATCCTGCGACCGGGTCACCTCGTGGCTTTCGATCACCAGATCGGACAACGGCTTGGCACAGCAGAATAGCGCCAAGCCCTTCACCTTTTCCTCATCGCTCAGCATAAACGGCTGCGCCTTGCCATAATCCACCGAACCTTCCAACACCTTGCCCTTGCACATGCCGCACGCGCCGTTGCGGCAGCTATAAGGCAACACCAATCCGTGATCCAGTGCGGCATCCAGAATGGTTTCTTCGGCATCGGTGGTAAAGCTGTGCTGGCTGGGCTGGATGGTGATCTTGAAACTCATGACAGATGTCCGCTTGATTGAGGGGCGCGATTTTAACGCATAATTCCGGAATGAAACGACTGCTCATCATCGGCTGCGGCGACATCGCACTGCGCACAATCCCCTTGTTGCAACGTCACTATCGCCTGTACGCGCTGCTGCGCAACCCGGCGCAGCGCGACAGGCTGCGTGCGCTTGGCATCACACCAGTCATGGGCGACCTTGACGACAGAAACAGCCTTGCGCGCATTGCGGGTTTGGCAGATGTCGTACTGCACTTCGCGCCACCCGCGACTCATTCTTTGGCAAGGAGAATGCAGAAGGAGATTACTTTTGATACACGCACCCGCCATCTGCTCGCCACGCTGTCGCGCGCCGCACCGCCGGCACAACTCATCTACATTAGCACCAGCGGCGTATATGGCGATTGCGACGGTGACATGGTGAGCGAAACACATAAGTTGAATCCGCAAACCCGGCGCGCGCAATTGCGCATAGATGCTGAAAATCAAATCCGCAACTGGGCTACACGCAACCGTGTGAACGCCAATATCCTGCGCGTCCCCGGCATCTACGCAGCGGAGCGCCTGCCGCTGGATCGAATACGCTCGGGCGCGCCCGCCATCGTGCAAGAACAAGACAGCTACACCAATCACATCCACGCCGACGACTTGGCGCGCATCATTGTCGCAACCCTACGCCGCGCCAAACCGAATCGCGTCTATCACGCCGTCGATGACGGACAGATGAAAATGGGCGACTACTTCGATGCCGTGGCCGACGCGTTCGACTTGCCGCGCCCGCCACGCTTGCCGCGTTCTGCAGTGCAACGTGCCGTGTCGCCAGCGATGTGGTCGTTCATGAATGAATCGCGGCGCATGGCGAATCAGAGGATGAAGTGCGAGTTGAAAGTGAAGCTGCGCTATCCGTGTGTGGCTACATCACCGGCAGTGCAAGACTGATTTCATTTCCCGTCGCATCTTTGCCTTTGATAATAACCTCACATGACTTGAGTACTCCTGCGCAGGGCGTGGCATTGCGCGTCAGCATTATCAGATCGGGCGCGAGATGGCTGAAGGTAACGAAAGAAACATTGGGGTTTCCCTTGCCGGAATACTGATAACTAAGGCCGCCATAACTCACCACAAGATTGGTTGCCGTACCGCCGACCAATTTCACGGTCAAGGTTGAACGGCCTCTCCCCTGATTTGCGCTGCGGCGGGAATCAATCGCAGCGGGGTGGATTTAAATGTGGTGAAGTGCCAATCTTTGTTGAAGGCAGTGCCGTTCAATGTTCCCTCAAGGTGAGCCTGAAAGCTCGTGCCGTACGCCAACGGAAGGAGCGGAATCCAGAAAGCGTAATCGTCCAGCGGCTTGCCATTCTGGGTGTCCGTGGTGATTAAGCGTCCTGCAATCCTAGAATCGTTCGCGTCACGCAGATTGAATGAATTGATGATGAGCGAGTCGCTGGGGTCGGCGGAAAAACTGATCGGGTAGCCGACGCGCTGACCGATCATATCCGGCACCGGGTTGGGTGATTCGTTGGCGATCCAATCGGCGGGGACATCCTGCTGCCCATCCGCCGGATAGACGAAAGGCTGCGTTCTCTGGTTCTTGCCCCGGGGAGAGGTGTTTGCGCCGAAGTTGATGACGTAAATATACTGCTCCGCATTCACCGAATTCGACGGTGCGGGTTGTGCGCTCATCGCCACGCCCGCTTCGAGGTACGCACCGAATTGCGACTGCCGGTGATACGGCGCGTCGATCAAATCATCCGTGCTTAACGAACCTTCAGGATAGCTGGTCAGTGCGATATTCTCCGACGTGCTGTTGCCGGAATAGCCAGCCGCCACCATGCGTTGCGTCGGCGTGATGCCGGTGAAGCCGGGGCGCTTGGAATTTTCGTTATGCCCCTCGCTGCCCAGAGAATGATTGTGCGTGATGTAGCGGGCGTGTGCAGTGGCCGAACGATCCAGAATCGCACTGCGCTTTAATGGCGACAAGCCGATCTGTGTGCGACGCAGGTTCATCCGGTCGAACGCATCGTTCGCCATTCGCTCCAAAGTGGCCGCGTTTTCGGCGAAAGCAATGCTGTTAAGTAATAGCAAAATGATGGCAAAAAAACGTAGAACGGGATGGAATTTCATTTGAGCAGAGCAGGAGCGCGTTCGATTTGGAATGTGCAGGATGTTAACAAAATATCCGGCTGCACGAAGGGAACAAAAGTTGAATCGCAAAAGTAACCTTGCCCGCAAGCCAGCAAATACGGACATCTTCATAAGTTTAGTGGCGTAGATCGCCTATTGACGGGCATCTTCAGGCAGTTGGATTATAGAATTTAGCATTTGGCAAAATTAGGCGCTTGCCCAATAATCGCAGCAGACCGGTTTCGGCCGATTCTGTTGAAAAACTCTTTTTTTGGGGCACCTTAAAAAAATTCTAGCCTCATAGGGAACTTCAAATATTTTCGACGCGGGTGGGTACCCTTGCCACACTTAAACTCAACCATAAGCCAATAAGCTACATCACTATGGACAAGCAAGTGCGATTCACAGACGCTGCTGCAATTCGCAAAATTTCCGAGAGGTGCGAAAAAAGAGTTTTTCAACAGAATCGGCCAGAAACGACAGTCGCCCCTAACCGGTTAGGGTAGCCTTAATGTAGTATCTATCTGTCAAATATCAAGCATCATCGGCATATGCAACCCGAGTATCTTGCCCGTCTTAGTGAGCCAGTCCAACAGTTCATCCTTGAAGTGGAGGAAGGCGCGGGTGTTGACATCAAGGTGATTTTCGACCCCAACCAGAATGAAGGCGGAACTACTGGTCAGGGCAAACTCGCAGTCAACATCAAAGCCCAAAGCATTCATCTCTTTGCACCGACCAATGGATACTTTCCCGATGGGGCGGTTAGACATGAAGTGCTACACGTGCGGCGGTTTCATGTCGATGGAGTTCCAAAGCTGGCTTTAGCCGATAACGAAGAATTGGATAAAGGCTTTTCCAATGTGCTGGTTGGCCTCGATAATGCCATCGAGCACGTAGTTATCGTTCCTGTGGAACTTCAATTTCATCCAGAGCGCCGCGAACATTGGGAGGTAGTGATGCGGGATGTCTGTTTGGGGCTTCCCGATGTGCCGGAGGGCGAGCGGCCTCTTGCGGTCTGTCTCCACTGGACATTTCTGAAACATGTCCTACCTAACTCGCCTCAGGTTGAGGTCGCAAGACATTTTGCGAAGAAGTATGAGTTGTTTGAAATGGCGGATCATTTTGCTGATCGGTTCATATCTGCAGCGGGAAGCAAGGAGGAGCTCGTGCGTCTCCTTTTCTTGACCTTTCCAGAAATCCCGAGGAACCGTGCAGCTTTGGAATACATAAACAGCATGACGGGTACTTACCAGAAGCCAATTCCGTAGATCGAATACGGCAAGCAAACCGTATCCAGAAAAGACGACCAGTATGACAACGAGCCGTTCCATGAAGGGGCGCGCCGTTAGCGCTTAATGAGATGTCTGTGAGCATCCGCTAAACGGCGCTGATTTCGATAGTTCCGGCTGCAATGGGTCGAATGTGTGAGTTCGCGAATGGCTTTTATGCGGCAACGAATTCGTTAAGGGCTATGATCGGAGTTGTTTAACTTCTGCCGATCAACTCCGTCCGCTTTGGAGCATCGAAAATTATTTTGTTCTAATGTTTCTTATCGGGCGGTATATTTGTCAGGTGGATAGACGCAAATATGTGGCAAACGGAAGAAAACGTAAAATGAAACATTTCCTATTGATCATACCAATCACACTATTTGTTTATGGCCAAGCGGTGTTCGCTGACGAAGTCACTAAATGTTTTGAAAAAGCATGGGAGCATCCCGAGAATGGTGGACTTGGTCTAAATCGAGGACAAGCTATAAAACTATGTAATGGTGCAAGTAATGCAGTTGAGGTCATCAAATGTTTTGAGAAAGCTTGGGAACATCCATCCAACGGTGGACTTGGTCTAAATCAAGGCCAGGCTGTCAAACTATGTAATAGCGCAAGTAACGCAGTTAAGGTCACCAAATGTTTTGAGAAAGCTTGGGAGCATCCATCCAACGGAGGGCTTGGTCTAACTCGCGGTGGCGCTATAGAACTGTGTACGTCATCAGTTAATCGCTAATTGTGTCAAGTACCGTCAGCTATTTTGCGTTGCAAAATATCTTGAGTAAAAAAACATAAACAGTGCAGTTAACTCGGACGTATTTTTCTTTTGCTGCCTCACTACAAAACAGATGTTCCGGTCACGGCAGGAGTAGACCTTCCGCTTCGCGGAACCTTGACGGACTCAGTACTTCACCAACGGGCGCTTTCGAGCAATGAATGCGCGTATGTCTATGGCGGCTTCGGGTTAATTTCCGCCGTTCACGTTCCTCCCCTCTAACAGTAAAGCGCGGAGTGAGGTCTAGAATCGTAGCGTCGCGAATCTTGATCCGCACGTAGTGATTGAGGCGTGATTCCCCGCAAGCCGTTATCAAATATCGCCCTCGTGAAGATGCCCGTCAATAGGCGGTCTACGCCAAGTATATAGCGTAGATAGCCAATTGACGGGCGTGTGTAGTTGTTGCCGACATGTCGGCTTTACAACCACGGCCTACCCCTTGCGGGTATTCCATGAGGTTATCTGTTGAAAAACGCTGTGCAGGGAAGTTTAGCCCTTCGCCAGAAACCGCTCGATATGATCCAGAAACGCGCGCGTCTTGGCGGGCAGGTAGCGGCGCATGGGGGTTACCGCCCACGCGGGGATGACGGGGAAGGACCAGTCGGGCAGCACGCGCAGCAGGCGTTTGCGGCGCAGGTCTTCCGCTGCGAAGTTGTCCGGCAAGGCGCCGATGCCGGCGCCGTCCAGCAGCAATTGCTGGATGACGTTGGGCGAATTCATGGTGAGTCTGCCGGGCGGCACGTTCTCCCAGACCTCTTTGCCGCGCGTGAGTTTCCACGGCACTGCCGTGCCGTTGGTGGATAACAGGCGCACCGCGACATGCTGCATCAAGTCGTCGGGATGCTGCGGTGCCGGATGCAGCCCAAGGTAGATGGGGCTGGCGTACAGGCTGAAAGTTTGTTCGTCGATCTTGCGCGCCACCAGCGTGGCATCGTTATCCAGTTCGCCCATGCGGATAGCCAGATCGAAGCGTTCACCGATCAGATCGACTCGGCGCGAAGACAGGTCGAGGTCAATCTGTATTTCGGGATAAGCCTCGATGAAAGTGGCGATGGCGCGCGACATGCGTTGTCTGGCGTAATCGTCCGCCATCGTGATGCGTAAACGTCCGTGCGGTTGTACGTCCTGGCTGCGCACAAAATCCTGTACGGCGGCGACTTCTTCCGCCACGCGTCGACTGTGATCGAGAAATTCCTGGCCGAAATCGGTGATCGTCAAACGGCGCGTGGTGCGAATCAGCAGGCGCTGTTCCAGCAACTCTTCCAGATTGTTCAAGCGGCGCGACACGGTGGCTTTGGGCATGCCCAGCAACTCGGCGGCGCGCACCAGACTGCCCTGTTCGGCGATGGTGGCGAACAGGATCATGTCATCGGCAGAGATATTCTTTTGTTCCATTTGCGGGATAGTCTATCTCGAATTACCGGCTTTATCTATCAAATCGAGATGGCTAATATGCTAGAACTTTAGTCAACTAAGGAGCCGGCCGTGAAAACCGCCACTCAAACTACATTGCATCAATCGCGCAATATCGAGCGCATCGTCCAAGGCGTCGCCACCTCGGATGGCGCGGGCGTGAGTCTTACGCGCGTACTCACCGGCAAGCTGCAACGCCGCCTCGATCCATTCCTGATGCTGGACGCTTTCGGCAGCGACGACCCGGACGATTACATCGCCGGTTTCCCCGATCACCCGCACCGCGGCTTTGAAACCATCACCTACATGCTGGCTGGGCGCATGCGCCACCGCGACAGCGCAGGTCACGAGGGTCTGCTGCAAAACGGCGGCATGCAATGGATGGTTGCCGGTAGCGGCGCAGTTCATTCCGAAATTCCCGAGCAGGAAGAAGGTGTGATGGAAGGTTTCCAGCTGTGGCTCAACCTGCCCGCGAAAAATAAAATGGACAAACCTTGGTACAAGGATTTTTCCAGCGAAAAAATTCCCGAATATACGACGGCGGGAAACGTCACTGTGCGCGTGATCGCGGGCAGCAGCAACGGTGTGGCAGGCGCGATGACGCGCGAAACCACCGAGCCGCTGTACCTCGATATTCACCTGCCTGCGGGTGCAATTTTTTCAACTGCGATTCCGCAAACGCACAACGCTTTCATCTACGTGTATCGCGGCGCAGTGCAGGTCGGCGATATGCCGGTGGAAGCGCAGCGCATGGGTATCCTGAGCAACACACCAGGAGCCGATGGACTGACGCTAAGCGCTAGCGAAGATGCGCGGCTGATCTTGGTCGCGGGCAAACCGCTAAACGAACCCATCGTGCAATACGGGCCGTTCGTGATGAACACGCAGGAAGAGATTCATCTGGCACTGGATGATTTCCGCAACGGGCATTTTGCCTAAAGCGAACCGGAGCAAGCCAAACGGAGAACAAACAATGAGCAACACGATAAAGCAGCTAACCGGCGCCGCCTTCCTCCTACTGCTAAGCAGCCAAGTCTATGCGCTCGAATTCAAGCAAATGCAGACTAACGAAAGCAATGTGGCGTTCGGCTACGCGCAAATGGGCGTGGCTATGGACGGCAAGTTCAACAAGTTCGCGGCACAAATCTCGTTCGATCCGACCAGACTCGCCAATGCGCAAGCGCGTATCGACATAGACGTGAGCAGCATCGACACCGGCTCAGCCGAAGCCAATGAAGAAGTGTTGGGCAAACAGTGGTTTAACACCAAGACTTTTCCCACCGCCAGTTTCATTGCCAGCGGCATCAAGGCCTTGGGTGGCAACCGCTATGAAGCCACTGGCAAGTTGAGCATCAAAGGCAGAAGCCTTGATGTGAAAGCGCCGCTCACCTTTCAGTCGGTTGGAGATCGCGGACAGTTCGACGGCACGTTCACCATCAAGCGTCTCGATTACGCCATCGGTGAAGGCGAATGGGCCGATGTCGGCACCGTGGCCAACGAGATCCAAATCAAATTTCACCTCGTCGTGAAAGCAACACCCGCCAGAAAATAGCATCACATACAACCACCAACAAGGAGAACACCATGAAAAAAACCATCGCTCTGCTATTTGCATTCACCCTGTCTTCAGCCGCTTTTGCGGCACCCGAGACTTACGTGATCGACACCAACCATACCAAACCGCGTTTTGAGTACAGCCACTTTGGCTACTCCACCCAACTCAGCCGTTTTGACACGACCAGCGGCACCATCACCATAGACCGTGAAGCCAAGACCGGCTCGGCGGACGTGGTGATCGACGCGAAGTCGGTCGATACCGGTTTCGCCCTATTCAACGAGCACATTCAGGGAGAAGATTTCTTCGACACCGCAAAATATCCCACCATCACATTCAAATCTGACAAGATGAAATACGACGGCGATAAGGTGGTGGAAGTGGACGGCAACCTGACCATCAAGGGCATCACCAAACCGGTGGTGTTGGTGGTGACCTCCATGTTGTGCATGCCGCATCCGATGATGAAAAAAGATGCCTGCGGTGCCAACGCCATTGCTGTGGTCAAACGCTCCGATTTCAACATGGGCAAATATGTGCCTTATGTGAGCGATAGCGTGACGCTGACGATCCCGGTGGAATCGTTGAAGCAGTAATTTAAAATTCAACGCTGCATTGTGCAGGAGCGAGCGTGCTCGCTCCTGCACAATCTAAAATTAAAAGGAGCACGATATGTCTCAAGCACTGTTTACCCCAGTCACCCTTGGCAAACTGCAATTGAAGAATCGCATCGTCATGGCGCCGATGACACGCTCGCGTGCCATCGGCAACGTGCCGAACGACTTGATGGAAAAGTATTACAAGTCGCGTGCCGATGCCGGACTCATCATTACCGAAGGCACTTCGCCTTCTCCCAACGGCCTTGGCTATGCGCGCATTCCCGGCATGTTTTCCGATACGCAAGTGCAAGGTTGGAAGCGCGTGAACGACGGCGTGCATGCGGCGGGCGGCAAGATATTCGTGCAACTGATGCACACCGGGCGCGTCAGCCACCCGGCCAACATGGCAGCCGATGCGAAAATAATTGCACCTTCCGCAGTGGCGCTCACGGGCGATATGTGGACGGACAGCAACGGCATGCAGCCTCATCCTGAACCTGAAGCGATGAGCGAAGCCGACATCGCGGCTACCATTGCCGAATACGCTAATGCTTCCAAGCGCGCCATCGAAGCCGGATTCGACGGCGTCGAACTGCATGGTGCGAACGGCTACATGATCGACCAGTTCCTCAACACCGCCACCAATCAGCGCACCGATAAATGGGGCGGCAGCGTGGAGAATCGGGTGCGTTTCGCCGTCGAAGTCGCCAAGGCTGCAGCCGTTGCTATCGGCGCAGAACGCATCGGCATGCGCATCTCGCCTTATGGCGCGTTCAACGGCGCCGCAGCCGATGCCACGACGGATGCACTATATCTGCGACTGATTGAAGAGCTGAACAACATCGGCTTGGTATATATCCACGTCGTTGATCACAGCTCGATGGGTGCGCCACCGGTCAGTGCGGAATTGAAAGCCAAGATACGCGCCAACTTCAAAGGCAAATACATCCTCTCCGGCGGCTACGATGCGGCGCGCGCCAACGCCGATTTGGATGCACAACGCGGCGACCTCGTGGCATTCGGCAGACCGTTCATCTCCAACCCGGATCTGGTGCAGAAACTAAAAAATGGTACGGCACTGAATGCACCGGACCCCGCCACGTTCTACACGCCGGGCGAAAAGGGCTACACCGACTATTGAGCAATGCAGGGTGGGCGCGTTTTTGCGCCCACCCATTCCAAAATTCGGAACGACTCAAGATGAAATTGAATTTGTATGGAACAGAGTTCTGCCACCTGTGCGAACAGGCGCAGGCCGTGCTTCTGGCAATCGGCGTTAGCGCCGAACACATCGACATCACCGAAGACGATGGCCTGCTGGAAAGATACGGCACACGCATTCCGGTGCTGTGGCGCGAAGATAGTGGCGCAGAACTTGGCTGGCCTTTCGATGCACCGGCAGTGCAGCGCTTTATCGCCTGACCTGCGCAGCATCCTTGTAGAACGCCTAATGACGGGGCTTGCGGGGCAGGTAATGGTTCGCGGTGGCAAACAATTCAATTATGGTCCAGCGGTTCATGCTGCTGGAACAGCAAATACGGATCCATCGTCACCGAGTCGATCTTGTGCCCGAGCAAAATCACCCGGCCTTCGAGGCGCGTGTTGCCGGTCTCGCTGAACTCGAAACGATAGGTGCGACGAAATACTCTCCTGCCATATTCGTTGCGCACCAGTTGCAACGCGATGCTGGCCACCGTGTCGTCGAGAAATTGCACATCCGCATCAAGGCATGCCTGCTTCCCCGCCTTCCGCGCAAGCTCCAGATCTCCCAGACTGTCGAGCCAGTACCACACCAGCGCGGCAGCCAACAGCAGGAACAGCAAACTTAAAAAATCCATAGTCCAAAAGGTCTGTCAGGCAACAAAAACAAAATATAACATGCCGCCATGCCAATACCCTCAGGGTACAAGAATCTCTGCGAGGTAAATACGGGCATCTGTAACAAGCATTGCGTGCAGATTGCAAACGACAGTAAGCGTTTCGCTTCATAGCCGCTCCCGCTGCTCTATGGCATGATTGCGCGCATGTACTTCGACGTCGCCGCTATCACCGTTCCGCTCTGGCTGCCGCCGCTGGTGGCCTTCGTCATTTCGTTCTTCACTTCGATGGTGGGGGTGTCGGGCGCGTTCCTGTTGTTGCCATTCCAGATGAGCGTCCTCGGCTACGTCGCGCCTTCGGTGTCGGCGACCAACCTCGTCTTCAATCTGGTAGCGATTCCCGCTGGCGTGTGGCGCTACGCACGCGAGAAGCGCATGGACTGGCGTCTGGCTTGGGTCATCGCCGCCGGTACGTTGCCGGGACTGCTGGCCGGATGGTGGCTGCGTGTGCATTGGTTACTCGACCCGCGCGTGTTTAAGTTCTTTGTCGGACTGGTGTTGCTGGGATTGGCGATTCGCCTGCTGCTAAAAAAATCCAAACCGACTACGAGCACATCGGTATCGCCGACTGCGAGCAGCAAGCGCAACCTGATACCGATTTTCACCATCGCCCTATTTATCGGCATTATTGGCGGCGCCTACGGCATCGGAGGTGGTTCCATCATGGCGCCAGTGCTGGTCGCTGTTTTTTGCCTGCCGGTATATGACGTAGCAGGTGCGGCACTTTTCGGCACCTTCGCCACCTCCGTGGTTGGCGTCGCGCTCTACCAGTTCCTGCCCGCCCCGCCCGGCATCGAAACCCGACCCGATTGGGCGCTAGGCATCCTGTTCGGGCTGGGTGGCATCGCTGGCATGTACGTCGGTGCGCTCACGCAAAAACACGTATCGCAGCGCACCCTCGAACTGGGCCTCGCCGTCGTGCTCGCACTGCTGGCAGGCGGCTATGTGGTGGGTTATGTGCTCAGTGCAGCTTCCTGAATCAGCACACCGGATGGCAAACATCCAAGCTCACTGCATCTGCGATGGGATGCTTGTAGAACGCCTATTGACGGGCCTCTTCAACAAGCCTCTTCACTGGAAGAGGCCCGAGTTTACCTCGCAGAGGTTCTTGTACCCTGTGGGTACTGCCTTGCGGGGCAGGTTGGATACAGACAACGACAACAAACCGGAACTGCGCCGCAGTGACCAGAGCGGCAGGTCTATATATTCTTGAGCGTGGTAAGTCGCTGGCTTTGTTGTTAGATTGCGCGGACGAAAGTGGGATGGAGAAGTAAGTGGAAAAGTATTTAGAGCCGGCAGCAGTCGGCCGATTGTGTTGAAAAACTCTCGGTAGATGCGGAGTGTAGATGATAAAATTCTGACTGTCGAATGAGCGGAGAGCCTTGATATAATGGGGTTTCAGACAGATAACCAAGAACGCCTTTTCTACTCCTTCAACCTTGAAGACCACATTCCACAGAATCATCTTCTTCGCGGCATCAATCAGTATCTCGATCTAGACGCACTCCACAAACACCTCGCTGAGCATTACAGCCACACAGGCAGACCCTCAATTGATCCAGAGTTGATAATACGCATGCTGATCATCGGCTACAGCTTTGGTATTCGCTCTGAACGCAAGCTGTGTGAAGAAGTGCATCTGAATCTAGCCTACCGCTGGTTCTGCCGATTGGGGCTGGAAGACAAAGTGCCGGATCATTCCACTTTCTCCAAGAACAGGCATGGTCGCTTTCGTGACAGCGTAGTATTCCGGCATCTGTTCGAAACCGTATTACAACGCTGCATGAACGAGGGGCTTGTACGAAGTGAAGG
>CAINCU010000034.1 GCA_903847155.1 uncultured Gallionellaceae bacterium | reverse complement strand
CGAAGAACTGAACGCGTTGCGCCGCACTCTGGTGCAGATGCTGTTCGCCGAAGGCAACCATTTCTGTCCGTCGTGCGAGAAGAGCGGCAACTGCATGTTGCAGGCGCTGGGTTACGACCTCGAAGTGCATGCCACCGGCTTCCGCCATCTGTACCCGGATCGTCCATTGGATGCCTCGCATCCCGACATCCTGCTCGACTTCAACCGCTGCATTCTGTGCGAACTGTGCGTGCGTGCCTCCGGCGAAGTGGATGGCAAGAATGTGTTCGCGCTGTCCGGGCGCGGTATTGCCAAGCACCTCATCGTCAATGCGGAATCGGGTTTATTGAAAGATACCAGCATCGCGTTGAGCGACAAGGCGATGCAAGTCTGCCCGGTCGGCGTGATCCTGCCTAAACGCGTCGGCTTCAGCATACCCATTGGCCAACGGCGTTACGACCAGCGTCCAATCAGCGCACAAGCGCTGGACGATGCACCGCGCCAGGCCGATGCCAGCGGCAGTTGCGCCGCTTGTGAGGGAACGCCATGAGCAAGAAACTTCAAGAGCCCGTTCGTGGTGTACCCGCAAGGGGTAGGCCGTGGCTGTATGGGGCATTCGCCCCAACAGCGCACGCACAGCTTGTCGAACCACAAGTGATTTCAAGCAAATCCGTCCACCCTTCGACAGGCTCAGGGCGAACGGACCGGGAGAGTGCAACTTGACTGACACTACGCACAACCCGAAGAAACTCCGCGTCGCCACCACCTCGCTCGCCGGCTGCTTCGGCTGCCACATGTCCCTCCTCGACATTGACGAGCGCCTGTTTGCCTTGCTCGAACTCGTCGAATTCAACCGTTCGCCGATCACCGACATCAAGCATTGCGGGCTGTGCGACATCGGCATTATCGAGGGCGGCATCTGCAACGCGGAGAACGTGCATGTGCTGCATGAGTTCCGCAAAAACTGCAAAATCATCATCGCCATCGGTGCCTGCGCCATCAACGGCGGACTGCCCGCACAGCGCAACCACCTTGACCTGAGTAGTTGCCTGACCGAGGTGTATCTCACCGAACCAGGGCTGGAACACGGGCACATCCCCAACGATCCCGAGTTGCCGCTGCCGCTGGACAAAGTGCATCCGTTGCACGAAGTGGTGAAGATCGATTACTTTATCCCAGGTTGTCCGCCATCCGCCGATGCCATCTGGAAATTCCTCACCGACCTCATCGCGGGCAAAACGCCGGAGCTGGGGCATGGGTTGATTAAATATGACTGACATCAACAACAATCTGGAAACCGCTGCCCATCCCGAGAACCTGCGCCGTGTTGCCATCGAGCCGGTGACGCGCGTGGAAGGGCACGGCAAAGTGACTTTGTTGCTGGACGAGAACGACCGCGTGCATCAGGTGCGCTTGCACATCGTGGAGTTTCGCGGTTTCGAGAAATTCATTCAGGGGCGGCCATACTGGGAAGCGCCGGTGATGGTGCAGCGGCTGTGCGGCATTTGCCCGGTGAGCCACCATCTCGCGGCCTCCAAGGCGATGGATATGATCGTGGGCGCGACGCTGACGCCGACGGCGGAGAAGGTACGGCGGCTGATGCATTACGGGCAGATTCTGCAATCGCATGCGCTGCATTTTTTCCATCTGTGTTCGCCCGATCTGTTGTTCGGTTTTGATTCCGATGTGGCGAAGCGAAATATCGTCGGCATCGCTGCTGCTTATCCCGAAATCGCCAAACAAGGTGTGCTGCTGCGCAAGTTCGGGCAGGAGGTGATTCGCATCACGGCGGGCAAGCGCATCCACGGCACGGGTTCGATTCCGGGCGGGGTGAACAAGAACGTGAGCATCGAAGAGCGCGACTATCTGCTGAAGGACATCGAGCAGATCGTGGCGTGGAGCCGCGAGTCGGTTGGCATCGCGCGGCAGTTGTTCGAGCAGAACCTCGACCTCTACAACAACTTCGGACGCTTCAAGGCACATACGCTGAACATGGTGCGTGCCGACGGTGCAATGGATTTGTATCACGGCGGCTTGCGCGCGCGCGACATGAACGGCAACACACTGTTCGATCATTACGACTACAGCCATTACTGGGAAGAGATTTTCGAGGACGTGAAGAATTGGTCGTACATGAAGTTTCCTTTCCTGCGCAGCCTCGGGCCGGAGCAGGGCTGGTATCGCGTGGGGCCGCTGAGTCGCGTGACGCAATGCGACTTCATTCCTTCGCCATTGGCGGAAGCACAGCGCAAGGAATTCATGGCTTTCAACGGCGGCTCGGCAGCGGGCGCGACGCTGGGTTTCCACTGGGCGCGCATGATCGAGATGCTGCATGCCGCCGAGTTGATCCGTGACCTGCTGCACGATCCCGACTTGCAAGGCAACGATCTGGTGAGCAAAGGCGAGCGGCAGGAGCGCGGTGTGGGCGTGATCGAAGCGCCGCGCGGTACGCTGATCCATCACTACAAAGTCGATGACAACGACCAGATCATTCGCTGCAACCTGATCGTCTCCACCACGCATAACAATCAGGCGATGAACGAAGCGATCCGTCAGGTGGCGCGGCAATACATCGACGGGCGCAAGCTCACCGAAGGCTTGCTCAATCACATCGAGGTTGCCATTCGCGCGTTCGATCCATGCCTGTCTTGCGCCACGCATGCGTTGGGCAAGATGCCGCTGGAGGTGGAGTTGCTGGATGCGGAAGGTGGGCGGGTCGATGTGCTGACGCGCTCGTCGGACGGCGCGTTCCTTTGCGCCTCTTGATGCCTGCACCGCTCCTCGTCTTTGCCATCGGCAACGAATCACGCGGTGACGATGCGCTGGCTCCGCTGCTGCTGCGCCAACTGCAAACAGAAAATATTCCGCAGGTCGAATTCATTGAGGATTTTCAATTGCAGGTCGAGCATGTCACTGATCTGTCCGGGCGCAATGCGGTGCTGTTCGTGGATGCAGATATGTCTTGTGCTGCACCGTTTCATTTTTCCGCAATCTCTGCCGCACAGGACAACAGCTATACCAGCCATGCCATGACACCGTTCGCGCTGCTGCACACGTTCCGCCAGGTTTACGGCACGGATGCGCCAGCCTGCTTCTTGTTGCGCATACGCGGTTACGGCTTTGAGTTGGGTGAGCAGATCAGCGCAGAAGCTTCGGCGAATCTGGCACGAGCGACCGGCGAAGCAAGGGCGTGGCTGGCCGAGATGACGGCTTAAAACTAACAAGCAGCATAGGCAACTTCGTCGGAAGCCCCGTCAATAGGCGATCTGCAACTGGTGTTGCATGGAGATTGCCGAATTCAGGGCGTTCCAATCAAGGTATGCTTATAAAAAATGCTACAGGTATTACCCATTTCTGTTCGTGGCACAAGATTCATGACAGCGATTTGCTGACCTTCATGATCCCGCCATCTTCCTCGCTGGCCTTGATGGAGAATCCCATGCGCGTCATGAGTTTGAGCATGTTGTGATTATGGCTCAGCACTTCGCCTTCGATGGTTTCCAGTCCTTTGGAACGTGCGGCTTCCATCAGCGAGAACATGAGTTTTTGCCCCAGGCCTTTGCCTTTGATGTTGTCCGCCACCACTAGTGCGAATTCGCAAGTATCGCCGTCCGGGTTGATCGCGTAGCGCGCCACGCCCAGTTCTATCTCTGCCTCGGTTTCATGCACTTTAGACACTGCGATCAAGGCCATTTCGCGGCTGTAGTCGAGTTGCGTCAGGCGCGCCAGCATCTCTTCAGTCAATTCCTGCACGCTGTTCATGAAGCGGAAATATTTCGATTCGTCCGACAGATCATGCACGAATTTTTTCACCAGAATGGCATCTTCCGGGCGGATCGGGCGGATGGTGATGTCGGTGCCGTCGGCCAATTGCCACTGGCTGACCAGATGCGTGGGGTAGGGGTAGATCGCCATGTGCGCGTAGCGGTCGGCGCTGGGCTGGCGATATTCCACCACCACGCGTGCATCGGCGGCCAGCGCGCCGTTCTCGTCGAGGATCAGCGGGTTGATGTCCATTTCCTTGAGCAGCGGCAGTTCGCACACCATTTCCGACACGCGCAGCAGCACGTCTTCCAATGCCTCGATATTGGCCGGTGCCATGTTGCGGAAGGCGCCGAGCATCTTGGCGATGTGCGTGCGCTGGATCATGTCCTTCACCAGAAAACTGTTCAACGGCGGCAGCGCCACCGCGCGGTCGCCCATGACTTCAACGGTGGTACCTCCCGCGCCGAAGGTGATGACCGGGCCGAACACCGGGTCGTTGGTCACGCCTATCATCAGTTCGCGCCCGTTCGGCTTAACGACCATCGGCTCGATGGAGATGCCGTTCATGGTGGCGTTGGGCCGGTTGTGGTGCACGTTGTCGATGATGTGCTGGTAGGCGGCGCGCACCTCGTGCGCATTGTTCAGATTGAGCACCACGCCGCCGGCATCGGTCTTGTGCGTGATGTCGGGCGAGTTGATCTTCATTGCCACCGGGAATTCGAGTTGCTGCGCGATAAGCAGCGCTTCGCTGGGTGAATGGGCGACCATGGTGCGCGCGACGGGAATATGGAAAGAGGCCAGCAGTGCCTTGGATTCCATCTCGGTCAGCACTTTGCGATGTTCCATCATTGCGCCTTCGATGATCAGGCGCGCGCTTTCTACATCCGGTTCGATGTGGTGCGACAAGGGGCCGGGCATCTGCATCAGCAGCTTCTGGTTGCGGTAGTAGGCGGACAAGTGCGAGAACACTTCGACTGCGGGTTCGGGTGTGCGGAAATGCGGCAGATGGGCTTTGGTAAAAGCATCGCGCGAGGTAGCAACCTGGGTTTCGCCCATCCAGCAGGTCAGCAGCGGCTTGCTGTTGCGGCTGACGTTGGTGTTGGTGTTGGTGTTGGCCAGATCGATCATGACTTGCGCCGATTCCAGCGGCTTGGTCATTGCCTGCGGAGTGAGGATGGCCAGTACGCCGTCCACATTCTCGTCGTCCAGACAGGCTTTGACGGCATGGAAATAGCGATCCGCCTGCGCGTCGCCGATGATGTCCACCGGGTTGCAATGCGGCCAGTTGGACGGCAGATGCTGATTAAGATATTCGACGGTGTTGTCGGACAGCACGGCCATATTCATTCCCAGATCGGCAGCGCGGTCGGCCGCCATCACGCCGGGACCACCGCCATTGGTGACGATGGCGAGGCGGTTGCCGACCGGGCGGAAGCCGAATGACAAGGCGCGCGCGGCGGTAAACAATTGGGTGACGGTCTGCACGCGTACCACGCCGACGCGGCTGATGGCGGCATCGAACACATCGTCGGCACCGACCAGCGAAGCGGTATGCGACATCGCCGCTTTGGAACCGGCGGGATGGCGGCCCACCTTGACCAAGATCACCGGCTTGATACGGGCGGCGGCGCGCAACGCGCTCATGAAGCTGCGCGCATTGCGGATGCCTTCGATGTACATCAGGATGCTGTGCGTGTTGGCATCAGAGACGAGGTAGTCGAGGATCTCGCCGAAGTCCACATCGGTGGAGGAGCCCATCGAGACCACGCTGGAGAAGCCGACATCATTGCGGTTCGCCCAGTCCAGAATGGCGGTGCACAGCGCGCCGGATTGCGAGATGAGGGCGATGTTGCCGACATTCGCCTGACCTTTGTTGAAAGTGGCATTAAGCCCGATGGAGGGACGCATGATGCCGAGGCAATTCGGGCCGATCAGGCGGATGTTATAGCGGTGCGCGGCTTCCAGCAGTTGCTGTTCCAGCGCTGCACCTTCTTTTCCGACTTCACCAAAACCGGCGGTGATGATGACGGCGGCCTTCACGCCGTGGATGCCGCATTCCTCGATGATGCCGGGCACGGTCTGTGGCGGTGTGGCGATAACCACCAGTTCGACCGGCTGACCGATCTCGGCGATGGAGGCGTATGCACGCTGGCCTTGCACAACCGGATTCTTGGAATTAACCGGATAGAGCGCCCCTTTGAAACCGCATTGCAGCATGTTCTGGAACACGATCTGGCCGACCGAATCGGGACGGTCGCTGGCACCGAATACGGCCACGGATTTGGGTGCGAACAGGGGATTAAGGTAGTGCTTGCCCATGATTTTCCAATTCATGTAATGAATTCGTTGGGTATGATAGCACCGTACTATTACCATTCCGATAATATGCAGACCGCCTATATCTCACATCCGCTTTGTCTCAAGCACGACATGGGTGCGCATCACCCAGAATGTCCGGCGCGAATTCATGCCATCGAAGATCAGCTTATTGCATCGGGATTGTTGTTTTACCTGCAACACCACGAAGCGCCCGAAGCGACACGCGAACAATTATTGCGCGTGCATGATGCGGACTATGTGGACACTATCGCCGCTGCCGCGCCGAAACAGGGCAGGGTGGAACTCGATGGCGACACCAGCATGAATCCCTTTACCTATCCGGCCGCGCTGCGCGCCGCAGGTGCGGCGGTGATGGGCGTGGACCTGGTGATGGCTGGCAAAGTGGAGAATGCCTTCTGCAATATCCGCCCGCCCGGACATCATGCGGAAAGAGCGCGGCCGATGGGATTCTGTATCTTCAATAACGTCGCCGTCGGTGCGGCGCACGCGCTGGCCGCGCATGGCTTGAATCGCGTGGCGATTGCCGATTTCGACGTGCACCATGGCAACGGCACTGAAAATATCTTTCACGAAAATCCGCGCGTGATGCTGTGTTCGACTTTCCAGCATCCGTTCTATCCCTACGTCGGTGCCGACAGCGGCAACGAGCACATCATCAATGTGCCATTGGCTGCTGGTGATGGCAGCGAAGCGTTTCGGAGTGCCGTAACTAACCGTTGGCTCCCGGCTTTGGAGGAATTCAAGCCTGAGTTATTGCTGATCTCCGCTGGATTCGATGCGCATTGGGAAGACGACATGTCCATGCTCAGGCTGGTGGATGCTGATTACGGCTGGGTCACTGGGCAGTTGAAACATGTCGCTGAAAAATATTGCCAGAAGCGCATCGTTTCAGTGTTGGAAGGTGGTTATGAATTGCATGCACTGGGGCGCTGCGCCATGGCGCATATCAAAATGTTAAGCGGGTTGTGATTTGAAAATTGCCGCTGAATAGATTCACCGGCAATTGGTTTCAGAATTTACTTGCGTAACGGTAACGCATCTTTGGACAGCAAGTTGTCTCGAACAAAACTGATGTGCAAGCGCAACTCATACAGCAGATCTCCAAAAGCAGCCGACACCACTATTTTGTTGGCAGCGTCTTCAATGTGATCCAGATGGCGCAAAAATTCTTCGCGCCTATTGGGATCAAATTTCCTGTAATGCTTGCGCCGGGTCGTCAGAGGGGGTGTCGATAAACGTGGTGCCGTCATTCGGCTCGATGCCATTGGTTTTCAGCAGCGTGAGTGCCAGCGTATGTGCGCCACTGCCTTCAGCGCCAATATCCAGTCGCCGTCCCTTGAATTCGGACAGCAGGTTTTTGGTTTTACCGCGATATAAAGAACATCAGCGGCATGATGTTCCAAACTCTATCGTTATCTTTTCCCTAGAAGAAGATTAAGTCACATCGCTAGTCTGCTGTTTTGCTCTTAGGCTATACTTGCGCTACTCATTCACGCGGAGCCATCATGAAAAAAATCGAAGCCATCATCAAACCGTTCAAACTCGACGAAGTGCGCGAAGCCTTGTCCGAATTGGGTGTCAGCGGCCTGACCGTGACCGAAGTCAAAGGATTCGGGCGGCAGAAGGGACACAACGAACTTTATAGTGGTGCTGAATATGTGGTGGACTTCCTGCCCAAGATCAAAGTTGAAGTGGTGATCAGCAATGCCATGCTGGAAACGGCAGTTGAAGCTATCGTCAAAGCCGCCAACACCGGCAAGATCGGCGATGGCAAGATTTTCATTTCCTCCGTCGAACAAGTCATCCGTATTCGTACCGGCGAGACCGACGAGTCGGCGCTTTAATCGCGCGCTGCCTGCAATACCCAAATGCCACCGCAATGACTGCGGTGGCGTTTTTTATGATAGTCACTTGACTGCAAGGCAGTAAACACGGGCATCTCCACCATACGCATAGCGTAGATCGCCTATTGACGGGCGTTGCGGGGCAATTGATTTCTGCTCGTCTCCTAAAGTGGAGCACCACAAACGCCAGCGATAATGGCGGTCAACTCGACTTGCAAAAATATATAGAAGGCCAAGGCGAACTGGAGTTATAGCGCTCTGCATAAAGTATATAGACCGCTTGGCATATTGACGGTAACAAGGATGGCGGATAGGGTGCGCATCAGCAACTTGCGAAAGGGACGGCATGAGAACAAGACTTGGCAACATGGCGATTTTACTAGGCGCAATAGGGATTCCGTTTGGAGTTGTGGCTGCGCCGGAAAACAATCCGAGCCTGGCCCCTTTTGTGGTTGATACGTCTCCTATGTTGCTTGCAGCGGCGCAAGACGTGGGGGCGGTCAAATATGACAAAATCGTCAACGAGTGCAGTTTTGCGCGGACGTATGCCACGGACAGTAATGAGATCGCAATGATTGCGAAAGGACAGTATGCGCACAACTATGAGGAGAATCAGAAGCTCAAGGTGAACACAATAGAGATTGTGCTCAAACCTAAACACGGCGCGCTAGAACTAGTCACAACTGCAATAGAAAATGGGAAGGTCGTTCCGTCGGATCCCTCATATTTTATGAAGAGTACAGACAATTACCTCGGCTCCGATCTAGCCGAATATTCTGTCGAACTGAGCAACGGCAAACGCGTTCTGGTGCGCGCCCACATTTATTGGGTGAACATGGAAACGGATTCCTTCAACCAGTGCCCCCCCACAGCAAACGATTACCTGGACATGCGGCGCATCCAGAAAGAGCACCCGGAGTATTTCCAAAACCTCAACCAGATCGAACTCCAGAATCTGCCCGCAAAATAAAAGGGGTCAGCATCGCAATAGTTTTTGAACAACCAATAAAAAGGGTCAGCATCACAATACTTTTTGAACAACCGCGTTCGATGGGGGCAGACTCGATTGATCCAGTTGCAACAGGTGAAGAACAAAACGGAGAAGGTCGGTGAGTTTGAGAATTTCAAACCCCACCTTGCCCGCAAGCCAGTAAACACGGATATCTCCATAAAGCACATAGCGTAGATCGCCTATTGACGGGCGTTGCGGGGCAGGTGGCAATTCAGGTTTGATCGGATTCGGCTGGTTTGGCACTCTTCAGCAACACCCACACCGCACCGCCGCCGCCCGCATTCAGCGGCGCTTCGCAGAACGCCAGCACTTGCGCATGTTGGCTCAACCAGTGGCGGGTAAGCACTTTTAGAATCCCATCGCGTCCTTCGCTGCGCCAGCCTTTGCCGTGGATGATATTGATGCAGCGCAGTCCGCGTTGGGCGGCGTCTTGCAGGAATTCAGCCAGCAATTTTCTGGCTTCTTCGCTGTTGAGACCGTGCAAATCCAGTTCGTCCTGGATGCGCCATGCGCCTTTGCGCAGCTTGCGCAGGGTCATGCGGTTTAAACCGGGGCGCAGAAATTCGGTTAGCGCGGTGTCGCCTGCGCAGTGATCGGATAGGCTGTCTACTACGGGAGTGGGAGTGGGGCTGGTGCGCGGAGGTGTCTTGCGCGGCTTGGGTGTGAGCGTGATGCGGTCGGTCGACGGCAGCGGTGTTACACCTTCCAGCGCTTGCCGGAACAAGTCTATTTCAGGTTGTTCCGGCTTGGTTTTCAACTAGCCGTGTGCGGCGAGATATTTTTCCGCATCCAAAGCCGCCATGCAGCCGGTGGCCGCGCTGGTGCAGGCTTGGCGATAGATCTGGTCTTGCACGTCGCCTGCTGCGAATATGCCGTCGATACTGGTGGCGGTGATGTCACCCTTGCGCCCGCCGCGCGTGACGATATAACCGTTTTCCATTTCCAGTTGCCCGGTGAAGATGTCGGTATTGGGTTTGTGGCCGATGGCGATGAATACACCCATGAGCTTGATTTCTTGCGTTGCACCGCCTTGCACTTGCTTGAGGCGCATGCCGGTCACGCCGCTGTCGTCGCCCAGCACTTCGTCGAGTGTCTGGTTCAGTTGCAGACTGATCTTGCCTTCTTTCACTTTTTCCATCAGGTGGTCGATCATGATGTGCTCGGCGCGGAAGGTGTCGCGTCTGTGCACCAACGTGACGTGCTTGGCGATGTTGGCGAGATACAGCGCTTCTTCCACTGCGGTATCGCCGCCGCCGATGACGGCGACATCCTGGTTGCGATAGAAGAATCCGTCGCAAGTGGCGCAGCCGGAAACGCCTTTGCCCATGAATTTTTCTTCCGATGGCAGGCCGAGATATTGCGCCGATGCGCCGGTGCAGATGATGAGCGCATCGCAGGTGTAGGTTCCGCTATCGCCGGTCAGGGTAAACGGTTTCTGTTGCAGCTTGGCGGTGTGGATGTGATCGAAGATGATCTCGGTTTTAAAACGCTCGGCATGTTGCTGGAAACGTTGCATCAGTTCCGGTCCTTGCACGCCGTTCGGGTCGGCAGGCCAGTTATCGACATCGGTGGTGGTCATTAGTTGTCCGCCTTGCGCCAAGCCAGTGATAAGTACGGGGTTGAGGTTGGCGCGTGCGGCATACACGGCGGCAGTGTAACCAGCGGGGCCGGAGCCGAGAATGATCAGGCGATGATGCTGGGTGGCTTTTTCCATGGTGTGTGAGGCTTTCTGACGTTGGGGAATACTTTGAATTTAGCAGTGACACGGCTTGCTGTCGAGTAAAATGCAGCGACTCGCCACACATAAACGCCATGAAGAAACGATTACTGCTGATTCTGTTGTTCATCAATTTTTCCGCACAAGCGGCAGACATGCCGGGCATTCCGGTGTTCATCGACGAGATGGTGTCCAAACACCAATTCAAGCGCGAGGAGTTGCAGCTGGCATTCAAGTTGTCTGAGCGGCGTCAAGATGTGATTGATGCCATCAGTACGCCCGCTACCACCAAACCATGGATAGAGTACCGTCCGAATTTCATCAACCCGCAACGCATCAGCGGTGGTGTGCAATTCTGGAATAAGCATGCACGCACATTGCAACGTGCCGAAAAAATATACGGTGTACCGCAAGAGATTATCGTCGGTGTCCTCGGGGTGGAGACGATGTATGGGCGTAATGTCGGGCATTATCGTGCACTGGATGCGCTGACCACACTGGCTTTCGATTTTCCGCGCCGTGCCGATTTTTTTCGCGATGAACTGGAAAGTTATCTGCTGTTGGCGCGCGAACAGGATTTCGATTTGTTATCCGTTCAGTCGTCCTACGCAGGCGCATTGGGTATCGCGCAATTCATGCCGAGCAACTTCCGCCGCTATGCCGTGGATTTTAACGGCAACGGCAAGATCGACATCATGAATGAACCGGTAGATGCCATCGGCAGTGTCGCCAATTACCTGAGAAATTTCGGTTGGCGCAAAGGCGAACCGGTGGCTTTATTAAGCAAGGTGGAAGATGTAAACCGTTTGGGCAATATCAGTGATTCGCGTCCTTTCGTGGCGTGGAAAGAAGCGGGTGTGACGACAGTGGAAAAACAGAAAGGCACGCTACCACCGGCATGGCTGCTTGATTTTACTGTGGAGTCTGGCAAGGAGTATTGGCTGGTGTTCAATAATTTCAACGTTATCATGCGTTACAACACCAGCAACTTCTACGCAATGTCGGTTTATCAGTTGGGCGATGAGGTAAGACACGCGCGCCAATTGGATGCAAAGCACTAACGTCGGATGCGTCGCGCACCGTTATATCGTGTCTGCCAATAGCGTAATTGCATTTGCTCGGTGTGCACACCGTCGCCAGTCTTGGGTGCATGCACAAATTTTCCTTCGCCGATGTATATCCCGACATGTGAGAAAGGAGTGTGTTGGGTGTTAAAGAACACCAGATCGCCTGGGCGCAATTCGCTCTGTCCGATGGGTGTGCCAACCCGGCTGATTTCCCGGCTGGTTCGCGGCAAGCTGATACCCAGCGAGTGTCGATAGACATGACCGACGAAACCGCTGCAATCGAAACCGTTGTTGGCTGAATTGCCGCCATAGCGGTACGGCGTGTCGGCCAGACTCATCGTGTACATCACCAATTCGTTCATTTGGTCGTCAGCGGCCTCTTGCTGCCGAGTAGGAGGCGATCCACAGGCAACCAGTAGCAGCAACAGTGAAATGAGCAACAGTTTTTTCATGGGTGCGGAATGTAAGGCGTAGTGCCATAGACTGTAAAGCAAAGCTGAATATAGCGAATCTGGTGGTTTCGCACCAAACAAAAAGCCGCTGCACGTTTCCGTGCAGCGGCTTTCCTGTTTCATGTGTTGCGCTTACTTCAGCTTTTCGATACCCAGCATCTTGAGGATGCTGCCTTCGTAGAACGGCTCAGAATTGCCTTTCTTCATTTTGCGGATGAAGTATTTCTCGAACGCCACCTTGGCGAGGTGTACCCACTTGCCTTCGGAGAACCAGTTCACGTTGCGTGGCGGGATCTGCGGTATAGCTACAAAGGCCACTCCGCTTTCGCCGAAGTCGGCTAGGCACACCGCGTTCCAGGTTGCTTCGATGTCAGCCGGCGTCCCGGTCAGATCGGCATGGATGTTGTGCACGGTGGCGGTTACCATGGATTCGATCATGTAGCCGGTCTTGGGCGTTCCGCAAGGAACCGGTGTGGCTTCCACGGGCGGAATGGCGACACAGACACCAACAGCGAACACGTTCTTGTACTTCGGGTTGCGCTGGTGTTTGTCCACGATGATAAAGCCGCGCGCCTGAACCAATCCTTCGATGCCGAATACTGCATCAACACCCTTGAAAGCAGGCAACATCATGCTGTAGTTGAACGGCAGTTCGTGTTTTTTCTTTTCCACGCCCATGTCGTCATGCTCTGTGATGTACATCTTGCCGGCTTCAATCTTGGTAACCTTAGCGTTACAAATCCACTTGATGCCCTTGTCGCGCATGCCGGATTCGAGAATGCCTTTGGAGTCGCCAACGCCACCCAAGCCGAGGTGGCCAATGTAGGGTTCGGAGGTCACGAAGGTCATTGGCACTTTGGTGCGGATCTTTCGTTTGCGCAGATCGGTATCCATGATGAATGCATATTCGTAGGCTGGGCCGAAGCAGGATGCGCCTTGTACAGCACCAACTACGATGGGGCCGGGGGTCTTGCAGAAACCTTCCCAATCGTCGTGCGATTTCATCGCGTGATCTACGTGGCATACGGAGTAGGTATGTCCCCCATTAGGACCTAGACCTTCAACTTCGTCAAAGGCCAACTTGGGGCCGGTGGCGATCACAAGATAGTCGTAATCGACGTTCTTGCCATCATTTAGTTCGAGCTTGTTTTGCTCGGGATGCACACGCTTTACGCCAGTGGAAATGAATTCGATTCCCTTGCGCTCCAGATAGGTACGCACTGGGAACTCGATTTGCTTACGCTCGCGCCACTTCACACCAACCCATGGGTTGGATGGGACAAAATGGAAGTTTTCGCTATTTGAGATAACGGTGACCTTGTGTTGCTTGTCCAGCTTTTCGCGCATTTCGTAAGCTGCCGGCATGCCGCCAACACCTGCTCCCATAATGACGATATGTGCCATATTTTTTCCTCTCTGCTAATTGATAAATGTAACGACTTTATCGGTTACCTACCGCCTTGATGCTTTGAACCTACTTGTATATTTGTTGAAGTATCGTTGTCCTCAGGGGAACCTTGTTCCTTGGCAAAAAGCACAGCTGCCTTTACACGCGATGACAGATTCAGCTTGTTCAGGATGTGACGTACATGCTGCTTTACTGTGTCGTAGCTGATTTTCAAAGTTAACGCAATGGCTTTATTGCTTTCGCCGCGAGACAGCAACTGCAATATCTCCCGTTCACGCTCGGTTAAAAGTTTGAGCGAATTCTTTGGTTCCTGTCCGGGTTGGTCACCACGTAGCATGTCAATCATTTTCACAGTCATAGTCGGCGCAACCACCAATTCTCCAGTAGCGACACGACGGATTGCATCCACGACTTCTTCAGGAGCCATATCCTTAAGCAAATAGCCGCGTACGCCGGCGCGAATTGCATTGCCTAAATCAACTTCCGAATCGCTCATGGTCAACACCACTGCAGGAATGACGCATCCTTCCTTGCGTATTTGTTCAAGCATTGCCAGACCGTCCATCGGTTTCATGCGCAGATCCATGACCAACAGGTCGGGCTGCTCTTTAATCAGAGCTCGCAAATCCTCAATGGTACCTACTGCGCCGATCACGTTGAAACCGTAGCAGCGCGCGAGCAATTCGCTCAGCCCACGCCGACATAAGCTCTGGTCATCCACCAATGCTATCTTGAGTTCTTCATCCATGCGTTATTCTCCAGTTCGTTTCCGGTTCAGGAAAGAACAATTGTACGCAAGTTCCAAGTCCTTTTGTGCTTTCTACCTTGATTTCACCCCCGATACGTTGCGCACGCTCGCGCATGATGATGATTCCATAGTGGCCTTCCACAGGCGAAAACGTTCCTACCCCGTTGTCTTCAATGGTGAAAATGTAATAGCCACATAGGTGATCGACGATTAAGCGGGCATGGCTTGCATTGGAATGCTTTGCTATGTTGGAAAGTGCCTCGCGCACGATGTGATAGGCCTGTATCTCGTGTTCTAGTGGCAAGTCGAGGTCGGCGACACGGATGCAACTATCGAGCACGATGCTATGCTGTTTGCGAAACTGTTGCGTAAGCACTTGTAATGCTTGTAACAGGCCAGCCGGATCCATCTCGCTACGGAAATCGGTGATCAGTGTCCGTACTGCTTTTTGGCCGATTTCCAAGGCTTCATCAATGTCGCGGGTGTATTTTGTCGCCATTACTTCATTGTTGCTGCGCACCGCACTGCTAAGTAAAGTAGTGCTCATGCGAGCGTAGTTTAATGTCTGTGCCAGCGAATCATGGATTTCATTGGCGATAGATTGTCGTTCCATTAATAGTTCAGCACGTTTGGTTTCGCGGTGGGACTTGATGTGCTCAATCAGGTTGGATAACAGATCGGAGAAGCTGATCGCCATGGTTGAGGCGTTGCCGGATGCGGATTGCGGCTTATCGAAGAAGAGAGTGAAAACGCCAAGCATGGCTTCAGGGGTGTTGCGGCTTTCCAACGGGATGGAGATCACCGAGCGGAATTGCCAGTGCGGACGGTCGCCGTGTCGAGTTACGCAGATATTGACATCGGTCGCGCAGAGCCCATGTTTGAAGGCATCCTTTCCGCAATCTTCGCATGCCAATTCCACGATGCGTTCAGCTTCCAATTCTTCTCCGGTCAAACCCACAGCGCTGATGACCTGCAAAGTCTGCTCGTCTGGCAATAAGACGCGTACAACACCCGCCCTGGCATGGATGAATCCAATGGCGGTCTCTAAAAAAGTATTTAACAGTGTTTTAAGGTCACAAGTGCGTGTTGCGGCGAATGCCTGTTCCACGCATGCATCCAGCCCGCCGTCCTTGCCGGGAAGTACGAATTCGGGATCACGTGTCCAGCAGAATGCCGCATTGTCCGAACCGCCTACTGATTTTAGTTTTTTACTCATATAGTATCCAGCGAATTGTGTCAAAAATTCTATCGAGTACGTTTAAAAACAAGGCAGCTGACAGCCAGATGCCGTGTGTTAGGTTATGCTGCTTCCTATTAAATATCAACAAAACATAACGCGAATTTTTTATGCTACCCCATCAGGGCTATGGCATCCCCCACCCGATATGGTTATAGACACTTTAGGCATGAATTCTGCCTAATGCGATGCAATTTAGGAATCAATAAAAAGGCATGAAAATCTGTATCGTTTCTGATAGTCATGACCGCTCCCCACCTCTTGTGGAAGCGATCATGGAGGCGCAGGCAGCTGGAGCACAAGCCGTTATACACTGTGGTGACCTGATAGGTGTCAACACTTTGCGCGATTCACTCAAGTTGGGTATTCCCATCCACGCTGTGCATGGGAATAATATTGGTGATGTAGAATCTCTCTACCGCGTGATGGCGAAGTCCGATGGTCAGTTCATCTACCATGGTCAGGAAGCAATACTTGAGTTTTGTGGACGCAAGATTTTTGTCACACACATGCCGCATCATGGAAAGGCTTTCGCTTGTACAGGGGACTATGATTTGGTATGTCACGGACATAGTCATGCAGCACATATTGGAATGCAGGCTGACATTCATGGCGGAAATTGCTGGCTGATCAATCCCGGCTCTGTTGCGGGTATTGATGCTCCCAGAGTTAAAGCCATACCAACTTGGATACTAGGAGACTTGGAACGTATGAATTTTGAGATACGAACTTTACAGCAATTTGAATCGGAGGTTTGAGTGAACGCTTCTATTGCAACAAACCAGACTATCCTCGTCGTCGGCGGCGGGATTAGTGGCATGACATCAGCACTGGAAGCCGCCGAATGCGGAAAACAGGTGATTCTGGCCGAGCGCAATACCAGCTTGGGCGGACGCACATCGTTGTTGTATCGCTACTTTCCCAAGATGTGCCACCCCACCTGCGGACTGGAAATTAACCTGCGCCGCCTCAAGGCCAACCGCAATTTGCGCGTGATGACCCAGACCGAAGTTACTTCGGTGACCGGTAAGCGTGGTGATTACACCGTTACGCTCAAGATTTCGCCGCGTTACGTCAATCAGAACTGCACCGGTTGCGGGGAATGTGCCAAGGTGGTGGAGGCTGAGATCGACAATCCGTATGAATACGGCCTGTCGAAGACCAAGGCGGCCTACCTGCCACACGCGATGGCCTATCCGCAACGTTATGTGCTGGATGCTTCCATCGTTGGTGCGGCGGATGGCGAAAAAGCCAAGGCAGCTTGCAAATATAACGCCATCGAACTCGACATGAAGACCGAGACGGTCGAGCTGAAGGTCGGCGCAGTGATTTGGGCGACTGGCTGGAAGCCTTACGACGCGGCCAAGATTCAGCCTTACGGTTATGATCGCTTCGACAACGTTATCACTAGTCTGGAATTCGAGCGCCTTGCTGACCCGCATGGTCCTACCGGCGGTAAGCTTCTGCGTCCGTCAGATGGCAAGGAAGCCAAGAATATTGCTTTCATCCAGTGCGCCGGTTCACGTGACGAAAACCACTTGCGCCATTGTTCGCGCATCTGTTGCATGGCATCGCTCAAGCAAACGCAATATGTGCGCGAGGTTTACGGCGATGAAGGTAAATCTACCATCTATTACATCGACATTCGCTCCATTGACCGTCTGGAAGATTTTTACCAGAAGGTACAGCAAGACTCGGCAGTGAAATTCGTAAAATCCAAGGTCGCTAACATCAAGCTACACGAGGAGACTAACGACCTGATCCTGCACGGTGTGGATACCGAAGGCTATCACCGCTATGCCGCGCAACACGATCTCGTGGTGCTGGCAGTGGGGATGGAGCCGGAAAGTAATGGCATTGCATTGCCGGCTGACATGATCACTGATTCGTCCGGGTTCATTGAAGGATCGAAGGATGGCGGGCAATTCTCTGCCGGTGCGGCGAGCAGTCCTCTCGATGTTAACCGATCTGTGCAGAGCGCTACTGCAGCGTCACTGCGCGCGATTCAAGTGGTACACAAGACCTCTGCTACCGAAGGAGCAAGATAATGGCTGAGATGAAGACTGCTGCGTATATCTGTTCCGGTTGTGAACTGGGCAACAGGCTCGATGTCGCGCAACTGAGCAAGATAGCGCAGAAGGAAGGCAAGATGGCGCTGGTGCGCGAACACGCCTTCCTGTGCAATGAAGAAGGTGTGCAGATGATCCGTGACGACATCGAAAAAGAAGCCGTCACGCATATCTGTATTGCGGCCTGTTCACGTCGTTCCAAGACCGAAGCGTTCCATTTTCCCACTGTCGCCATATCGCGCGCCAACTTGCGCGAAGGTGTGATCTGGGGGATCGCTGAGGGAGAGCAGCACGATGAAGTGCGCCAGGAAATGGCGGGCGACTATGTGCGTATGGGCTGTGCCGAAGTGAAGAAAATGACATTGCCGCTAGGCAACCCCAACCATGCGCATAACAAGCGTTTGTTGGTGGTGGGCGGCGGCATGTCGGGAATGACCTCGGCACTGGAAGCTGCCGAAGCGGGCTACGATATCGTCATCGTCGAGAAGGAGGCGCAACTGGGTGGTTGGGCAGCGAAATTATGGAAGCGCGTGCCGTTCAAACAGCCTTTCGCCGAACCGCAGGACACAGGACTTGCCGAATTGGCGGGCAAGGTCAGCTCGCATCCGCGCATCTCTGTTTATCTGAGTTCCACCATTGCAGAGACTTCCGGCGCGCCGGGACGTTTCAGCGTACAAGTGAAAGGTGCTGCTGGCATCACCACGGAAGAAGTGGGCGGCATCGTGCAAGCTACCGGTTTCACTACTTACGACATCAACAAGCTGCCCGAACTCGGCGGCGGCAAGTCTGCCAACGTCATCGATCAGGCTGGGATGGAAGCTTTGGCGCGCACGGCTAATGGTGCAGCCATCAAGCGTGCTGACGGCAAGGAAGTTAAGAGCGTGGTGTTCGTGCAATGCGCGGGACAACGCGACGAGAGCGGCACGCATCTTCCGTATTGCTCTGGCCATTGCTGCGCTACCAGCGTCAAACAGGCGATGTATTTCAAGGATGCCAATCCGCAAGTGGATACGGTTGTGATGTACACCGATCTGCGTCTGCCGGGTATGGGCGAGGATTTCTACCGTAGCGCGCAGCAGAAGGGCGTGATTTTTACCAAGGGCAAAGTATCCACGGTGGCAGCATCGGGCGACGGCTGCGAAGTGAAGTTCCGCGACCTGATTCTTGATGAAGACACTGCGCTGAATGCCGATCTGGTGGTGCTTGCCACCGGACAAGTTCCGACCGCAGGTGTTAATCTCGAAGCTTGGAACCCGATCGTGACGGCTGCTGAAGGTGGCTCGGCCGAGGCCAAGCAACAGAGGGTGGAGATGCAGAAGACTTCTGTGCTCAACCTCAACTACCGCCAAGGGCCGGACATGCCGCAGTTGAAGAACGGCTTCAACGATTCGCATTTCATCTGCTTCCCTTACGAAACACGCCGTACCGGCATTTATGCCGCTGGCCCGGTGCGTCGTCCGATGGATATGCTGCAGGCGACTGAAGATGCGACCGGCGCGGCACTCAAAGCCATTCAGACTGTAGAGAACGCCAGCCTCGGACGCGCCGCGCATCCGCGCTCGGGCGACTTGTCTTATCCTATCGTGCGTTTGGAAGGCTGTACCCAATGCAAACGCTGCACGGTGGAATGCCCGTTCGGTGCAATTGACGAAGACGAAAGACGCTTCCCACAGTTCAACGAAAGTCGTTGCCGCCGTTGCGGTACCTGCATGGGGGCATGCCCGGTGCGTGTGATTTCGTTCGAGAACTACTCGGTGGATACCGTCGGTAACCAGATTAAATCGATTGATATGCCGGACGAGTTTTCCGAGAAGCCGCGTATTCTCATCCTGGCTTGCGAGAACGATGCTTATCCCGCACTCGACATGGCAGGTTTGCAGCATCATGTGTATTCCGCCTTTGTACGCGCCATTCCGGTACGTTGCATGGGGTCGGTGAACACCATCTGGATTACCGATGCACTCAACTCCGGCTACGATGGCGTGATGACGATGGGCTGCAAACACGGCGACAATTACCAGTGCCACTTCGTTAAAGGTTCGGAACTGGCCAATTACCGCTTGAGCAAGATCGAAGATAACCTCAAGCAAATGGGGTTGGAAAAAGAACGCGTCATCTCTCATGAAGTGGCGATCACCGACAGTGCCCGCGTTGCCGAGCTGATCAACGATTATGTGGCGAAGATTCAGGAGATCGGCATGTCGCCGATGAAGGGCTTCAACTGATGGTAAAGCTATTGCTCATATTGTGGAGGAGTTGTCTCAGCTTGCCGTGCATCGGTTTCTATGCACTGTCAGCGCTGAAGCGGCTTGCCGCGCTTTCTCATCCATCTGAAATACTGGGGGAACCTGTCAATGACTAATGCAAATCAACAAGCCGTCGCGCTTTACAGCAACGACTTCCTGCGCGAAGTCGAAGAGCGCGTCGAGGAGGGCGAGTGGGTAAAAATGTGTATGCAGTGCGGCGTGTGTGCCGGTTCTTGCCCGCTGGGTAATGCATGGCAACACACACCGCAAAAACTGTTCATGATGATCCGTGCCGGTAAGCGCGAAGAAGTGCTGACATCCGATTCAATGTGGATGTGTACCTCATGCTACAACTGCATCGTGCGCTGCCCGCGCAAGCTGCCGATTACCCACATCATGCACGGACTGGCAAACTACGCTCACCGTCTGAACCTCGCACCTAAAGGCCAGCCGACACGAGAAGTTGCGAGGTTGTTCTGGAATAGTCTCGCCAAGACCGGACGCGTCAACGAACTGAAGTTTTCGCTGGCGATGTATTTCAAGGACGGCATCGTGCAAGGTATCAAGAATGCGATGGCGATGCAGAGTATTGGTCTCGCCTTGGTCATGACCAAGCGCCTGAATCCGATGGAACTGTTCGGTGGTCACAAATGCAAAGACCCCGGCAGCCTGCACAAAATGATCGCCAAAGCACGCGAGATCGAAGATCGTAAGAAGGGCTTTACTTCCTGAGGGAATGGATAACAGTCATGGCTAAAAAACAATACGCTTTCTACCCCGGTTGTTCCTCGCAGAAAGGTGCATCCGGCTCCAACTTCCTCACATCGATTGACGTGATGTGCGACAAGCTTGATATCCAGCTCAACGAAATTCCAGACTGGAATTGTTGCGCTGCATCCATCGGTTACGCGGAAGGCGGCGAGCTGCCACGCTTGGCTATCGGCGCGCGCAACCTCGCTTTGGCCGAGCAACATCTACCGGGGCAAGACATGGTGTCCGGTTGTCCGGCATGCTGGCTCGCTTCGCGCGAGGCATCAGAACGCCTTAACGGTCACGCTAACCTGATGGCTGAGACCAATGAAGCGCTCAAGGAAGTCGGCTTGAATTTCAAGGGTTCGGTCAAGCCGCGGCACATGGTCGAAGTGATGATCGAAGACATCGGTTTCGAAGGCATGAAGAAACCTGTGGTCAAACAATTGCAAGGCATGAAGATCGCCGGTTATGTTGGTTGCCAGACCAACCGCCCATTCGGCATCGCGGGAGAATCTTTCGAAAACCCGCAATATCTCGACAAAATGATTGAAGTTGTGGGGGCGGAAGCGGTCACCAAGTACGACCAGAAAGTTACTTGTTGCGGTGGTGCGCTCGCGTTCTCCGAGCCGGAAAAATCACAGAAGCAGATTCGCAGCATCGTCGAATCGGCTTACGATCACGGCGCGGAAATGATCGTTACCCCTTGCCAGCTATGCCAAGCAAACGTTGAGATATATCAGTCCGAGATCAACAAGAAGCAGGGTACCAAGTTTGCCATGCCGGTGGTTTACTACACTCAACTGTTGAGCGTGGCCTACGGCGGCAGCGCCAAGCAAGCCGGGTTGGACGGGCACATTATTAAGCCGAAGAAATTGCAGGACATAGCAGGAAAGTAATTCAATAGCCCGTTCACCCTGATGGATAGAAGATGGGTGAGCGGGCATGCATCAGCCCGAACGGGGCGCTATAATCCGCCATCCATAGATTGTTAGGAGAGCGGATCATGCAGCACCTTAACCCCAAAGAAGCCTTCGATTTTCTGCAAACCAATCCAGAAGCGGTATTTATCGACGTGCGTAGCGAGATGGAGCACATGTTTGTCGGCCATCCGCGCGGTTCGATCCTTATTCCTTGGGTGGATGGACCGGAATGGGAGATCGACCCGCAATTTGTTGCACATGTGCGTAAAGCCGCCAGTGTCAATCGTCCTATCGTGCTTATTTGTCGCTCAGGACGCCGCTCCGCCGATGCCGGTCTGGCTTTGGAAAATGCGGGATTGAAAGAGATATATAATGTTGCCCACGGTTTTGAAGGCGATTTGAACGATAGCCACCACCGCAATTCGCATAACGGCTGGCGCTTCGACGGCCTGCCATGGGCGCAAACTTAATACTGATTCGGATTCCAAAAATACTATGACCACCATTCCAGATTTCACTGACTCGCAACAAAAGCACGTTACCGCTTTGTTATTTGAGCGCTACGGCAAGATCGTGCCGATCCAACTCGCCGACAGCGAATTACAACTCGGTGACGACCCCACTCAACTTACGCTCTGTCCGTCGCTATATTGGAACGAACGTGGCGCGCACTTCGTTGTGTGCAAGGTTGCAGCGGATCGCTATCGCAGCCAGTTCTTCTATTCCGAGGCCGAGCACTACGGCACAGGGCGCGAAGAATACGACGACATCGATAGTTGTGTAGTGACGATGTTACAAGTGCAGGCAGACCACGAAAGCCAACTTTCCAATATCTCCTCCGGCGCTACCGCTGCCAACCTCGACGACGAATATCACGGGCCGCTGATGGTGTAGATTTTTTATCGTACTTTATGATGCTTCAATTGAAACATCATGGAAACGCCCGTCAATAGGCGATCTGCGTTATGCGTTGCGTGGAGATGGCCGTGCCTATTGGCTTGCTGGCTTGTTTGGTGTGTCGGGTTATGCTTCAGGCGTGCGCCGGACACACCGCCAACTCATCCCACTCTGTCGTATAACGCTTTGACACATTCCCTCTGCGCATCGCCCATGTTTTGTCGGTACCTTCTCCCAACAGCCTGAGTGTACCGCTGCCCATGCTGCGGTTGATGTGATCCAGCGTTTGCATCAGTGCATGTGATTTCTGCTGTGCCTCCACATTATCGAACAAGGTACGCGGTCTGGCGGAGGAGGGGATGATCCCGGTCAGCATCACCCCGGCTTTTTGATAGGCATAGCCCGTGCGGTAAATCTGGCGTAAACCATGCAATGCCGCATGGCACATCAGGCGCGTGTCATCGGTCGGCTCGGGCAATGGCAGCAGCATGGCTTGCTGGTATTGCGGGTCGCGTTCCTTGTGCGGATTGGTGCGGATATAGACCTGGATGCCGCAAGCCAATGAGTGCTGCTGGCGCAATTTTTCCGCCGCGCGGCTGGCATAAGCGATGATCGCCTGTTCCAGATCGGGCAGCAGCGAAGTCAATGTGCCGAACGATCGTGAGCAGATGATTTGCTGCTTGTTGGGCACGATATCATCCAGTTCCAGACAAGCCACGCCGTTCAACTCTTCCACGATGCGCTCCTGTACCACGCTGAATTTTTCGCGCAGTCGTTTGGCCGAAGTGCGTTTCAAATCGAGTACGGAATGGATGCCCATCTCGTTCAGCTTGCCCGTGCTGCGTCTGCCCACGCCCCACACTTCGCCCACTGCAATGGCGGCGAGCAGATCGTTCAATTCTGTTTCGCTCAGTGCATTGAAATCGCACACGCTGCCGAAGCGCGCATTCTTTTTGGCAACATGGTTGGCGAGCTTGGACAAGGTCTTGCTGGGCGCGATGCCCACGCACACCGGAATGCCGACACAGCGGCGTATAGTCTCGCGTATCTGCTGCGAATATTGCGTGTGATCGATGGGGATGCCGCTCAGGTCTAGGAATGACTCGTCGATGGAATATACCTCCTGATTCGGACTGAACTGCGCCAGCAGCGACATCACCCGATTGGAGAGATCGGCATACAGGCTGTAGTTGGAAGAGAAGGCGATGATGCCATGGCGCTTGGCGAGGTCCTTCATCTGATACCAAGGCACGGCCATCTTCAGCCCCAGCTCTTTCACTTCCTGCGAACGCGACACCACGCAACCGTCATTATTGGAAAGCACTACCACGGGCTTGCTTTCCAACTTGGGCTGGAACACGCGCTCACAGGAAAGTCGGGTAGCCGGACGCGATTGCTCGCACCCAGCCCCCTAAGAACCGTGCTTGCGACTTTCACCGCACACGGCTCAAGCCTCTGCAAAGGCATCTTTCGACACCCGGTTACACAACTGCGTTTTCAGCGTAATACTGACT
>CAINCU010000033.1 GCA_903847155.1 uncultured Gallionellaceae bacterium | reverse complement strand
TCGAGGAAGCACTTTTCATCTGGAAGGATGCTACAGCTGATTTTGCTGATTGCCTGATCGGCGCCAAAAATCGACGGATGGGATGTCGGGCAACGGCATCATTTGACGTAAAGGCAACTAAGTTGCCGAGTTTCATCCCTGTCTAAAGCAACCAGAACGATGAACGCACTGCAACAAACCGAAGTTGATCGCTTTCTGACCAGTGGCAGTCACGACGACATGTTATTTCAGGGATGGCCGGGTGATTCGCTCATGGATCGAGCGAAAAACGGAACTTCCGCACTGCGTGGCGCACTCATTTCAGCGGTTTCGAATCGGGTCGGACAAGCTGTCGTACCTGCATGCCAAGCGTATTCCGGCACTGTCATAAATACCCGTGCGAAATTTTCACCTATGGTGCGTGGACTGTTTTCGCAGAACGAGCAAGCGACAATTCTCGATACCCTTGAGCGCTCGGTCGTATTCCTGACACCAGCAACGATAGACACTGTCCTCAGAAAAACACCTTGGCTTAATACGGCGTGGAATCTGGCGAACATTTACCTCACAAGTTGGAATGCAGAGCCGCTGTCAGACAATGCGCTAGACTTAGTTGGTTTGAGCGAAGAAACGACCTGCTACGTGTCCACAAAGTATTTCAGCAACAACAATCCGCTCGAAGATTACGTGATTCACGAGGCTGCGCACATTTTTCACAACTGCAAACGGGAAAGGATCGGGCTGCCTGGAACGCGCCGACGCGAATGGCTGCTGGAGATCGATTTTGCCAAACGCGAAACTTTCGCCTATTCCTGCGAAGCCTATAGCCAAATTCTTGAACATGGCAAAACCCGCTCTGCGCGAGACAGACTTTTGTCAGAAATTGTCGAAGGACTGATGCCATCGGACGAACGCGTTGAAGCTGATGAGTATGTTGATATACTTCGAGAGGCCGTTACCGCCAGGAATGGCTGGAAACGCATTCTTGAGCGTTGTTCTCCTTCAAAGCAACCTCGCCGCATGTGAGCGGTACAGAAACCATAGATTAACTTACTGAGCCTTTATCATGAACTCCAAATGGTACTTAAGAAACAGCCGGAAATTGTCCCGTTTTATCCTGAGCTGTTTTCATTGATAGACAGCAGGTGCAAGCACTGGGCCTATCCATCGCCTAACCAGAGGCTGGATGTGGTCATCTTCTGGCAGGGGGTGCAAGCCCATGTTGAGAAACCGCTGATAATTTGTGCCAAAAATATCCGTAGTATGAAGAGCTTAAATTACATACTCATCACGATGAAACTTTTCCTGAAGCTATTGTTAGTGTTAATTATTGTTATAATGATTTTTATAGTCGCCTCCGAAAAGCGACTCTTTCCATCCTATAATTTGAAGGCACCACCACCAACAAAGCTTGATGCAATTTCAGGGTAGATGTTCCTCCAACGCTAACACCACCTGCTCAAGCCACATCAACAGTGCTATTAATTAGCGAGTTTTACAGTACCTGCACACCGCCAAGCATCTCTGCTATGATGAAATGAGTTATGAAGCATATTCGCGTCAATCTCTTTCCGTTGCTGCTCGTCTTTACCCTGCTGTTTGCCCAGCAGGTTGGGGCGGCGCATGCGTTGCACCATGCGTTCGAGGATTTAACGCAACATCAGGAAAGTAAACAAGCACCACATTCCAATACCTGCGAGAAGTGCGCGGACTATGCACAACTGGGCAGCGCGCTCAATGTCTGCATACATAATTTCACGCCTCTAGTTGTATTCGATGAAGTGGTGCAGTACCGCGCCATTACATTTCTTTCAGTTCGCATTCTTGCCGCCGTCGCGCGCGCTCCGCCTTACTCCGCATAAGTACATATGTTGTTCCTCGCCCGAATCAGGCGGGGTTTATCATGCTTTCAGGAGTAAGCCATGTTCCGCAAATCTATTTATTTCGCAGCTCTTGCTGCACTCGCAAGTAATTCGCCGTTTGTTTCCGCCCATGAACTCGGTGCCCACGTCCACGGCGTAGCGAGCTTGCAAATCGCAGTGGATGCAAACACCCTCACGCTGGATTTTTCGGGCCCTCTCGACAATCTGCTCGGGTTCGAGCACGTTCCGCGCAACGCCCGACAACAGGCCGCAGTGAAAAACATGGCGGACAATCTCAACAAGGCGGATAAATTTTTTGTCCCTAGCGCAGATGCGCAATGCATGCTCCAGTCGGTAAAGCTCGATTCTCTGGTACTCGAATCGAAAGCCGTTCAGGACAAGAAAGAAAAATCCCGGCAGCATGAGGAAGAGCGCGGCCATGCCGACTTCGACGGCGAATTCGTTTTCGTCTGCAAACAGATAGCCAAGCTGCATGACCTCGATGTGAAACTGTTCGATACCTACCCCAATCTCCACCAGATCAAAGTCGAAGTGGCGACGCAGAAAAAGCAATCATCGGCCACGCTCACGCCAGCGCAGCGGCGCGTGAGCTGGTAACGCGATCATGGCAAATTCTGTGATCCAAATTAAAAATCTGGCTTTCCGTTATCCCGTTGCGGACAACGTCTGCCTGGATATTCAGGAACTACATGCCAATGCGGGCGACCGCATCTTCATCTACGGCCCCAGCGGCAGCGGCAAGAGCACGTTGCTTGGGCTGTTGGGCGGCGTGCTGACTCCCGAACGGGGCAGGATTTCACTGCTCGGCCACGAGCTGACCACCATGTCGCCGTCCGCGCGGGACAGGCTACGCGCCGATCACATCGGCTTCGTGTTCCAGCAGTTCAATCTCATACCCTACCTATCTGTGACGGACAACGTGTTGCTGTCCTGCCGTTTCTCTTCGCGCCGCCACAGTCGCGCGATTGCTTCCGGCAATGGGCTGCATGATGAAGCGGAGAGGCTGCTCGACCATCTCGACATTGCTCCCGAACTGCGCCACCGTCCAGTTACGCAATTAAGTGTAGGGCAGCAACAACGGGTCGCGGCGGCACGCGCATTGATAGGCCGCCCGGAGATCGTTATCGCCGATGAACCAACCTCCGCCCTCGATGCCGAACGGCAGTCGGCCTTTCTCGATCTACTGTCGCGCGAATGCATCGCGGCCAATGCGACGCTGCTGTTCGTCAGCCATGACCGCAGGCTCGCCTCCGGATTCACGCGCGAGATTGCGCTGCCGTCGCTCAACCGCGCGCAAGCCGCACAGGAGGTCGCATGAAATATCTGCTTAGCCTTGCCGTGCGTAGCGCATGGAACCGAAAGCTGACGCTTGGGCTGACCTTGATGTCCATCGCTCTGAGCGTTGCACTCCTGCTCGGGGTCGAGCGCGTGCGCCAAGATGCGCAGGACAGCTTTGCCCAGTCCGTATCGGGCACTGACCTCGTGATCGGCGCACGAACCAGCCCGGTGCAACTGATGCTGTACGCGGTTTTTCATATCGGCGATGCCACCAACAACATCCACTGGCAAACTTACAAGGACATCGCGGCGAACCCCTTGGTGGCTTGGACTATTCCGGTCTCGATGGGCGATTCTCACCGTGGCTTTCCGGTGGTCGGCACCACGACGGATTATTTCGAACATTTCCATTATGGTGAGTCCGAGCCACTGACCTTCGGTAGTGGAAAACCGTTCGCCGGTTTGTTCGATGCGGTCATCGGCGCGGAAGTCGCCGATCATCTGGGCTACCGTGTCGGCGACAAGATCACGCTCTCCCATGGTATGGGTGACATTGGCTTGACCGAACATGCCGACAAACCTTTTACCGTGAGCGGCATCCTCGCGCGCACGGGCACTCCGGTTGACCGCACTGTGCATGTCAGCCTCGAAGCCATTGAAGCTATCCATCTCGATTGGCAAGGCGGCGCAAAAATTCCGGGATTCTCTATCCCGGCGCAATACGCCAGCAAGTTCGATCTCACCCCCAAAGAAGTCACCGCCATTCTGGTGGGACTAAAAAACCGCGCCGGGGTGTTCAAGATGCAACGCGATGTCAATGAGTACCATACAGAGCCCTTGCTGGCTGTGTTGCCGGGTGTCGCACTCGATCAACTGTGGCAAGTTGTAAGTGTCGCGGAGCGCGCCTTGCTCGCGGTATCCGGCATGGTCGTAGTGGTTGGTCTGTGCGGCTTGATCGCTGTTATTCTCGCCAGTCTCAATGAGCGGCGGCGGGAGTTGGCTATTCTGCGTTCCGTCGGTGCGCGCCCGATGGATGTCTTTCTGTTATTGAGCGCGGAAGGCTTGTTCATCACCGTGAGCGGTATATTGATCGGCATGGCCTTGCTCACCGCATTGACTGCAACTTTTGCCCCCATCATCCAGTCACACTACGGCCTGATGATAGCGCCCCGGTTTGTTTCTTACGACGAGCTAGGCCTGCTCGGTATTGTCATGGGTGTGAGCCTGCTGGCCAGCCTGGCACCCGGCTATGGCGCTTATAGATTGTCTTTGGCTGACGGCCTAACGCCGAGAATTTGAGGAAACATCATGCAATCTACTCGTACTTTTCCGCTGGCTGCATTGATGTTGGCATTGCTGCTTGCCCCAACCACTGCCTTCTCCGTTCCCAGCGCTGTGAAAGATTACCAAGTCGGAGACAGGCTGCAACAGCAAGACTCCAACAATAAATCGAAATACAAGAAGGTTTCCTGGGATGATTTGATACCCAAAGACTGGGATCCCATGGCCTCTTTCAAGGGGATCAATCTTTCAAAGTTGAAAGACTCCGACCCGCGCGCGCAGGAAGCGTTGCAGAAACTGCGCGAATCATGGAACAACGCCCCAATTGCGGATGCAATGAACGGCAAACCGATCCGCATCCCCGGCTTTATCGTGCCGCTTGAAGAAGCTAACCACCAGATAACCGAATTCTTGCTGGTTCCCTATTTCGGCGGGTGCATTCATGTTCCGCCGCCCCCCTCGAATCAGATCATCCATGTGTTCCCGCCCAAGCCGTTGAAGAACCTGCAAATGATGGATGCCGTGTGGGTCAACGGCACGTTGGAGGTATTTCCTTCCGACACCAACATGGGCAGCGCCGGTTACCGGATGAAGGCAGATGCAGTTGAGCCGTACAAGAACTGATATGAACGCATTACGCATACAACGCTATTACTTCCTGCTGCTTATCTTCACGTTGCTGTTTGCCCAGCAAGCAGGGGCTGCGCACGCGTTGCACCATGCGTTTGAGGATTTGCCGCAACAACAGAAAAGCAAACAAGCGCCACATTCCAACTCCTGCGAGAAGTGTGCAGACTATGCACAACTGGGCAACGCTCTCACTGTTGCAGCGTATGATTTAGTTCTGCCTCATGTGTCATATGAAGTAGTAAGTCGTTACGCTGGCACATGCCAATTTTCCCATGTCTTGGCCGCCGTTGCGCGCGGCCCGCCATCTCTCCACCAATATTTCGCCTAAACGCCAGCCCCTCATCCTTTGCCGATGAGGGATTGCTACTTAGCTATATTTTTGGAGAATCACCATGCTTAAGCACATCCTGTTTTGTGCGGCGCTATCGGCGCCGCTATACGTCCATGCCGCAAATGAACAAGAGCCAAGTTCTTCTTCTGGACAAGTTGAACAACAAACTGAAACCAGTAAATTAAACACTATCGAGGGCTTGATTCGAAATAACCTCGGACTGCCAATCGCCGGAGCAACTGTCACATTGAAGATGGCCACCGGAGGAGTCGTTGGCACAACCACTACCGATGCAGAAGGGCACTTTAATTTTGCAGCCAATGCGCCTGGCGCTTATGTTGTTTTGTCGGACAAAGCGGGTTATGAATTCAGCACCACGAACATCACGCTTCAAGGTGAGGTGGTAAACACCACCATCACGTTGGCAGCATCGAAAGTCCCTGAAATCAACATAACAGTGACCCGATTGGAAAATTCCCGCAATGGACTGTCACCCAAAACCGGCGGCAGCGTTTACCATTTCGATGCCGACAACGTCAATAATATGCCGCAAGGAGAAAGCACTGCCTTCAACCAGGTGCTACTCCAAGCGCCGGGAGTCGCGAATGATTCATTTGGTCAATTGCATGTGCGTGGAGATCATGGCAATACCCAATACCGCATCAACGGTGTGATCCTGCCGGAAGGTCTTAGCGGATTTGGTCAATCGCTGGATACGCGCTTTGCACAAAAAATTGACTTGCTGACCGGTGCTTTGCCTGCACAGTACGGCTACCGCACTGCCGGAGTGATCGAAATCAACACCAAGACTAAATTCGAAGGCGGTGGCCATGTCGATCTGTACGGTGGCAGTAACCAGACTTTCAACCCCAGTGTCGAATATGGGAATACGAATGGCAATCTTACATATTTCCTTGATGCTTCTTACCTGACCAACAACAGGGGCATCGAAAGCCCGACACCGGACGCCAGCGCGATTCATGACCGTACCGACCAATATAAGGGCTTCGGCTATCTGTCCTACCTGGTGAATCCAGACACCAAGTTGAGCTTCATGTTCGGCAGTTACGACGGCAAATTCCAGATTCCCAATAATCCAGGTCAAACACCTGATCCGAACGGCTTAGGAATACTCGCGCAACTTCCTGCCGGATATAACCCCAACTCAGCCGCTTTGAACGATCAGCAACGGGAAGTGAACCGTTTCGCGGTGACCTCATTGCAGAGTTCGCTCAGCGATAGTTTCGACTACCAGGTCGCACTTTTCACACGTTATTCCAGCGTGCATTACCTGCCTGATATCAACGGCAACCTCGCGTTCAATGGCGTGGCATCAGATGTATTTCGCAGCAGTTCCAGTTCCGGCGTTCAAGCCGATGGCAGCGACCGGCTGAATGAAACGCACACGCTCCGAATGGGCCTCT
>CAINCU010000032.1 GCA_903847155.1 uncultured Gallionellaceae bacterium | reverse complement strand
TCCATCAGCGCCTTGATGAACTCATCCTTCTTGCCGCCCTTGGCTTTTGCATATTTCTCGCCCAATGCGGCCTTCAGTCCAAGCTCTTCCGCAATTACCTCGATCTCGCTTTTGGTGAGCAGGTCGAGGAATTCTGCGTTCAACTTCCAGTGTTTTGCCAGGTCCACTTGCATGAACTTGAGCATTTGCGGCAGATACGTTTTCTCGATGCTTTCCGTGATTGAAATTACTATCCCGGACAGCATTTGCGAACGCACCTTGTCGCCTGCATTTTCCACCATCACTGCCGACTCACCAACATTGCTGGTGGACGGTTTTTGCGATGTCAGCGTTTCAAACGCAGAAGCAAGTTTTGTGGATGACACATTCGTTCCTCCGCGCGCCATCATGATTGCGATGAGCATACTGAGGTTTTTGTGTTCATCTGCGAACAACACTTTCTTCAACGCCTTGCGCCAGACGCCAATACGGTAGTCCACGACACGCTGGGTGTCTTGAACTGTCGCGGCGGCCTTGGGAGTGGCTGCGGATTTCTCCGTCACCTTTCCTGTTGCAGACTTTGAATCAGCCGGTTTACCTGCTGCCGGAGCAGTCGGCGGCTTTGCGGCCGCTTTCTTTTCCGCCAACAAACGTTCGCCGACTTTCTTGGTGTGGCAGGCAGAATCGAAGCATTGCGATTCGTACACGTTACCCATTTTTCCGGGAATTGCACTGACCGCCGCGCCGAACGATTTACAGCTACGGCACGCATTCGCTTGTTCTGCGCCGACGCCGGTTGCACCATCAGCCACCAGCTTAACGACTGTGTTGTTGTCGCCCGGGCGGACGATGACAACGCGAGGATAATTTTCCGCCAAGGATACTTTCTTGGCTTCCAGCACCGCCTCTGTCTTCTGGTGAAAACACTCGCTGTTGGTACAGTGACCGGCAGAAACCGCTTCGGCAAACAGCGCCTGTTGATTTCCGCTGTTGTGGTGGCAAATTGCACAATCGGCTTTGTCGAAAATCGCCAACTCCATCGACTGCGCAATTTGCTCCAAACCTGACTTGAACACGGCCACACTCGGAAGTGTCGCTTGCGCCAGCAGGTTTGCTATCGCCTTCTCCTGCCTGTCCTTCGGTACGGCGGCCAGCAATTCGGCATGACCCAATTGGATCTTGCGTTCGTTGAGGGCAGTCATCACAGACGGACTACAGTTCATCAGGGCAAGACGCTTATCCAGCTTGCTGCGTGCCCAGCCAAGACGACGTGCCGCCTCATCTCTGTCGCCCTCACAGCGGCCAAGAACTTTGGCTGCTGCTGCGGCTTCTTCAGTTGGGCTCATGTTGGCGCGATCCACATTCTCGATCAGCGCCATTTCATCCGCTGCCTCATCGCTGAGGTTTTTGATGAAGACAGGAAGTTCGTAGTCCTCACCAAGTGTCCTGATGGCTGAACGCCAGCGACGCTCTCCAGCAACAATCTCGAACCAGCCCTCAACAGGACGAATCAGGATGGGTTGAATCACCCCGTTAGTGGCGACCGACGCATCCATTTCGGCTGTTTCCACTGGATCAAAATATGTACGTGGATTTTTCCCCGGACGTATGTTGCCAGCACGCATGTAACTTACAGTCCCTTGCTCTTGTTTTTGACCTTGCATTTTGTGTACCTCTCGTAGGTTGATACCCTTGGGAGATACACCAACCCCCAGAGGGATTGATTGCATCCCCGTGGGCGGTTGATTGAAAAAATGCTTGCTGCTTGAAAATCGTGTGTGCCGCGAATCGCTTCCAGATTTACCCGTTGAAGGTAAGCTCAGTCAGAGGATGCTCTTGCTCGCGAAGTTGCTTGGCGGACAATGCGTTGCCTCCAAACAAATCGCGCCAAATCACATCCGATGCCGCATCAGCCAGTTCCTGTGACGCATACAAGTTGTCGCGGTGCACACCATACATGGCGAACTCCCGCACATCTTGTGTTGCACCCACATCCTTCAGTCGATTACCGCGTGACGTGAAAATTGTGAGGTGGCTACAACCACTTGCTAGCTGATTGGTATCGATATACATGGCACCATGCACAGTAAACATCTTGACCAGATTTGGCGTTCCATTACTCATTGCCCACCTCCTCCGCTTTCGCAGTTTCGGTACCAGCTTTGAGTATCCTGTTGGCCGCTGAAAAAACCCGCGCCGCGCTTTTCTTTCTAAACTCCAGATATGGTTCTGTAGAGCTTATCCAGTGTTGAATGTACGCGCGGCTTTGTTCAAGCCCCGGCAACTCCAACGTCGCGCAACACAGATATGCAACGCTTTCAGCTTCGGCTTCCTTGATGCACTTCTGCAACCTTTCGCCATCTGGCATTCGCGCTTCTGCCGAGTGCAGCAGGCAGTGCGCCAACTCGTGGAAAATCGTCTTCCATGGCAACGCCGCAAGCGGGTTGATGGCCAACGTCTTCTCGTTCGGAATGGCATAGCCTTGAACGTTTCCATTCATGTGAGCGAAGTCGTGTTCTGTGATCCCTAGTGCAGCCAACGCTTTCGCTTTGTCCCACTTCGGAATAACGACTTCGTGTGCATGTTCCGCGCCGTCCGTCTGACACAGTGCAAACCAGTTATTTTTCAGGATGAAGATCGTATGCCCTGATTTTTTGGCTTGCGGATTTGAATTAGCCTCCGCGCTACCCACCCCATCTACGCCATCGTCTTTCGACTTGGACTTGACGGTAACGGGCATCACGAGGGCTATCGCCTTCTCGCCTTTCTTGACCATGCGGCCAAGCTCTTTCCACTTATTAAAGGTGGCGATTGGTGAAATGGGCAGCTTGCGTGCGATCAGTTGGCATGCGGCCAAAAAAGCGTTGCCAAGGCTGTACTCGTAGAAAACCGAATATGCCTCGGACATCACACCTGGCTGCGTCAATGCCTGCTCGAACAACGAATTCCAGTCGGGCTTCTCCATGATTAGCCCTCCTTGGTTTCAATAATCCACCACTGCGGCTCCCCAAGAGGCTCGCCGGTGATCGGGTGATCATCAATGAGGCATGCTGCCGCCCCCCATCCTTTCGGTGGATGATACGAACGAACATCGCCTTTCCCGCTGTATTTAAACCAACGGTTTGTGTTGCTTTCTTAGTGATGCATGGTGATCTCCTTTTTTTGAAAAAAAAGGGACACCATGCCCCAATGGGGAGAGTGTCCCCAGTTGGGTGGATGATTCTATTTACATCGCGTGGTGGACAGCGGCGTGCGCGCCTTTCGGCTTGAATTCACGTACTGCCTCACCTGTTTCGTCATAGACCGAAGCCCAGTAACCGTCACCGGCCCAACCTTCGGCTTGCTGCGTTGCTGTACTGAGCGTGCCAGCTCCAAGCGTCATTGCAGGATTATTCATTCCCTCATTGGTGCGGGGATCGTGAACTGTCCCAACAATGCTGAATTTGCAATCAGACATGAGGCAATGAAACGAGTCGTAACTGCGAATCTTGGAGCGGCGTTCAGTGTGATGCTCTTTGATGCGAGGCGTAATGCCGATGTTCTTGAGTGCAGCCAAGAAAATCGAATAATCGCTATCTTCTTCAAGATAAACCATGTCGCCACGTTGGTAGCTGTAGGTAGAAATCGAACGCGCTATGCCCAATTCCTTCAGGCAAGAGCGTTTGACTGCCATCCATCCGTGACCGGGGTCGTTGTAGAAGTGAAAAGTTGATTGCATGGTGATCTCCTTTTTGTGAAACAAAAAAAGGGACACCATGCCCTTGCGGGGAAGTGTCCCCGCTTGGGTGGGTATTGCGTTGGGTGATTCGTTGGCGCTTGCGCGTCTTCTGTTTATTTGGATTGGTCAGCCGCCAATATCAACACGGCGCAATAAGCGCCGG
>CAINCU010000031.1 GCA_903847155.1 uncultured Gallionellaceae bacterium | reverse complement strand
TCCCAGCCAATAACTTGAACGGCGACGATGATGCGCAACCGCAAGCACCTGAATAGTCTCGCCTGAAACGCGATACAACACATTGAAGGGAAACCGTTGCAATCCGGCTTTTCGTATATCCGGCGGGCAATCCAGCGGGTAACTCATGGGCGAGGCACACACACGACTCAGCGTTGCTTCAAACTCCGAAATAAAGTCTGCACCCAAGCCGGCAACGCGACTTTCGTAAAAGGCGATACTGTCAAAATACTCCGCCGATGCTGCCGGGTGAAACTGATAAGTCACTTCAGCAATGCTCGGGCGGCAGCTCGCACCGCATCGGCGGGAATCAGTGTCGCCGCGCCATTATCTATATCGGCAGCACGACGGCTTGCTTCATTGCGCCAATCTTCTGCAATTTCAAGTTCAGATTGCGTATCGAGACTGATTAACAACTTATGCGCCAACTGCGCACGCGCTTCTTCCGGCAAATGCAGGGCGGCATCTTCAATGGTGGCGGTATTCATGGCGAGATTCCTTTTGCTGAGATATGTGGTGCATTCTATCTGAATGTAATTCGCGGCGAAAATAACGTACTGATTTACAGCGTGCGCGCTCGTTCAGGCAGTAATTGTGAAAACAATAAGTGTTTGAAGATGCCCGTCAATAGGCGATCCGCGTACATCGCCGCATGAAGATGCCCGTATCTACTGCCTTGCGTGGCAGGTGGTATAGCGAAATCGAAAACAAACCGCAACAGCGCCGCAGTGCGCAAGGCGACAGGCCTATATATTCTTGAGCGTGGAAAGTTGCTGGCTTTGCTGTTAGATTGCGTGGGCGAAAGAGGGATGGGGAAGTGGATGGAAAAGTATTGCGAACCCGACCCCAATAATTAGACCTTATTCATCATCGCACTTACTACTTCCATATGTTCACGCAACTTTGTGCGTAGCAGGGTACTGTGTTGATAAGCAAAATCCGCATTCATTCGGTCTTTACTAACCCACATATCCATAACTGTTTTAGCCCTTTCGATAAGCTCTGGCAAATATCGGGAAAATATAAATGTGCTGCTAGGTAAAGCAGTCATATAGGTAAGGAGAAAAATAGTGGCTGTCTCACGAGGGCTATTCTTACCCCGATGTTCGCGCTCTAATGCCATTAATGCGTCGGAAAGCATTGGATGTAATTTGTTTACGTCAATACCTATATCCAGCAAGGCACTTGCAACCCGTCCCGCAAAAATACCATCTAGTAGAGCTTTAATAATTGACATGGAAATTGTCGTAACAGAGGCTATTGTTTTCTTGTGTAGCCTTTGGATCGCATACAAGCATCATAGACACGATTGAATGTCTCGTAATATGAAGATGTACCAGCCAACCCGCCCATTCCACCCATGGTTCTGCTTTTTTCGCCTTCCATCTCACACTGAGCCGATTCAGTAGTAAATTGCTTATCTGGTATAGCGCCTTTGTCGAAAGCGCTACTGTCGAGGTTCGAAAAAGATGTGCATCCTGACAGCGAAGCAATTGAAATAAGCGAGATTAAAATTGATTTATTTAATTGCATTGGCTACCTCATTGAAAAATTCTGCGCCATCACAGAGACATGGCACAGATTATAAGCACAAATTGTTGGCAATGATTCAAAGTGCAGTATTTAAAGAATCTCCGAGTCTAAATTCGTAGCGCTTCGTTTCTAGCCCCACGTTCGATGCGTTCCCCTTATTGCCTCGCAAGCCGCGCCAAATGGCGATCTACATATTGCACACATTGAAGATACGCGAATCTATTGGCTTGCGGGCAAGGTGTGTTTATAAATAGCAAATTGGTGGTGTTGCGATTCCATCACCCCGCCACCCCATCCGCACGCGGCGTCCAGAACGCAGGCAGATAGCGCACACCCCAGAAACCAAAGCAAACCACCCAGATCAGCGCTGCCGCCAGATACCATTGCACTCTTGCCTGCATCTCCAGCACGTCCGCCAGTATGCGCAGCAGGGCGGCCAGCTGGATGCCGATGAACAGCAGTTTGACGGCATTGTTCACGCGCATCGGCAGGCCGGAATGACCCAGTGTGACGCGTGTGGCCATGCCGATCAATATGGTGGCGAAGCAGCCTATGGTCAGCGCATGCAACGGTGCCAGTCCCCACAGCGGCAGTGCGTCGTGATTGGCAAATTGCGCGAGGCTTTGCGCGGTGAACAGCAGCATGGCGATGCCCAGCCAGGCGAAGCCGATGTGCAACACGGCGAGCAGCGGGATGTGCAGGCTGCGGCGCAAGCCCCAGACGTAGCTCAGGTACAGCGCGGCAAACGCCAGCGGTGCATCGCACAGCCACAGCCACGCCTGTGCGCCGACTAGTTGCAGCAGGAAATGCGACACGCTGCCTGCCAGCATCACATACCAGACCCAGTACGGTTGCGGCACTTGCGCTTGTTGCAGTGCGCTGCTGGTGAAGAAAGGGACCATGCGGTGCGCGACGCTGGCGAATACCGGCAGCAGGAACAGCCATAGTCCGCCCTGAATGGCGAGGCGCAGCCATGCGTCGTTGTCGTTCGACAGCCAGACGGTGTAGGCGGCCAGACTGCACCAGCCCAGGCACAGCGCGATGAATAATATTTGCGGATGGCGTTTATTTGGATGCGTGGTGTCGAGCAGCACGCGCAACAGCGCATACAGCCCCACGCCCCAGCCCGCCAGCGTGCTGATCGTGGCGGCGATCAACATGCCGCGCCCGCTCAACAACCCGATATAAAAACCGACGATCCCCAGCAGCAGCAAAATGAAGGCGGGCACATAGCGGCGCGCCGGGATTTCGCTGCCGTTCATCCAGCGCGGAAATGTGGTCATCAGGAAGCCGAACATCAGCGGCGGGAACATGCCAAAGATCATCAGGTAGGCGTGGACTGCGGCAGGCGGGAGCGGCAAGTCCAGCGGCTGGCCGATGAAGCCATAGCGCGTCGCCAGTTCGATCAGCCACCATAGCATTGCGGCGACGGCTTGTAGCGCACCGATGAAGAGCATGACGCGGTGGGGCGCGGCGGTGAATACGGACCAGCGTTGTGAGAGATTCATTATTTGCTTTCGGATACGGCTCGCCCCATCTTGGGGAACGGCAGCAAAGTCTTTTCCAGCATCTTGCCGTTCGTCACCAGATCGGCCAGCGAGACTTTGTTCAGCACATCGAAGAAGGCGGTGCGCGCTTCATCCAGCACCAGGGTCAATTTGCATGCGCCGGAAATGACGCATTGGTTGTGCGAAGGGGCAAAACACTCGACCAGATCGAAGTTGTCTTCGGTTGCACGTAACACTTGTTCGACGTTGATGTCCTGCGGCGGGCGCGCCAAACGTATGCCGCCGTTGCGCCCCTGTATGCTTTCGATCAAACCGGACTTGGTCAATTGATGCGAGATCTTGACCAGATGGTTTTTGGAAATCGCAAAGCGCTCGCTCACTTCCTGAATGGTGACCAACTCGCCCCGGCGCAGCGCCAGATACATCAGCAGGCGCAGACCGAGGTCGGAGTATTGGGTTAATTTCATGTGCGCATGAAGTTGATGACGATCTGCCCCGGCTCGCGGGCGACGTAGCTGATGTGGATGGCATCACCGTAACGCGCTTGTAATTGGGAGAGCAGCGGCAGCGGGTCGTGGTCGTTGACGAACACCATGGTCTCGCCTTTGTTCAGCGAATCGAGCGCGCCGAAGATCGCTGCATGGCGGAAGCGCTTGGCAACGCCGCGCGCATCGAAAGGGTAATGCAGGTCAGGGGTGAACGAGTTGGCGCAGTTGTGGGTCATTGCGGATTCCTTGATTGGTTGGAAGTTATGTCGGAAATAATTAACATGTGCCAATGATACATGTTTAGTTATACAATGCGCAACGCAATCATTTTTCATTCCACCAACCGATACTTTTCAAGGAAACCGATATGCCATCCATTGCCGAATTCATGCAGGGCAACCATAAAACCTGCGACAACGATTTTGCCCTTACCGAAGAGGCTGCACTGTCCGGCGACTGGGAGGCTGCGCAAAGTGCATTCGGTGTGTTTAGTGACGAGATGGCGCGCCATTTCCACATGGAGAAAGTGCAGTTGTTTCCCGCCTTGATGGCGGCCGGTGGCCCCGGCGGGCCGGTGCAGGTGATGCTGATGGAACACGAGCAGATCAACGATCTGTTGCGCCAACTGGCTGCAGCGCTGAACAGCCGCAATGCGCAGCGCTACGCCGGGATTTCGGAAACGCTGCTGATCGTGATGCAGCAGCACAACCTGAAGGAAGAGCAGATTCTGTACCCCATCGCGGATCGTTTGCTGGCCAAGGACAGCGCAGCCATGCTGCAACGCATGCAAGCTGCCTGAGCGATGGCCGCGCAAGCGATCCTGCATCTCGACGTGAGCGGACTGCCGCCGCCGGAACCGTTCGAACTCATCATGGGTGCCTTGCGTACGCTGCCCGCCGCCAGCGCGCTGCAAGTGCATATCCACCGCGAGCCGTTTCCGCTCTACGACGTGTTGCGCGATAGCGGTTTTGCGTGGCAGACCACTGCGCTGGCGGACGGCAGTTTTGAAATTTTAATCTCCTGCGCCGCATGAACATTACCTCGCTCAGTACCGATCAGGCGCCGCCGATTTCGGTGCCGCTGCGTTTCTTTGCGGTCGCGCCGCTGTTCCTGCTGCTGGCCGCATTGATGCTGGCGCTGAGCGACGGCAACCTGTTCGCCGCCGCGCAAACGCCCGCGCTGCTGGCAGCAACGCACTGCATCACGCTGGGATTCATGGCTATGGTGATGATGGGTGCGACTCAGCAAATCCTGCCGGTGGTGATCGGCAGCCCGGTTCCGGCATCGCGCTGGGTGGCATGGTTCACCAGCGTGCCTTTGGGTGCGGGGACGCTGTCGTTATGCGGCGGCTTCATGCTGGGTAATGCGCATTTGCTCAATCTGGCCTGGCCGTTGCTGGGCACGGCTTTCCTGGTATTCATAGTTGCCAGCATGCTCAGTTTGTGGCGCGCCTCCGCGCGTAATGTGACGAAGACCGCGATCCTGTTGTCCATCTGTGCGCTTGCCGTAGCAGTCTCACTGGGAATACTGCTGGTCAGAGGATTTGTCACGGGCGCGGTACTCGACTACGCCGCATTGTCCGCCGCGCACATCAGTCTGGCATTGGGCGGCTGGGTGATGCTGCTGATCGTCGGCGTGTCATATCAGGTGGTGCCGATGTTCCAGATCACGCCGGCCTATCCGAAATGGCTGACTGCCGTACTGGCGCCCGCCCTGTTCGCCATCCTGTTACTGAACCTTGCATTACTGTTGATCGGCGCGGAACAATTATGGATTGCATCGGCGGGAATCTCATTTTGGCTGCTGGCCGCTGGCTTCGCGCTGGTGACGCTGAAACTGCAAAGGCAGCGTCGGCGCAAGGTGACGGATGCTACGTTGAGTTTTTTCCGGCTGGGCATGTTGTCGCTGTTGCTGGCTGCATTGTTTTATCTGGCATCACTACTGCTGCCCGCCGTCGCCCTGCAGTTTAGGCTGATGTCCGCCATCGCTTTTATCGCGGGGTTCGCCATGTCGCTGATACAAGGAATGCTGTACAAGATCATCCCGTTCCTGGTCTGGTTCCACCTGTTTCGCGGCGGCATCAATGCGGTCAAGGCCGGCATCCCGAATATGAAGGAAGTCATCCCGGATCGCCTGATGTGGTGGCACTTGTGGCTGCATGGTGGCACATTGTTGGTTGCACTGCTCGGTCCATGGTTGAGTGCGGCGGCGTGGCTCACCGCGCTTGGCCTGCTGCTGCAGGGCATGTTGCTGAGTTATGCGGTATTCACCGGCATCGTAGTTTATCGGCGCACGCTGCGGCGCATCGAGCTGCTGGCAGTGTGAGCCACCTTCATCGCAAGCCCCGTCAATAGGCGTTCTACAAAGTGTTAAAAGTTTTTCTCCCGCCTACTGGAACCGTGTCGCTGCTTTTCACTGCTCAAGCCCTGTCTCGCATGGCTTGTGGCTGCGACAGGGCAGGCAAAGGCTGCTAGAATCGCGCCCTCAGAATTTTCTGATTCATATTCATTTTGGAGAGAAGCATGGCTGTTGAACGTACACTTTCAATCATCAAACCCGATGCCGTGGCAAAGAATGTCATCGGTCAAATCTATTCCCGTTTCGAAAAAGCCGGTCTGAAGATCGTGGCTGCACGCATGACTCACCTGTCGCGCGCCGAAGCGGAAGGTTTCTACGCGGTGCATAAAGCACGTCCTTTCTTCAACGACCTGGTGAGCTTCATGATCTCCGGTCCGGTGATGATCCAAGTGCTGGAAGGTGAGAACGCCGTTCTGAAGAATCGTGAGTTGATGGGCGCGACTGATCCGAAGAAGGCCGATAAAGGCACTATCCGCGCCGATTTCGCCGATAGCATTGATGCCAATGCGGTACACGGTTCCGACGCGGCTGAAACAGCAGCAGTCGAGATCGCGTATTATTTCCCGGCGCTGAACGTTTACTCGCGCTAAGTTATTCCTGATGAAGCAAAACCTCCTCGATTTTGAACCGGCTGCGATGACTGCATGGTTTGCGGAACAAGGCGAAAAAGCCTTCCGCGCCAAGCAGGTGTTGCGCTGGATTTACAAAAGCGGGGAGTCCGATTTCGATGCGATGAGCGATTTGGCTAAATCGCTCCGCGAAAAACTAAAACTAATCGCCTGTGTGCAAACGCCCGCAGTGATGCGCGAAGAGACTGCCTCCGACGGTACGCACAAGTGGCTGCTGGATGTGGGCACGGGCAACGCGGTGGAAACCGTGTACATCCCGGAAGAAGATCGCGGCACGTTGTGTGTTTCAACTCAGGCGGGATGCGCCCTGGATTGCGCGTTCTGTTCCACCGGTAAGCAGGGTTTCAATCGTAATCTCACTACTGCGGAAATAATCGGCCAGGTGTGGTTGGCAAACCACGAACTCGGCAAAAATGCTGACGGTAATTGGCCAGTCACCAACGTGGTGCTGATGGGCATGGGCGAGCCATTGCTGAACTTCGACAATACGATAAGCGCTTTGCGTTTGATGCTGGACGACAATGCTTACGGTCTGTCGCGCCGCCGTGTGACGGTTTCGACTTCCGGCGTAGTGCCCGCGATGGATAGGCTGCGCGATGAATGTCCTGTGGCGTTGGCGATTTCGCTGCATGCGCCGAATGATGCGCTACGCAACGTGCTGGTGCCGATTAACCAGAAATATCCGCTACGCGAACTGATGGCGGCGTGTCAGCGTTATCTGGTTAAAGCGCCGCGCGATTTTGTGACTTTCGAGTATGTGATGCTGGCAGGCGTGAACGACAGCGCGCAACAAGCGCGCGAGTTGATTGATCTGGTGCGCGATGTGCCGTGCAAATTCAACCTGATTCCGTTCAACCCGTTTCCGCAAGCGCCGTATCAGCGCTCGGATATGGAAACAGTGAAACATTTTCGCGACGTATTGATGCAGGCCGATATTGTGACCACCATCCGCAAGGTGCGCGGCGACGATATTGCAGCAGCCTGCGGTCAATTGGCGGGGCAGGTGCTGGACAAAACAAAAAGAACACAACGATCGGCGGAGGTGGGTAGATGAAACGCTACATGGGATGGATTCTGTTGCTTGCGATGCTGGCGGGTTGTGCCTCCACGAGAGGGCCGGACGAGCATGCTCGCAGCCTTGCCAAGATACATACCGAATTGGCGGCAGCGTATTTCGAGCGCAAACAATATGCTGTTGCTTTGCAAGAAATCGGAGTGGCGATTAAGGCAGATGACACGTACCCGCCGATATACAACGTGAGCGGACTGATCCGTATGACTTTGCGCGAAGATGACAAAGCTGAGGCGGATTTTAATCACGGGCTGAAGCTGAACCCTGACAGCTCCGAACTGCATAATAATTTCGGTTGGTTTTTGTGTCAGCGCGGACGAACAAAAGAATCAATCCAGCAATTTGAGAGAGCCTTAAATAATCCGTTATATGCCACACCTGAGGTCGCCAATGCGAATGCGGGAATTTGCTCGCGCAAATTGGGCGATTTTAATGCGGCAGAAAATTATCTCCAGCGGGCGTTGGTGTTGCAGCCGGATATGCCGGATGCATTATATGGTTTGGCTGATTTGAAATTCGCTACTGCCGATTATCAGGGTGCCCTTCGATATTTTTCCAAATTCCAGCAATCGACACAGGATATGAATGCCGAACAATTGCTACTGGCCGTGCGTATCGAGCGCAAGATGCATGATCAGAATGCGGCGGACAGTTATGCCACGCAACTCGGCAATAGATTTCCCGATTCGCGCGAAGCGCAGCTTCTGCATGTTGGTGAATGATGGATACTCTACCCGAAACAAATAATGCTTATGAGTCAACTTCCAAACCGGCAGTAGGTTTGAGTGTTGGCGCGACTTTGCGTGCGGCGCGTGAAGAGCAGGGACTAAAAATCGAGGATGTGGCAGATCGTGTCAAATTCAGCGTGCGCCAAGTCGAAGCGCTGGAAGCGGATGATATTTTACATTTGCCGCAAGGCACATTTCTGCGCGGCTTTATCCGCAGTTATGCGCGGGTATTGCACCTGGATGAAACTGCGTTATTGGAGGCAATGCAGGGTAAAACTGAATCGCATCTAGAGGTTACCGATTCTCAATCGGGAGGGGAAGCTTTTCCGATTTTGGACTTTACGAGGCGCAAGAATTTGTATTTACTTGTCGGGGCGCTAGTTGTCGCGATAGTGTTGGTTGTTTTTGTGTGGAGTCATAGAGATACGCCAAAACACGAAAAAGTTGTAGTCGAGGATGTCAGTTTGCCCAAAGTGAGCGCGGTTTCGGCTCCCGTAATAGCTTTGCCAGACGTGGCTTCTGCTGTGCAGTCAACAGTCGCGCCGGTTATTCCAGTTGCACCAATTATTTCAGTCAATCCCAAAATAACGCCAACAAGTTTGCCACCGGTAGCTAAGACTACATCAGTGAATGCACCTGTTTTAGTTAAAACACCTGTCGCACCCATTATTCCAGTTGCACCAGTTGTTTCGGTCGAATCCAAAAAAGCGCCAACAAGTTTGCCCCCGCTAGCTAAGACTGCATCAGTGAAAGCACTTGTCGCACCAGTTGTTTCAGTCGAACCCAAAAAAAAGCCAGCAAGTTTGCTACCAAAGGTAACTGAGACTGCCTCAGTGAAAGTACCTGTTGCGGCACCTTTGGTTTCGGACAAGCCGGAAATTCCGCTGGAGCAATTGAAGAAACGCCCCATCCATATCGTGTTTATTGATGAGGTGTGGATGGAGATAATTGATGCCAATGGCGAAGTGTTGCTGTCACGCACGACTCAGGCAGGTGACGAAAAATGGATTGGCGGCGGAAATCGTGCACCCTACCATCTGACTATTGGCAAAGCAGGCGCAGTACGCGTTTATTACAAGCAGCATGAAGTCGATCTCTCGCAATACAATAAAGCGGGACTAGTAAAACTGATCTTGGAATAAGGCATGAGTCAACTTTCTACTCTTCGTCATTTGACGCAGCACGTACATGTCGGCGGCATCTCTATCGGCAGCTGTTCTCCCATCGTGGTGCAATCCATGACCAATACCGATACTGCCGATGCTGAGGGCACGGCACGTCAGGTGTATGAGTTGGCGCAGGCGGGTTCCGAGTTGGTGCGTATCACCGTGAATACTTCTGAAGCCGCCGTGCAAGTGCCGCGCATCCGCAAGATGCTGGACGACAGGGGTTGTCATGTGCCGCTGATCGGCGATTTTCACTACAACGGACATCGTCTGCTGACTGAATTTCCCGAGTGCGCGCAGGCGCTGGCGAAGTACCGCATCAACCCCGGCAACGTGGGCAAGAACCGCAAAGGCGAAGACCAGTTTGCCATGATGATTGCGGTTGCCAAACAATATGACAAGCCGGTGCGCATCGGCGTTAACTGGGGTAGTCTGGATCAAGACCTCGTGGTGCGTCTGATGGATAAAAATGCCAAATTGGCGCAGCCCAGGGAAGTCGCCGAAGTGACGCGCGAGGCACTAATTGTGTCCGCATTGGAGTCCGCCAAACGCGCCGAGGAATTGGGGCTGGCGCATGACCGCATCGTACTTTCCTGCAAAGTGAGTGACGTGCAGGACTTGATTGCTGTGTATCAGGATTTGGTAAAGCGCTGCGATTACCCGCTGCATCTCGGTTTGACCGAGGCTGGCATGGGCTCGAAAGGTATCGTGGCTTCCACTGCCGCGCTGGCGGTATTGTTGCAGCAAGGCATAGGCGACACGATTCGCGTGTCGTTGACGCCTGCTCCCGGCGGGGCGCGTACCGAAGAAGTGGTGGTGGCGCAGGAGATTTTGCAGACCATGGGGCTGCGTTCTTTTGCGCCTATGGTCACTGCCTGTCCCGGCTGCGGGCGTACCACCAGTACGGTGTTTCAGCAGCTGGCGCAGAGCATACAGAATTATTTGCGCGCGCAGATGCCGGTGTGGCGTGAACAATACACTGGCGTAGAAGAAATGAAGGTGGCGGTGATGGGTTGTATCGTCAATGGTCCCGGCGAAAGCAAATTGGCCAATATCGGTATCAGCCTGCCGGGAACCGGCGAGAATCCGGCGGCGCCGGTGTATGTGGATGGCGAGAAAGTTACTACATTGCGTGGCGACAATATCTCGGTTGAGTTCCAACAGATCGTGGATGACTATGTGGTGAGGAATTACGCCAAACGTTAAAAGGTCGATAAATCAACTAGGCGCATTGAGAAAAAGTTTGAGTGAGTAGATGAGCAACGAAACATTACAAGCCGTAAAAGGCATGAACGATATCCTGCCGGATGAAGCGCAACTGTGGCTTTGGTTCGAGGATACGGTGCGCAACTGGCTGGAGAGTTACGGTTACCGCAACATCCGTATGCCGCTGGTGGAGCCGACCGCGCTGTTCAAGCGTGCCATCGGCGAAGTGACCGACATCGTCGAAAAAGAGATGTACAGCTTCGAGGATAGTCTGAACGGCGACCAGCTCACGTTGCGTCCGGAAGGAACAGCCTCTTGCGTGCGCGCCGTGTTGCAGCACAATTTGCTGTATAACGCGCCGCAGCGGCTGTGGTATGCCGGTGCGATGTTCCGCCACGAGCGACCGCAGAAGGGGCGCTACCGCCAGTTTCATCAAATCGGCGTGGAGTCGCTTGGTTTTGCCGGGCCTGATATTGATGCCGAGCAGATTGTGATGTGCGCACGGCTGTGGAAGAAGCTGGGCATCCGCGATGTGGCGTTGCAGATCAATACGCTGGGTGATGCAGTTTCGCGTCAGCGCCACCGCGAAAAACTGATTGTGTATTTCGAGCAACACAAAGATGAGCTGGATGCTGATGCGCAGCGCCGTTTGTACAGCAATCCGTTGCGCATTCTCGACAGTAAAAATCCGGCGATGCAGGCGTTGGTGAGCGCCGCGCCAAAATTGATGGATGAATTGGAAGAAGAGGCGATCAAGCATTTCGAGGCGGTGCAGGCGATTTTGAAACAACACGCCATTGCGTTCGAGATCAACCCCCGCTTGGTGCGCGGACTGGACTATTACAACCGCACTGTGTTTGAGTGGGTCACCACACGCCTTGGTGCGCAGGGCACGATCTGTGCCGGAGGTCGCTACGACGGCCTGATCGAGCAGATCGGCGGCAAACCCGCCCCGGCCTGCGGTTTCGCCATGGGCGTGGAACGTTTGCTGGCTTTGTTGCAAGAAGACGGTATGCAAAATCCTGCAGCGCCGTTGGATGTGTATGTGGTGCATCAGGGCGAGCAAGCGCAGAATCAGGCTTGGCGCGTGGCGGAAGATTTGCGCGATGGCGGTTTGCGTGTGTTGCTGCATTGCGGAGGCGGTAGTTTTAAATCGCAGATGAAAAAGGCGGACAGCAGTTCGGCGGTCTGTGCGGTCATCATCGGCGATAATGAAGTGGCGGCTAATGTTGTTATGCTTAAACCGTTGCGTGGCGGTGGTGAGCAACAGCGCGTCGGGATGGAAGAGATGCATTGCAAAATTCGTGAATTGATTAAGTGAGGAAATGAAAATGTCAGAATTGGATTTGCAGGAACAGGAACAAGTCGATGCGCTAAAAGCGTGGTGGAAAGAGAATGGCAATTGGGTGATTGGTGTCTTTGTGGTCGTATTGCTAGGTTTTTCCGGCATGCAATTCTGGAAGAGCCATCAAGCCAGTCAGGCTGCCGAAGCTGCCAAGCTTTATGCGGAGGTGTTAAGACAAGGAGCGACTAACGATGCCAAGCGTATCGGCGATGCGGCGGATGCGCTGGTCAGCCGTTACGGCAGCAGCGCTTATGCACCGCGCGCGCAACTGTTCGCGGCACAAGCCAGCTTGCAAGCAAAGGATGCTGTTCATGCCAAGGTTCAATTGCAATGGGTGATTGACCATGCGAGCGAAACCGGTTTGCAGGATGCGGCACACCTAAAGTTGGCCAGCGTATTGCTGGATGAGAAGAAATACGACGAAGCGCTTAAGCAGCTTGATGCCGCACATCCAGAGTCCTTTACCGAGCTGTACTCTGATCTCAAGGGTGATATCCTGAGTGCGCAGGGTAAAGTGGCAGAGGCCCGTGTTGCTTATCAATTAGCTTACGACAAAGCAGATGCCAAGAGTACGTATCGCAATTTGATCCAGTTGAAGATGGATGGATTGGGCGGCAAATGAAGCTGAATTTGCGCATCTTTGTTGCGTTGTTATTTTTGCTGCTGGCCGCATGCAGCAGTGATAAGCCGAAGGTTGAACAGACACCGGCCAAGTTGGCCAATTTTGTGCCGACTGCTAGGATTGAAGTGCGTTGGAACGCTGATGTCGGCGATGCCGGGCAAAGTGTGTTGTTCCCTGCGGTGACTCGTGAAGCGGTGTTCGCCGCGAACGGGAGTGGCAAGTTGTACCGACTCGACCGGGATACCGGAAAACAGGTGTGGAGCATTGACGGCGGATTTCCCATCACCGGCGGTGTTGGTGCGGGCGAAGGTCTGGTTCTGGTCGGCGGCGAGAAAGGCGAGCTGGCTGCCTTTGACGCGGACAGTGGTAAGCAGAAATGGCAAGTCAAAGTGTCCAGTGATGTGTTGAGCCCGCCGAGTATCGCCGATGGTGTCGTAGTGGTGCGCACAGGCAATCAACGTATCACCGGTTTGAGTGCGAAGGACGGTAGTCGTTTGTGGTTGTATGAACGTTCAACTCCAACGCTCATCGTGCGCAGCCATGCCGGCGTGGTGATCCGCAACGGATTGGTTTATGCGGGTTTTGCTGCAGGGAAACTGGCGGCGATCAGCCTGAACAATGGTGTCGTGGTTTGGGAATCTTCGGTTTCACAGCCGCAAGGCAATACCGAATTGGAACGCATTAGCGATATCACTAGTCTGCCGGTGGTGGATGAGACGCAAGTGTGCGCCGTGGCCTTTCAGGGACGTCTCGCATGTTTCGATGCCGTTCAGGGCGGTGCTCAGTGGACGCGCGCGATATCCAGCGATAAAGGCTTGGCATTATTCGGCAAGACTTTGTACATCACTGATACCGACGGCAATGTGCTGGCGCTGGACAGGAGCAGTGGCGCATCGCTGTGGAAAAATGGGCAACTCTTGTTGCGCCAAGCTACTGCGGTCTATCCCTTGGACGATTACTTACTGCTGGGTGACTATGAAGGTTATCTGCATGTGTTGAAAAGCGATGATGGAAAAATCGTGGCACGCAGCTTGTTGGGCAATGCGACTGCAATCTACCAACAATTCAATGCCAAGGATAACGCCAGTGCGTTGATTGTCGGAGATGGTAATCAGCTTGCCAGCTTCAAGGCGGATCAAGACGCAATCAACATTTCCCCTGTAACATTGGGTGACGGTGCTTTGGTTCAGTCCAGCGGCGGTCATCTTTACTCAGTTGCTATACGAAAATAATAATGCTACCTACACTCGTACTTGTCGGACGCCCCAACGTCGGAAAATCCACGTTGTTCAATCGCCTCACGCGTAGCCGTGATGCGCTGGTCGCCGATCAGCCGGGTCTGACGCGTGACCGCCACTACGGACGCGGGCGCGTAGGCGAAAGGCCATATCTGGTGGTGGACACTGGCGGTTTGGAGCCGGTGGCCAAAGAAGGCATTTTGCACGAGATGGCCAAGCAGACACGGCAAGCTGTGGATGAGGCAGATCTGGTACTGTTTATCGTCGATGGGCGCGACGGACTAACGCCGCATGACCGCATTATCGCTACCCAATTGCGCAAGACTGGGCGACCAGTGATGTTGCTGGTGAACAAGGCGGAAGGCATGCAAGGAGCACGCGTCACCGCCGAGTTTCACGAACTGGGGCTTGGGACGCCCATACCAATTTCATCGGCACATGGCGATAACGTGGCCGAGATGATTGAAGTCGCACTGGATGAATTGCCCACTGCTTCGGCTGAAGTTGAAGAGAAAACTGATCATCCGAAACTAGTCATTGTGGGCCGTCCAAACGTTGGAAAATCGACGCTGGTCAATGCCATCCTCGGCGAAGAACGCGTCATTGCGTTCGACCAGCCAGGTACCACCCGCGATTCAATTTATATCGACTTCGAACGTGGAGGCAAGCAATACACCATCATTGATACCGCAGGCGTGCGTCGTCGCGGCAAGGTTGATGAGGCTATCGAGAAGTTCTCAGTGGTAAAAACCCTGCAAGCTATTGAGGACGCCAACGTAGTGGTACTGGTAGTGGATGCGCGCGATCAAATCACCGAACAAGATGCTCACCTTGCTGACTTTGCGTTACAAGCCGGGCGGGCGCTGGTGTTGGCGGTGAACAAGTGGGACGGTTTGGATGAATACAAGCGCGATACCGCCAAGCGCGACATCGAGCGCAAGTTGCATTTCCTGAGTTTCGCCAAGCACCATTTCATTTCTGCATTGAACGGTACCGGCGTAGATGCGTTGCTGAAATCGGTGAATCAGGCATACGCGGCTGCGATGACTAAGATGCCCACGCCGCAACTCACTCGAGTGCTGGAAGATGCGGTGCAGAAACAACAGCCGCCGCGAGTGGGTTCCTTCCGACCCAAGATGCGCTATGCCCACCAAGGCGGCAGCAATCCGCCGCTCATCATTATTCATGGCAGTGCGCTGGATAAAGTGCCGGAAAGCTATCGCCGCTTTCTGGAAGCGACCTTCTGCGATGCTTTCAAACTGCAAGGCACACCACTGCGCATCGAATTCAAGTCCGGCAAGAATCCATTTGCCGAGAAGAAACACGTTCTTACCGAGAGCGAGCAACGCGCTGCACATCGTGCTCGGATTCGGGGGCGCAGGCTATATGGTTGATTGTTAACTTGATCCCCTTATAATTCGTCTGGTTTTGTGGAGAAATTTATGAACCAATCGAATATTGGAAAGAGTAGTTTTCTGGCTGAGTTGGCGGGTGAAGCAACTCAGAAGCTGGAAGCGCAGCGTGTACAGCAACAAGATCAACAGGCGATGGAGCAAAGCGTGAATGCAGCTTTGGATCGTACTTTTCAGTTCTTCAATCTATTCACTAAGCATCTGAATGCACTTGAACCCGACCTCCAGCGCGTCTTTGTGTTGGACGGTAATACACACTTCTCGAAATTGAAGTGGAAGCGAGGTATAGTCGATTGCCGTAAACAGAGTTTGGCGGATAACGCGTTACTCGATCATGTGTTTTTGCAGATAAAGCTGACTGTTCCTGAGCCGGTTACACTGAATCGACGCTGGGAGAAATTCGACGAAACCAAGCGTGAGCTTTATGCTTTTGGTCTAAAGCCGAAAGAAGATTTAGACGAACTCTGGCGCAGCCGTCCCCAAAAAGATACTTTTCAGATTCAACTGGAACCAGAGTTTCTTGTTCGTTCTTATTTTCAGGGAAACTATGTTGATGGGAACATTGATATCAGCTGCAACAATTTCGAAAGTTTTGGTGCAATGAAAGCCAAATTATCCCCGGAACTGATGCAAGCTAACCTGTTTGACGATATTGGCCGTTTTCTGATGGGGCGTACTCATTCTTTGCCGCGAGAGTTGAAGTTATCGCGCGACTTTTCCAAGGAAATGTGAATTTTAAAAATTTCTAGATGTACTGTATTGCTCAGGAAATTCCGTGAAATGCCGAAATACTATTTAAATAGTATTTTCCAACGAAAATAGCGGGAGGGCGATATGAAAACGTTATTGCTTGGTTTGGTTGTTGCGCTGGTGCTGACCGTATTTATGGTCGTCATGATGATGAGTGCGGTGTACTCTGAGTTCAGAGAATGGGTAATCAGGAGCAAAACCGGTGGGTGGAATTGATTGCATCGGCTTGCCGCTCTTCCGTAAGAGGAGTTTTTCCAGTACAGTGTTCGCCCCAATAACAACAAAAGCTGACATCATGAGTACTAAAGGGCAACAATTACAAGACCCATTCCTGAATGCATTGCGCAAAGAGCATGTACAAGTCGCAATTTATCTGGTCAACGGCATCAAGCTGCAAGGCCAAGTAGAGTCTTTTGATCAATATGTTGTGTTGTTAAAGAATACCGTCACCCAAATGGTTTATAAACACGCCATCTCCACCATTGTTCCTGCACGTTCAGTCACTATCCCGTTCGACGCTGAGTAATGCATGAGTTGACGACTGCCGCCAATACGGCGGTTTTGGTTAGTCTCGATTTCGGCGCACCGGATTACGCAGAAAACTTGGAAGAGCTACGCTTGCTGGCGGAAAGTGCCGGTGTGCGCACGCTGGCTCTGGTAGAAGGTAAACGGCAACGCCCAGATGCTTCTACCTTTGCCGGTAGCGGCAAGGTGGATGAGATCGCTGCCTTGGTCGAAGAGTTGGAAGCGCCACTGGTCATTTTCAATCATGATCTGTCTCCAGCGCAGATGCGCAACCTCACCGCCAAAATACAAACACGGGTAATTGACCGCACCATGTTGATTCTGGATATTTTTGCACTGCGTGCAAAGAGTCATGAAGGCAAAGTACAGGTCGAGTTGGCACAGCTAAAATATCTTTCCACGCGTTTGGTTGGTATGAACATGGATATGGGGCAGCAGAAATTTGCCGTGGGCGCGCGCGGTCCTGGCGAAACACAGTTGGAGTTGGATAGGCGTAAACTGGATCGCCGGGTGCATCTGCTCAATGAACGGTTGAAGCAGCTTAAGCGTCATCGCGAGTTGCAGCGCAAAGCGCGCAACCGTTCCGACGTGATGTCGGTTTCCATCGTCGGTTACACCAATGCGGGTAAATCCACTTTATTCAATCGGCTGACCAACGCCAATGTGTATGTAGCTAATCAATTATTTGCCACGCTGGATACCACGGCACGCAAGATATTTCTGGAAGGCGACAGTCATCGGCAGGTAGTGCTTTCCGATACGGTGGGTTTTATTCGTCATTTGCCGCACGGCTTGGTGGCTGCTTTTCGCAGCACATTGGAAGAGACAGCTCAGGCTGATCTGTTGCTGCATGTAGTCGATGTAAATAGTCCAGAAAGGAATGACCAAGTGGTCGAAGTAAATAAGGTTTTGGCTGAGATCGGAGCGCAGCACATTCCGCAAATTGTGGCCTATAACAAAATTGATCTGCAAGGCTTGGAGGCAGGCGTGAACCGTGATGAGTATGGTAAAATTATTAATATTTACTTGAGTGCAATAACAGGCGCTGGCTTGGATGAGTTGCGAACAGCACTGGTCGAGGTGCGAGATGCTCCGGTATCGGAAGTACAAGTAGAAGAGTGGCATCCCCTGAATGACAACTAAGTTGAACTTAAAGGTACGCAGGCTATGGGATTGAATGATCCGCAATGGGGTAACAAAAACAGTGGTGGACCTCCTGATCTTGAGGAGTTAATGCGCAAATTCAATAGCAAGATCCAATCGCTGTTTGGTAAGTCCGGTGGTGGTGCTCCCAAGGGCGGCGGCAATTCGGCGGGCGGATTTTCCGGCGGTATCGGACTGATTGTGCTGATTGTGGCGTTGGTCTGGATCGCCAGTGGTTTTTACATCGTGGATGCCAGTCAACGCGGTGTGGTATTGCGCTTTGGTAAGCAGATCGAGATCACGGATTCCGGCCCACGTTGGCACTTGCCATATCCCATTGAGACGGTAGAAATTGTTAACTTGAGCCAAGTGCGCACCGTTGAAGTTGGATATCGCGACAACGTAAAAAACAAGATATTGAAAGAGTCGCTGATGTTGACTGATGACGAGAACATCATCGATATTCAATTCGCCATACAGTATTTCCTGAAAGACCCTACTGAGTATCTGTTTAACAATCGCATGAGTGACGACAGGGAAATCGTTCGTCAAACTGCAGAAACTGCAATCCGCGAAGTTGTGGGTAAGAACAAGATGGACTTTGTACTGTATGAAGGGCGCGAACAGGTTGCTGCTTCGACTACCAAGCTGATACAGGACATCCTTGATCGCTACAAGGCAGGGATTATCATTAGCAAAGTTACTATGCAGAACGCGCAACCGCCGGAACAGGTGCAGGCGTCGTTTGACGATGCTGTTAAAGCCGGTCAGGACAGAGAACGTCAGAAGAACGAGGGGCAAGCCTATGCCAACGACGTTGTGCCACGTGCCAAGGGTGCAGCGGCTCGTTTGATGCAAGAAGCGGATGGTTACAAGCAAAGCGTGATTGCGAATGCCGAAGGTGATGCCAGCCGTTTCAAACAAATTCTAGTCGAATACGAAAAAGCTCCGCAGGTGACGCGTGAGCGTATGTATCAGGATATGAAGCAGCAGATACTGACCAGCACCAGCAAAGTGCTGGTGGATCAAAAGAACGGCGGGGGAAATTTGCTGTATCTGCCCTTGGATAAGCTGATCCAAAGTACCAATCCGGGTTCTGAATTGCCGGTAGCCAAACCCACTGAGCAATTGACATCAACGACAGGAAGCGAAGCTGCGCCTGCACCGAGAGCGCGTGATGCAACACTCAGCCGTGAAAGAGAGGCTCGCTAATGAAACTTAACACAACCAGTTTTCTGTTGGGTGCTGTAGTTATACTGATTTTGGCAAGCATGAGTGTTTTTATTGTTGATCAGCGCCAAACAGCTATCGTATTCCAGCTTGGTGAAGTAATGCGTGTTGAAACTACGCCGGGAATCAAGTGGAAGATACCGTTGGTACAGAACGTGCGCTTTTTTGATTCTCGTATTCTGACGCTCGATAGTGATGATCCAGAGCGTTTTATTACTGCCGAGAAGAAAAATGTGCTGGTGGATTCCTTTATCAAATGGCGCATTTTTGATGTGAAACAGTACTACATCAGCGTGGGCGGGGATGAAGTACGTGCGCAGACGCGTTTGACACAGACGGTGAATGCGGCGTTACGCGAAGAATTCGGCAAGCGCACCATTCATGAGGTGGTTTCCGGGCAGCGTGATGAGTTGATGAAAGTGGTACAGGAAAAGACTGACGTTGATGCGCGCAAGATCGGTGTGGAAGTGTTGGATGTACGTCTGAAGCGGGTTGATTTCCCGCTTGAGATCAGCGATTCAGTGTATCGCCGTATGGACGCGGAGCGCAAGCGCGTGGCCAACGAGTTGCGCGCGACAGGTAATGCCGAGAGTGAAAAGATTCGAGCCGATGCCGATAGGCAACGTGAAGTGATTTTGGCTCAAGCCTATCGTGATGCACAAAAAATTAAAGGTGAGGGTGATGCCAGAGCTACCGCGTTGTACGCAAGTGCGTTCGGTCGCAATCCTGAGTTTTATGCCTTTTATCGCAGTCTGGATGTTTACAAACAGAGCTTCAAGAGCAAGAGCGACGTGATGGTATTGGATGCGGGTTCGCCGTTCTTCAAGTATCTGAAGGGTTCAGGCAGGGATGGTAAATAAGTTCGCATGAGTAATTACTGGCTGGCGGCATTGGGTTTGATGTTGGTGCTGGAAGGGATCATGCCTTTTTTGTTTCCTGTTGCGTGGCGCGAAACGTTGCGCAAGGTGGCGCAATTTCAAGACGGGCAAGTGCGTTTCATCGGTCTGACACTGATGCTGATCGGACTATTGCTGATTTATTGGGTTAAATGAAAATGAACTGGCTATTGCCGGAATACATCCAAGATATGCTGCCGGATGAGGCATGGCGCATCGAAGGCTTACGGCGCGAGGTGCTTGAGTTGTTTCGCCGTTCCGGCTATCAATTGGTTGTTCCTCCTTTGCTGGAATATGCCGAGTCTTTGCTGATTAACGACAGTCAGGATATGGATCTGCGCAGCTTCAAATTGGTTGATCAACTGAGCGGACGCACTTTGGCTTTGCGTGCGGATATTACGCCGCAGGTAGCACGCATTGATGCACATCTACTTAATCGTCAGGGCGTGACGCGTTTGTGTTATGCCGGCAGCGTGTTGCACACTCAGCCTGCCGGATTGATGCGTACTCGCGAACCGCTGCAGATTGGTGCAGAATTGTACGGACACAGCGGTGTTGAGAGCGATCTGGAAGTGCAACGATTGATGCTTCAAGCACTGGCACTGATAGGTGTTGAAGGTGTGCATCTCGATCTTGGTCATGTTGGTGTGTTCCGCGCGCTGGCGCGCCGTGCTGCATTTTCCCATGAGCTGGAAGCAGCATTGTTCAGCGCATTGCAAAGCAAGGATGTTCCGACCTTGCGCACACTAGTTAAGGAATTGCCGCAAGAAGTGCAAACTGCGTTGTTGGCGTTGCCGCAACTCTACGGCGGTGTAGAAGTTATTGATAGAGCCAGAACGGCATTGCCGGCTTATCCTGAAGTGACAGAATCATTGAACGAATTGGAACAGGCAGCAGCGCATCTGAAAACATTGGCGCGCGACGTTGGAATCGATCTGGCGGAGCTACGCGGCTATCACTATCACAGCGGCATGGTGTTCGCTGTCTATCATGCAGAAAGTCACGATGCCATCGCACTGGGTGGCCGTTATGATGATGTCGGCAAGAGCTTTGGGCGAGCACGTCCGGCGACGGGTTTCAGCATGGATCTGCGCCAACTGCATGGTTTGCTGATAAAGCGTGTGCCGCCGAAAGCCGTGCATGCACCGTATCGTCAAGATACCGCATTGGATGCGGCTATCAATAATTTACGCGAACAGGGCGAAATCGTAGTGGTGGATTTGCTGGGTAAATCCGAGTACCACTCCGAATTAAACTGTGACCGCGAGTTGGTGTTGCGCGACAGCAAGTGGGTTGTTGTCGAAATGAAAAATTGAACCTTGGAATAGGAACTGGAAATGTCAAAAAACGTTGTAGTAATCGGTACTCAATGGGGCGATGAAGGTAAGGGCAAGGTGGTCGATTGGCTGACCGATCATGCACAGGGTGTGGTGCGTTTTCAGGGAGGACACAATGCCGGGCACACGCTGGTCATTAATGGTGAGAAGACTGTGTTGCACCTTATTCCGTCCGGTATCCTGCGTGAAAAAGTGATGTGCTATATCGGCAACGGCGTTGTGTTGTCTCCTTCCGCTTTGCTCAATGAAATGGACAAACTCACTGCTGCAGGAGTGCAAGTATATGACCGGCTGCGCATCTCCGAGGCTTGTCCTTTAATTCTGCCGTACCACGAGGCTTTGGACAAGGCGCGCGAAATTGCCAAGGGTTCGGCCAAGATTGGCACTACCGGCCGTGGCATCGGACCTTGCTACGAAGACAAGGTGGCGCGCCGAGCCATTCGTCTGCAAGACTTGTTCCACCGCAAGCGTTTTGCCGCCAAGTTGGGCGAAGTGCTGGATTACCACAATTTCGTTCTAAAAAATTATTTGAAAGCGGAAGTGGTGGATTTTCAAAAAACACTGGATGAAGCGCTGGCCTTGGCGGAGCGACTCCAGCCGCTGGTGCTGGACGTTCCTCGTGCACTGTATGAAGCCAACAAGGCCGGGCAGAACCTGCTGTTTGAAGGCGCGCAGGGCACTCTGCTGGACATCGATCACGGTACCTACCCATTCGTGACTTCAAGCAACTGTATCGCCGGCGCGGCTTGTGCCGGCGCTGGTGTCGGCCCGCAGAGCCTGCATTACGTGCTGGGCATAACCAAGGCCTATACAACTCGCGTCGGCTCCGGCCCGTTCCCGACTGAACTGTATGATGCCGAACAAAAGCAAGACCCGATCGGCAAGATGCTGGCTGAAAAAGGACACGAGTTTGGTGCTACCACCGGACGTGCGCGTCGTTGCGGATGGTTCGATGCAGCCGCACTCAAGCGCTCTATCCAGATCAACGGCGTGTCCGGTTTATGCGTGACCAAACTGGATGTGATGGACGGCATGGAAACAGTGCGCATCGGAGTGGGTTACAGTCTTGATGGACAGTTCAGCGACATCCTGCCGATTGGTGCGGAATCACTGGCTGGATGCGAACCAGTGTATGAAGAAATGCCGGGATGGAGCGGTAGTACCGTGGGTGTAAAACGTTACGAAGAACTGCCTCTTGCTGCACGTAACTATTTGGAACGCATCGCGGCTATCTGTGAAGTGCCAGTTGATATGATTTCCACCGGACCGGATCGTGACGAAACCATCGTTGTGCGCCACCCGTTCAAGGTCTGAGTTAGGTGATTTTGATGGAAGGAATGCTCACGCATCGTCAGGGCGATGCGTGTTTTACTTGACAGTAAATTGTGATAATAAAAATGGCTCGCATATGCGAGCCATTGTAAAACATGGTGCCCAGAAGAGGACTCGAACCTCCACACCTTGCGGCACACGGACCTGAACCGTGCGCGTCTACCAATTCCGCCATCTGGGCATTGCTTGAGGGTGCGCACTTTAATTGCTTAAGGATTTTGTGTCAATGACGAAAAAGAAAAAAAGTATCCGTGAACTCGATCCGTTTATAGAACGAGAGCGCGAACAGTACGAACACCCGCTTCCAAGCCGCGAATACATCTTGCAGATGCTGACTGAGAAAGGGGTGCCAGTGGAGCAAGACGAACTGTGCAGTCTGTTGCAGATCGAATTGGACGAGGAAGAATTGTTTAATCGTCGCCTGCGGGCGATGGAGCGCGACGGTCAGATCATGCGCAATCGCAAGCGCGCCATCTGCGTGGTCGATAAGCTCGATCTGATCAAAGGCAAGGTGCAGGGTCATCCTGACGGCTTCGGCTTCTTGATCCCGGATGACGGCAGTGCTGACCTGGTGTTAAGCGCCAAGGAGATGCATAAAGCGCTACATGGCGATACCGTAATGGCACGCGTTGGAGGCGAGGATAAACGCGGTCGGCGCGAGGCCAGCATCGTCGAAGTGTTGGAGCATGCCAACACGCGCGTGGTTGGTCGTTTGTACGAAGAACACGGCATCCAGTTCGTAGTCGCCGAGAATCGCCGCATCAGTCAGGACATCCTGGTTACTCCGGGAGAATCAGGCGGAGCCAAGGCTGGGCAGGTCGTGATTCTAGAGATATTGCAACAACCATCCAAACACGCACAGCCCATCGGACGTATCGTTGAGGTATTGGGCAATTACGCCGATCCCGGCATGGAGATCGAGATCGCTTTGCGCAAGCACGACCTGCCCAATGAATTTCCGCATGATGCTAAGCATCAGGCCGAAGCATTTTCGCCGGAAGTGAAACCCGCTGATTACGCGGGGCGCGAAAGCGTGGCGAAGTTGCCGCTGGTGACCATCGACGGCGAGACAGCACGCGACTTTGATGATGCCGTTTATTGCGAACCGAATGGCAGTGGCTTCCGTTTGGTGGTGGCTATCGCCGACGTGAGCGCTTATGTGAAATCCGGCGACGCGCTGGACAAAGAGGCGATCAATCGCGGCAACTCGGTGTATTTCCCGCGTCGCGTTATTCCGATGTTGCCGGAAGAATTGTCCAACGGCCTGTGTTCGCTCAATCCCAATGTCGAGCGTCTGTGTATGGTGTGCGATATGCAGATCAGCGCCGAGGGCGATATTCAGAAACACCGTTTCTATCCATCGGTGATGTTCTCACATGCGCGTCTGACCTATACCCAAGTTGCCGACATGCTGGCAAATCCGCAGGGCGAGAACGCGCAACAGTACGCCGCCGTTCTGCCGCACATCAACAACCTGTATAAGCTGTTCCACACCTTGCTGCAAGCGCGAGCGAAACGCGGTGCGATTGATTTTGAGACAGTCGAAACACAAATGATCTTCAATCCGCAAGGCAAGATCGAGAAGATCGTGCCGGTGATACGCAACGATGCGCACAAGCTGATCGAGGAATGCATGCTGGCGGCCAACGTGTGTGCGGCGGCTTTCCTGAAAGAGCATGAACATCCGGTGCTGTACCGCGTGCACGAAGGCCCGACGCCGGAAAAACTGGAAGCGGTGCGCGAGTTCTTCAAGGAGTTTGGCTTGCAACTGGGTGGCGGCGACGATCCGCAAGCTGCGGATTATTCCAAGCTGCTCATGCAGATCAAAGGCCGTCCCGATGCCGGATTGCTGCAAACCGTGATGTTGCGCTCCTTGCGCCAGGCGGTATATGCGCCTGAGAATCTGGGGCACTTCGGTTTGGGTTACGAGGCTTATGCGCACTTCACTTCACCGATACGCCGCTATCCTGATTTGCTGGTACACCGCGCCATCAAGGCTGTGTTGGCAGGCAAGCAATACAAGCCGCAGCTCAAGTGGGCTGAGTTGGGCGTGCATTGTTCAATGACCGAGCGCCGCGCCGACGATGCTACGCGCGATGTAGAAGCGTGGCTCAAGTGCTTCTATATGCGCGACCACTTGGGTAGTGTGTTCGACGGTACCATCTCCTCGGTTACCGGCTTCGGTTTGTTCGTGTCACTGGATAATCTGTATGTGGAAGGGCTGGTACACGTGTCCGATCTGGGGGCGGACTACTATCACTTCGATGCTGCCAAGCACCAGATGCTGGGCGAGCGCACCGGCAAGCGTTATCGCTTGGGTGATCGAGTACGGGTGAAGGTGGTGCGGGTGGATATGGAAAGCACCAAGATCGACTTTGTGCTGGAAAGTGTCGAGAGCGAAGAAGAAACTTCCAAACTCAATGTTGGCGCATGGGGCGCAGCACCGCCCAAGAAGGCAAAAAAATCCGAGAAATCCAAAGCGGGTAAACATCATGGCTGAGTCGCGCATCATTCACGGCTTCCATGCGGTTACCGCGCGCATCCGCCAGAATGCCGACAGTGTGCTGGAAATATTTGTCGATACCCAGCGCCGCGATCCGCGTGCGCGCGACCTGCTCAAGCTGGCGGAGAGCAACGGACTGCGCATCATTCAAGTCGATGGCAAACGTCTTGACGGCATGGCTGGCAGCACCCGACATCAGGGCGTTGCGGCACGGGTAGATGCGGCGATGAAGGTGCAACATCTGGATGATGTGCTGGATACGCTTACCGAACCGGCATTGCTGCTGGTGCTGGACGGCGTGCAAGACCCGCACAATCTGGGGGCATGTCTGCGCAGTGCCGATGCCTTTGGCGTGCACGCAGTGATTGCGCCCAAAGATCGCGCAGTGGGTATCAATGCCACGGTGGAGAAGGTTGCATGCGGCGCGGCACAGACCGTGCCTTATATCACCGTCACCAATCTGGCGCGCACCCTGCGCGAATTGAAGGAACGCGACATCTGGGTGATCGGCACTGATGGCGAAGCGGATACTAATTTGTATGATGTGCAGCACCAAGGCGCAGTGGCCTGGGTTCTCGGCGCGGAAGGCGAGGGCATGCGCCGTTTGACCAAGGAAACCTGCGATCAATTAGTGCGCATTCCGATGCTGGGCAGTGTGGAAAGTTTGAATGTTTCAGTGAGTACCGGGGTATGTTTGTACGAGGCAAGAAGGCAGAGGGTGGCAAAATAAAAAAATTGTAGGGGGAAACGGGGATGCAGAAGTTCGATTTTTCGATACAGACGCGCGACGGACAGCGTATTGTCAGTGTAAATATTGCCGGTCAAGATCAGGCAGAGGCAGAAAAAAAACTGCGCCAAATGTACCGCCAATGCGAAGTAGTGAGCTGCAATTCAAAAGATATTACTGATCGCAAAATTCAGCAAATTGCTTCTGTCGAAGACATTCTTACGTTGATATCGAAATAAACCTCATTCGATAAAACCATCCGCCATCAATTCATTCAGTAGCGCTTGGTAATCAACCGCCCCGCGACTGGTCGGGGCGTGTTCGAATATGGTTTTATTTTCAGCAGGGCTTTCTGCCAGACAGACGTTTTCAGAAATGCGCGTGCGGCACACATCCGCACCGAAGTGTTCTTCCAACATTTTCAATATATCCCAAGCCATGCGCCGCCGTCCGTCGAAGCGGGTAAGCAGATAGCGCCGTTTGACGCGACGCTTGAGTACCGGCTCCAGCGCATGCAGCGTCTTCTCGATTTGGAATGCGCCTTGAGCCGAAAGATGGTCGGCAGAGACAGGAACAATCAAGCCGTGACAGGCAAATATGGCATTCAGCGATAGCACACCAATCATCGGACAGCAATCCATGATCACCGGGGTGGCACTATTGGTAAAATGCTCAGCCTGAAATGACGCGTTGAGTTTATTCACCACATTGAATCCTTTACCAAATAGCACATCCACCTTGGCCAATTCAATATGTGCAGGGATCATTTGGAGTTCATTTGGTGAAGACTGCACTAGCTCGCGTAATGGCCGATTGTGATTAAAAATACTCAACACTGTTTCATTGCCGGACTTGGCTGTGACTTTGTTGATAGAACTGAAATGGGCCTGTGGATCAAGGTCGATTGCGTAAGTGAGTCGACCGCTTCGTTGCAGCGCGGCAGCAAGATTGAGCGCAGTGGTGGTTTTACCAACGCCGCCTTTCTGATTGAAGACCGCGATAATGCTCATGAATTTAGCGCAACAACTCTTCGATCTTTCGATTGGCGCCTTGTAGTTTCTTGAACAGAGCCAGCAACAGCGCTTTGTTGATATGGGCTTTGGCCTCGCCCTGAATATTATCCAAACCACTCTTCTTTATTTCTGCCACGACGAGCTGACCGTCAGCGATGACCGTTGCAGAACGCTCCAGTGTTTCCTGCGAAAAAAATACGCCTTCGCCAAGACACTCGCCGCTGCGGATGGTGCCAACGGGTTTTTCCTTGTAGTAGGCAGTGGCAGTGCCAAAAAGAATCACATAGAACGATGACATCGATTCGCCTTCGATAGTCAATTTATCGCCACGCGCAAAAGTTTTAATTTCGGCCTGCTCTGCGATCGGTTTCAACCATTCGCTGGGAACCGGATCGAAGAACGAACACTTGCGCATTTCTTTAAAATGGTTCGATACGGCTTCATCAAGTTGTTTGGTAAAACTGGCAAGACTGGCTTGAATGGCATCCAATTCGTTCATTACTTTTCTCCGCAAGAACAGATTGTCGAAACTTACCACAAGCTGCGGTAGATGTGTTGTGCAGCGCAATTCAGCTAAACTCCAGCCCATGAATCAGACCCCGGAATGGAACAAAGAAGCACTGCTGCGCGAACATTCTTTTGCCCCGCTGCATCCATATATTGCCCGCTTCAAGGCGGGCAATTTTCCGACCCTGCACGAGCAAAATGCACTGCTAGCGGCACAGCAGCCGGATATTAAAACACTTAGCGGACATAGGCTGCGCTTCGTACTGCAGGAATACGGCAAGCTGCCTTTCGAAGAGCAATACGAACCGCGCTGTTATTTGAAAGGCGAAGTGCCGATGCGCGAGAACAATTGGCACGATCTGCTCAACGCGTTGATATGGTTCGCCTTCCCCAAGGCCAAAGCCGCCATCAATCAACGCCATTTTCTAGCGCTGACCACTGAGGATAGAGTCTCGTTGCATAGCCAGCGCGGCGCGGTGCGCGACACCAATACATTGTTTGACGAATCCGGTGTCGTCGTTGCCTACACCGATGATGAACTGGCTGGACTGCTGCGCAATTTTCAGTGGAAAGAATTGTTCTGGCAGCGGCGGGCTCAAGTGCAATCCGGCATGGGCTTTTATCTGTTTGGCCACGGCCTGTACGAAAAAAGTTTGAACCCATACATCGGTATGACCGGACAAGGATTGCTGTTGCCGGTGGTGAAGGAATTTTTCACATGGCCGATGCAGCAACGCATGACGCATCTGGATATTTTGCTGGCCGAATATTTGAATGCTCCGCAACATTGCTGTAGTACGCGCGAACTGACACCCGTGCCCTTGCTCGGCGTACCGGGGTGGGCGAAGGAGAATGAAAATGCAACGTATTACGACAATACACGCTATTTCAGAGCAGGCCGAAACGGTAGTTAGCCAGCAAGCCAATGACAATGCAATTGATATGATTGCAATGATGTAGAACGCCTAATGACGGCAATCTCCATAATGCACTTGTTGTAGATTGCCTACTTACGGCATTCTCCTTCAGCTTACTTATGTACAACCCCCATGGGCGCGCATTTACATGATATTGTACTTTGAGGTTAATGAGCAATCAGTTCAGCGCATTTCACACCACTTATCACCGCACCCTCTAGCGTCGCCGGGTATTCGCCTGCCGTGTAGTCGCCCGCCAGCAGCAAACGGGGCACGGCGGTTTGTTGTGAGGGTCTTTGCAGATTGGGTGAGCAGCAGAAGGTGGCGCGTTTTTCGGCGATGACTTTGTGCCATTGTGCAGCTTCGGTGATGCCGAATTCTTCACGCAGTTCCACCATAACTTTTCTCGCCAATTCTTCCTGCCCCAATTCCTGATGGATGCCTTCCGCGCTGATGACGGCGGCGAGCAGGCCGGGTTGTGTGGCGATCTGTCCTTTGTCAAACAGCCATTGGCTGAGTCGCTGGTGCAGGCCGAGCATGGGGTACGGCAAGCGCACAGACGGAGGGTATTGCAGGTACACGGTGTAGATCGGCTGGTGCTGCAGGCTGTCGATTAGCGCGACGCTGTTGGCGAGCGCGGCGATGGGGCGCAGCAGCTTGGCCGCGGCAGCTGGCGAGGTGGCGCAGATGACGTGGCTGAAAGTGTGTGCGCCGTTTGCGGTGACGAGTTCGATGCCGTCGTTTTTGGCAACGATGGCTTCCGCTCCGCATGAGGTGAATACCTTGCCGCCGTGTTGTTCGATGTACGCCGCCGCGCGTTGCGGAAAAAGTGCAGTGAAGTCAAGTCGCGGCAGCAGCATATCGCTATCAGCGCGCGTGCGGTTCAGCGCATCGCGCAGCACGTTGAGCAGCACTTGTGCGGAAGCCTTGTGAATAGGCGTGTTCAACGCAGCGATACACAGCGGCTCCCACAATTTTAGCGATAGGTTGGCATCTTGTTGGTACTGGGCAAGAAGTGCGGCGACGTTGATGTCGTGTTCAATGCGGAATTTCATTCCGCGCAACTTGAGCATGAAGCGCGCGGCTTTCATGCGTTCGCCCCAAGTCAGCCCTTGTGTAGTGAGCAGCGCGATTAACAGATGGAGAGGGGCGGGCAGGTGCGGTGCTTTGAGCGAAAATTGTTGGTGTAGATTGAGTTGCAGCGGCAGGCGCAGAAAATCCTGTTCGATGTTGCCGCCGACCAGTTCAATGAGGCGCAAGGTTTCGCGGTAACAGCCGAGCAGCAGGTGCTGACCGTTGTCGAGTTGCGTATCGTTGAGTAGCACGCCGCGCGCACGTCCGCCGAGTTGCTTGGCGCTTTCATACATTGTGACGGGAATGCCGTGTGATGCAAGTTCAGTAGCGGCAGCCATACCGGCATAGCCGCCGCCGATAATGGCGGGGTTCAGTTTTTGAACCACGTTTTGATCGCCAGCCACAATTTATATCGTGTTGTGAGCGACACGCGCTCCTTCAATACATGGCAGCCGCTGGCGATCACTTCGTCCAGCACGGCCTGATAAATAGCGGCCATGATGAGTCCGGTGCGCTGTGTCTTGCGGTCAACCGCAGGCAGGTGCGCCAAGGCTTGCCGGTAAAAGTGTTGCGCGCGTTCGATCTGGAACGCCATCAGCTTGTGGAAATTTTCCGTTTCGCGCGAATTGAATATGTCGTCTGTGGTTACGCCGAATTGCTGCATTTCATCCTGCGGCAGATAAATGCGGTTGCGCCGCGCGTCTTCGCCCACGTCACGGATGATATTGGTGAGTTGGAAGGCGATGCCGAGGTCGTGCGCGTATTTCAGCGTGTCGCGGTTGGTGTAGCCGAATATTTCCGCCGATAACAGGCCGACCACCGAGGCGACGCGGTAGCAATACAGTTGCAGTGATTTGAAGTCGGCATAACGCGGATGGTCGAGATCCATCTCCATGCCATCGATGATCTCCAGCAGTAGTTCCTGCGCCATGTTGAATTGCTTGACGATGGGTACCAAGGCCTGTGCGACAGGGTGCTGCGGTTTGCCGCTATAAATGGCGGCCACTTCATTGCGCCACCACACGAGCGTGGTGCGCGCCACGCTGGCATCGGTGCATTCATCCACTACATCGTCCACCTCGCGGCAGAAGGCATACAGCGCGGTGATCGCGCGGCGCTTGTCCCGTGACAGGAAGCGGAAGCTGTAGTAGAAGCTGGAGCCGCTGGAGGCGGCTTTGTCTTCGCAGTATTGGTCTGGTGTCATATTCAGAGCGGTGCGCTTTTTGCCAGCATGATAACCCAGTCGAACGGCTTCAACACAGGGCGGCGGCTGAACATGTCGTAGTCGGCAGCTTCCAGTTTAGCAAGGATGCGCAGGCCGCCCGCGATGATCAATCGCATCTCCAGGCCGATGCGTCCGGTCAGGATTGTGCCCAGCGGTTTGCCGGACAGCATCAGCTCGCGCGCCCTGTCCACTTCGAACTTCATCAAGGCGCGCCAAGCGGTATCTGCACGACCTGTGTCGATCTGCGTTTCGCTCACGCCGAAACGGGCGAGGTCGTCCAGCGGCAGATAAACGCGCCCAATGTGCCAGTCCTTCGCCACGTCCTGCCAGAAGTTGATGAGTTGCAACGCGGTGCAAATCGCATCCGAGTAGGCGAGGTTGATGGGTGTGGCTTCCTCATACAGATGCAGCAGCAAGTTGCCGACGGGATTGGCAGAACGGCGGCAGTAGTCGAGCAATTCTTCGTAGTTGGCGTAGCGCTTCTTCACCACGTCCTGTGAGAAGGCATCGAGCAGGTCGTGCAACGGTTGCATCGGCAGCGCGTATTGTTTGACCTCGGCGGCGAGATGCTGGAATAGCGGTAGTAACGACGCTTCGTTCGCCGCAATACGCTTCAGCTCTTCGCGGAAATCACCGAGCTGGCGGAGACGTTCTTCGTCAGGCAAGTCGCCCTCATCGGCAATATCATCCGCTGCCCTTGCAAAATGATAAATCGCCGCGACTGGCTTGCGCAGCCGACGCGGCATAAGGATGGATGCAACGGGAAAGTTTTCGTAGTGATCGACGGGCATTAAACCAGATCATTGCGATGCAGCATAAACACAAACTCATCCCCCGCGCTGACATCCAGCCAAGTGAATGGCAGTGTCGGGTAGGCGACTTCGAGGGCATCGCGGTTGTGGCCGATCTCGACGACGAGGATGCCATTGTCGGTGAGGTGTTGTGCGGCGTTGTCCAGAATGATGCGCGTGGCATCTAGACCGTCTTTACCGCTGCCGAGTGCGAGCTTGGGTTCGTGTTTATATTCCTGCGGCAGCGCATCGACCGAGGGCGCATCGACATAGGGCGGGTTGCTGATGATGAGGTCGTAACGTTTGCCGTTGATACCGTCGAACAGGTTGGACTCGATCAGGTCGATACGATCATCCAGGCCGTAATCGGTTATGTTGTATTGTGCGACATCCAAAGCATCGGGCGAGACATCGGTTGCATCGATCGCCGCGTAAGGGAAGGCGTGGGCAGCCAGTATGGCGAGACAGCCGCTGCCGGTACACATGTCCATCACGGAAACTACTTTGTCCGGGTTCTCGATCCAAGGGAACATTTGCTCGCGCAACAGTTCGGCGATGAATGAGCGCGGCACGATGACGCGTTCGTCCACATAGAACGACAGCTCGCCAAGCCAAGCCTGATTGGTCAGGTAAGCGGCAGGGATGCGTTGTATGGTTCGTCTCTCGATGATGTTCAGCACATCGTAGATCTCGGATTGCGTCAATTTGGCATCAAGAAATGGTTCCAGCCGATCTAGCGGCAGATGCAGTGTGTGCAGGATGAGATAGGCAGCTTCGTCGTAGGCATTCTCGCTGCCATGACCGAAGAACAGTTCTGCATCGTTAAAGCGGCTGACCGCGAAACGCAAACAATCGCGCACTGTCTTGAGTGATGCGCTCGCTTCTGAAAAGTGATTGATGTCCATTTAGTTTCCGCTTCCGCTATCCCCTCCACCATCGCAACTGTTGCTGTCATTGCCGCAGTGTGATGAGAAGTAATCATTGCCCGAAACATCCAGGCCGCCTGTGCTGCTATTGCTATCTGTGTTGCGCTGATTCTGCCGTGCAAGGAAAATGATCCATAGCACGAAAACGACCAACAACAACGCAAAGAATATCTTAATTGCTTTATTCGACTAACAGTTTAACCAAGGTCAGATAATAAATTTCCGACAACGCATCCAGATCATCCACGGCAACGCATTCGTTGAGCTTGTGGATGGTCGCATTCAACGGACCTATCTCAATCACTTGCGGACAGATGTCGGCGATGAAGCGTCCGTCGGAGGTGCCGCCGCTGGTGGAGAGTTCGGTCGCAATGCCCTGTACTTGCAGGATGGCTGCGCTCACGGCATCCACCAGATTGCCGCGCGGTGTTAGATAAGGTTTGCCGGAATGTTCCCATTCCAGATCGTATTCCAGCCCATGTTTATCTAGAATGGCGTGGAGTTTTTGTTGCAGACTTTCCACGGTGCTGGCGGTGGAAAAGCGGTAGTTGAACAGGATTTCCACCGTGCCCGGCACCACATTGGTAGCGCCCGTGCCGCCGTGGATGTTGGAGATTTGCCAGGAAGTCGGCGGGAAATATTCGTTGCCGTTGTCCCAAGTCGTTGCAGCGAGTTCGGCTATGGCGGGCGCGGCAAGGTGGATGGGATTCTTCACCAGATGCGGATAGGCGATATGGCCTTGCACGCCTTTGACGGTTAGCGTGCCAGACAGTGAACCGCGACGTCCGTTCTTGATAGTGTCGCCCGTTTTTGCAACGCAGGTTGGCTCACCGACGATGCAGTAATCCATCCTTTCACCTCGCTCCTGCAAAGCTTCCACTACGCGTACTGTGCCATCCACCGCCACGCCTTCTTCATCCGAGGTGAGCAGCATGGCAATGGAGCCGCGATGCTGCGGATGTTCGGCGACAAACCTTTCGATAGCAGTGACGAAAGCGGCGAGCGATCCCTTCATGTCTGCCGCACCGCGCCCATATAGCATGCCGTCGCGCACGGTCGGCGTGAAGGGGGCGCTATCCCAGTTGTTTACCGGGCCGGTGGGTACAACATCGGTGTGTCCGGCGAAGCAGAATAAGGGCGATATATCGCCGCGCCGTGCCCATAGATTGTCCACTTCGTTGTGGCGCATCTTCTCCAGAGTGAAAGCCAGCGGCACGAGGCGCGCGCCAATAATGTCTATGCAGCCATCGTCCCTTGGTGTGAGCGAATGGCGGGCGATGAGTTGTTTGGCTAAGTCGAGTGTATTGCTCATAGTTTCAGGTTTTCATAATCGGTTTCGTTGAAGCCTGTGATCAGTACTTTTCCTTTATGTTCCAGCACTGGGCGTCTGATGACATTGGGTTTTTCCAGCATCAAGGCCAAGGCCGATGCGTTGTCTTTGATGGAGGCTTTGACTGTATCGGGCAGTTGTCCCCAAGTCGGGCCGGTCTTCTTCAGTAATCGTTGCCAGCCGACTTGATTCAGCCAGCTGCATAGTTGCACTTCAGTAATGCCATGTTTTTTGAAATTGAGGAATTCGTAATCGACGCCATGTTCATCCAACCACATTCGTGCCTTTTTCACCGTGCCGCAATTTGGAATGCCATACAACTTCATCAGGAACTCGAATCCGGCACATCGATGTTGAGCTTGATGCCGCCGAAACCGGTACCTGCAGCTTTTGGTGTCACTGGCTGCTGGGCACTGGGATCGTAAGCCTTGATTTTGCTGGTCTGTGAATAGTCGATAAGCGAAGATAGATTGCTTGCGGAGTCTGCATTGCGCAAAGCTTCTTCTTTGCTGATATGTCCTGCCTTGAATAGTTTGTACAGAGCTTGTTCGAACGTTTGCGAACCTTGCGAGACACTCTGTTCGATGGCATCACGAACTTTATCGATTTGGTCATTTTTGATCAGATCTGCAATCAGCGTGGAGTTGAGTAATACTTCAACGGCTGGCATCAGTTTGCCTTGTGAATTGCGTATCAGACGCTGCGAAATGACTGCGCGCAAGCACATAGCCATGTCGGACAGGATGGATTGACGCGCGTCGTAAGGGAAGAAATTAACGATGCGGTTCAACGCGTGATAGCTGTTGTTGGCATGCAGTGTGGAGAGACACAAGTGGCCGGTTTGCGCGAAGATTAGCGCATGTTTCAACGTCTCTCGATCGCGGATTTCACCGATCATCAACACGTCCGGCGCCTCACGCATGGCACTCACCAGCGCTGCGCCGTAGTCTGCCGTATCAGTACCTATCTCGCGCTGGTTTACGATGCACTTGTTGTGATTGAAGATGTATTCGATCGGATCTTCGATGGAGAGGATGTGTCCGGTTTGTGTTGTGTTGCGGTGTTCCAGCATGGCAGCCATGGTGGAAGATTTTCCCGAACCGGTGGCGCCGACTACCAGTACCAATCCGCGTTTTTCCATGATGAGGTCTTTGAGCGCCAGCGGCAAATTCAGATCTTCCACATTCACAATTTTGCCGCGCACGTATCGGATCACTATGGCAACATCGCCGCGCTGCCGGAACACGTTGACGCGAAAGTTGCCAATGCTAGGCACGCGGAACGAGAAGTTCATCTCCATGTGCAGCTCGAAATCGGCGATTTGCAACTCTGTCATCATCTCGTAGGCGATGCGCTTGATGTTCTCGGCTTCGAGCAACTGAGAGTTCACCGGCATTATCACGCCATCGATTTTGATGTTGATCGGAGCGCCGACCGAGAGAAATAAGTCGGAAGCTTGTTTTTCTGCGCAAAGTTGCAACAGCGGGGTGATGATCATGTGCTCTCCCTTTAGTAACGGCGTAGGGGCGTATGACAATACGCCCGGACATCATGGTAGTAAAGGCGGGGACGTATTGTCATACGCCCCTACGATTAAATGCCCCTCAATAATTCGTTGATGCCTGTCTTGCCCAAGGTCTTGGCATCGACCTTTTTCACGATTACCGCACAGTACAGGCTGTATTTGCCGTCTTTGGAAGGCATGCTGCCGCTCACGACGACGGAACCGGCAGGCACGCGACCGAAAAATACTTCGCCGGTTTCTCGGTCGTAGATTTTGGTGCTTTGACTGATGAATACGCCCATCGAAATGACCGAGCCTTCTTCCACGATGACACCTTCGACGATTTCCGAACGTGCGCCGATGAAGCAGTTGTCTTCGATGATGGTGGGGTTGGCTTGCACCGGTTCCAGTACGCCGCCAATGCCGACGCCGCCGCTCAAGTGGACGTTCTTGCCAATCTGTGCGCAGGAGCCGACAGTCGCCCAGGTATCCACCATGGTGCCTTCATCCACATAGCCGCCGATGTTCACATAAGAGGGCATCAGCACCACGTTCTTGGCGATGTAAGCGCCACGGCGTGCAGCGGCAGGTGGCACTACGCGGAAGCCGCCTTCACGGAATTCCTTGGAATTATAGTCGGCGAATTTGGATGGAACTTTGTCGAAATAATTGGTGAAGCCGCCTTTGATAAAAGTATTGTCTTCGATGCGGAAGGACAGCAGCACGGCCTTCTTGATCCACTGGTGGGTGACCCACTGGCCGTTGATTTTTTCTGCCACGCGCAATTTGCCCTGATCGAGATATTCGATGACGGTGTTGATGGTCTCTTTCAGCTGTGCATCCACGTTGCGCGGAGTGATGTCGGCACGGCGTTCAAAGGCTTCTTCGATGATGGCTTGTAAATGCGGCATGGCTATTCCTAATTTAGATTTTGGGTAAATTCTGCGATACGTCGTGCTGCTTCCAGTGTTTCGTCCAGATTGGCAACCAACGCCATTCGCATGAAATTCGCACCTGGGTTAATTCCTTGGGCTTCTCGGGCAAGGAAGCTGCCGGGCAACACGGACACATTATAGTCGCGGTATAGATGTTGCGCGTAGGTCGTGTCGGCGACGGGTGTTCTGAGCCACAGATAAAAACCGGCATCCGGTTTGGATACGGGCAACACCGTGGCGAGCAGGGTGATGACTTTTGCGAATTTTTCCGTGTACAGACGGCGGTTTTCGGCGACATGCGGCTCGTCGTTCCATGCGGCGATGGATGCGGTCTGGATTGCTGGATTCATCGCGCAACCGTGGTAGGTGCGGTACAGGGCGAATATTTCCAACAGCGAGGCATCGCCCGCAACGAAACCGGAACGCAAGCCGGGCACATTGGAGCGCTTGGACAAACTGGAGAACACTACAAGGTTTTTATAGTTCCCGCGTCCCAGTTGCTGAGCGGCTTGCAGCGCGCCTAGTGGTTTTTCTTCGCCGAAATAGATTTCGGAGTAACACTCGTCGGCAGCGATAACGAAATCGTAATGGTCGCTCATCTCGAACAAGGTTTTCCATTCCGCGAGTGGCATCACTCGCCCGTTCGGATTGCCCGGTGAACAGACATAGACGAGCTGTGTGCGTTGCCAGACTGCCACCGGCAATTGCGCAAAATTCAGTGCAAAGTGGTCTTCCGGCAAGGTGTTGAGGAAATAGGGCGTGGCACCTGCAAGGAATGCAGCGCCTTCGTAAATCTGATAGAAAGGATTAGGGCAGACCACTGCCGGTTCTTTCTTGCTACGGTCAATCACTGCTTGCGCAAAAGAAAATAATGCTTCCCGGCTGCCGTTCACAGGCAGGATTTGGGTTTTAGCATTAGGCGCAGGAATGCCATAGCGACGTGCCAGCCAACCAGCGATCGCAGCGCGCAACATGTCGCTACCTATGGTTGTGGGATAATTCGCCAATCCATCCAGACCCGCTGTTAGCGCATCTTTGATGAAGGGGGGAGTGACATGTTTCGGTTCGCCGATATGCAGACTGATGGGTTTCATTGCAGCGTTCGGGGTTACTTCGTCGAACAGCTTGGCGAGTTTCTGAAATGGGTAGGGCTGAAGTCGATTTAAGTCTGGGTTCATTTTTTATATGGGCCATAGATACACGCAGATGGATATGGGTCGTCTGTTCCATCCTGTTGCTTTATCAGTGAATATACGTGGTTATCCGTGGCTGATGGATTTTTCAAGCAGGCGGGATTATAAAGGTGTAACGAGTGCCTTCAAAACAAAATGTCATGCCGATTGCAGGGGTGTTAAGTGGTGCACTGGTGTGGGGACTGATCTGGTACCCCTATCGGGCTTTGCAGCATGTTGGTGTTTCCGGCGCAATGGCGACATTCATCACATATCTGCTAGCTATGTTGTGCGGGGCGTTCATGTTGCCGCTAGTGTGGCGCGAACGGTCTACTTTCGGTTGGTGGGCACTGTTGCTTGTGCTGAGCGCCGGTTGGGCTAACCTTGGCTATGTGTTGGGGATGTTGCATGGCGAAGTTATGCGCGTGTTGTTGTTGTTTTATCTTGCGCCGGTATGGACCATTCTGTTCTCGTTCTGGTTGCTGGGCGAGCGCCTCAATCGCTATGGATATCTCATCGTCGCATTGTCGATGAGCGGAGCGATGATCATGCTGTGGGAACCAGGCATGGGCTTGCCGTTCCCTAAGAATATTTCCGAGTGGCTGGGGTTATCCGCAGGTATGGGCTTTGCACTTTCCAACGTTACTTCGCGTCGTGCGGCCCAGCTTTCTGTGCAGGTAAAATCTTTTAGTATGTGGTTGGGCACGGCTTTGCTTACGTTGCCTTTATTGTTATGGCAGGGAGGAGGGGGCGAACAAATGCTGTCGATTTCTACCCAATCTTGGATGTTGCTCGCGCTGATGGGATTAGTGCTGTGTGCCACCAGTTTTGCCGTGCAATTCGGTATCACGTATCTCTCGGCTAATCGTGCAATTGTGCTGTTTTTGTTTGAACTGGTCGTTGCAGCTGTTTCTTCTTACTTTCTTGCTGACGAAACAATGGATGTCCGCAATTGGATCGGCGCAATCCTTATTATTTTTGCTAGTTTGCTTTCTGGAAAATTGTGTTCGGACAATAGCTTGGATTAGACTGAATCCTATTTCTGAAGCAGCGGTTTTCGATTGTTCACGTGTGCGAGGATTTGCCAGGCACAAAAATAAGCCTGATGCCTTCTGAAGGAGCATCACTTTGAGCTTAAGCCGGATAATAATTTTAAAATGGAACCCGAATTAAGATGCTGCATTTAGGTGACGCGTATCCAGATTATTAGTCTGCATTCAACCCCACCAGCTTTAGCTGGTGGTTGTTTAGTCATCGTAAGGCTGATACCAGCGGCGAATTCTCATGAGGACTGGTTCAGTGAAACGGCTGCGAAGAGTATCGCGTTCGACGAATGCATTGACCAATCGCATTTAAATGCAGCGATGGCATTACGCTTCATTAATCATTGTTCTTCGTCATCCTCATACATCTCATCCGCTGCTGCAGCACGCTTCTCAAACGCTTCTGCTTCAAGTTGTTGCAGTTTTTTCTGAGCGAGTTCCAGTCGTTTAGCCGTTGTTTCTTGATGCATCGCGATAGTGTTTTCACCAAACAGCACTTGCTTGAGAAAGCGGAAACCGAACAGCATGAGTTCAGTGTCGTCGGTCAGTAGCTTCGTCATCTCATCTGCTGGTGTGTCGTAGAGTTCTGTGAAGCCTTTGCTGATGACGAATTCGCGGAAGCGGTCAGTGTCATAGCAAACCATGAAGAATAGTTGCAGGCTGCGCTTGGTGGGTTTTCCAATGCTGGGACCGGAGGATTTCTTCTTAAGGATGAGTTGTCTCCAGCCGCGCGCGAGTTCGTCGTATTCCTCTACGCCTTGTTCTTTGCGATATTCGTCAATGCTCAGGTTGCGTTGTTCAAAATGACCTTTGCAGTGATCTTCCTTGACCAGAGCGTAGGAGCTGGTGTCGGTGTATTCGTCCTGTTTGCGCATGGAGAGCAGGGCGACGGGGTAGTAGCGGCAGGCGGTGGGGCGGTCTTCATATACGCCGCAACCTTCAGGCTGCATGAATTGGCAGGCTGTGCCTTTTTCGACTGGGCGTAGTTTTACACCCGCGATGCCGCCCGGTTCCAATTCGTAGGGTACGGTATATTTCTGTAAAAGCTCACCGGACGAAATGTCCAGACGCTGCTTTAAACGCACGATGTCGTATGGTGTGAGCGATATGTCGATGTTGCTGCAACAGGCATTCCAGCAGGAAATTCCTTTGCGGCACTGGAACTGAATTTGTTTGTTGCCATCGCTCATCTCCGGTACGACTGGGCTGCCGGAGAAGGGGAGGTCGGTTGCATTGTAGGTATCTGTCATCTTTTTCTCTTTACATTGGTAATAACAACGTGTCCACGAAAGACACTAAAGGCACGAAAGACTTCAAAAAATTGCGCTGAAAATTTTCGTGAGTTTCGTGTCTTTCGTGGACGAATTGCCCTGTAGAAAAAATCGGGCATCTTGCGATGCCCGATTTTGCCATGCAAACTGCTTTACGTCAGCTTAGTGTGGCACTGCCGCTTTGAACAGCTTGGACTTGTCCACCAAATCCACGTGCTTACGCTTGAAACAAGTCCACTTGTGACTTGTCTTGTCGTAGATGGAGTTGACGAAACAATGCCAGTTCTTTTCATCGACGAAGTTCTTGTCGGTGCGGTAGTAGAAGCCAGGATAACGGCTCTCTTCACGGAACTGAATGTGCTTCATATGTGCTTCGGCAGTCAAGATGCGATGGTAGTTTTCCCAAGCGCGCAGCAGTTCGTGCAGATCCTTCGCACGCATCTTCTTGGCGTCTTCCTTCAGCATTTCCAGCTTCTCTTCTGCCACGGCGAGCATCTTGTCGTTGGTGTTGTAGTATGTACCAACGCCAGCAACGTACTCGTCCATAATTTTCTGCAAACGCATTTGCAGCATCTTTGGCACAATGTAGTTCGGGTTTACATCGATAGCAGTGGAGTAGTCCTTGTGCTCAAGGAAGTTGCGTACTGGCTTGTAGATTTCTTCGGCCAGTTGTGCAGCTGGGGTGTCGAGTTCAACTTTCCAGTCCTTGTTGTCGAGTGCGTATTTGACCATCGCCTTGGCAGCCAAACGGCCTTCTGCGTGTGAACCGGAAGAGAACTTGTGTCCAGATGCGCCCACGCCGTCGCCAGCAGTGAACAGACCCTTCACGGTGGTCATGGAGCGATAGCCCCAGTTCCAGCCGCGCGGCAGGTGTGCCGGTACGCCATCTTCTTCAGGATCGGCAGCCGTCGGTGCGCCAACGTCGGTCGGACCGGACACCCAGATGCCGCAGCAACCGGAGTGTGAGCCAAGCAGGTAGGGCTCGGTTGGCATCAATTCGGACATCTTCTTTTCCGGCTCGATGTTTTCACCGACCCAGATACCGCACTGGCCGATACACATATCAAGGAAATCTTCCCATGCTTCAGCTTCGAGGTGTTTCACTTCCTTGGGAGTCAGTGTTTCTTTCAGCTTGGCGAGCGCTGTAACGGTGTCCATGTAGATCGGGCCACGGCCTTCTTTCATCTCTTTAAGCATGAGGTGATTGCGCAGGCAAGAGGCAGGAACAGCAGCTTGACCGTAAGGAGGATAGTCATTCAGCATTTCCTTGTTCTTGACCATGTAGTCCTCGCCGTAGGCATTGGTAGCCTTGGCCTTGAACAACAGGAACCATGCGCCTACCGGGCCGTAGCCGTCCTTGAAACGGGCGGGCACAAAGCGGTTTTCCATCATGGTCATTTCCGCGCCGGCTTCAGCAGCCATGGCGTAGGTCGAACCTGCGTTCCACACTGGATACCAAGCACGACCTTGTCCTTCACCCACAGAACGCGGACGGAACAAGTTCACGCAACCGCCAGCGGCTAGCATGATGGCCTTTGCTTTGTAGATATGCAGAGTGTTGTCGCGAACGGAGAAACCGACTGCGCCGGCGATGCGGCTTGGATCGTTCTTGTCGTTGACCAGCTTGACGATGAAGATACGCTCTTCGATACGGCTCAAACCCAACACCTTTTTAGCAGCTTCAGCGACGATCCACTTGTAGGATTCGCCGTTGATCATGATTTGCCATTTGCCGGAACGTACAGGCTTGCCGCCGTCTTTCAGCGTAGGCAGGCCTTCCTTGATGGAATCGGCGCCGTCATGACGCACACCGGTTGCATCAGTCTTCCAGACGGGCAGACCCCATTCTTCAAACAAGTGCACCGAATCATCAACGTTACGACCCACGTCGTAAGCCAAGTCATCACGGGTGATGCCCATTAGGTCATTGGAGACCATACGAGCGTAATCGGCTGGGTCTTGATCCGGGCCGATATAGGTGTTGATCGCAGACAGACCCTGCGCTACAGCACCGGAACGATCCATTGCGGCCTTGTCAACCAGTTTGATTTTAAGGTCGATACCTTTTTCAGCTTTAACAGCCTCGGCCCAACGCATCATTTCGTAAGCTGTGCCGCAGCAGGCCATGCCGCCGCCGATCAGCAGGATGTCGAGTTCTTCTTCGACGATTCGTGGATTACCAAAAGTTCCTTCAGACATTTCTTAGCTCCTGTTTCAATTAAGGGTCGCTTACTTGCGGCGAATCAGTTCTTCCGGCTTGCCAGCACGGAAACCGCCCATCATGCTCTTGGTGAACACGCCGTCAACGGTGAGTTCAGCAACTTTCGGCATCGGCTTGTTGCCGTAGGGGTCGATGGAACCTTCTGAGGTGGTACGGATAGGGAATTTGAAACGCTTCATGACACCATTACGGAACTTGATGGTCCACATGATTGAGTCGGAACCGCGCAACGGTTGTACCGAGCCGCCCAGAGGCACGATGTCGGCATAGTGGCGCACTTCGATAGCGCTCTGCGGGCAAATCTTCACGCAGGAATAACATTCCCAGCATTGCTCCGGCTCTTGATTGAACGCCTTCATGGCGTGCCCAGTCTCGGAACCGTCTTTGTCCAGCTTCATCAGATCATGCGGGCAAATGTACATGCAAGCGGTCTTGTCTTGACCTTTGCAGCCATCGCACTTTTCGGTACGTACAAAAGTTGGCATCTGTAACCTCCATTAAAAAACACATTAAAAAAACACAAACTCAATTCTCTATGTACAACATAAAAAAATGAACGGACTACAACAAAAAATTTACGAACGGGCTGTTTTATAACAGCCCGAACAAACTATATTTACTATTTTGCCTCAAGTGATGAATAATAGCTGCGCAGAATAACCAGCACTTCAGGGCGACTAAATTCGGCAGGCACATCCTCACCTTTAGAAAGCGCATTGCGCAACTGCGTTCCAGATACTTGCAAACGATCTGCATCATCATGAGGGCAAGTTTTGGCAGAAGCCATTCCGCCGCACTTATAACACCAGAATGATATATCAATTTTAAGCGCTTCGGTTTCCAATGCGCCTTTCGGTACATGGTCAAAAATTGCGTGCGCATCAAACGGGCCGTAGTAACTTCCAACGCCAGCATGGTCGCGCCCAACGATCTGATGAGAACAACCATAGTTCTGGCGGAACACGGCATGCAACAATGCTTCGCGCGGCCCGGCATAGCGCATATCTAGCGGATAGCCAGCCTGAACCACGGTTTTCTTGACGAAATATTTCTCGGTCAGCGTGCCGATTGCTTTGGCTCGTACTTCAGCAGGAATATCGCCCGGCTTGAGATTGCCCAGTAAGGAGTGAATCATCACGCCATCGCACACTTCAATTGCAATCTTTGCCAGATATTCATGCGAACGGTGCATTGGGTTACGTGTTTGGAAGCAGGCAATCTTGGACCAACCCATCTGTGTGAACAGCGCGCGTGTTTCTGCCGGTGTCTTAAATAATTCCGGGTATTTTTCCGGGAAGCCGCCTTGGGATAGCACTTTGATGGAACCAGCCAGATTGACATCGCCCTGTTCCATCACCATCTTTACACCAGGGTGTTTTGGGTCGGTTGTCTTGAATACCATAGCGCATTCATGCGCTTTGTCGATCACATATTTCTCAGTGACCATCATGGTAGCCAGCACTTCGCTATTTTCCGCGTCAACCAGTGCAATTTCCTGACCTGTTTTAATCGTATCAGCGACTGCTTGTCCGACAGAGAGAGTAATGGGGATTGGCCAGAACAAGCCATTGGCAGTTTTCATGCCGTCGCACACGCCTTGCCAGTCAGCATGTGTCATAAAGCCGTCAAGCGGGGTAAATCCGCCGATGCCGAGCATAATAATATCGCCCTTCTCACGGGAACTTACTTTGACTTGCGGTAATTTCTTCGCTTTTTCGAGCTCGGTTTTAAGAGCTGCGCCTTCGAGCAACAACGGGTTAAGATCCCCCCCGCCATGTGGGTTTACCAATGCCATATTTGTCTCCCTATTTAGTCAAACTTCTTGTGAAATCACAGGCTCGGCACACTAGAGCAACATCGACTTTTCTGCGATACCTCTCATGGGTTGAACGTCACACCCCTCTTATGGGTTATGTCGCTACCCCCCCATCACGGCTATGGAAGCACCGCTGAGCTATACGCATACTTACTTACCCTTAATGACAGCAAGGCTATATTAGGGAAGAGTAATATTGGGTAAAAAGCTGACTGACAATAATTTGTGAGATTACTACGCCATGAAGATAAGATTGCTTGAGTACATTTTATTGTTTAGTGTTGTTTTATTTGGATTATCTCTGGCGAGCAATGCTTGTGCGGCCGACGTGAGCAAGAAAGTCGCAGTCTGTGCGGATTGTCATGGAAAGGCTGGTGCCAGCACCGAGTTGGATGTGCCAATTATAGGTGGGTATTCGGTGGGTTTTCTTGTCAATAATATGAAAGCATATAAGGATAAAGAGAGGAATTGTCCAGAGACCAAGTACCGTGCAGGGAGTAAGAAAGGCAAGAAGACTGACATGTGCGAAATGGTCAAGGGTTTTAGCGACGCTGATATGAAGGAAGTCGCTGAGTATTTTTCCAAACAGAAGTTTGTCCGAGCCAAACAGAAATTTGATCCTGAACTGGCAAAGAAAGGTAAGGATGTGCATGATATGTCCTGCGAAAAATGTCACTCTGAAGGAGGGACTCTTGCCAAAGACGATGCTGGCATGCCGGCGGGTCAATGGATGCCCTACCTAAAACAGGCTTTTGAAGAATTCAATTCCGGAAAACGCCCTGTCGCTAAAAAAATGAAGGCGAAATTAGACGATCTTAATCAGGCTGATATTGATGCGCTTATCAATTATTACGGCAGCTTTAAGTAATAGTTTTAAGCTGTCAATTTGGGTTTGTATATTAATAGGCGAAAGAGGCGGTTCATAACAATGAAAAACTCTAATAAAAACCAACATAAATGTTAGAGCCATCTCAAGCAAAAGGTTCGGGAAAGTCACAATGGGTACTTCATAGTCCAGTTATTCGATATTCGCTACTGGGAATACTGACTGTGGCGGTTTTGGCGGGAATTATCGGCGGCTTTACAACCGCATTGGAGTCGACCAATACAATTGAATTTTGCACTTCTTGTCATGACATGAGATACAACTTGGAAGAATACAAGAAGACTATTCATTATTCCAATCCCGCTGGAGTACGGGCCATGTGCTCCGACTGCCATGTGCCAAAAAGGAATTGGTTTAGCGAGATGCATCGCAAGATTGTGGCTGGGAGCGATTGCCTGGCAGAGTTGATGGGGACAATTGATACCAAGGAAAAATTTGAAGCCAAACGTATGGTAATGGCGAAGCGCGAATGGTCGCGCATGAAGGAATCGGATTCGATTGGGTGTCGCAACTGTCACAGCTTCGAGGCTATGGATATTGAGTCTCAAGCCAAAGGGGCGAGGAGTCAGCACACAGACGCTGCAATGGTTGCGTCCGGCAAGACTTGTATTGACTGTCATAAAGGAATAGCGCATCGACTGCCGCATATTCAGTAACAATCAGTTATATATTTGGCAAGTGGGTACTTGTGTTAGCGCCGCTGCAATGGAGTTGCAGGAGGCCTGCTGTTTTTAGCAAGATATCACGACTTTGATGCACAAATTTTACTAGCACACCTTGTTTACGTTGTATTTAAATAGTTGTATTTTTTGAAAAGGCGTATTTAAAGCGGTAGAAGTATGAAGTATTGATCGCAGGACGTATTGCCTTAACCGGAGGTTGTATTTGATTGGGCCGGTTATGGTGGTAGGGTTTCTATGAGATAACAACTAAAAGGGGGTGCTCAGTGAATATCAGAACTTTAGCAGTGGGAGTATTGAGTTGGGCATTGGTGATAGGCTGTGCAAATGCAGCCGTACATCATCATGCACCAAAAGCAAAAGCAGTAACTAGCAATACGGCAGTTTCGGTAAATAAGCCGAAAAACGATTACAACATTACTATTAATTATGAATTGGGAATGCACTGCACAGGGTTTGACTTTACCTACTGCTGCGTACTTCCGCCTTACAATTCAGTCCAGAGCCAAGTCATTAAAACTGCCACTGGAGAACGCAAATTTCCAGAGTTGCTAGAGGCTGACGATGCCGATGCATCGGTATTGGTAGATGGCAAGAAGCGTTTTAAATTGGAATACGGCCATATTGGTAATACCTATTCGGAAGGCAATAAACTTAAATATTGGGATGTGCCATATGACGTCAATGGTGACGGGAAAATTGATAAAGGCGAAAGTGTAGCCAATGCCTATTTTTCTCACTTATATGTCTACAAGGATCTGAAGGGTACCAATCCCAAGGGAACCAGCGCAGACAAGGAAAAATTGTTTGTTGGCATACAAATACCAGTTCCGCGTGACAACGGTCCTGCTGGAGCGGCGGTGCCTAGCCCGATGAAGGGTGGTCATCTCCACTATACTGGCGATAAGGGAACAATTGTTTTTACCAAATCACCAGTTCTGGATAACGTGCCTATCGTACTGACCAATCCGGGAATTTGGGATGCGCTAGGACTGCCACTGACACCATTTCTTGATCGTTCATCTGCTCAAGATACGTTGACGTTAACTGAAGCGGATATTCAACCGTTCCAGGAAGCTTGGGTGAGCATGGTAGATGCGAGTACAGGCGCGCCAATCATTGATTCTCATTCGGGTAAGCCTGTTCGATTTGTAGGTGACAGCCCTATCGACATTCCTAACTGCGCAAATTGCCACGGCAACAAAACAGCCAATGGCGATAAATTCGTACTCTACAAACAAGAGCGTGAATTTTGGAAAGGACTGGGGGCTAGTGACTGGATTGCCAACCTGAAGGCGACTTCGGTTTCCATTCTGGAAATGCATGATGATAAAGCCGGCACCAACTTCATGAAGAATTACAATCCGCAAAGCCGTTCACTGGATAACCGTCTTGGTCGTGATCCGATTCTGTGTCAGAAGTGCCATGCTGACAACGTGATCGGTGTGTTGCAGTCCAAGACCTTTAAGGATCCCAAGACTGGCGTAGAAAAGCCGATCGAAGCATTGTCTCAAGCCATACATACCGTGCACCAAACCATGGTGCCGATGCCTGACTCGCAGGGTCGTACCGCTGCTTGCCAAGGTTGCCACCCGGCGCACCGTGAAGATCGCAGTATGACTAAGTATCCGATCACTCTGGATGGCAAAAACTTCTATGCTAAAGGCGACAATCGCGATGCGGCAGGTGGTTGTTATGTCGGACGTGATGTGCACGCCAACCGGAACAAGGACAAGGACGGTGTAGAGACTCCTGAACACCTGAATTCCATCGGCCAGTGGATGCAGGATAATGTCTCCAATATCGGCAACGGTAAGGGTGGCAAGGGCCTGTGGTGTACCAACTGCCATAGCCAACTGTCCCGCGAACTGTATCAGCGCGATAATCTGACTAATGCGTTCAAGCAGGAAGGCACGACCATCCGCAACAAATCGCTGGATGAGATTGCCAAGGCTATCGGCATCACTACTGAAGAGTTGAAAACCAAGTACCTTGATCCTAAGGTTGTGCTCAACAGCAAAGGTGAAGATACCCCGGGACAATCCGGTATCCTGAAGACATGGGCACAAGATCGTATGGTCCCTGATATCGCCGTTATTGCTCTACAAGGTAACGGCCCAATGGTGACCAAGGATGAAGATGGTGATATCAATGTAACGATATTGTCTGCCAATCCAGCGGTTGATGTGAAGACGTTGAAGTTGCCAGCAGGTGCTACCGGTGCTTTGGCTGTTCCTTACGATGCAGCGACTAATGGCCGTGACTATTGGCTGGCACCAGGTGTTCCGCATTGCGCGGATTGCCACGCTGCGCCGTATGTTGAAGGTCAGGGCGGTGTTGCATTCCCGATCAACCAGCCGGGCAAGTACAGCGGTATGCGTTATTCCAAGGGCCACTCGGGACTGTCGTGCCAATCTTGTCATGAGTCTATCCATGGTCTATATCCTGTTACGCCGACTACTGATGTCACCAGCTACAAACAGGCAACACAGTACAACCCTGATGGATCACATGGTCCGTTCAAGTGTGCCGCTTGCCATGAAACCAACAAAGAAGGCGTGCCTTTCATAGCGGACAAGAAAGAGCATGTGTGGAATGGCAAGCCCATCCTGCACGACTACGATGCAGCTGTAAGCTGGATGCATGCTAGTGCCCCTGACCTTGGCGGTGCTATTCCCAGGAAGTAATTGGAAATCGCATGCAGTTTAAGGCTGGTTAATTAGTAATGAAATATCAAATCGGGGGCAAATGCCCCCGATTTGTTTGCATCGCAAAAATTTAGAAATTTAGTATTTAATATGGCAATATCGAACATGTTTTTCACTTTGTGATTCCTCTCTGCGTATTTGATGTCATTTATCTAAATACTTGCTTAAGGGACAACTTTTGCCTTAATAAAGAAAGGAAAAAAACGCAATGAAAATTGAAACAATGTTGAAGAGTCTGGCGCTGGCCTCATTTTTCTTGGCCTCCCCTCTTGTGGTAGCAGCAGAGCCTCAGATACTAGCAACGATAGGTTCCATGCAGGTCAGTTCGGATGATCTGAACGAAGCAATGGCTAGTTCACCATTCACAACACAGACCGCATCAATGAATGAAGATGATCAGGCCGGCCTGCGTGGAGATATGTTGCGTCGTTTGGTGGCTGCGCGGCTATTGGCGCTTGAAGCACAAAGATTGGGCTTGGATAAAACCAAGACATTTCAACAAGACCTTGAAAGCTTCCGTTTGGGACTACTTTATCGCTTCTATATGGAAAAATTGCGCGGTCGTATAGTAATTCCGGCTGACATACTGGCCGCAATGAAGCAGCAGTTTAAAGGCGATACGGAAGGTATAGCAGCTGCCAAGGCGGCATATGTTGCAGAACAATTCAAGGTTCTGAAGCTGACTACCCTGCAAAACATGAAGAAAAATGACAACATCAAATTGCATGAGGAGCGTATAAAAGCAGGCGTGAAACCCGATACGGTGCTGATGGAAGGGGATAGTTTCAAAATTAATTACGGCGATATTGTCGATATCACAGAACATCCGACGTTGCCGAATCCAGAATGGGTAAAGGAGCAGCTGTACAAGCGCGGTGAATTATTATTGGTTGCAAAAGCTGCCGACAAGGAAGGCGTCGATGTATCCGGCAAGCTCAAGCAATACCAAACCGAACGTTTGCCGGCTGTAATGCTGGAAGTTCAAACGAAAAAATGGGTTTCGGATGAAAAAACCATGCGCGGTTGGTTTGACAAACATCCCGAGGTCGCACAGATTCCAGCGCGTCGCCATATTGGTCAATTGGTGGTGAGTACCCGTAAAGAAGCTGATGCTTTGCGCGCACGCATACTTCAAGGCGAAAGCTTGTTTACCCTTGCTGGTCAATTCAGTATTGATCCGTTTGGGCGCAAGCAGAACGGGGATATGGGCTGGATTGTCGCAGGCCGAGGCATGCCTGAAATTGAGAACGCACTTTCTAAATTGGAAGATGACAAGCTCAGCGAAGTAATCGAAACCAAGCAGGGATTTCATCTATTGACGATTCTTGAGCATCAACCAGCGAGGCAGAAAACATACGCTGAAGTACGAGATCGCGTGAGGCAGTTAATCATCAATGAAAATCTTCCTCAGTATCTTGGTGAGTTGGAGCAACGTTATAATGTGACATGGAGGGTAATCAAAACACGCGATGAGAATGCTCCAAAACAGCAGGCAAAATAAGCGTAATGAAGATTATTAAAAAATCACTATTTGTGGTTGCGGCCGTTGCATCAGTTATGGCAATGGCTGCAAATGATTTTGATCAGAGTGATAGTGCCGCAGCAATTGCCTCTAAACAGTCTGTGCCAGTGACAGTCTCAAAGAAATCTCCGGTTATAGCGGATAAAGAGAAAGCAATAAAATCCCTCTCTTTGCTCGGGCTGGATGGGGTAAATCACAGTTTGGCGGAATGGAGTGGAAAGGTGGTTTTGCTCAATTTTTGGGCTACTTGGTGTTCGCCCTGTATTTATGAGATCCGCGATTTTGTTGCCTTTCAGGAACTTTACAAAGTTCGGGGACTGCAAATAATTGGAGTAGGCATGGATGAGGAATATAAACTGCGCAATGTTCAGCGTACTCTGGAAATTAACTATCCTGTGCTAGTGGCTGATCCGGTAAAAAATAGTGGTTTGATGACACGCTGGGGTAACAGTAGTGGTGTTGTTCCTTACACTGTAGTGATTGATCGTGAAGGTCGGGTGGTATATACCCATCATGGCTTAATGAGCCGTGATGAATTTGATGAGTTTGTGCTGCCACTTCTCGAAAAAATCTGAAGTGAAAAATTAATCCACCACTTTAATAGGTTTTCATAAAACAATCTCATCACTTATCAAGATAGGATATTTTTTCGGTACTAGCTGCTTTGAGTTGAAGATACCCCCCTTATGGGTTATGTCTTCATCACTCATCACGGCTATGGTGGTGCTGGCGCATGGAATTCATACTTATAAATCTGAGAGTTTGAGCAATAATGTAGGGCTGCCGCGCCTCAATCACCACCTAATCACACCAGCCTATGTCATCAACTCCATTGCATGATCCTCTTGCACCGCCTGTAACTGGTGCCACGACCGAAGTTAAAAACACCACTTGTTATATGTGCGCCTGCCGTTGCGGCATTCGCGTGCATCTGCGAAACGGCGAAGTGCGCTACATTGACGGTAATCCAGACCATCCGCTGAACAACGGCGTGATTTGTGCCAAAGGGTCATCCGGCATTATGAAGCAGTATTCGCCTGCTCGTCTGACCAAGCCACTTCGCCGTAAACAAGGGTCTGAACGTGGGGCAGGAGAGTTTGAGGAAATCAGTTGGGATGAGACTTTCTCCATTCTGGGTGAGCGCTTGGGCAAGATACGCGCTACTGATCCGAAAAAATTCGCGCTGTTCACCGGACGCGACCAGATGCAGGCATTGACTGGTTTGTTCGCTCGCCAGTTCGGCACTCCAAACTACGCGGCACACGGCGGCTTCTGTTCAGTGAATCTTGCTGCGGGCATGATCTACACCATAGGCGGCTCGTTCTGGGAATTTGGAGGTCCCGATCTGGAGCGTTCCAAACTGTTCATCATGATCGGTACGGCGGAAGACCACCACTCCAATCCTATGAAGATCGCCCTAGCGAAATTCAAGCGCGAAGGTGGGCGCTTCATTTCCATCAATCCGGTGCGCACTGGCTATTCTGCTATAGCCGACGAATGGGTGCCAATCCGTCCCGGTACTGATGGTGCGCTGATGCTGGCGCTGATACACGAGATCATCGCGCTTGGATTATATGACCGTGAATTTTTGGTGCGTTACACCAACTCAGGGCAATTGGTGAATCTAGATGCCAAGCATGACGAGTTCGGTATGTTCGTGCGCACCGAAGTCGCTAAAGAAGAAGGTTGTTACGACCCACAGAATAAACTGTGGTGGGATCGCAATACTAACAAACCAGTGGTTACGCACTGCGAAGGTGCTGACCCTTACTTGTTGGGAGAATTCAAATTATCGGATGGCACGAAAGTCAAACCATCATTCCAATTGCTACAAGAGCGAGTTCAAGATTACACCCCTGAATGGGCAGAGCAGATCACCGGTATTTCCGCCGAGACCATCCGTCGCCTAGCGCACGAGATGGGCATTACCGCGCGCGACCAGAAGATCGAACTACCGATTGCCTGGACTGATTCATGGGGCAAAGAGCACGACACTGTCACTGGTAACCCTGTTTCGTTCCATGCCATGCGCGGCTTGGCAGCGCACTCTAACGGCTTCCAGACGATACGAGCACTTTCCATCCTGATGACATTGCTGGGCACGATTGACCGACCCGGCGGCTTCCGCCACAAACCGCCGTTCCCACGTCCCATCCCGCCTTGTGCGCGTACGCCGAACCATCCTAATGCAGTGCAGCCGAATTCGCCGCTGGACGGCATGGCGCTGGGTTGGCCGTCCGATCCGGACGATTTGTTCGTCAACGAAGACGGCAGTCCGGTGCGTATCGATAAAGCCTTTTCGTGGGAATATCCGCTATCGGTACATGGTTTGATGCACAATGCCATCACCAATGCTTGGCGCGGCGATCCGTACAAGATCGACACGCTATTGTTATTCATGGCCAATATGGCATGGAACTCCAGCATGAACACCAGCGAAGTGCGCAAGATGCTATGCGACAAGGAAGAGGACGGCGAATACAAGATCCCGTTCATCGTGGTGTGCGATGCGTTCCATTCTGAAACTACAGCGTTTGCCGATTTGATTCTGCCGGACACGACTTACCTCGAACGGCATGACGTGATGTCCATGCTTGACCGACCGATTTCGGAGTTCGACGGCCCAGTCGATTCTGTGCGCATCCCGGTAGTGCCGCCAACTGGCGAATGCAAGCCGTTTCAGGAAGTGCTGATCGAACTCGGTACGCGTTTGAAGCTGCCAGCATTCGTCAACAAAGAAGGCGAGCGAAAGTTCCGTGACTATCCCGACTTCATCGTCAACTGGGAGACCGCGCCGGGTTCCGGCATCGGCTTTCTGTCCGGCTGGCGCGGCAAGGGCGGCGAAAAATCCATTCGCGGCGAACCGAATCCGAATCAATGGGAAATGTATGCCAAGAATAATTGCGTGTATCACCACAAGCTGCCACGCTCGTACCAATACATGCGCAACTGGAACAAGGGTTACCTTGAATGGTCGCAGCGTAGCGGTATCACACGCTATGCCGAACCAATCCTGATCCATCTTTATTCCGAAGTGCTGCAGAAGTTCCGTCTTGCTGCACAGGGCAAGAGCATCACGCGCCAACCGCCCGCACATCTGGCTAAACGTGTTGAGACTTATTTCGATCCGCTGCCGTTCTATTACGAGCCACTGGAAACACAGACCTGCGACAAGACCAAGTACCCACTATCGGCGCTGACCCAGCGCCCGATGGCGATGTACCACTCGTGGGATTCGCAGAACGCTTGGTTGCGCCAGATCCACGCGCACAACTATCTCTACGTCAATTCGGTGACCGCAAAGAATGCGGGCATCGACGATGGCGACTGGATATGGGTTGAGTCACAATGGGGCAAGGTGCGCTGCATGGCGCGTTACAGTGAATCGGTGGAGCCGGGCACAGTATGGACATGGAATGCCATTGGCAAAGCGGCAGGTGCATGGAACTTGTCTCCCGAAGCGAATGAATCGCAGCAGGGTTTTCTGCTCAATCACATCATCTCGGAAGAGTTGCCGCCGCAAGCGGATGGTAAGAGGTTTTCCAATTCAGACCCAATCACGGGGCAAGCAGCTTGGTACGACGTGCGTGTGCGCATCTACAAGGCGGAAGCGGGCGAGCCTGAACAGACTTCGCCGCAATTCGCTCCGATGAAGCCTTATCCCGGTATGAAAGAACGGCCGAGTTGGATGGCCTATTTCGGGGGTGGCAAGAAAAAAGGCGGTGCGAAATGACACAACTCGCCTTGGTTATTGATCTCAATGTCTGCGTTGGTTGTCACGCCTGCGTAACCAGTTGCAAGGAATGGAATACATCCGGTTCTGCCGGGCCATTGTGCGACGAACGGCCTTACGATGCCAACCCGACCGGCACATTTTTCAACCGCGTGCAAACCTTTGAGATCGGCAAATATCCGCACAGCGAAACACTACATTTCCCCAAATCCTGCTTGCATTGCGAAGACCCGCCTTGCGTGCCGGTATGCCCGACTGGCGCTTCATACAAGCGCAAGGAAGATGGCATTGTGCTGGTGGATTACGACAAGTGCATCGGTTGCAAGTATTGCACCTGGGCGTGCCCATATGGCGCGCGCGAATTCGACGAGAAGGCCAAGGTGATGAAAAAATGCACCTTGTGCGTGGATCGCATCTACGACATGTCGTTACCGGAAAATGACCGCAAGCCCTCCTGCGTGAAAGCTTGTCCGACCAGCGCGCGTCTGTTTGGCGACATCCACGATCCCGAATCGGCGGTGTCGCTGGCGATACGCGAGGACGGCGGCTATGCGCTGATGCCGGAATGGGGTACGCATCCGGCCAACCATTATTTGCCGCGCCGCAAAATCAAACTCAAGATACACAAGGATGAGTTGGAACGCGCGGATAATCCGCTCAAAGTCGATGGCCAGTTGCCAAAGCCGGGCAAAGGAGAGTCGTCGATGGAAGATGTTTCTGCCTGGTAACAACGAAAATGAAACCTGCATTCTCTGTGATCTTTTTGACTACCCTGCTTGGCGCAGGGCAAGGTCTGTTCCTCGCGCTATTCACGCATCAATCCTATGCCGCGTTCGGTTTATTGCCGATGCAGACCGACGCTTTTTACGGTAATGGCAGCGTTCTGGTTTTGCTGTTTTTGGGTGGCGGATTGATTGCTTCATTCTTCCATCTTGGACGCCCTGAGCGTGCGTGGCGTTCAGCAACGAAATGGCGTACTTCCTGGTTGTCGCGTGAAGTCATTGCGCTGCCAGCATTCATGGGCGTGGTATTCTTCTATGGTGTGGCGCATCTGGTCGGAGACCGGCATGAAGTAGTGACATTGCATAGCGGCTTGCTCATTAACCTGTCCTTTGTGTTGGGTGTCGTTGGCACATTACTAGCTTTTACGTTGTTCGTCTGCACCGGCATGATCTATGCCTGCCTGCGTTTTTTGCGTGAATGGAATTCACCACTGACTGTCATCAACTACATTCTACTTGGCGGCTCTTCGGGTTTCATTTTGGCAGCGTTTTATTCCGCTGTGGTGGCGCCGGATCAGGCTGATTTCTTTGGCAACTGGGCGATCATCATCACTTTGCTGGCATTCGCCGGACGTGGCGCATCATTGGTGCGTAACGCCCGCCTTAAACCGAAATCGACCATGCAGACCGCCATCGGCATCAAGCATCCTTACATCGTGCAGCGCTCGATGGGTTCCATGGGTGGTTCGTTCAATACCCGCGAATTTTTTCACGGCAAGAGTCCGGCGTTCCTGCGCGCAATCAAACCGGCCTTTTTGCTACTGGCTTTCGTGCTGCCGCTAATGTTACTGGCACTGGGCATGTTCACTCCCGCGCTGCTCGGTGTTGCGTTTATAATTCAATATTTCGGTCTTATGGCGGAGCGCTGGTTCTTCTTCGCACAAGCCAATCACCCGCAGAACCTTTATTACCAGACCATAGGCTAATCTCAACATGTCCACACTCCAACACACACGCAATTCCTGGATGCACCGTTTATTACCATTCATGCTCTGGCGGCATATGGTGGATCGCACATCTACACGCGCCGATCTGATCGCCGGGATCACTGGTGCGTTGATCGTGTTGCCGCAGGGTGTGGCATTCGCCACCATCGCCGGCATGCCGCCAGAATATGGTTTGTATGCCGCAATGATACCGGCGATTATCGCCGCACTGTTCGGGTCGAGCTGGCATCTGGTTTCCGGACCGACGACCGCCATCTCCATTGCGGTGTTCGCGGCTATTAGTCCTTTTGCCGAACCGAGTTCTCCGCACTTCATCAGCATGGTACTCACGCTCACTTTTTTGACAGGCGTGTTTCAGTTGGCTCTGGGGTTGGCGCGCATGGGCGTGCTGGTCAATTTCATCTCGCACACCGTGGTCATCGGTTTCACCGCCGGTGCGGCCATGCTGATTGCGGCCAGTCAGATCAAAAATTTTCTTGGGATCAACATCGTGCGCGGCGCACCCTTCCATGTGGTGATCGAGCAGACCATCGCGCAAATTGGCAGCATTAACTTTTACGTATTGTTTGTCGGCGCGGTCACGCTTGCCACGGGCATCATATCCAAGCGCATGCTCCCGAAACTGCCGTACATGATCGTTGCCATGATAGTGGGCAGCGTGGTTGCATTTCTGGTTAATCAGGAATTTGGCGTAGATATCACGCACATCAAAACCGTGGGCGCCTTGCCATCGCATCTGCCGCCTTTCGTGTTTCCCGATTTCTCCATTGGCACAATCAACAAGGTGATATTCCCGGCATTGGTGGTGACCATGTTAGCCTTGACCGAGGCGGTTTCCATTTCGCGCGCCATCGCGGTGAAATCCGAGCAGCGCATTGACGGCAACCAGGAATTCATCGGACAAGGCATTTCGAATGTGGTCGGAAGCTTCTTTTCCAGCTATGCCTCCTGCGGCTCGTTCAACCGCAGCGGCGTGAACTATGCCGCTGGCGCACGCACACCCTTGGCTACGGTCTATGCCTCCATCTTCCTGATGCTCATCCTGATGTTGGTCGCACCGCTGGCTTCCTATTTGCCGACGGCGGCAATGGCCGGGATATTGTTCCTCGTGGCATGGGGGTTGATCGATTTTCACCATATCTTCGCCATCGTTCGTACCAATCTGGCAGAAACGGTTATATTGTTTGTCACGCTGATCGGTACACTAATCGATCTGGAGAAAGGTATATTCTTCGGCATCCTGCTCTCGCTGGCCTTGTATTTGTATCGAGTCTCGCGTCCGAGCATACTTCCGGTGGTTCCGGCGAAAGAGGAGGGTGCATACCACTTCGTGGGTGCCGGAGATCATGAAGAATGCCCGCAACTAAGCATGGTGCGTATCAACGGCCCAATCTTTTTCGGCGCCGTGGATCATGTGCAAAACAGCTTGCAGAGAATCGACGAAATCAATCCCTTGCAAAAGTCAGTGTTGATCGTGGCCAGCGGTATCAATTTCGTGGATGTGGCAGGAGCAGAGATGTTGGCGCAGGAAGCGCGGCGGCGCCGCAAGATGGGAGGCGGACTGTATTTATACCGTTGCAAGGAGGATATATACAAGTTCCTGCGCAAGTCCGATAAGCTCGACGATATCGGGGCGGGCGGTTTTTTCCCGGCGATGTCGAACTGGATCGTACCGCTCTATGCCACGCTTGATCCAGAGATATGCCGCAACTGCACGGCGCGCATCTTCTCCGTGTGCCAAGACAAACTTCCCAACGGAGATCAGAGGTAATCATGAATACTCGTCTCACGCGTTTCTTTCCATTCCTGAATTGGTGGCCGTTACGCGGTGAGACGGTCCGAGCTGATCTGATCGCGGGCATCACCGTCGCGCTGGTGCTCATCCCGCAATCCATGGCCTATGCGCAACTGGCCGGGTTGCCTGCTTATTACGGACTGTATGCGGCATTCCTGCCGGGCATCATTGCCGCGATGTGGGGTTCTTCGGCGCAACTCGCCACAGGCCCGGTCGCCGTAGTTTCGCTGTTGACCGCTTCCGCGTTGGCTCCACTCGCCGCTACTGGCTCCGATCAATTTGTCGTCTTGGCAATATTGCTTGCTTTGCTGGTAGGTGTGATTCAAATTTCATTGGGGGCCTTCAAACTCGGCGTAATAGTGAATTTCCTGTCGCACCCGGTGATCGTTGGTTTCACCAATGCCGCTGCAATTATCATCGGTCTATCGCAGATCAATAAGCTGTTCGGTATATCGATGGGGCGCAGCGAACATTTTTTGAATGACGTATGGGGTGCCTTGCAACAGATTGGGGATACTCACCTGCCGACGTTGATAATGGGGGTGGCGGCATTCGCCATCATGTGGGGGCTTAAAAGATACGCGCCCAAACTGCCCGGTGTTTTGATTGCGGTGACTATCACTACCGTTGTCAGCTATGCGATCGGATTCGAGCACAACAGCAATGGCAAAGTTGACTCAATCATGGATGCCGAGGTCAAAACCCTTGCCAATGATTTTTCCCAGTCAGAAATCAAAATCGACGAATTGAATGGCAAGCTCAGCAGCAAGTCGGCTGAACTGGTACAGCTCCAAAAAGGCCATGAAGGAAGTAGCCAGCACATCGCCGCGCTCAATTATGAAACTGAGCTGATGAAACTGGAACTCAAAGATCAGGAAGCTGAAAACCGCAAGATCGCCCGTTCACTGCGCAAGTTCATCTTTGAGGAGATTCCCGCAACTGAAACGCAACCAGCACGACTGTACCTGACCGGACAAGTGCCGCAAGGCGAGAAATCCGATGGCTACCGTTGGCGCATCAAGAAAGTGAGCAAGGGCGTATTGAAACTCGTCGGTGGAGGTGAAGTAGTGGGTAGCATCCCATCAGGTTTGCCCAGCATAGGTGTGCCAAAGATAAGTTGGGATGCTGTGATGTCTTTGTTTTCCAGCGCATTGGTAATTTCTTTGGTTGGCTTCATGGAGGCGATCTCGATTGCCAAGGCGATGGCCGCCAAAACCAAACAGCGCATAGACCCCAATCAGGAATTGATTGGGCAGGGTATTTCCAATGTTGTTGGCAGCATGACTCAGGCATTCCCGGCCAGCGGTTCGTTTTCTCGCTCAGCGGTTAACCTTAATGCAGGAGCCGTCACCGGCATGTCCAGCGTTTTTGCCGGGCTTATCGTATTGATCACGCTGCTGTTCCTCACACCCTTGCTGTATCACCTGCCGCAGGCGGTATTAGCGGCGGTGATCATGATGGCGGTGATAGGCCTGGTTAATTTCAAAGCCATCGCGCATGCTTGGCACACCCATAAGCATGACGGCATAGCCTCAGTCGTGACTTTTGTCGCAACCTTGGCTTTTGCTCCGCATTTGGACAACGGCATCATGATTGGAGCCGGACTGGCAATCATTTTGTATCTGTATCGCACCATGAAACCCAGAGTGGCAATTCTTGGTCGTCACCCTGACGGTACCTTGCGCGACGTAACAGTTCACAATTTGCCCGCCAGCGAAAATATCATTGCCATACGTTACGACGGTTCGCTCTATTTCGCCAACGTATCCTATTTCGAAGATACCGTTCTGGAAGCGGTATCCAATAACCCGCGCGCCAAACACCTTATGATCGTATCGGATGGCATCAATCAGCTCGATGCATCGGGCGGTGAAGTCATTCATCACGTGGTGGAAAGGTTGCGCTCCAATGGGATCCGTGTGGTTTTCACCGGTTTGAAACATCAGGTGCTGGATGTGATGAGGCATTCCGGTTTACTGGATTACATCGGTCAGGAAAATGTCTTTTCAGATGAAGAAAAGGCATTGGCTTCAATCTATGCCGAAGTGATCGAAGTCAATCCAGAAGCGAAACGCCGTCTGCTGAAACAGCATATTGGTGGTGATGATGGTGTAACGACTTGGATATAGGTTGAAGTGGGGTAAACAGGCAATTTAGGATATTTTTAAGCTGCAGTAACTCCAATGGGTTATCCTGCTATACACTTGGTGGCTATGGACGTTGGAGCCTTGCATATTCCTATAATGGCAATCAGGCTTTGTGCGGCGACGCACTTTTTTCAGTAGTATTTCTAATAACTTGTGGGAGATGAAACAATGAATTTCGATAAAGAATTGAACGCACGCGGCTTGTCCTGCCCATTGCCTATCGTTAAGACAAAAAAGTCACTGGCTGACATGACCTCCGGGCAAATACTCAAGGTTATTTCGACAGATACCGGTTCTGTGAAGGATATGGCCGCATTTGCAGAACAAACTGGCAATCCCCTGTTGTCCACCGTTGAAGAAAAGGGCGAGTTCATTTTTTACATGAAGAAAAAGTAATCGACTCAACTTCAACCAACCATCAAAGGAGAAAGCATGGCTAACAAGAAAATGGCGATTATCGCCACCAAAGGCACACTGGACATGGCGTATCCGCCATTCATTCTGGCTTCGACCGCAGCCGCTTTGGGCTACGATGTGCAGATTTTCTTCACCTTCTACGGCCTGCAATTGTTGCGTAAGGACTTGTCCAACGTAATGATCAGCCCGCTGGCTAACCCAGCGATGCCGATGCCAGTGCCGATGCCGGTGATGGTGCAGATGTTGCCCGGCATGGAATCAATGGCGACCATGATGATGAAGCAAAAGCTGAAGAAGCATGGCGTCGCCTCGCTGACAGAATTGCGTGATTTGTGCCTGGAAGCAGACGTGAAGTTCGTAGCATGCCAAATGACGGTTGATCTGTTCGAGTTTGACAAGAGCGAATTCATCGGCAACGTCGAGTACGGCGGTGCAGCCACATTCATGGGTTTCGCCGGCGACACCGACATTTGCCTGTTCATATAATTTGTATAAACTGTAGCACTTGGCAACAAGAGACACCCATCCAGGTGTCTCGTATGATAAGGGACACCCAGCCGGGTGTCTCAAATAGAGGACGGGAGAGAAGCATGGGAATGAAAAAAATTGCAGCTTCAATATTTACATTGGGCATGGCGGCAGCGCCGTTCGCCCACGCGACAAACGGTGACGAAATGATGGCCGTGGGTTCACAAAGCAACGCATTGGGTGGTACAGGCGTGGCTAACTTTGTGGGTGCCGAAAGCGCATTCGCAAATCCGGCCCTGCTGGGTAAATCGAAAGGCAAGGAAGTTACAGGTGGTATTAATCTGTTTAAGCCGACAGTAGCTAATACTGGAATGGCAGGTGGCCCCGCCACCGGAAGCAGTTCCGCAGATACGAGCTACATTCCTGACGTATCTTTCTCAAACAGGCTCAGCGATAACCTGACTTATGGCGTCGCAATGGGTGGTATCGCGGGTATGGGTGTTAACTATACAGATGCCAGTGCAATGCTAGGATTGATTAAAGCCAAATCGGCTCTGAGCATTTTGCGCGTGGTTCCGACTATCGCCTATAATACGAATGAATATGGTGTAGGTTTCTCACCCATATTCCAGTACGGTTCTTTAATGCTTAGCTACAACAATTTCAACGGTACCAATGGCGGACCATACAACGCAGCAGAGAGCAAGAATTCTAGTACCAGCTTTGGTTTTGCTGTGGGTGGCTATTACAACGTGACATCAGCAATGACGGTAGCGGCGGCTTATCAGTCCAAGTTTTCTGGAAAATATGGCACACAGATTTCTGGAGCGGGCCAAGGATTTGGTCTGTGCTCAGGTGCCGGATGTGCTGGCGCTCCTTTTGGCGATAACTTAGATCAACCAGCTCAAATGAAATTGGGTGTCGCTTATGCTGTGAATGAGAGCATTGCAGTGACTGCTGATTACAAGTTGATTCAATGGAGCAGCGCAGCCGGTTACAAGGATTTCAACTGGAAAGATCAGAATATCTTGGCCTTAGGTGCTAAATATTCCGCCAGCGGCTATTGGCTCGGTCTGGGCTACAACCATGCCAATGATCCAATTGGCGTGCTCGCAGACAGTTCGTATCGCAACGCTGCCATCAACGTGTTTAACAATATGTTCTTCCCTGCAATCGTGACCAATTCTTATACCTTCGGTGGCGGCTATGACATATCCAAGGCACTTGCTCTAGAAGGTGCAGTCGTGATTACTCCAGAAGTTACCAAGGCTGTTGGAATAAGCAGTCTGAGTGGCGGTTTAGGTGCTCCAACCAATACCACTACTCACTCACAGAAGGCCTATGAAGTGTCGTTGCGTTACAAGTTCTAATTTGATCGCATATTGTTGTTACGATATTTGATTAACTGCCATCAAGAAAAAGCCCGCAGAAATGCGGGCTTTTTCCATTGTTACGATTTGAAAATACAGCATGGTCGCAAGGCAGTAAATACGGACTTCTTCAATGTCTTTTATTGTAGATCGCCTATTGACGTAACTCTACAAGATATAGGCATGCAGATTGCCATTTGACGCTACTTGCGTAGGTCAGATTGATTCTGGCGGATAAACAACTCAGTTGGGATGATCAGGATTATCCAAGCGAATCGTCGCGCGCGATTGGCGGCATGGATATTGGTTAGTGCTGAATGAAAAACGGCGGGTTAGTCCCGCCATTTGTTAATCCTCATCGTCGTATTTTTGGCGCGGTGGGTTGCCGTCGTAAACCAGATTTTGCCGATGCATCAGATAGGCGTCGCGCATGAAACTGTAGCGGTCAATGGTCGCTTCATCCATGACCTTTTCCTGATCCAGCAAGTTGACGCGCGTATTAAACGCGCTGAAGGCCCATGCCGAGTTGCGCACGGGAACGTCCGGCGTGTTGCTGATGACGCCGATCTTGCTGTCCGCATACAAGCCCACTCCGTCGCGTAAAGAGCTGGGACCCCAGAACGGCAGCACGAGATAGCAGCCACTGTTGACTCCCCAGTAGCCCAAGGTCTGGCCGAAATCCTCGTTGTGTTTTTCCAGTCGATTCGTGATTTCGAATAATCCAAAAATACCGAACGTGGTATTGAATAGCACGCGACCACCATCATTTGCGGCCTGGTTGAATTTGGCTTGCAGCAGATCGTTGGCCGTGACGTTAACGTCGTCAATATTGTCGAAAAAATTATTAACCATCGTTTTGATGCGAGTGGGCACAACCTTGGCATAAACCTGCGCAGCAGGTTTGATGGCGGCACGATCGACGCTGTCGTTGAATGCATATACCTTGCGGTTAATCGGTTCGAGCGGGTCTTTGTCCAGACTGTAAGCGCTCATGTGCAGGGTACTGCAACCTGTCAGTGCGAGGCTGCCAGTCAACAACAGGGTAGATATGGAACGCATACGAAGTATATTAGGAATTGGTAATAGACGGATTATAGGCCGAAACCAGCTGCTGTTGCAGCATCGCGGCGCGCGTGGTCGGTGTTTCCAGACTGATGCGTCCCAGTGCGCCGGTGCGATAGTCTTGCAGCAAGGTCATCGCCGCTTTTTCCAGATCATAATCCTTGCCACGGATGCGGTAGCTGCGCAGTTTGGCAATGGCTTCGATGAGCGCGAAGCCGTCCATATTTTCCAGCGGAAATTTGTAACGCGCTTGGAGCAAATCCGGATAGCGAGCCAGTAGCAAATCGCCGAGAAAGGCAGCGACTTCTTCATCAATGATGGCGTTGCGGCCGATGCTGTGGCTGGCGGCGAGCATCAGGCCGTCACTCTCGTGTTCGATCTTCGGCCACATCAGCCCGGGCGTGTCGATCAATATCACGTGGTCGTTGAGGTCGAAACTCTGCTGGTTCTTGGTGATGGCAGGCTCGTCGCCGACCGCCACCGCGCGTCGCTTGAGCAGCGTGTTCATCAGCGTGGATTTGCCGACGTTGGGAATGCCCATAATCATGATACGCAAAGGTTTGAGCGGCGTACCGCGATGCGGCGCGAGCGGCAGACACAGTTTGGGTATCTTCGCGGCATCGCCTGCCTTCTTGCAGGAGAGTGCGACAGCTTGCACGCCTTCCTGCTTGTTGTAGAAATCCAGCCAGAGTTGCGTTGCCGCCGGGTCTGCAAGATCGGACTTGTTCAGCACTTTGAGGCAAGGCCGCTGGCGATGCAGGCGCAGTTCGCGGATCATCGGATTGCTGCCCGCTTCTGGCACGCGCGCATCCAATACCTCGATCACGACATCGATGCGCGCCATGGTTTCGGCGGCTTTCTTTTTCGCCGAGGTCATGTGGCCGGGAAACCATTGGATTGCCATATTTGGGAGATTGCTTGAAAGAGGCGCGCATTCTAACTGGTATTTGACGCAACTAGCCCGCCCAACCATAATCTCTAAATCTTAAATTGGAGTTTATACATGACCGCTATCCGCCAGCAGGATTTTATTGACAGCATCGCCGACGCACTGCAATTCATCTCTTACTATCACCCACAAGATTTCGTTCAAGCACTGGCCGAGGCCTATCGATGCGAGGAATCGCCTGCGGCGAAGGATGCGATGGGGCAGATACTGACCAACTCGCGCATGTGTGCAATGGACAAACGTCCGATTTGTCAGGACACCGGCATCGTGGCGGCGTTTGTGCGTGTGGGCATGGATGTGCGCTGGGAGGATGCCACGATGGGTGTCACCGAGATGGTGAATGCCGGAGTGCGTAAAGCGTATCAATTCCCGGACAATGTGCTGCGCGCGTCCGTGGTGAGCGATCCAGCAGGCAAACGCAAGAACACGGAAGACAACACGCCAGCGGTGGTGCATTACGAAATCGTGCCGGGCAATAAAGTGGATGTGCGCATCGCGGCCAAGGGTGGCGGTTCCGAGAATAAATCCAAGATGACGATGCTTAACCCAAGCGACGATGTGGTGGAGTGGGTGGTGAACCAGTTGCCGCACATGGGCGCTGGCTGGTGTCCTCCGGGAATACTGGGCATCGGCATCGGCGGTACGGCAGAGAAGGCGATGTTGCTGGCGAAAGAATCGTTGATGGAACACATCGATATGAGCGAACTGAAGGCGCGTGGACCCAAGAATCGTATTGAAGAGTTGCGTATCGAGATATTCGACAGGATCAATGCGCTGGGTATCGGCGCGCAGGGTCTGGGCGGGCTGACTACGGTGCTGGATGTGAAGATTCTGGATTATCCGACGCATGCGGCTTCCAAACCGGTTGCCATCATTCCGAACTGTGCCGCCACGCGGCACATCCATTTCGAACTGGATGGCAGCGGTGTGGCAACCTTTACCCCGCCGAATCTTGAAGATTATCCAGATGTGCATTGGCAACCGGCGGCAGATGCAAGACATGTGAATCTCGATACGGTGACGCGTGCCGACATTGCCAAATGGCAACCGGGTGAGACGCTGTTGCTCTCCGGCAAGTTGTTGACCGGGCGCGATGCGGCGCACAAGCGTATTCTGGATTTGCTGGCGAAGGGTGAAAAACTACCATCCGGCGTGGATTTTAACGGTCGATTCATTTACTATGTCGGCCCGGTTGATCCGGTGCGCGACGAAGTGGTCGGGCCCGCCGGACCGACAACAGCGACACGAATGGACAAGTTCACCGAGGGCATGTTGGCGCAGACCGGGCTGATCGGCATGGTTGGCAAGGCGGAACGCGGCAAGGTCGGTATTGAGGCAATCAAAAAACACGCTGCGGTATATCTGATGGCTGTCGGCGGCGCAGCATACCTGGTGGCGAAAGCGATCAAGAGCGCGAAAGTGGTGGCCTTTGCCGATCTCGGTATGGAAGCCATCTACGAGTTCGAGGTGAAGGATATGCCGGTGACCGTGGCAGTGGATACACAAGGCCGCTCGGTACACGAGACCGGACCGGCGGAGTGGAAGAAACGGATCGGGATGATTCCGGTCAAACAAATTTAGTTGGTAAGCTTGCGAAGCTTTGCGAAATGATGATGCAAGGCTTCAATGATTTGGCGGGTCTCCCCGCATTGCACTTTGGTGAACCTGGTCAGGTCCGGAAGGAAGCAGCCACAGCCAGTCGGTGCAAGTGCCGGGGGTAAGGCTCGCCTCCTGTTTTTCGAGGGTGTTACACTCGATTGGAAAGTGATATGTCAGCGACTTCTGTACTAGCCCGCAAGTGGCGTCCCCGGAACTTCGCTCAACTGGCGGGGCAGGAGCACGTCGTGCAAGCGCTGACCAACGCGCTCACGCAGAACCGCCTGCATCACGCTTATCTGTTCACCGGCACGCGCGGCGTGGGCAAAACCACCATTGCGCGCATCTTCGCCAAATCCCTGAATTGTGAAAACGGCATCACCGCCACGCCGTGCGGTGTGTGCGGCGCTTGCACCGAAATCGATAGCGGGCGTTTCGTCGATCTGATTGAACTGGATGCGGCATCGAATACGCAGGTCGATAACATGCGCGAGTTGCTGGAAAGCGCGCTGTATGCGCCGACCAGCGGGCGTTTCAAGGTGTATATCATCGACGAAGTACACATGCTGTCGAAGTCGGCGTTCAACGCCATGTTGAAGACGCTGGAAGAGCCGCCGTCGCATGTGAAGTTCATCCTCGCCACTACCGATCCGCAGAAGATTCCGGTCACCGTGTTGTCGCGCTGCTTGCAGTTCAATCTCAAGCAATTGCCGCCCGCGCTGATTGTCACGCATCTGCAATATGTGTTGGGACAGGAAAATATTCCTTACGAGAACGGCGCGCTGAATCTGGTCGCGCGCGCGGCGCAGGGCAGTATGCGCGATGCATTGAGCCTGATGGATCAAGCTATTGCTTATTCTTCCGGCAAGGTGGATGAGGCGCTGGTGCGCACCATGCTGGGAGCAATCGACCAGGGTTATTTGTTTGATCTGCTGCAAACGCTGCGTGCAGGTGATGGCGCAGGTTTGTTGCGCATCGCCGACGATATGGCGATACGCAGCATCGCGTTCGAAGCGGCGTTGCAGGATTTGGCGACGCTATTGCATCACATTGCGTTGGCGCAGACCATTCCGCATGCGATTCCGGAAGACGAACCGGAACGAGTGCGTTTGCTGGAGTTGGCGCAACAGTTCACGCCTGAAGAAATTCAATTGAACTATCAGATTGTGATTCATGGTCGCAATGAAATTGAACTTGCACCGGATGAATATGCCGGCTTCACCATGACGCTGTTGCGCATGCTGGCATTTGCGCCGCAAGGTTCAGCGGCGAGCATCGGACAGTCTGCTCCTCGCGCCGCGCCAGTGAAACCGGGTGCTGAGCCAGTACAGGCAATCGCGTCAAAATTGGTCGCCGCCGAGCCGACACTGGGGAGGCAGTCTGCTCCGCTACAGAGCGCAGCGAGCAGCACCGAATTGGATTGGAACGCTTTGTTGTCGCAACTCAATCTGCAAGGCATGGCGCGCGAACTGGCGAAGAACAGTGTGTTGGCAAGTTTTACCGAAGGTCGTTTGGTGCTGAATCTCGCACCGCAACACAAGCATTTGCAAAGCAACAAGATCGCGCAGGATAAATTGCAAGCGGCACTCAGCGAGTATTTCGTCAAACCGATCAGGCTGGTGGTGGAACTGGGGGCGGAGAAAAACGTGGCGACTCCTGCCGCCGTCGAGCAGCACGAGAAGATGACGCGTCAGCAGCAGGCGGAAGACGCGATCAAGCACGATACCTTTGTACGTGAAGCGCAAGCGCAGTTCGGCGCACAACTGATCGAGAATTCGATCAGACCTGTATAACTAAACCGGAGGAAGTGAAAATGATGAAGGGCGGAATGGCCGGGCTGATGAAGCAGGCGCAACAGATGCAGGCAAATATGAAAAAGGCGCAGGACGAGTTGGCCAGCGTTGAGGTGGAAGGTCAGTCCGGTTCCGGCATGGTCAAAGTAACCATGACCTGCGCACATGAAGTGCGCCGCGTGAATCTGGATCAAAGCGTGCTGGACGACAAAGAGATGCTGGAAGACTTGATTGTGGCGGCGTTGAACGATGCCAATAAGAAAGTCGATGAGACATCGAAAAAACGCATGAGTGGATTCACTGCCGGAATGAATCTTCCGCCGGGTATGAACCTGCCGTTTTAAATGAACACACCTTCCAGTCTGGAAGACCTGATCAAGGCTTTGCGCTGTTTGCCCGGCGTGGGGCCGAAATCCGCTCAGCGTATGGCCTATCATCTGCTGCAACGCGACAAGCAAGGCGCGTTGCACTTGGCGCGTGCGCTCGATCATGCGGTGGAAAGCGTCAAGCATTGTTCCAAGTGCAATAATTTTTCTGAAGAAGAAACTTGCGCCTTGTGCAGTTCCGCTCGACGTGAGACGAATCTGCTGTGTGTGGTGGAGATGCCTGCCGATTTATTGATGATGGAGCAGGCGCAATGTTTTCGCGGTATGTACTTTGTGTTGATGGGACGGCTTTCACCGTTGGATGGATTGGGAGCACGGGAATTGCCGCTGGAACGTTTGCTCAAACGGGCGCAGGAGTTGTCGTGCGAGGTGATTTTGGCGACTAACTTCACCGTTGAGGGTGAGGCGACTGCGCATTATCTAGCGACTTTGCTGCGTTCACAGGATATTAAGGTGTCGCGCATTGCGCGCGGCTTGCCAGTCGGCGGCGAATTGGAACATGTGGATAGCGGGACTTTGGCACAAGCCGTGCTGGAAAGACGAGCGGTGACAGAATGAGTGAACAAATTGAAGCAAACCCGCAAGGCGAGCGATTGCAAAAAGTGCTGGCACAAGCAGGTATCGGCTCGCGCCGTGAGATGGAAGACTGGATCAGTGCCGGGCGGGTGATGGTGAACGGTACAGTAGCAACGTTGGGAATGCGCGTGTCCGAGGGCGACAAAGTGCAAGTAGATGGGCGCGTTGTGCGACTCCAGCTTCTTCAAGCCGAGCAGGCCATGCCGCGCGTGTTGCTGTACCACAAGCAGGAAGGCGAGATTGTTAGTCGTGATGATCCGAACGAACGCGCTACTGTATTCGATGCGCTGCCTAAATTGCGCGGGCAGAAGTGGATCGCTATCGGGCGTCTGGATTTCAACACCAGCGGACTGCTCATTTTTACCACCTCCGGTGAATTGGCCAATCGGCTAATGCATCCTCGTTTCGAGGTGGAGCGCGAATATGCGGTGCGCGTGCAGGGCGAAATGACACCGGATCAGATGAACCAGATGACCAAGGATGGAATTGAGCTGGAAGACGGGGTAGTGCGATTCGAACAACTTAGCGACGCGGGTGGCGAAGGCTTCAATCACTGGTATCACTTGGTGCTTAAAGAGGGGCGCAACCGCGTGGTACGCCGTTCTTTCGAGGCGCTGGGGCTAACGGTGAGTCGTTTGATGCGTATTCGTTTTGGCATTATCAATCTGCCACCGCGCATCAAACGCGGCATGATGTCGGAGTTGGGCGATGGGGAGGTGAGGGCAATATTGGAATGGGTGGGTTTACCTGTTGGTGTTGCCAGACAAGTGGTTGATGATGGAAGGAAAGGGAAACTTCCGCGTGCACGGTCACGAAAAAACTAGCGAAATTGGCGTATATATCGTTAGAATCAGGCAGCTTGAGTAGCAATATTTCAGAATACAAAAATTGGGCGCGAATAGCGTGCGAGAATAAATGGAAGAGCGGGGCGGGAAGACTATTATCTGCAGCGTTTTTTTCTTGGATATTGTCGAATATTCAAAGAAATCAGTCGCAGGGCAAATATCACAGAAAGAGCGATTCAACGCCTTTCTGTCCAATGCTATCCGCGATGTTCCGGTCAATGATCGCATCATTCTGGATACTGGCGATGGTGCGGCAATCAGTTTTCTGGGTGATGTGGAGGATGCGTTACGTGCCGCGCTGAGAATGCGCAAAAGTCTACTGAGTGAAGAGGGGCTCATTGATCCGCCTTTACTTGTGCGGATGGGAGTGAATCTCGGACCGGTGCGCTTGGTGAAAGATATCAACGGCCAACCAAATATCGTGGGTGATGGTGTCAATGTGGCACAAAGGGTGATGTGCTTTGCTGCCGCCGGGCAGATATTGGTATCGCGTTCCTATTTCGAAGCTGCTTCTCGTTTGTCGCAGGAATATTCGGGATTGTTCCAATACAGCGGTTCGCGAACCGATAAACATGTTCGTGAACATGAAGTGTATGAAATCGGACATTTCGGAGATATGTCAGGGGTTCAGCAGACGAGTCACTTAAGTTGGGGTGTGAGATTTTCAAAGAAACTGAGCCAATTGTTCACGAAGAGCAAGGGGTACTGGAATGCATTACTAACGTGGAGCAACAGCCAGGCCACTCACTTGCTTGAGCGGTATGGTCAGGCATCATTTCAACTGAAGGCAGCATATATCGGAATGGCTATTTTGCCGTTATTGTTGGCGGGATTGCTGATAGTCAAGCTAAGTCACAAGGCGGAGGTTTCGCACGAAGCTATATCCAAGGTTGCAACGGCAAGTTCTGTTGTTTCAGACAAGGTCGCTCAATCAGCGGTAGTGCCTGCTCTGCAAATTACCCCAACATCTTCTGAAAGTGCTGCGACTAATCAGAAAAAGCCTGTGCAGTCCGCGCATAAGTTAAAAATAGCCGCAGAAAAGAAAGCGCTTGTTCCGAAAAAAGAGGCTGTTGGCATAGTCCTGTTCAAGATTAAGCCATGGGGTGATGTATATCTTGATGGCACCATGATTGACGCCTGTCCTCCCTTAATCAAGCTTAAGGTTCCTGCTGGAGCGCATGTCATAGAGATTCGAAATACCACCTTTCCCGTATATAAACAGACAATTAAAATTAAAGCTGGAGAAAAAATAAGTATTAGCCATAAGTTTGGCAATTAGCAAGTGTCAGAGGAGAGAATCTTGAATAACAGCAAGAGTGTCATCTTGGTTGTGTTGTGCGTGCTGATGTTGGGTGGTTGTTCCTCGGTAGTTTCTTGTGACGATGGTCGTGATGCCAGATGGTTTAGTAGTCCCACCGATCATGTACTAAACAACGGCATTAAAAGCTATGAAGACGGGGATTACGCAGCATCCATGACTATCTTGCAGAGCTTGTTGAATAACCAGGCTGCAAGCACTGCAGAAAAGGTGAGAGCGTACAAATATATGGCTTTCATTCATTGCGTTTCATCTCAAGATAGGTTGTGCAGAGAGTCCTTTAGGAAAGCATTCGAACTTGATCCTAATTTCAATTTAAGCCCGGCTGAGGCCGGTCACCCGGTATGGGGGCCGGTGTTTAGTAGTGAAAGAAATAAACTATCAAAATAATTGACAAGAGCAATGACCATGATTAGCCACTTGGGGCGCTATAAAATCATCTCCGAGATCGGTCAGGGGGCGATGGGTGTGGTCTATAAGGCAACAGACCCGCTGATTGATCGTACAGTTGCAATCAAGACGATCAATCTTGGCTTGGCACAAGAAGAAAAAGAAGAATATGAAAGGCGCTTTTATCAAGAGGCCAAAGCAGCGGGACGCTTGAGTCACCCGAACATTGTCACTATATATGATGTAGGCAAAAGTGGAGAAGTCGCCTACATTGCGATGGAGTATTTGCATGGCCGCGAGTTGCGGGATGTACTCAATGAATCCAAGTTGTTGCCAGTCAAAGAAGTGTTGGAAATTGTGTCGCAGGTTGCATCTGGGTTAGCGTATGCACACGAAAATGGCATCGTGCATCGGGATGTAAAGCCATCCAATATCATGGTGACTCATGAGAGTCATGTAAAAATCACCGATTTTGGTATTGCACGCATGGAATCAGCATCCGTTCATACCCAGACCGGAATGGTACTTGGTTCACCCAAGTATATGTCTCCAGAACAAGTCATGGGTCGGACTATTGATCAGAGATCTGATATTTTTTCCTTGGGTGTGATGCTGTACGAAATGCTGGCGGGACAAGCGCCATTTGTTGGCGAAAACATCAACGCCATCATGTATCAGACCATGAATGTTATACCTGCTCCACCAAGGAACTTGAATCCGGCAGTGCCGGATATGTTGAATTTTATTGTGGCCAAAGCGCTGGCAAAAGATTTGGATGCGCGTTATCAAAATGCGCGTGAATTGGCCAATGACCTGCGTGCATGCCGCGATTCATTGCCGCCCGACCATGCATTGGCAGAGAAGTCTCTATCCACATCAGGCATTTCGCACGTTGGTGTTGTGGCAACTTCGTTGATTGAATCGACGGATGATTCGAAATCAGCTGCCGTTTTTGGGTTGTCATCATCTTTTGATTCGTCGAAAGCGACTATGATTCTGGCAGCGTTGACTGCCAGCCAAGAGGATGTCGAGGAGATTTCCAAAACATTGAAAATATCGCGTCCAAGTATGGTAGAGATCAACCATGCCGCATCAGGACTGCAAGCGAAAAACGGGATGATGCCAAACTCTAAATTGACGCGCGCCACCACCACAAGCTCTATGTCATCAAACATCGGCGGATATTTATTGCTGGCGATCATGGTATTAGTGGTGATCGGTTTAATTTCCTCTATCCTGTTCTGAACCACAATTTATCTGATGGAGATAATTTTTCAAGGTCATTACAGGCTTCATCCTTCACGCAGCCTTCTCTGGTTTCTATCTGCATCTTGTTTGCTTTTGTTGTTCGTTTTGCACTTCCTTTCTTATGCGCTTGTGCTTCGTAGCTTTGGTGAATTATTCATTGTTGCGGTAACTGTATTTATGGTGTTACGCGATGCGCGTTTGAATTTGGCGAAATCCTGTGTGGCCTTCAAATTGGAAAACGGAAATGAAATAACTTTGATTCAACGTAATGGCCAGCAACTGACAGGCAAGATTTTGGCAGGCGGAATGATTGCGCCATTTCTTGTTGTGATGAACATCAGAATAAATGAGAGAGGGCGGCGGAATATCGTACTAATGCCGGACAGCATGAACCAAGATGAATTTCGTCACCTGCGTGTAGCACTCAGGTGGAATAGGTAACTTAGGCGGTTGGGGACAAGATGGTTGGCACAGCTTCTGGCAGAGTTTGCGGATAATCTTTACTGTAGTGCAGTCCACGACTTTCATGGCGAGATAAAGCGCTTTGCACGATGAGGTCTGCGGTCAGCACAAGATTGCGCAATTCAAGCAGGTCGGAAGTTACATGGAAATTACTGTAATACTCGTTGATTTCTTCATGCAGCAACTTGATGCGATGTTGAGCGCGTTGCAAGCGTTTTGTGGTGCGAACGATACCGACATAATCCCACATGAAACGGCGTAACTCATCCCAATTGTGGGAGATTATCACCATTTCGTCCGCATCTGTGACCCGGCTTTCATCCCAAGGCGGCAGTGCTTTCGGTGCTCTCAAAGGTTTTTTCAAAATATCTTGCGCTGCGGATTCTGCAAATACCAGACATTCCAGAAGTGAGTTGCTGGCCAAGCGGTTAGCACCGTGCAATCCGGTACAAGCGGTTTCACCGAGAGCGTACAAGTCTTGGATGTCGGTATGAGCTGACAGGTCGGTCATGAGTCCGCCGCAGGTGAAGTGCATGGCGGGCACTACAGGGATAGGTTGTTTTGCGATATCGATGCCCAGCGATAAACAACGACCATAGATTGTTGGGAAATGTTCGCGTAAAAATGCTTCTGGCTGGTGTGAAATGTCCAGATAGACACAATCCAAGCCACGTTTTTTCATCTCATAGTCGATGGCGCGTGCCACTACATCTCGCGGTGCTAATTCGGCACGCTCATCATGCCATGGCATAAAGCGAGTCCCGTCCGGTAGCTTTAATAGACCACCCTCGCCGCGCACGGCTTCGCTGATAAGAAACGATTTAGCGTGTGGGTGATAAAGACAAGTCGGGTGGAACTGCATGAATTCCATGTTGGAAACTCGGCAACCTGCGCGCCATCCCATAGCAATACCATCGCCGGTGGCTGTGTCTGGATTGGTAGTATAGAGATAAACTTTTCCTGCACCACCCGTTGCAAGGACTGTATTGTCCGATGCGATAGTTAACACCTCCCCGCGAGCGGTATTAAGAACATATGCGCCTTGGCAGCGGTGGCCTGATATCCCTGTTTTTTTCTCGGTAATCAGGTCGATTGCGATGTGATATTCAAGCAAGGTCACATTTGAATGCGCACGAATTTTGTCCAATAACGTGTGTTGCACCGCTTTCCCGGTTGCATCTGCAGCATGGATGATACGACGGTGACTGTGACCACCTTCACGAGTGAGATGGTAGTCGTTACTGCCGCTGTCTTCCTTTGAGAAAGGAACGCCCTGTTCAATGAGCCAATGGATGGCAGATGCACCGCGTTCGACGACGAAGCGTGTTGTGATGGGGTCGCACAGCCCGACCCCGGCGGTTTGCGTGTCGCGAATGTGGTTTTCCAGACTATCTTCCGGATTCAGTACAGCTGCAATTCCACCTTGAGCCCAGGCGCTTGCTCCGTCCAGCATAGATTTTTTCGTGACGATGGCGACCTTGTGCTGGTCAGCAAGTTTGAGCGCCAGAGACAATCCGGCTAACCCGCTACCGATGATGAGGGTGTCAAAGCGCAACACGTCGCTGATGTGAGAAGTAATTCATTGTCGCGACTATAGCAAAACTTATCACCCTATCGTAAAAATGAACTAAATATTATGAATACTGTCCATTGGAGCGTTACTGGCAAGGCTGACGATGTGCACTCGTCCGGTTATACTGACGAACCACGCATAGTGGTTTAAATTTTTAAAACCGGGAAACGGCATGGGTGACAGGGAGGTCGATCAACAATTGGTGGAACGCGCGCAACGCGGTGATAAGCACGCGTTCGAATTGTTGGTGGCAAAATATCAGCGTCGTTTGGGGCGCTTGATATCGCGTTTCGTGCGCAACGCTGCAGAAGCCGAAGATGTTACCCAGGATGCGTTCATTAAAGCCTATCGTGCTTTGCCGGCATTTCGCGGGGACAGCGCGTTTTATACCTGGCTGTACCGTATTGGCATCAATACTGCCAAGAATCATCTGGTGGCGCAAGGCCGAAGAGCACCGACCAGCACACCTTTCGATGCAGATGATGCGGAGGATTTTGAGGATGCTGCTTTATTGCATGAGGTGTCGACGCCAGAGAATGAGTTGATGAGCAAGCAAGTGGTGGCGGTGGTGAATTCTTCACTGCAGGAGTTGCCCGATGATTTGCGTACTGCATTAACTTTGCGCGAGATCGAAGGGTTGAGTTATGAAGAAATTGCGGCGGTGATGGATTGCCCGATTGGCACGGTTCGGTCGAGAATTTTCAGGGCACGCGAGGCGATTGCAACCAATCTGCGCCCTTTGTTGGGTACAAGTATTGATAGAAGGTGGTGAAGATGAAACAACAAATCTCGGAATTGATGGACGGGGAAATGTTTGAGGATCAGGCGGATGCCTTCTTCGATAAATTCAAGCGCCATCCAGATGCGCAGCAGGATTGGGCGAATTATCATCTGATTGGCGATGCCTTGCGACAGCCTGATCATGTATGCAAGAGCTTTGGCAAATCTTTTCACGAACGATTGCAAGCCGAGCCCACCGTATTTGCACCCTATAGTCGCTCCTCACAACGAGTTCGTAATTTTGCTCTTTCTGCTGTCGCCTCGGTGATGGCGTTAGCGCTGGTGGCATGGTTGTCGATGCAGGTCGGCAACGAGCCAGCTCCCCAGATTGCCTCTGTACAGCAATACAATGCGGTAATACCGGCATCCGCACAGGCTGATGATTATCTGATGGCGCATCAGGAATTTTCCCCGGGTACTGACGTACATTACTCTTCCGCATATATTCATGCTGTGGCAGGACGATAGTGCTGGGTGCGATGAAAAAATCCGTTTATTTGTTCTTCGTGCTACTTCCACTATGCGTGGTATCGGCATTTGCCAATACCACGCATACAGAAGAGCAGGACTGGCTGAAAACGGTCGCAATGGCGGCGCATCAGATTGATTATAGTGGTGTATTTGTGCACCAATCGGGTGGTTTTGTCGGAATGTCAAGAGTCACGCATGTATTGGACAAAGATGGCGAACATGAACATCTAGAAGAACTGGATGGAAAAAAGCGAGAAATTATTCGCAGTAATGATCAAGTCTGGCTTTTTACAGATGGGCAACGAGTCAGGTTGGAAATGCATCGGATAAGACCTGCTTTCCCCGCGTTATTGCCGGAGCATGTCACGACATTGAAAGAAAATTATTTGGTCAGTCGTGAAGAGGATGATGAAGTCGCCGGATATCGCGCGCATACCATTGTTTTTCAGCCTCGGGATAATTTGCGTTATACCCACAAGATGTGGACGGATAGTGATTCCGGTTTGTTGCTCAGAGCGGCAGTGCTGGATGATCGCGGGTACATTATTGAGCAATATGCTTTCATGCAGCTGAATATCAATGGCAATATTGACCATAGTTGGATTGTTCAGGATAAATCTTCGCCAGCGGAATCGTCACATCAATCTCAACCATTGCCGTTGCCTAAGACAGAATCTCTTGCTGAGCCTTGCGGCTGGCAAGTCGATGCACTTCCAGCCGGTTTTCAGAAGATACTGGAGTTGCGCCGTCCTTTTAAAGAAAACAAAGAGCCAGTCATTCATCTGGTGTTCTCCGATGGATTGGCAGGCATTTCGGTGTTCATCGAGAAGACTAATGGCATGAAGCATTTTCATTCCGGGTTGGTCGGACAGGGAGAGGTGCACGTCTATAGCCGTGTTGTTGGTGATTCACTGGTTACTGTAGTTGGTGAAGTGCCGGCCAAAACCGTGATTAAAATTGCCGATTCTGTGCGCTACGCAGGACAATGATATGTTGGAAATGCGAGCCATTGTCGTTGAAGTGCATGGTGAAGAAGCTTCCGTTCAGGCATTGGGCGGGGGATGTGGTCACTGTAATAGTGAAGGTGGCTGCGGTAGTGGCACGCTGACCAAATTATTCTGCAGCAACAAGCCACGTCATTTCAAAGTCCACAACGAAGCTGCTGCCAAGGTGGGCGACGAGGTTCAAATAGCTTTGCCGGACGGTGTGTTGTTGCGCGGAGCTATGAAGCTTTACATGTTTCCACTGGCATTGATGTTATTCGGCGGAATCATGGGCAGAGATTTGGCGAATGAGGCGAATTTCCGTGATGCCTACGCAGTTGCGGGAGCTGTTATTGGATTATTGCTGGGTTTTGTTATGGCGAAATTATCGCCGTCCAGTTCAGGGTGGGCGGTTATATCGTCTATCGTTATACCGCGATCTGGTTCTTAATTCTTCAACTCATCAGGAGGCTGTTACATCATGTTAAAGAGGTTGGTTTTTCTCTTGTTGTTCGGATTGTTCATGCAATCGGTGATCGCCAAAGACTTGCCCGATTTCACCGAGCTGGTAGAAAAACAAGGCGCGGCTGTGGTGAACATCAGTACCACACAGATTATTCGCACTCCGCAGCTATTTCCAGGCAATCCCAATCTGCCTGAGAACGATCCGTTCTATGAATTCTTCCACCACTTTGCGCCGCAAGTCCCGCGCGAACAGGAATCACAATCACTCGGTTCCGGTTTTATCATCAGTGCTGACGGCTATATCCTGACCAATGCACATGTGGTGGATCACGCAGATCAGATCACCGTGCGCTTGACCGACAAGCGCGAATTCAAAGCCAAAGTGATTGGCGCGGACAAACGCTCGGATGTGGCTTTGCTCAAGATCGATGCAACAGGATTGCCTAAAGTAGTGTTGGGTAATCCTGAGTTGCTTAAAGTGGGCGAATGGGTGTTGGCCATTGGTTCTCCTTTTGGATTTGACAGTAGTGTGACTGCGGGAATCGTTAGTGCCAAGGGACGATCTTTGCCGCAGGAAAATTTCGTGCCGTTCATCCAGACTGATGTGGCGATCAATCCCGGAAATTCGGGCGGGCCGTTGTTCAACATGAAAGGCGAAGTAGTTGGAATCAATTCCCAGATATACAGCCGTTCCGGCGGATACATGGGGCTGTCGTTCTCTATTCCTATTGATGTGGCGATGGATGTGGTTAATCAATTGCGCACAAGCGGCAAGGTCACACGTGGTCGCATCGGTGTCAGCATTCAGGAAGTTACGCGTGAGTTGGCAGACTCCTTCGGGCTGCCCAAAGCAACCGGGGCGCTGATCTCTGGAGTGGAGAAGTCAAGTCCGGCGGATAAAGCTGGGATACTTGCCAGCGATGTAATTCTGAAATTCGATGGCAAAACGGTTACCAGTTCTGTCGATCTGCCGCGCATTGTGGCAGTCACCAAGCCCGGAGATAAAGTCTTTGTGCAACTTTGGCGCAAGGGAAATACGTTGGATGTTTCTCTCGTGGTTGGTGAACTTCAGGAAACTGTGAAAAAGCAGAAAACACAGGGAGCCAATGGAGATGACGCATCTTCGCAAAGTGTTCTCCGCCTCGGGCTTACCGTGAGCGAATTGAACGATGATCAGAAAAACGAACTGCAAGTTGAAGGCGGTTTGCTGGTGGAAGATGTTAAAGGTGCGGCTGCGCGTAGCGAATTACAAAGTGGCGATGTGATTCTTGCCATCGGCAATATCGAAGTACGAACAGTGGCGCAATTCAACGATGTTCTCAAGAAAATTGCCTCTGGCCGTGTCGTTGCGCTGCTAGTGCGTCGCAACGATGGCACTGTTTACGTGCCAATCCGGCTTGACGAGAAGTAACGTCAGACTACGTCTCCCGGTGAAATCGGCTAGAATCCGCGCTTTGCAAAACCGCCGCACCCTCTTTCCATCCATCTCCCTTGAACGGGGTGAGGTATGGAAAGAGGGCGCGGCACTTTCTATATAGAGCCTCATGCAACATATTCGTAATTTTTCCATTATTGCTCATATCGACCACGGTAAATCCACGTTGGCAGACCGCATCATCCATTTGTGCGGAGGCTTGTCCGACCGCGAGATGGAAGAGCAAGTGCTGGACTCGATGGACATCGAGCGCGAGCGCGGCATCACCATCAAGGCGCAAACCGCAGCACTGAGTTACAAGGCGCGTGATGGACAGATCTATAACCTCAACCTGATCGATACTCCGGGGCACGTGGATTTTTCCTACGAGGTCTCGCGTTCGCTGTCTGCCTGCGAAGGAGCGCTGCTGGTGGTGGATGCCTCGCAAGGGGTTGAGGCACAGACCGTGGCCAATTGCTATACCGCGCTGGACTTGGGTGTGGAAGTGGTACCGGTGCTGAACAAAATTGATTTACCTTCCGCCAATCCCGAGAACGCCATCGCTGAGATCGAAGATGTGATCGGTATCGATGCGCATGATGCGGTGCAATGTTCCGCCAAGACCGGGTTGGGCGTGCAGGATGTGCTGGAGGCGCTCATCGTCAAAGTGCCACCGCCCAAAGGCGATGTGACCGCACCCTTGCAGGCGCTCATTGTTGACTCGTGGTTCGACAACTATGTCGGCGTGGTGATGCTGGTGCGCATCGTCAATGGTACGCTCAAGCCCAAGGACAAGATTCTGTTCATGGCGAACGGCGCGCAACATCTGACCGAAAGCGTCGGCGTATTTACTCCGAAATCACAGGTGCGCGAACAATTGTCAGCCGGTCAGGTGGGATTCGTGATCGCTGGTATCAAGGAGTTGAAAGATGCCAAAGTCGGCGACACCGTCACCTCGCTGACACGCCCCGCAGCAACTGCATTGCCCGGTTTCAAAGAAGTGCAGCCGCAAGTTTTCGCCGGATTGTTTCCGGTGGAGTCCAATCAATATGAAGCATTGCGCGACTCGCTGGAAAAACTCAAACTGAACGATGCCTCGCTGCAATACGAGCCGGAAGTATCGCAGGCATTGGGCTTCGGTTTTCGTTGCGGTTTCCTTGGACTGTTGCACATGGAGATTGTGCAGGAGCGCTTGGAACGCGAGTTCGATATGGACTTGATTACCACCGCGCCGACAGTTATTTATGAAGTGGTGCTGCGCGACGGCACAGTGATGTTAGTGGATAACCCATCCAAGATGCCGGAGGTATCCAAGATCGAGGAAATCCGCGAACCTATCGTGCATGTCAATTTGTACATGCCGCAGGAATATGTGGGCGCGGTGATCACGCTGTGCACGCAGAAACGCGGCGTACAGCTCGATATGAGTTATCACGGCAAACAAGTGTTACTGCAATACGAAATGCCGATGGGCGAGATCGTGATGGATTTCTTCGACAAGCTAAAATCGGTATCGCGCGGCTATGCCTCTATGGATTACGAATTCAAAGAATATCGTACTGCGGACGTGGTTAAGGTGGATATGCTCATCAACGGCGACAAGGTGGATGCGCTGTCCATCATCGTACACCGTGCCAACAGCCAATATCGCGGGCGCGAAGTCGCGGCAAAGATGCGTGAACTGATTCCGCGCCAGATGTTCGATGTGGCGATCCAGGCTGCCATCGGAGCCAATATCATCTCGCGCGAGAATGTTAAAGCGTTGCGCAAAAACGTATTGGCGAAATGCTACGGCGGCGATATATCGCGCAAGCGCAAACTGCTGGAAAAGCAAAAAGCCGGCAAGAAGCGCATGAAGCAAGTGGGCAACGTGGAGATTCCGCAGGAGGCATTCCTTGCCATCCTGCGTGTGGACGACAAATAACGAGTGGAAAATTAAATGACCTTTGCCTTGATTATGTTCGTGCTATTGGTGCTGACCGGAATGATCTGGTTGCTGGACTTCTACGTGTTGCGCCAGAAACGCAACAAAGAAACAGGTGAGCCATGGTGGGTGGAATATTCCAAAAGTTTTTTCCCGGTTATTCTTGCTGTATTTATGTTGCGCTCGTTCGTGGTCGAGCCTTTCAAGATACCGTCCGGCTCAATGATTCCGACACTACATGTGGGCGATTTTATTTTGGTCAATCGCTATACCTACGGTTTGCGTTTGCCTATTATCAACAAAAAGATAGTCGAAATAAATCAGCCAAAACGCGGCGATGTGATGGTGTTCCACTATCCGAATGATCCCTCCACGGATTATATTAAGCGTGTGATTGGTTTGCCGGGCGATAGCATTGTCTTTCGCAATAAAACATTATGGTTGAATGGCGTAGAGCAGAAGCAGCAAGATGACGGTGAATACAATTATGTCGAAAGCGGCTTGCATTTTGTGCATACCGAGCGCTACAAGGAAAATCTGAGCGGTTGGGAACATGCAATACTGATCAATCCGGACATGCCGCAAATCCGGCTGGACAATGTTGATGAGTTCCCATTCCGCGAGCAGTGCAGCTACAGCGAACAGGAAATGAGTTGCAAGGGTCCGGCGGGACATTACTTCATGATGGGCGACAACCGCGATAACAGTCGTGATAGCCGCTATTGGGGGTTCGTCTCGGATGATCTGATCGTGGGTAAGGCGTTTTTCATCTGGATGAATTTTGGTGAATTGGGTCGCATTGGTTTGACTGTTGATTAAATGCCGAGAAAGGAATAAACGATGAATTCAATAAAAAGTAATCAGCGGGGCATGAGTTACTTTGATTTTTTGTTGATCGCAGCGGTGTTGGTTGCAGTGGTGATCTTTGGTATGAGACTCATTCCGGCATATATAAATAACGCGGATATTCAGCATATATTTAACGATGTAGCCCACGATCCGGCGATGAAGAATGCGTCGGTCGGTGAAATTAAGATGTCTTATAACAGAAGAGCTAGTGTCGAAGGTTTAACTGGCATCACTGCGGACGATATCGACATCAATACGGATAATAGTACATTGAGCTTGAGTGCCAAATACACGGTCAAGATTCCGCTTGTGGGCAACGCCACATTACTGCTGGATTTTAATCCAAGCAGTTCGTAATTTTTCAATATGAAGCACGCGGCACTATGCAAACAGTTGGGCTATCAGTTCGCCCAGCCGCAGTTGTTGCAGCGTGCACTGACCCATCGCAGTTACAGTGCCGCTCATAATGAACGCTTTGAATTTCTTGGCGACAGTGTACTGAACTGCACCATTGCCAAATATCTTTTCGATACCTATCCCGAGCTACCGGAAGGTGATCTATCCAGACTGCGTTCCAACTTGGTCAATCAGCAGACTTTGGCGATTCTGGCGCAACAACTGAACCTGGGCGAGCAACTGTTACTGGGCGAAGGCGAACGTAAGAGCGCCGGCTTCCGCCGCCCGTCGATTCTGGCAGATACGTTGGAAGCCATATTCGGCGCGGTGTTGCTGGATGAGGATTTTGCGGCGGCGGAAAAAGTGGTGCTGGGCTTGTATGTGCCGTTCATCGCGCAGACCGATCTGCAAACCTTGGGCAAAGATCCCAAAACGTTGTTGCAGGAATATCTGCAAGGCCACAAGTTGGCTTTGCCGCAATATAATGTAGTCGAGATCAAAGGCGAAGCGCATGCGCAGACCTTCATTGTTTCCTGCGATATCGCCAAATTTAAACTTAGCACACAAGGCGAAGGGGCAAGTCGTCGTATTGCTGAACAAATTGCCGCCGAAAAGGCTTACCTACAGATCACCCAAAAATCATGACCGAACCTAAAGTATTTCACAGCGGCTTTATTGCCATCGTAGGCCGCCCCAACGTCGGCAAATCGACTTTGCTTAATCATCTCATCGGGCAAAAGATCAGCATCACCTCGCGCAAAGCGCAAACCACGCGCCATCGCATCACCGGCATCCTGACTGAAGGTCAGACGCAATTCGTGTTCGTGGACACGCCGGGCTTTCAGACGCAACACACTAACGCCCTGAATCGCGGTATGAATCGTGTGGTAACCAGCAGTCTGCGTGAAGTGAACGTGGTGTTGTTCGTACTCGAAGCGCGTCAATTCGATGAACGCGACCAGCAAGTGCTGGAACTATTGCCGCAAGATCGTCCGGTGATTTTGGTTATCAACAAAGCGGATTTGCTGGCCGACAAAACCGAACTGCTACCCTTCATCGAAAAATTATCCGCACTGCGCCACTTTGCCGCCATCGTGCCGATCAGCGCGCGCCAAGGCAAACAACTCGACACCTTGCTCGATGCCATTCGTCCCTACATACCAGAAGGCGAACACTTGTTCGGCGAAGACGAAATCACCGACCGCAACGAACGCTTCCTGGCTGCCGAATTGTTGCGCGAAAAAATATTCCGCTTCACTGGTGAGGAGCTACCTTACTCCGTCAGCGTTGTCATCGAGCAATTCAAACTTGAAGGCAAACTGCGCCGCATTAACGCCGCCATTCTGGTGGACAAGGAAGCGCACAAAGCCATGCTCATCGGCAGCAAAGGTGAAAAACTCAAAGAGATCGCCACCCAAGCCCGCCTCGATATGGAAAAACTATTCGACGGCAAAGTATTCCTCGAGGTGTTCGTCAAAGTCCGTAGCGGCTGGGCAGACAGCGCGCAGATGCTGAAATCGTTGGGGTATGAGTAACGTCACATCCAAACAACGCATTCAGGACGAGCCCGCCTTCGTACTGCACAGTTACCCGTTTCGTGAGACCAGCCTGGTCTTGGAAGTGTTCAGTCGGCAGCACGGGCGTGTACCTTTAGTGGCGCGCGGTGCGCGGCGACCGCGGTCGGCATTGCGAGGTTTGTTGATGAGCTTCCAACCACTGACGTTGAGCTGGTTCGGCAAGCACGAATTACGCACGCTGCACAACGCAGAGTGGCAAGGCGGTCAGCCGCAATTGCAAGGCACGGCGCTGATGTGTGGCTTCTATCTGAACGAACTGTTGCTCAACCTGATGGCGCGCGACGATCCGCACGAAAGCTTGTTCGATTATTACCAGCAGACCTTGCAGCGCTTGGCGCAGGAAGAGGATCATGCGTTTACCCTGCGTTGTTTCGAGAAACACATGTTGCAGGAACTGGGTTATGCACTAACTCTTGATAGTGAAGCGGGCAATGGCAAGCCTATTTTGCCGGGAAAAAACTACCGCTATATACTTGAGCACGGTGCGATAGCGGAAATGGATGGCGCAATGCAAGGCATGCCGGTATCTGGCAAGACTTTGCTGGACATGGCCGCCGACGATTATAGCGATGTGAACAGCGCGCGCCAGAGCAAACAATTGATGCGCATGCTGCTCGACCACCACCTTGCCGGAAAGATATTGCACACTCGCGAACTGATGAGGGATTTGAAAAGATATGATTAAACTCGGACTCAATATCGACCACGTCGCCACCCTGCGCCAGGTGCGTGGCGCGCGTTATCCTAATGTTGTGCGCGCAGCGCTGATCTGCGAAGAAGCGGGCGCGGATGCCATCACCATTCACCTGCGTGAAGACCGCCGCCATATTCAGGACGCCGATGTTGAAGTGTTGCGCGGCATGTTACAGACGCGCATGAATCTGGAATGCGCCGTCACCGACGAGATGATCGAAAATGCGCTACGCATCAAGCCGCATGACATCTGTCTTGTACCGGAAAAGCGCGAAGAGTTGACTACCGAAGGCGGTCTGGATGTGGTGAAACATTTCGACGCGGTGCAACGCGCCACCCAGCGTTGCACGGAGGCGGGCATCCGCGTCTCGCTGTTCATTGATGCGGATGAAAAACAAATTGATGAAGCGTGGAGAGCGGGTGCGCCCGTGATCGAAATTCATACCGGGAAATATGCCGATGCGGACAGCATTCCCGCACGCGTAGCCGAACTCGCGCGCATTCAGCACGCAACCATGCATGCGTACTCGCTCGGTTTGCAGGTGAATGCAGGGCACGGACTCAACTATCACAACGTGCGTCCCATCGTCGCCATTCCCAACATTGTGGAACTCAACATCGGCCATGCCGTCATTGCAGAGGCAGTGTTCATCGGGTTGGAGCAAGCGGTGAAAAAGATGAAAGCGTTGCTGCTCACATGATCTTCGGCATCGGCACCGACATCGTTGCCGTGGCGCGCATCGAAGCCGCAATTGAGCGCCACGGCGACGCGTTTGCGCACAAGATATTGAGCGCGCAAGAACTGCTTGAGTACGCCACGCATGTCCAGCCCGCACGCTTCCTGAGCAAACGTTTCGCCGCCAAAGAGGCCTTCGCCAAGGCCACCGGACAAGGCCTGCGTCACCCGGTGACATTGCATCACATCAGCGTCGCCCACGACTCACTCGGCAAGCCCGCTTTCCAGTGCGACGCAACATTATCCGCACACTTGCAACAACTCGGCGTGACACGCCATCACCTGAGCATCAGCGACGAGCGCGAAACGGTGGTGGCGTTTGTGGTGCTGGAAGGTCATTCTGTTTAGCAGGGCGGGCTGTGTCGGGCTAACCAGCTCAATTCTAAAAAGACAACCTCGTGAAAACGCCCGTCAATAGGCGATCTACGCTATACATATTATGGAGATTGCCGTGTTTATTGGCTTTCAGATAAGGTGAGTATTTGAAAATTGACAATTTTTGTGTCCCAAAGCTCATCCCTCCTAAATTGCCGCTACTGCACAAGATGGCGTAGCGTAATATGTATATGATATTTGAAAAGGCGCTTGCCCAGATGCTGGAACAACCGTACCTGCTGATTGTTCTCACCTCGTTGTCCATTGGGCTCACGGCAGGTTTTGTCATGCATCGGTCAGATTTCTGTGTCACCGCCTGCTTTCGCGATGTTTTTCTGTTCCGCGATTTCTTTCTGATGCGCCAGATGCTGCTGCTGGTCGTCGTCAGCATGGTGCTGTTCGAGGTTGGGCGACTGACCGGCGCGATCACAATCTACCCTTTTCCTTTGCTTGGCCCGCCGTCGCTGGGGAATGCCATCGGTGGCTTTATCTTCGGCATCGGCATGGTGCTCGCCGGCGGTTGCGTGTGCGGCAGCCTGTTCAAATTTGGCGCGGGCAGCACCAGTAGTCTGTTGGCCGTCGTTGGAATGCTAATCGGTTCGGCGGTTTATGCCGAAATTCATCCTCAATGGAGCGCTTTTGCGAAGAGCGCGGTGCTGATCAAGGGTGCGATCACGCTTCCACAGTGGCTCGGCTTACCGCCGAGCGCACTACTGTTGCCACTCGCGGCAAGTGGTGGCTTTTGGCTCTATCGCGAATTCCGCGCAGGCCGCATGTTACGACCCGCCTTCGCGGTTGGTCACCTAGCACCCTGGCGTGCGGCACTGATCTTGGCTCTATTGGGTTTCACTTCCTATGTACTCATCGGCATGCCGATGGGCATCACCACCGCCTATTCCAAGCTTGGCGCAGTCATTGAGGCAGTTTTCGCGCCGGAGCATGTTAAAAGCCTCGCCTACTTTTCTCTGCGACCGCTCAACTATACGCCGCCATTCTCAGCCCTTTCCATCACTGGCGGGCCGGGGTCGCAACTCGATGCCATCGCTGCGATTCAATATGCGCTGCTGATCGGCATTGTCGCCGGCGCTTTGTTTTCGTCAGTGCGACTGGGCGAATGGCGTCTGCAATGGCGGTTGCCGCACCGCCAGTTTATTTCGGCACTGACCGGTGGGCTACTGCTTGGACTAGCGGCACGTATGGCGCCTTCGTGCAATATCTGGCACCTGTGGGGTGGAGTGCCGATACTTGCCATGCAAAGCCTCTTGTTTCTCGCTGGTCTGTTACCCGGCACTTGGATTGGTGCACTTCTGCTCAGCCGCTTCGTGATACGATAATATTTATGACTCAGATGATTAATCTAGACATTCGCGGCCAGATATGTCCCTCCTGTCTGCTGCTGACTCTCAGGGAACTGAACCAGAATGGGGCAGCAATCCGCACTGGTCATACCGAGGTCGTTGTCTTGACCGACGACCGCCAATCCACCACGACGATTCCCGTTACGGCAGAACGCATGGGGTATCGCACTGAGGTCGTCCGTATCGACTTGGGTTACCGCATTCGCATATTTGGCGGTATCTAACAGAGTTATGACACCTAACCTAAGTCAACAGGAAGCCTTGCTCTACATTCGCGCCAAGGTCGACCAGCTCTTGACGGTGATGGGCGCGATTCCGCTACGGCCCGAGGAGCTCGACGACGACACGCTGATCGCTCTCGACCCCATCGGCATCATAGCTGAGTCCTTCAGGCAGGTGATAGAGCGCCTCAACGAGACCAACCAGAGCCTCTCCATCGCCGCCAGCGTTTTCGCCCATAGCCACGATAGTGTCGTCATCACCGATAAGAACAACCTAATCATTGATGTCAATCCAGCCTTCACCCTTATTACTGGCTATACCCGCGAAGAGGCCATTGGCCGGTCACCCAAAATTCTCGGCTCAAATCGCAAGGAGACAAAGTTCTATGCCCGGATGTGGCAATCCTTGCAGGAGCATGACCTTTGGCACGGAGAGATATGGAATCGCCGGAAGAACGGCGCGATATATGCGGCAATGCTCGCCATCTCGGTAGTCCGTGACAACGGCGGGCAAGTGCAGCATTACATTGGCATCTTCTCTGACATCAGCCAACTCAAGATGCACGATGCCGAACTCCACCGCATTGCACATTTCGACGTTTTAACTGGCATCCCAAACCGCCGTCTTCTCGCTGACCGCCTTGAACAGGCGATTGTTCGCGCTATGCGCAGTGGCAAGTCAATGGCCGTGTGTTATCTCGATCTTGACGGTTTCAAGCCGATCAACGACCAATATGGCCATGACGTCGGCGACCAATTGCTGGTAACAATCACCGCGCGACTCAGGGGCGTGTTGCGCACCGACGACACCTTGGCTCGCCTGGGTGGTGACGAATTTGTCCTACTTCTCACCGACCTCGAACAGATCGAGGAAATCCAGCTTGTCCTTGATCGTGTGCTAGCCGTTGTGAGTGCGCCACTCCTAATTGATGAAGCTTTGGTCAAGGTCTCGGCCAGCATCGGCGTCACCATTTACCCCTCAGATGATTCCGGCGCCGACAGCCTGCTGCGCCACGCCGACCAAGCTATGTACCGAGCCAAAGAAGCGGGCAGGAACTGTTACCACTTCTTTGATGCGGAGCATGATCGTCAGGTAAAGGCACATCGCGATCACCTGCAACGCCTGCAAGAAGCGTTGGAGAACGACGAATTTATCCTTCATTATCAGCCAAAGGTCGATCTCGTCAGCGGCGATGTAATTGGCGCCGAGGCGCTGATTCGCTGGAGACATCCAGAACGGGGGCTGTTGGCACCAGGCGAATTTCTTCATTTTCTGAACGGTAGCGGCCTTGAGATTGCCGTTGGTGAATGGGTCATCGAGTCGGTGCTTAAGCAGATCGAAGCCTGGAATGCTGTTGGCCTTGGCTTCACTGTTAGCGCCAACATCAGCGCCAACCATTTATTGAAAGCTGATTTTGCCGACCGCTTGCGCTTGGCTCTGGAGCGCCACCCAGATGTGGTTCCGGGTAATCTTGAACTGGAAATTCTTGAGACGTCCGCTTTGTCCGACATGAAGCAGGCGGTGCAGGTTGTCACCCGTTGCCGACAATTCGGCGTTCATTTTGCGCTTGACGATTTTGGCACTGGTTATTCTTCGCTGACCTACTTCCGCACTCTGCCGTTGGAGACTTTGAAAATTGACCAGAGCTTTGTGCGCGACATGCTGGACGATCCGAACGACCTTGGTATCGTGGAAAGTCTCGTGCGACTGGCAAATGTTTTCAACCGTCAGGTGATTGCCGAGGGTGTCGAAACGTTGGAAATAGGGACGAAGCTAATTCAACTCGGCTGTCGTCTTGCCCAAGGCTATGGCATTGCCCGGCCAATGCCGGCGGAGCAAATGGTCGACTGGGTTAGCCAATGGCAAAGCAAGACAGTCTGGCTGACAATGAATATCAGCCACGCTGCCGATGAAAACATAACTTTGCATGTGGCTGCGCAGAGTCATCGTAACTGGATAGACAAATTGGTTGGGCAACTGGAAAATCCGGAGAGCGAAACTGCACTCAGCATGGATAGCACTCATTGCCATTTTGGGCGCTGGTATCAAAGCACTGGTACCACCAACTATGGCAAGTTACCGGAATTCCATGCTATCGCCCCTTTGCACGAGCAAGTACATAATCTGGCAGCTGAAATATCGGACTTGGCAAAAAATGGCCATAGGAAGGTTGCAAAGAAGCGTTTGCCCGAGCTGTATGAAGCCAGAGATTCCTTGTTGAGGCTAATCGACATACTGATGGAAAATGAAGTAACCAATCTAAAGTAGATGGTGGAGTCCCGTGCTAAGAAAGCGACCAAAATAAAACTGGTTTGGGATATAAAGTTTGAAGTTGGACACAAACGAATTGATTCAGAGCAATAAATATTTCTCGAACCCATCTTAACTCTTAGCAACAAAGTCGCTCAAAGTGCAGTAAAAAAACCGCTCTCGCTGCGCGACCTTTTGTGCGGTGCTTTCCTGGAGAAGTAGTTTGGTGGATGTCGGCAAGTTAACCTTGGTCGTGATGTGGGATGGCCATTCGGTCAGCGGGACGGACATTCGTTCGACGCGCCCGATGGCGGCGCAAGTGTTGAAAGGCAAGACACCGGCGCAGGTGCTGCACATCGTGCCGCTGTTGTTCAGTGTGTGCGGAAGGGCGCAGGGTGCGGCAGCCAATGCGGCGCTGCATGCGGCACAGCAGTCTGAGTGGATAGAAGTCGCCAAGACAGAGCGCATGATCGCGTGTGAGGCCATGCAGGAACATCTGTGGCGCTTGCTGCTCGACTGGCCGAAGTTGCTGGGGCTGGCGCAACAAGAGCAACGCTTCGCGGGCTGGTTTGCGCTGTTGCGCAAGATTGCAGCGGACGAGATCGATATGGATGTTTTTTTGCACGAGTTTGAACGCGATGGTTTGGGTACATCGCTGGCGGAGTGGAGAGGAATCAGTAGTTATCAAGCGATGCAAAACTGGTGGCGCAAGGCGGATAGTTCGCTGGCGCAGGTGCTGGCGAAGCTGGATGAAGAGGAGCATGGCAGGCATGATCCGAGCGATGTCAGATTGTTGCCCGCTTGGTCGGCGGCAGAAGCACAGCAGGCCTGTGGCGGAAAATGGGATACAAGTTTTTCTGCGTGCCCGGAGTGGCAGGGTGTTGCGGCGGAAACCGGCGCGTGGACTTATTTTGCCGCCAGTCCGTTGTTGCACGATGTGTGGCAGCAGAGCGCATCGCATGCGCTGACACGATTGCTGGCCAGAATCATGGATGTGGTTGAGATGGCCTGCGGCAATTCCGCGCCGCGCTTGGATGTGGTCAGTCTAGCGGCAGGTGAGGGCATCGCCGTGGTGCGCACCGCGCGCGGTTTGTTGATGCATCATGTGCGCCTCGTGGCGGACAAGGTGGCGGACTATACGATCATCGCCCCGACGGAATGGAACTTCCATCCGCACGGTGCATTCGCGCAGGATATGCGCGGCTTGATTGAGCAGGACGCACAACGGTTGCAGCAGTTGGCGCAGATCGCAGCCTTGTCGCTCGATCCCTGCGTGGAATATGAGATCGAGGTGCGCAATGCATGAAATGTCGCTGGCAGAAGGCGTTCTGCAAATTATCGAGGATTCGGCGCAAACGCAAAACTTCAGCCGGGTCAAAACAGTATGGCTGGAGATCGGTCAATTGGCGGGTGTGGAAGCCGAGGCGATGCGCTTTTGTTTCGAGGCAGTGGTGCGCGACAGCATCGCACAGGATGCCAAGCTGGAGATCATCGAAACGCCGGGGCAGGCGTGGTGCATGCAGTGTTCCGACACGGTGCAGGTGCAAGCCTTGTATGATCTGTGTCCGCGCTGCGGCAGCCATCAGTTGCAAGTGACGGGCGGCAACGAAATGCGAGTCAAAGAGCTGGAAGTGGAATAGGGGGAGCGATGTGTACGACATGCGGCTGTGGGTCGGGACAAACACGTATCGGCGGACGCGCGATCAAGCCGTCACGCAAATCCGGCGAGCAGATGCAATATCGGGTGCATGAAAACAATTCGGCTCACACGCATGAGCACGAACATGCACACAGCCACGACTCCATCGACTTCGGCACCGACCCCGCTGGCTCACATGCACCGGGCATGAGCCAGGCGCGCATGGTGAAGATCGAGCGCGACATCCTTTCCAAGAACGACAGCTATGCCAACGACAATCGCGGCTACCTCGCGGCGCACGGCATCTTCGCGCTCAATCTGGTGTCCAGCCCCGGCTCGGGCAAGACCACGCTGCTGGTCAAGACTATCGAGGCATTGGACAACGAATTGAAACTGGCCGTGATCGAAGGCGACCAACAGACCGACAACGATGCCGCGCGCATCCGCGCCACCGGTGCCCCCGCGTTGCAAATCAACACCGGCAAAGGCTGCCACCTCGATGCCTTCATGGTGGGCAAAGCCATGCAGCAACTCGGCTTGCAGGACGATAGCCTGCTGTTGATCGAGAACGTCGGCAATCTGGTATGTCCCGCCAGTTTCGATCTGGGCGAAGCGCACAAAGTCGCCATCCTGTCGGTGACCGAAGGCGAAGACAAGCCGCTTAAATATCCCGACATGTTCCGCGCTTCAGATCTGATGTTGCTCAATAAATGCGACCTGCTGCCGTACCTGACGTTCGATGCCGACCTGGCCGTGGCCAATGCCCGCCGCGTCAATCCGAACATCCAAGTGATCCGCACCTCGGCCACCAGCGGTGAGGGCATGGACGAATGGTTGGCGTGGATCAAAGCGGGTTGTCAGAAAGCGGTGGCGGGACGCAACTCGCTTTAAGAATTTATTCCCTCTCCCGCAGGCGGGAGAGGGCTAGGGTGAGGGGCGTTGAGTATTCGCCAAGTTTGTTGCATCGCACAAACCCTCATCCCCAGCTCTTCTCCCGCTTGCGGGAGAAGGGAGTCAACGAAGAGATGCTGAACTGACTTTCATAAATGACCGCTCCAATCCACGCCAAAATCAGAGTCTCCGGCCAAGTCCAGGGCGTGGGCTTCCGTCCTTTCGTCTATCGCCTTGCTCATGAACTTGGTCTGGCGGGCTGGGTGCGCAACGACAGCGAGGGTGTGGAGATTGCGGTCGAAGGCGAGCGTCCACAAGTGATGAGTTTGATCGCGCGTCTGCAAAGCGAGTCGCCTGCCTTGGCGCGCGTGGAAAAAGTCACCCACGATCTATCGCCGCCGACCACCGGCTTGCACGGCTTCAGCATCAGCGCGAGCAAGTCGGGCAAGGTGCAAACTGGCATCACGCCGGACATGGCGATCTGCGCCGATTGCCTGCATGAATTATTCGATCCCGCCGACCGCCGTTATCGTCATCCTTTCATCAACTGCATCCATTGCGGCCCGCGTTACACGCTGACTGCGCGCCTGCCATACGACCGCGCCAACACCAGCATGGCGAAGTTCGCGCAATGCCCGCAATGCCAAGCCGAATACGACGCGCCGACCACGCGCCGTTTCCATGCGCAACCCAATGCCTGTCCGCAATGCGGCCCCAGCTTGCAGATGTTCGATGCACAGTGGCAACGCGTCGAGAGCGATGATCCCATCGCCGCCAGCGCCGAGCGCATCCGCGCCGGACAAGTCGTCGCCATCAAAGGTATAGGCGGATTCCATCTGGTATGCGACGCGCGCAATGCCGCAGCCGTGGCGCGCTTGCGCGGTGGCAAACAGCGCGAAGAAAAACCGTTTGCGGTGATGGTGCTGAATACGCAATCGGCAAAGCACTACGCAAATTTTTCAGAGCAGGAAGCTGTGCTGCTCGAATCGGGCGAACGCCCCATCGTGTTGCTGCGCCAATCTCCAACCTGCGCCACCGAACTGCAAGGCATCGCCCCCGGCCTGTCCAGCATCGGCCTGATGCTGCCCTACACGCCGCTGCAATATCTGCTGTTCCACGAACTGCAGGGCAGACCGCAGGGCACCGATTGGCTGCAACAAGAAACCAAGCTGGCCTTGGTGATGACCAGCGCCAATCCCGGCGGCGAGCCGCTGGTGAAGAATGATGCCGAGGCGCGCGCCTCGCTCTCCGCATTGGCCGATGCCTTCCTCACCCACAACCGCGACATCCTGCACCGCTGCGACGACAGCGTGATGAAGTGGCAAGCGAATGCGCCCGCGTTCATCCGCCGCGCGCGCGGCTTCACCCCGCGCCGCATCACGCTGCCTTGCGCAGGCCCGTCGATACTGGCTTGCGGGGCATGGCTGAAAAATACCGTGTGCCTCACGCGCGGCAACGAAGCCTTCGTGTCGCAACACATCGGCGACCTCGATCATGCCGGAGCGCGGCAGATGCTGGACGACACCGTCGCGCACCTGTGCGACATCCTCGATGTGCAACCGCAAGCCGTGGCGCACGACCTGCACCCGGATTTTTACAGTACCCAGTTCGCGCAAAGTTTCGCCGCGCAACACCAGCTGCCGCTCATCGGCGTGCAGCATCACCACGCCCACATCGCCGCCCTCTGCGCCGAACACCGCTTCACTGAACCCGTGCTTGGCGTAGCACTAGACGGCGTTGGGCTAGGGACAGACGGCAGCGCATGGGGCGGCGAATTGTTGCGCGTTGAAGGCGCAGATTTCCAGCGGCTGGGACACCTCGCGCCACTGTGCATGCCCGGCGGCGACCGCGCCGCGCGCGAACCGTGGCGCATGGCGGCAGCGGTGTTGTTCGACATGGGGCGCGGCGACGAGATCGTGCGACGCTTCCCCAATCAAGCGGGCGCGGCAACGGTGGTCAGCATGCTGCAACGCCAGTTGAATTCCCCCGCGACCAGCAGCACAGGTCGCTTATTCGATGCCGCTGCCGGACTACTCGGCATCAGCGAAATTCAAGCCTACGAAGGCCAAGCCGCCATGCTGCTGGAAGGCCTGGCCGAACGCCACGGCAGAGTCGAACCGCTGGCCGACGGCTACACGCTCAGCGACGACGGCGTGCTGGATTTCCACCCGCTGCTCGGCGCACTCGCCGACTGCAAAGACACTGCTCAAGGCGCCGCGCTATTCCACGCCACCCTCGCCGCCGGACTCGGCGCATGGGTGCAACGCGCCACAGTACAATGCGGCATCAAGCACGTCGCACTGGGCGGCGGCTGCTTCCTCAATACCGTGTTGACGAATGCACTGCACGAGAACCTGACGGCACAAGGCCTGCGCGTTCTGACCGCGCAACGCTTGCCGCCGAATGATGGCGCGATTTCGCTGGGGCAGGCGTGGGTTGCGATGCAACAGATCAATCAAGGAGGTTGAAGCATGTGTTTTGCTATTTCTGATGTAGGCATTGATGGGAAGTCAATAAATACGGGAATCTCCAACGTTGTTGTTTGTAGATCGCCTATTGACGGGCGTTGCGGGGTGGGTGGTATCGAGCAGTTGTTATGGCGAGCGGATGCAACCTTGAACAACAGCAACGCGGCGACCTCTGCAACGCAATCTGAATTGGGGATCGAAGCATGAAAATCCATTACGAAATGTTGAAGCAAATTACGACGCTTGGATTGCTGTTGATGATGGGAATGAGCCTGAGCGCAGACGCAGGATGGTTCGGGTTTGGTGACAAAAGCTGGAAGGAGGAAGTGCTGTTACATGACGGTAAAAAGATCATCGTCGAACGAACTGAACAACTGGGTAATCGACCCACTTTAGAAAGCCGGGAACGGCAAACGCTGAGTGAGACCATGACATTTACCATCCCTGAAACAAGCCGACAGGTTATTTGGAAAATGAGTTTTAGAAACGATGATCCAGAACCAAACAGTGTCAACGTCATCGTGTTGGATATTGTGAATGGCACGCCGTACATCGCGGGCTATCCGGCTGGCTGCATTGCTTACAACAAATGGCAACGTCCCAATCCACCGCAGATATTGTTCAAGTACGAAAGCGACCAATGGAAGCGCATTACTTTGGCAGAGTTTCCGACGCAACTCGTTCAAGCAAATGTCATTGTCGGTGGGCCGCCTGCTGAGGGGATGAAATCCTTCTACACAGCAGAACAAGTCAATGCAGAAAACCGCGATATTAGCGAGATAGCTTACAAGTCCATCGTCCGTTTTCCGCTTAAACCGGGGCTGGGCGTGGAGGGCGTTGTGACTTGCCCAGATTACAATTCACCTCGCTATAAAAGCTTCAAGGCGCCGCGCTAGATTTCAATGTCATTGGGGTGTGCATCACAATAATTGTTTCAAAATGAAAACCATGCACTACCGAGCAAACTCGAATCACCCATAAAGGAAACCTGATATGTGTCTCGCCATTCCCGCCCGCATCGAAGAGCTGACGACTCCGGGCAACGCTATCGTCAATCTGGGCGGTGTGCGCAAGGAGATTTCGCTGGCGCTGGTGGATGATGCCGCCGTCGGCGAATATGTCATCGTGCATGTCGGTTATGCCTTGCAGAAGCTGGATCAGGATGAGGCGGAGCGCACGCTGGAGATGTTCGCCGAGATGGGGCAGATGGATGAGTTGCGGGAAGAGTTGGGAGGGGCGCAGGTATGAAACCTACCGTCATTCCGGCGCAGGCCGGAATCCAGTTGATTGAAAAATTCCCGCGTAGCGGGACAACAAGTTTTGTCTGCTGTGCAGCCTGTTTTTCTTGCTGGATTCCGGCCTGCGCCGGAATGACGGTGCTCTCATGAAATACATCGACGAATTCCGCGATGGCGAGCTGGCCAAGAACATCTCTGCCAACATCGCGCGCGAGGCTCAACCTCACGGGCCAGCCCGTTCCCCTCTCCTCAATCCTCTCCCGCAAGCGGGCGAGGAGGCAATCGAATCGCTGCGCGAGATTTCTTCTGGCCGCACTTACCGCTTGATGGAATTCTGCGGCGGACACACGCATGCCATCTCGCGTTACGGTCTGGTTGATCTGTTGCCTGCGAATGTGCGCATGATCCACGGCCCCGGTTGTCCGGTGTGCGTGCTGCCCATCGGTCGCGTGGATCAGGCGATCCGGCTGGCGCGCGAGCAGGGCGTGATTTTGTGCACCTATGCCGACACGGTGCGCGTGCCGGCATCCGATAATCTGTCGCTGATGCGTGCCAAGGCCAACGGCGCGGATGTGCGCATGATCTATTCGACGCAGGATGCGCTGAAGGTCGCGCGCGAAAATCCGCAGCGCGAGGTGGTGTTTCTCGCCATCGGTTTCGAGACCACCACGCCGCCGACGGCGGTGGCGGTTAAGCAGGCTGAAGCAGCCGGGCTGAAAAATTTCAGCATCCTGTGCGACCACGTGTTGACGCCCGCCGCGATGCACGCGATTCTGTCCGTCGAGGGCGGCGTGGCACTGGATGGTTTCGTCGGCCCGGCGCATGTCTCCACCGTGATCGGCAGCAAGCCGTATGAGCCGTTCGCCGACGATTACGGCAAGCCGGTGGTCATCGCCGGGTTCGAGCCGCTGGACGTGATGCAGGCCATCCTGATGCTGGTGCGCCAGATCAACGAGGGACGCGCCGCCGTCGAGAACGAATTCACCCGCGCCGTGACGCGCGAGGGAAATCTGAAAGCGCAGGAGCTGGTGGCGGAAGTGTTCGAGCTGCGCGATATGTTCGAATGGCGCGGCTTGGGCAGCGTGCCGAACAGCGCGTTGAAACTGCGCCCCCGGTTCGCCGCGTTCGATGCTGAGTTGAAATTCAACGTGCCATACGTGGCCGTGCCGGACAACAAAGCCTGCGAATGCGCCGCCATTTTGCGCGGACAAAAACGTCCGCAGGAATGCAAGATATTCGGCACCGTGTGTACGCCGGAGAATCCGGTGGGGTCGTGCATGGTGTCGTCGGAGGGCGCGTGTGCGGCGCATTATAGTTATGGGCGATTTCGTGAATCTGTTTGATAGGTAGCATGTTTTTTGCTCCCTTCTCCCGCAGGCGGGAGAAGAGTTTGGGATGAGGGGCTGCGGGGAGCATAAGTTTGTGAGATATGCACAGACCCTCACCCCTAGCCCCTCTCCCGCCCGCGGGCGAGGGGAATAGCTTTCTGACATGGAAGATTTCATTCCTCATCCTCCTTCCAAGCTACCCGAAGTTATTCGAGCCTATGCTAGGGAATTGCGTGGCCGGATGATAGATGCGGAAGCGTTGCTGTGGATGCTGTTACGCAATCGCCGTATCGCTGGCGCGAAATTTCGGCGGCAACATCCGGTGGGGAGGTACATCCTCGACTTTTATTGCGATGAGAAGAAGTTGGGTATCGAGCTGGATGGCGGGCAGCATGGTGAGGCGGTTGTATACGATCAGCAGCGGGATGGCTGGTTGCGGGAACAGGGGATTCGAGTTTTGCGATTCTGGAATAATCAGATGCTGATGGAGACGGAGGCGGTGATGGAAGAGATTTATCGGGTGGTTGTCGAAAACAATTCAGAAATAAAAGCCCCTCGCCCGCAGGCGGGAGAGGGGTTGGGGTGAGGGAAGGCAATGCAACAAAAAATTTACGGGTACGCACAGACCCTCATCCCCAGCCCTTCTCCCGCCTGCGGGAGAAGGGAGTTAAACCGTCGCGCGTTTTGCGTTTGCGGAAGAAATGAAAGTACATTATGAGTACAGTCAAACCCAACTACACCCGCCCGCTCGACATCAAACACGGCCGCGTGGATATGTCGCACGGTTCCGGCGGGCGCGCGATGGCTCAGCTGATCACCGAGTTGTTTGCGGCGGCGTTCGATAATGAGTATCTGGCGCAGGGCAACGATGGCGCATTGTTGCCTGCGGCGCACGGGCGACTGGTGATGGCGACGGACAGCCACGTGGTGTCGCCGTTGTTCTTTGTGGGCGGCGACATCGGCTGTCTGTCGGTGCATGGCACGCTCAACGATCTGGCGGTGATGGGTGCAAAACCGTTGTATCTGTCCGCATCGTTCATCCTCGAAGAAGGTTTTCCGCTGGCTGATCTGAAGCGCATCGTGGAGTCGATGGCGCAGGCGTCGCGCGAGGCGGGTGTGCCCATCGTCACCGGCGACACCAAGGTGGTGGAGCAGGGCAAGGGCGACGGTGTGTTCATCACCACCACCGGCGTGGGCGTGGTGCGCGAGGGCATCCATCTGTCCGGCGATCTGGCGCGGCCGGGTGACAAGATCTTGCTGTCCGGCACCATTGGCGATCACGGCATGGCGATCATGTCGCAACGCGAAGGGCTGAGCTTCTCTGCGCCCATCGTGTCGGACACCGCGGCGTTGCATGGCCTCATCGCGGCCATGCTGGATAGCGGTGTGCAACTGCGTGCATTGCGCGACCCGACGCGCGGCGGACTGGCGACGACGTTGAACGAGATCGCCAAACAATCCGGCGTGGGCATGATGCTGCACGAGTCGGCTATCGCGGTGAATCAGCCGGTGGAAGCGGCATGCGAATTCCTCGGCCTCGATCCGCTGTATGTGGCGAACGAAGGCAAGCTGATTGCGATTTGTGCGGCGGAAGATGCGCCGCGCTTGCTGCAAGTGATGCGCGCGCATCCGCTGGCCGCGCAGGCTTCCATCATCGGCGAAGTAGTGCAGGATGCGCACGGTTTCGTGCAGATGACCACGAAGCTGGGCGGGCGGCGGGTGGTGGACTGGCTGGCGGGGGAGCAGTTGCCGAGGATTTGTTGAAGGCGGAGAATCCGCAGGCAGGCTGAGTAAATCACTTTACGGGGAGGCGATATGGAAACATTGCACGGCGGTGTTTATCCCTTGGTCGCATTGGCCTTTGTGTTGGGCATGAAGCACGGTATGGATGCTGACCATCTGGCGACCATTGATGGTTTGACGCGCTTTAATTCTTCAGCCGGTCGCAAGAAATTGGCGCGCTTGTGCGGTTTCCTGTTCTCGCTCGGACACGGCATCGTAGTGTGTGTTGCGGCAGTCGCAGCCAGCTTCTTATTTCAGCAGGGAACTGTGCCGGTCTGGATGAATGATGTGGGGGCGTGGGTGTCGGCCTTCTTCCTGCTGTCGCTGGGCGCGCTTAATCTGTATGCAGTATTCACCACCCCCGCGCATGAGATGGTGCAAATGGTTGGCCTCAAAGGACGCATGCTGGGCAAGTTGCAATACGCCAGCCATCCCGTGCTGATCGCCATGGTGGGCGCGTTGTTCGCTTTCTCTTTCGATACGCTTTCCCAAGCTGCGCTGTTTGCCACAACCGCCACGCAATACGGCGGGTTGATGCATGCCTTGCTGCTGGCGGCGTGTTTCATGTGCGGCATGATGCTCACCGACGCGGTCAATGGGTTATGGATTTCTCATCTGCTGCGGCGCGCCGATGCCACTGCACGCGCTGCTTCACGCATCATGGGGATCACGGTGGCCGTGCTGAGTTTAACGGTGGCGGCCTTGGGCTTGTCGCGCCGGTTTTTCCCGGAAGTGTCGGCGTGGCAGGAAGGGCGCGAGTTGTTCATCGGCGTTGCCATCATCGTGGTGATTGCAGTCAGTTTTATATTCGCGCGTTACACCCGGCAACGCGCGTCTGCGCTGGTTTGATTTGAGCCCCTCGCCCGTAGGCGGGATAACCAGCGACTTGGTGGCGGTTTCTTGCCGCCTAGTCGAATGGCTAGTAGTTTCATCAGAGGGGTTGGGGTGAGGGACGTTGAGTAGTAAATAGTTTTGTTGCAGCGCACAGACCCTCATCCCCAGCCCTTCTCCCGCCTGCGGGAGAAGGGAGTGTTACGCCACCGTCACCGTCTTATCCAGATACACATCCTGCACCGCATTCAGCAATGTAATGCCATCCTTCAGCGGTTTCTGGAATGCCTTGCGACCCAGGATCAGCCCCATGCCGCCGGCGCGCTTGTTGATGACGGCGGTACGCACGGCCTGTTGCAAATCATCCTTGCCTGATTCGCCACCGGAGTTGATCAGTCCTGCGCGTCCCATGTAGCAGTTGGCTACTTGGTAGCGCACGAGGTCGATGGGGTGGTCGGTGGTCAGTTCGCTATAGACTTTGGGGTGGGTCTTGCCAAATTTGATGGCGTTATAGCCGCCGTTGTTTTCGGCCATTTTCTGTTTGACGATGTCGGCATTGATGGTGGCGGCGAGGTGGTTGGCTTGACCGGTCAGATCGGCGGCCACGTGATAATCCTTGTCGCCCACCTTGAACGCCGAGTTGCGCAGGTAAGCCCACAGCACGGTCGCCATGCCCAGTTCATGCGCGCGTTCGAACGCTTCGGAAATTTCCTGAATCTGGCGGCGCGATTCGGCGGAACCGTAGAAAATCGTGGCGCCAACAGCTACCGCGCCCATGTTGAACGCCTGTTCCACGCTGGCGAACAGCGTCTGGTTGTAGATGTTGGGATAGGACAGGATTTCGTTGTGGTTGATCTTTACGATGAACGGGATCTTGTGCGCGTAGCGGCGCGCCACCGAGGACAATACGCCGAGCGTTGAGGCCACGCCGTTGCAGCCGCCTTCGATGGCGAGCTTGACGATATTTTCGGGATCGAAATACATTGGATTGGGCGCGAACGATGCGCCGCCGGAATGTTCCACACCCTGGTCCACCGGCAACAAGGAAAGATAACCTGTATTCGCCAATCGGCCATGACCGTACAAAGCCTGCATACTGCGCAACACGCCGGTTCTGCGGTCTTTCATGGCCACCACGCGATCCACATAATCCGGTCCCGGCAAATGCAGCGATTCTTTGGGAATTCCGGCACAGCGGTGTTTCATCAGATGTTCAGCTTCTTCGCCCAGCAGTTGCACGATGTTTGTCATGTTATCGCTCCTATAGGTGGTCAGAATAGAGCGGCCATACTACTCCCATGTGTATAATTTTAGATATCCGAAAACCTGCGTATGAAATCTCATGAAACAACTCACCATCAGTACTCCGCTTTTACTATTCAATACGTCAGGGCGAACGGATCTTTCCGATTGAGGTTCTTCAGCAAAATAGATCAGAATGAGTTGGAATATATTGAGGTTCAAGAGTAATGCAACATTCAGTAGGCAATAAGGTCATCAGTCCAAAAGACTGGTATCAGGAGGTGTGTAACAAATCCGGTTTCATTTGCGATGCGGGACAGCTTGCCGCTCTCGAAGAACTGGAAGCTCCGTGGCAGCAAATGCTGGAATTCAAGACCAAGCGCGATCAATTCCTCGGACGCAGCCTGCTCAGTCCCGATGCGCCGAAAGGGTTGTATATCTGGGGCGGTGTGGGCAGCGGCAAGACTTTTCTGATGGATGGTTTCTATCACTGCGTGCCGTACCGGCGCAAACGCCGTATCCACTTCCACAACTTTATGGTCGAAGTGCATCACGAGATGAAACAACTCGCGCATGAGCACGACCCGCTGATGGCTTTGGCCGACAGCATCGCGCGCTCCACCCGCCTGCTGTGTCTGGACGAATTTCATGTGGACGACATCGCCGATGCCATGATCCTCGGGCGCTTGCTGGATGCGCTGTTTGAGCGCGGCGTGGTGCTGCTCACCACCTCCAACTACCCGCCGGACGAGTTGTATCCCAACGGCTTGCAGCGCCAGAATTTTCTGCCCGCCATCGAATTGCTCAAGCGCGAATTGAAAGTGCTGCGCCTTGACTGCGACACCGACTACCGCATGCTGCAAATGGCGCGCGATCCGATTTTCATGCTGAACACCGATGCGGCGAGCGAGCAGCAGATGCAATCGCTGTTCCAGCGCCTCACTGCAGGTATGCACGCCGATACCGATTCCATCCAGATGCGGCAGGTCAAAACTCCCGTCAAGCGTGTGGCGCGCGAAGTGGTGTGGTTCGATTTCAAAGTGCTGTGCGGCGGCAATCACGACCAATCTGATTATCTGGAAATCGCCCATCACTACCCGACCGTATTTTTATCGGACGTGCCGCGCATGACCGCCGATAACAACGCCGAGGCAAGGCGTTTCACCTGGCTGATCGACGTGCTATACGACAACCACGTCAAACTAGTGGCTTCGTTCGAGGTTGCTTTGCCGGAGCTATATGCAGCGGGACGCCATGACAGCGAGTCGCAACGCATCGCCAGTCGCCTCACCGAAATGCAAACTCGCCGCTATCTGGAATTGCCGCACCGCAGTCGCGGTGTGACACTGACCGAGTGAAATCTACCCGATCCTGCGAGCTGAATAAGAAAATTAAATACCCCACTACCTGAAGATTACCGTCAATAGGCGATCCGCATCATGCACAGCGTGGAGATAGCCGTGGATACTGGCTTGCGGGCAAGGTGACGTTTTAGTTTTTGAAAATTGGATACGATCCGGGCTACGCTGGCTAAAGCAACTCCACACCGAAGCGGCGAACCGCAAGCGCGAACAAGCTGAAGCAAACCACGGTGATGACGATGCAGGCCAACAACGACGGCCAAAAACCGATGCGCGGCAGGAGCAGCGGAAACGCGAGGAACATGGGCAAAGTCGGGATGACATACCAGAACGTGTACCACGCATGATTGGCGATCTTTTCCTGCGACTGGTTTTCGACATACAGCCAGATCAGCGTCAGGATGGTGACGAGCGGCAACGCCGCAACAAAGCCGCCGAGTTTGTCGCTTCGCTTCGCCAGCTCGGAAACGAGCACGACAACGGCGGCAGTCAAAAAATATTTTGTGATGATCCAGTTCACGGCTTTTCCAATTCTTTAATGTTACTCATACGGCGCAATGCGATTTGTCCTTCGACAAGCTCAGGAGAGCGTTATTGCGTTTTACTTTGTCACGGTGCTGGATTCGGATAAATCCTGTGCACCGCCTCGATCTTCTCCAGCACTTCCGCCGTTAGCATCACCTCCGCGCTATCCAGATTTTCCTTCAGTTGCTCCAGCGTGGTCGCACCCAGAATCACGCTGCTGTTGAACCATCGCGTGCGCGCAAACGCGAGTGCCATGGTCGCGGGTGTGAGTCCGGCTTCCTGTGCGATGCGCAGGTATTCCTTGGTGGCTGGCGGGACGTTGGGTTTGTTGTAGCGTTGGCCGAAGCCGGGGAAGAGGGTGATGCGGCCGTGGGCGTTGGGGTCGGCGATGTATTTGCCGCTGAGCCAGCCGAAGGCGAGCGGGCTGTAGGCGAGCAGGCCGACGTTTGTGTGGTGACAAACTTCGGCGAGGCCACTTTCGAAGGTGCGGTTCAGCAGGTGGTAGGCGTTTTGTACGCTGACGATCTTGGGTAGGCCGAGTTGTTCGGCGCAGCGCACGAATTCGCTCACGCCCCATGGCGTTTCGTTGGAGAGGCCAATGTGGCGCACTTTTCCAGCTTGCACCAGCTCGGCCAGAACTTGCAGTTGTTCTGCAATGGGGGTGCTGTCGCGCTCCTGTGTCACGTCGTAGCTGGTTGCGCCGAACATCGGCACATAGCGATCCGGCCAGTGTAATTGATACAAGTCAACGTAGTCGGTTTGCAGACGGCGCAGACTGCCGTCGATGGCGGCGGTGAGGTGTTCGCGGTTGATGCGCGGTGTGCCGCGTATCCACGAAAAGCCGCGCGCCGGACCGGCGATTTTGCTGGCGAGGATGAGTTTGTCGCGCTGCTGGTGTTTGAGCCAACTGCCGATGTAAGCTTCAGTGCGGTGCACGGTCTCGGCGCGGGGGGCGACCGGGTACATTTCGGCAGTGTCGATGAAGTTGACCCCGCGCGAGACGGCGTAGTTCAGTTGCGCATGGGCGTCGGCTTCGCTGTTCTGTTCGCCGAAGGTCATGGTGCCGAGCGCCAAGGCCGAAACCTGCAAATCGCTGCTGCCTAATTGTCTGTATTCCATGCTCGCCTCAAGGTGAATGATGTTGATATTTTAATAGGAAAGTCTTCGCTTGATATGCAGAGGTTGCGAAACTTATCCTTTGAACATCGCCTTTAGTCCTGAGCGAAGTGGAAGGGGCAGGGCAAATGGACTTATTCGGCGCATCCTTGGCTTCATTGCATTACCTCAGTATCTTGTATAGCATTCATTTTCGGGTGCAGATGAAGTTTTGTGATCTAGCCTAGCCTGAAATGGCCACCCATCTTTACTCTACTTGGTAATTAACTTTACCCATGTGGACGTTTTGTAAAAGTTCTAACGTATGAGGAGGCCACGGCAAACGCAATTATTTGCCTGAAGTTTCCGCGATCAAATAGCTGTGACGACATGCGTTCGCAATGGACGCATACCACTTAATAAAATAAAGGGGAGCACAATATGAGCGATACGGGATTTTTTCAGAAACTGCCCAGAGCCCTGCCGGGTCTGGCATTAATTGTTATTACGATGGTGGTAATTCGAAACTGGCTCGAACCCTGGATGACGAACGCAGTCGTATTTGGCACAAAGGGCTGGCTGGTTAAGGTCACACACCTGAATTACATTCTGCTGGGAATCATTATGGGCATGCTTTACCGGAATGTGGTTTTCGGCGGGAAAATGCCCGATGTGCTGAGCGACGGATTCAAGCTTTCGCGCCTGATGATCAAGACCGGTATCATTCTGCTGGGCTCGCTCTATACGTTTAACGCGATCGTGCAACTCGGCTCCATGGCGATCTTCCTGATCGGAGGTTTCGTGATCCTTACCATCATCATGGTGTTGTGGTTCGGCACTATGCTGGGCCTTGACCGCTCCATGATCGGTGTTATGGCGAATGCCCTTAGCGTCTGCGGTGTCACCGCCGCCGTGGCAACTTCGCCGGGTGTTGAAGCCAAGGCATCGCACGTAGCCTATGCTATTGCCACCATTCTGGGCTTTGGCATCCTGACCATGTTCATCAGTCCCTTTATTGGTCACGCCTTGGGCCTCTCTGACTTGCAGTACGGTGCCTGGATCGGTACCGGGATTCTCAATTCCGGTCAGGTTTTAGCGGCAGCGCTGGCGTTTAATCCAAACGTGGCACCTGGTACTGCAGTTTCCGTAGCCGAGATATGGAACATCATGCGCGTGATCTCGATCCCGTTCGCGGTGTTTGCTGTGACTGTCTGGTATTGGTCAGGCAAGGAAGAAACAGAAGGTGGCAAACGTAAAGGATTGGGTACGTTGCTGGTTGAAAAATTTCCGGTGTTCGTCATCGGATTCTTAGGCATGGTGTTCCTTACCAGTATGGGGGCATTCGGTGATGTGGGTCTCAAAGGCGGTCCTGCGGCCTCCGAAACCATCAAAATGATGCGCCTGTGGATGACCTGGATCTTCGGTTTCGGTTTGGTCGGTCTGGGGGGCTATATTGATTTCAAGGAACTCCGTCAAGCTGGTGGCGCACCGCTCAAACTCGGCCTGATTGTTGGGGTTACCAAATATGTTCTGGCATTGGTGGTGGTGTTTTTGATCAAAGATTACCTGGTTGCAATTTAATCAAATTATCTACTAAGGAGAGTTAATCATGGCTAAAACAGGTAGTGAAACCATCGGCGCCCCCGGCGACAAAACTAAAATGACCTTGTTCAAGGATGATCGTGCTGAGGACATCGGCGCGATTATTATGAGTGTGCTGGTCATCGCCACAATCATGGTGTTGACCATGAATAAACCGGCAGCCCAGTCGGCTGCGCCAGCTGTACCTGCCGCAACTACGGCTGCTTCAGCCATAGCGCCGACAATACCCGCTGAAGCGGCCAAGAAATAATAATCGGCTGCTTATTGTGGAATTTAAAAACATTGTTGTTGCAGTGGACGGTTCTGAAGCCTCGCAAGAGGCGCTAAACCACGCAGTAGAACTGGCCCGTCAGAGTAAATGCGCCCTGACGGGTTTTTTTATTATCGATGGCGGATGGCCCGATTTTATCGGTAACGATTGGCAATCTTCTAAAGGCGCACGGCAAGAATTTCTGGATTACATATTCAAGGAGCAGGAATCGCAGGCTGAAGCAGCACGCATGCAATTTGAAATTGCAGCAGAAGATATCAATGATCGTCGTTTTTCGATCCTTGCCGGTGATCCTGCCGAGATCTTGATCGCACAGGCTAATGCCGCTGATACCGGCATGCTGGTAGTGGGGCAACGCATCTTTCAGGTCAGCGGACGACCTAGCCTACGCTCACTCAGCAAGCGATTGGTCGCCAAGGCCACACGACCTCTTACGCTGTTTCCATAGGGTAAGAATAAGAAAAGAACGATGACTGCTTGTAGGTGAAGTCGGTTACTCGATTCTTCGTTAAGAAATGGGCGATGTGCGGCTACCAAGCGACAGTTGGAGTTGAAGACTCTATGCCAGAAAGCTGACCTTCGCCATGGACGGCAAGGTGCCAATTCCCGCCCTTCGAAGGTTCCCTCCAATTCAGACCTTTTAAAAAAATGCATAGGCCAAATGGCATATTGTTCTTTGCCGTTCATTCAGGTAGCGTCCACAGATCATTCGAATAGCAGTGTCATGTCAGCACATGGCTTTAGAGAAGCACAAATATTTTTCTGGATGTCAACCCGTCATGTTAAGTGCCTTCAGAATTGTTCTATTTGTATTTTTTGCTCTTGTTGCGAAGGCTAATGCAGTCGGCCTGATGGCCACACCGGTTTTTAGCAACGCGACAATTAGCACTGACGTCTTGTTCAATCCTGGATCAGGAAAATACACCTATGATTACATGGTGGCGAATCCGGCTGGCAATACCGGAGAGATATGGAACATTATGATTGATGTTTCTGCCGACGCATCTGCTAATGGAATGAAGAATAAGACATCCGGCTTAACTATTCCGCTCGGCGAGCAGAAGGTTGATTTCGAAACGATACTGTCCATGCTTGTATCGCAGAATGACCAGAGACCTAACCCAATTAAATCTGAGATGATAGTGCCGTTTGGTCAAGAAGCTCCGTCAGGCTGGATTGGCGCTTTGGGGTCAGACGGTTTCGCACTTTTCGCCAGTGGCGATAACACGCCAAACATTATTCCCGGTACCAGCCTAGGCGGATTTCAGATGATCAGCTACGGTGTTCCGACCATACGCAAAGTGCAAATCATGCCGTTCTGGATGCACATGGTAGAAGATCACGACACGGTGCCAGATACGGACAGAATAAAAGCAGGGAAAATCGAGCAGGAAATCGTATTTAATACTTTGTCTCTCGGCCCATCCGGCGTGAGCTACGGATCGTTTGCTCATTGGAACCAACTTCGCGCCGACTTGGCTCGCGCAATCAAACTCCACTGGATCACCGACAAAACACTGGCCGGTACGCTGACCAGCCAATTGGCTGCGGCACGACGAGCGCTGGATGTGAAAGATTTCCATACAACCGAAACTCTGTTGCAACCAATGCTAGCTACAATTAGCAAATCTGTACCTGCGCAACGCACCAGCGAAGGCTACGCACTGGTCTATCTGAACGTTCAATCGCTGATCAATAACGCACCGAATAATCAGATTGAACCAAAAGTAAAGCTGACGCCAAAAAGCTCGCGGTTATCGCTTGGAGGCAACCAGAAGCTCACTGTAAACGTAAGTAATCTTGCCAACCGCAGCGTTCCTTTAGCGGGTGTTCCAATTCGCTTTACAGTTGAGTCAGGCCCCAATGCTGATACTACATTAGGCGATTCACAAACTGACTCGCTGGGTGTCGCAACGATTGCCTACTCCAGCACTCAAATAGGAACAGATAGCATCGTTGCTACCGCCATATTCAATGGCGGCGAGGTTAGTTATAGCGACAAGGGAACGGTCGTCTGGTCGGGTGGTCCAGATTTGGTCATCTCGCTTTTCAGCCCGCCACTGCTGATCACCCAAGGCGGAAACAAATTCTATATGAGCGAGCATACACAGAATATTGGCGATGTCACTGCTCCACCATCGGTGACTCGTTACTACATTTCATCCGCTCCGATTCTTGATGTCGCAACTGCGCAGGTTATTAGTGACCGTTCTATTCCCGCCCTTCAGCCAGGACAATCAGACAGTATCGACCAGAAAGTTTTCTACATACCCCAAAATCTCACGGCGGGCACATATTATCTAGCCGCCTGTGCAGATGCTAATTCAACGGTCACGGAATTGGATGAATACAACAATTGTTCGTTCAGAAAAATCGATGGGCATTAATTGCAGAAGCCACAGGACGTTATTCAGTCTGTTCCTCGGCACGATGCACGGATGAAATATTCTTTCTACAACTACGTTGGGAGATTCACAGATGAACTCGCAGACATTGACTCAAAAGCTAGTGATGCTCGCATTCATCACTCTTCTCAGCGTTGTGCCAGAAGCACACGCCGGATGGGGATGTCCGCGGTTCTTCTCGGCACTTCCCATTGTGTCAACTTTGACAATCGAGTCTGGTCAGATCAGGTTCAAGCGTTCAAACGATATCAATGACGATAAGACGAACTGTTCCGACAAGGTGCCTGCAATCACCCTGACTAAGAATGAATTTCTCAAACTACGCCCTTATCCGAGCGAGCCAGACTATTTCCCGGACACAATCGATCAAGTTCCTACTTCATGTACTCGCGTCGGCTCGCTGGTCTATTTCGGCCTTTCTTTCTACAGTGGTGAAGGCTCAGGAGGTGTGGGTGGCATTGGGAGACTCGACCTCCATACCGGGAACGTCGACGTTCGCCGGCCACAGTTGCTGCGCACTGCCTCGGTGGACAAGCTTTTAGTCCTCGATAAATCCGTGTGGGTTACAACGATGAATTATACGGAGGGAACTACTGGACCTGGGATCGGTATTGCACGTTACGACTGGGCACAAGATCGTCTCGATACATTCCTCGGCACCAAAGATGGTCCATGCGGGATGTGGGCCAACGACATGCTTGTTCATGATGGAGAGTTGTGGGTGGCCACTGAGCTAGGCATCTCTCGTTATTCACTCAAACAGGGCACGTGGCGTCACTTCGTTCCGCTCAACGATACAACTCAAGACCTTCGTGAAGTTTCATGTCGCGATATCTATCAGGAAGTTGCTTCTCGTCTTTCCGCAACGCCCGAAGAATTAGACTCTGTGTGTGACCTCAATGGTGGTCCTCCTCGGGATATCTTTCGCAACTTGCTCCGAGAGCACCGGCCTAAAGACGCGGCTTTGATCAATTGGGAAAACCTCAAATAAGCGGAAGGCAGCTTCCCAATAGGGAATGCCAATCTAGTGGTGGAGATGCAGGCATATATTTTTTGTTGTTGCCGAGTTTGCAAATGTGAAGCACGATGCGTGCATGTACGACTGCAACCGAACTAACAGCGGTCACTGAAATCTGCGGTGCTTGATTTCACACTACCGGCCACCAAGCGACAGTCGAGGTTGAAAACTCGTTGCCAGAAAGCTGACCTTCGTAGCGGACGGGAGCGTGCCATAAGGGTTCCGTCGATGTTGGAAATGGCAGTCGGAAACCTGCCTATCGTGGATAGTAACAAGGTGACAACTATATTTAATCCTTCGCAGCCACGGTCTATTTCTTGAACGGAGCAGCGCTTAAGGCGCGTAAGGTGCGATTCCAGACAAGGACATCAATTTTTATGGAAATACACTGGCAATAGTCATAACAATATGAGGTTTTATGTTTAATCCACGCATCAAAAACCAAATATATCTGAATCAAATTCTGCAAAATTCACCTGATGGAATTTTTACAATTGATTTCGAACTTTGTATTCATTATGTTAATCCAGCTTTTTGTCATTTGATTAACTACACGGAACAGGAATTGATTGGTTCACGTATTACTGAATATCTTGGCGATCTTGATGTTCTCGCTATATGCATGAAGTTGGTGCAAGAGACAGGCAAATGCACCAATCAGGAAACAACCTTCAAGCGGCGTGATGGTTCCATGGTGCACATTGCAAAAAATGTACAGGTTATTCTGAATGAGGATGAAAGCCCCAAAGAGATTTTGGTCACGATTCGTGATATGACTCAGCTTCAGTATATGAATAAAGAGCTGGAGAATTCTAAACAGCAACTGAAACAGTACGCTGAAAATTTAGAGTTCATGGTAGCAGATCGCGAAAAAGCACTCTACTTAGCCAAGGAGCGCGCTGAAGTAACACTGGCTTGCATAGGCGATGCGGTAATTACGACTGATGAAGTTGGAAGGGTTACTTTTTTGAATCAGATCGCAGTCAATTTGACTGGGTGGGAGTTAGATGATGCGATCGGGAAACCTTTGCCCGATATTTTTAATATCGTTAATGAAGCATCACGTCTTAAAGCAGAAAACCCGGTGGATTCTGTTTTGCGGGACGGAAAAACGATGATGCTGGCTAACCATACCGTACTTATTTCACAAACAGGGGTGGAATACAACATTGAAGATTCGGCAGCACCTATTTTTCTTTCAGATAGTACATTGATCGGCTGTGTGCTGGTATTCCATGATGTAACTGAAAAATATAACGTACAAAACATCTTGAATTGGCAGGCGGCGCATGATGCACTCACCAATCTTCCTAACCGTGTCCTGCTTACGGATCAATTTAATCGCGCTATTTCCCGTGCGAAAAGACAGCAAACAATGCTGGCGGTATGCATGCTAGATTTGGATGGATTCAAACCTATCAATGACCGTCATGGGCACGATGTAGGGGATATGCTATTAATTGAAGTTGCTACACGATTAAGCACAATTATCAGGGGCGATGACACCGCAGCACGTTTAGGTGGTGATGAATTTGTACTGCTATTCAGTGATATCCATAGTATGGATGAATTCGAATTAATCATGACTCGGGTTCTCGCCTCGCTATCAGCGTCTTATTTAATCAGTGATATACACATTTCTACGCTGTCTGCCAGCATTGGCGTTAGCCTATATCCACTAGACGAAGCTGATGCAGATACTTTGTTACGCCATGCAGATCAAGCTATGTATCAAGCTAAACAACGTGGCCGCAATCAATGGCAGCTGTTTAACCATTCATTAGAAGCGCAGATACAGTTCAGTCATCAAACGTTACAGCGCGTTAAAGAAGCATTGTTCAACCACGAATTCGTTTTGCATTACCAGCCCAAGATAAACATGCGTACTGGGTTGATTGTGGGCATGGAGGCGCTATTGCGCTGGCAACATCCTGAGCGGGGCATGATAGCGCCGTTAGGCTTTCTGCCACAGGTAGAAAAAACTGACCTGATTATAGATATAGGTGTATGGGTGATAGATCAAGCCTTGCAGCAAATATCGGTTTGGGTAAAAGCAGGTAAGTCATGGGTGGCTAGTGTCAATATCGCTGCATTGCACTTTCAGAGCGGCGGTTTCTTACAACACCTTAAAGACGCACTGTCACGCTATCCTGATATACCGTCTGGTTTGCTGGAAATCGAGATATTGGAATCCGTTGCTTTAGGTGATATTACTCAAGTTAATCAGCTGATACGCGATTGTCAGGCGCTGGGTGTGAGTTTTTCATTAGATGATTTCGGAACTGGCTACTCTTCATTGAATTACTTAAAACGACTACCCGCTGAAACGCTTAAAATCGACCAATCTTTTGTGCGCGACATTTTGGATGATAGTGATAATTTAATCATGGTCGAAGCGGTCATTAACATGGCGAAAGTATTTAATCGTAAAGTGATCGCTGAAGGTGTAGAGAATGTTGAGCAAGGTGTCTTGCTAATGCGCTTAGGTTGTGATCTGGCGCAGGGATATGGCATTGCCAAGCCCATGCCCGCGATACAGTTGATGGATTGGGCAAATATGTATGTAGCAGACCCTGCTTGGTCTATGTGGGCAGATAAACAATGGGAGATCGATGATTTTCCGTTACTGGTTGCGCAATATGACCATCTGAAATGGATCAAACGTTTGATCTTGTCAGTTTCAGATATGGATATTCAGGTAAATCAGACAGAAATAACCGATGCACACAAATGCCGCTTTGGGCACTGGTATTATGGTCATGGTATACAACACTATGGTCAATTGAGTGAATTTATAGCGATTGAACCGCTACACAATCAAGTGCATGAGATGGGGGGTGCTATCGTGCAGGCGTGTAAAGAAATGGATAAGGAAATGGCAAACACGCTGTGTGCAACATTGCTAATTGCCAAGGATGAAATCCTGACACAACTTGTACGTTTACAAGAGGCAATTGTGTTCCGAACTAATAATGCTCACCAACCTACATAAACAATAATTGTTTAATCTGATGCGTCGCGAACTACTCCTCAGTACCCTGATGCGGTAGTTCACCACAGTAATTTGACTTCTACATAGCGGTCGGTCGTCACAGACAGTAGTGAGTTAAAAACTGAAGGTCGTGAACGTCCGCTTCCGGGCAGGCTAGAGACGGTGGCAACGACAGAGACAAACAGGCAGAAGCGGCCACAAGCAGTCGGTCGAGGTGCCCTCCAATTGTGATGACTCGTTCTTCCGTCTTGAATGCTTCCCTCCAAAAAGCGCAGAGTGATAACTTTATTTCAGCATTGTCATCGCAATGTTGATACCTGCGTTAATCGAATCATGGCAGTTGATTGGCAATTGCTATAACAGAAAATATATTAGGAGAAACGTCATGAACCGTACAGTTCGCATCATCATTTTGTTCATTAGCACCATGCTGCTGGGCAGCATGGCTACCAGCACCTTTGCCGAAGGACAATTCAATAAGAATCATCCTCGTCGCGCACAAGTAAATAAACGTCTCAACAATCAGAACAGACGTATTCACCAAGAAGTAAAGGAAGGCGATATGAGCAAGGGGCAGGCAGCGAAATTGCACAAGGAAGATCGCCAGATTCGCCAGGAAGAGCGAGGCATGGCAAGCCAGAACGGCGGGCATATTACAAAGCAGGAGCAGCGCACCCTCAATCAGCAGGAAAATGGTGTCAGCAAGCAGATCGGTAAGTAAGATGATTATTGGATGACTGCTGTTCGGACGGCAGTTATCCGAATGGATTTTTGCATGACGGCACTGGGTTAGCAGTACCACATCCACAATGTCGGCTTCTAGGAATCCAAAATTCAAAGCAGAGAGGTAATGATCTGGTCGGGGCGATGCAGGCCTATATATTCTTTTTGTTGCCAAGTTTGCAATTGTGAAGCAGGATGCGGTTATGAAACAGCAGCTACCGAACGAGCAGCGGCCACTGAAGTTTTTGGCATTCATAGGGCACGTGCTGGCTAACAACAGTCGTTAACAATTAACAGCCAGTTGGAAAGTGAAAGAGTCCTGACTCAAAGTTTAATCCCAACAATTACTCCCGATTCTATGGTTCATCAATCTGGTGAAAAGTCTCCATGAGTATTGGAGAGGAAGTTTTATGTATTGGTGGATTAGCTGGTTTATTCTACTTTGGTACCATAGCGCCCCGTCTTTAATGTCGCCGCACATTAGCTTGAGCACATCCGCAGGACGCTGCCCGTGCAGATGGAAGGTTGCGGCCAGCTACGTCTTAACTTCCGTCACGCCAGCGAAGCGCAGGCCAAGATCGGCTTGGCGAAGCTGGCTGCGTTGGTGCGAGAGTGTGCATGAACCAGAATCACCTTAAGTCTTATCCGCATATTTTTAGGGGATTGCGGATAAGTGCTTTCTCTGGATTTATCCGCGGTGTGTTCTTAGTTGTTCAGTTTGCGGTACAAGGTTTGCCTGCTGATGCCGAGTCGTCTTGCTGCTTCCGAGACGTTTCCGTGGCTGCTTTCCATAGCTTGTTTGATGGCGGAGCGCGAAAGTTGTTCGAGGTTTTGCGGTGCGCTGTTGGCGGATGATAGCAAGATATGTTGTGGAATGGCGTTGAGTTCTTCGATCAGGTCATCCGACAGGTGCTGCCAATTGATGCAGTCCTCGTTTGCTTCGAGCATGGCGCTTGCGGTGCGCAGCACGCTGGAGTATTGGCGCAAGTTGCCTGGCCATGGATGCCGACTTAATTGCGCCAGCAGATCGGATGCGAGAAAGATTTCCCGCTCCGGGTTGAGGTAGGCAAGCAGACGTTCGGTGAGTGCCTGAAAATCGCTGCGCTCGCGCAAGGCAGGCAGAATCACGGTAAGGCCGCTGATGCGGTAATACAGGTCGCTACGGAAAATGCCTTGGTCGGCTTCTTCGCGCAGTTTGCGGTGCGTGGCGCAGACCAGCGAGAAATCAACATCGACCGCGCGCCCGCCACCGAGCGGCGTGACTTGGCGTTCCTGCAATACGCGCAACAACCGGGTTTGCATGAGCAGCGGCATGTCGCCGATTTCATCCAGAAAAAGCGTGCCGCTGTGAGCTTCGCGCAGGCGTCCGGGACTGCCTTCACGGCGTGCGCCGGTGAAGGCGCCCGACGTGTAGCCGAACAATTCCGCTTCGATCAGATTCTCCGGCAGCGCGGCACAGTTGATCGCTACGAACGGGCCGTCGCGGCGCGGGCCGCTGTCGTGTACGGCATGCGCGAAAAGTTCCTTGCCGACGCCCGATTCGCCATAGATCAGCAGCGGGATTGGTTTGCCCGCGACGCGTCTCGCTTTGTCGGTTGCGCTGTGCCAGCGCATATCGCCCGTGTCGAGCGCAGCCAGCGCATCGTCCGGTGCGTTGCCCGGGATGGGAGCGGAGGGAGTAATCGTCAGCGCTTGTTGCTCGGCATGCACCTGCACAAATAGCATAGTCCCGTTGTGCAGACGCACTTGTGTCGGCTGACCGGGGCGGCGTTTGTGGCGCGTGAGCAGTTCTTCGAGACGCAGGTCTATAGTGCGGGAGAGCGGTGTGGCACCGAGATCGGCGGGTGCGAGGCGCAGCATGTCAAGACCGTTGCGGTTGGCTCCGACGATCCAGCCGTCTTCCGATAGCGCGATAATGCCTTCGGCTATGGTGCCGATACCTTCGGGTTGTGCGTGCAGATGCAGGCAGATGTGATGCTGGCAACTGGCGATGACGAGGCTGTTCTCTATCATGCGCGCCGCCATGCTGACCAGCCCCAGCGTGTGCGGGTGGCGACTACGCTGGTCGCCCGAAATGTCGATGACGCCCAGCAACTGGCCATTGGCCGCCATGATGGGCGCAGCGGCGCAGGTGAGGAAACCGTTGCGTTCGAGGAAGTGCTCTGCGCCGTGGATCTCGACGCTGCTGGCTTCGGCCAGCGAGGTGCCGATGGCGTTGGTGCCACGGTGTTGCTCGTTCCATGAAGAACCCGCAGCAAGTGCCACGCGTTCTGCTTTGCTCAGAAAATCGACGTCGCCCAGCGTGTGTATCAGCGTGGCGCGTTTGTCGGCGAGGATGACCATGCTGTGGCTGTGACGAACTTGCTCGAACAGGTATTCCATCACCGGGCGCGAGTGAGCCAGCAGATCGTGGTTGCACGCGAGTGCTTGGTGCAGGTTGTTGCCGCTGGTGTGCTCAGCATCAGCCAGCCGTCCCGTGGGAAGCAGACCCGCAGCCAGACTGCGCTGCCAGGAACGTGCCACGCGCTCGTCGATGCTGCCGGGCAGACACTCGCCGTATTCAAGCATATGCGAGCGTGCCTGACGCAAAGTCACAGCGGGTGGTGTCATGCGCATGCTCATCTCCTTTCGTCGCGGCGAAGCCTGATATTCAGGCAAGTATAGAAGGACAGCGAGGTTGTGCAAGAGATAGACAGCGAATCCTGTCTGACTGTTCCATTTCGTTACAGGTGTCGCGCTATGGAACGTCACTTGGCATCTGGAAAATTCCGGCAGGATTTTGCAACTCGCTTTGAATCAACAGCTTGCCTATCAGGTCTGCACTGGCACGAACCTTGAGATAGAAGGATTGCAGCACAGCAAAGAGAACGATCCAACTGATCGTCGATAAAACCTAACGAGGAGATTCAAAATGATTTATGCCGCCCCCGGTACCGCTGGTGCCAAGGTTAGCTTCAAAGCGCGTTACGATAATTTCATTGGCGGCAAATGGGTTGCCCCCGTCAAAGGTGAATATTTCGATGTCATTACGCCGATTACCGGCAAGCCCTATACCAAGGCCGCGCGTTCCGGAGCCGAGGACGTCGAGTTGGCGCTGAATGCCGCACATGCCGCTGCCGACAAGTGGGGCAAGACTTCAATTACCGATCGTTCCAATGTGCTGTTGAAGATCGCTGATCGCATCGAAGCTAATCTGGAGCTGCTCGCTTATGCCGAGACGGTGGACAACGGAAAAGCGATACGCGAGACGCTGAATGCCGATATTCCTTTGACCGTCGATCACTTCCGCTATTTCGCCGGTTGTTTGCGTGCCCAGGAAGGTAGCTTGTCGGAAATCAACGAGACCACTATCGCCTATCACTACCACGAACCTCTGGGCGTGGTCGGCCAGATCATCCCGTGGAATTTCCCCATACTGATGGCGGCATGGAAACTGGCACCTGCGCTGGGTGCCGGTAATTGCGTGGTGTTGAAACCCGCCGAATCCACCCCGATCAGCATTCTGATCCTGGTGGAACTGATCGCCGACCTGCTGCCGCCCGGCGTGCTGAACATCGTTAACGGTTTCGGACGCGAAGCCGGTATGCCGCTTGCTACCAGCAAGCGCATTGCCAAGATCGCCTTTACCGGTTCGACCACCACGGGCCGTGTCATCGCCCAGGCCGCCGCCAACAATCTGATTCCGGCCACGCTGGAACTCGGCGGCAAGTCGCCCAACATCTTCTTTGCCGATGTCATGGATAAGGATGACGGCTTCCTCGACAAGGCGATCGAAGGACTGGTGCTGTTCGCCTTCAACCAGGGCGAAGTGTGCACCTGCCCGTCGCGCGCGATCATTCATGAATCCATCTACGACAAATTCATGGAGCGCGTGCTCAAACGCGTTGCCGCCATCAAGCAAGGCAACCCGCTCGATACCGACACCATGATGGGCGCACAGGCATCCAAGGAGCAACTGACCAAGATATTGTCCTACCTTGATCTCGGCAAACAGGAAGGTGCAAAAGTGCTGGCTGGTGGCGGACAGGCGCATCTCGGTGGCGATCTGGAAGGCGGCTATTACGTGCAGCCCACGCTGTTTAAGGGCCATAACAAGATGCGCATTTTCCAGGAAGAAATATTCGGCCCGGTACTGGCAGTCACCACGTTCAAGGACGAAGCAGAAGCGCTGGCGCTCGCCAACGACACCTTGTACGGTCTCGGCGCAGGCGTGTGGAGCCGGAACGGCAACGTGGCTTACCGCATGGGCCGTGCTATCAAGGCCGGTCGTGTGTGGACCAACTGTTACCACGACTACGCAGCCGGTGCGGCATTCGGCGGTTACAAGGAATCCGGTATCGGCCGCGAAACGCACAAGATGATGCTCGACCATTACCAGCAAACCAAGAATTTGCTGGTCAGCTACAGCGAGCAAAAGCTGGGCTTCTTCTAACCTGCGCGATTTTTGAGTCGCTTCATGCGGCTGTTTCGGGGCGGGTGACCGCCCCGTTTTTTTGGAGAAAAATGTCATGGTGAAAAAAGTCATCGCTACGCAAGCGGCATTGGAGCTGATAGCGTTCCTGAAACAGAAGCATGACTCGCTGATGTTTCACCAATCCGGCGGATGTTGCGACAACAGTGCGGCCAATTGCTACCTGCCGGGCGAGATCACCATTGGTGCGGGAGACGTGTATCTTGGGGATATTGGTGGCTGTCCTTTCTACATAGGCAAGTCGCAGTATGAATACTGGAAACATACCCAACTCATCATCGACGTGATTGACGGTTTCGGCGGCACGTTTTCGCTGGAAGGACCGGAGGGCAAGGCATTCCACACCAGGTCGCGGGTGTTTACAGAGGCGGAGTTGGTTGAATTGCAGGCGGAGTGAAGAGTGGTGTTAGAGCGAAAGACTGGAACTGTAAGCTTTGTTCATCCCAGATAATCCATTTGCCGAGTTTGTAATTGTGAAACACGATGCGGCCATGAAGCGACGGTTGAGGTTGAAAACTCGATACCAGAAAGCTGACCTTCGTCACGGACGGCAGCGTGTCGGCTGCTGACAGTGAACAAAATCTGCTTCACTGCGTTGCAAATATTTTTCGCCAAGGTCGGCTTTATTGATTTATATTTCTGGACATGAAGTGCAGTAGCGTGCCAATGCTGGAAATTGGAGAGAGGTAGGATACTATTTTAATGAGCTGCATTCTTGGCCTTCTTGGTCAGTTGATCTAAGGTTGTGATGCCCTATGTAAAATTTCTTTAAGCGCAAAATTCCATTTAACACCTTGCCAGTATTGCTATGAGAAAGTCTTCTTTATTTAGGTTCATCAGACTTTCCCATGGGTAACCTGAGCCGGATACAGATCAAGCCCGCCGCAGTGGAAATAGATGGCGATCTTGAAGTGGTCACGGTTCCTGAATCCACAGGCACGTTTTTGTACAGTTGCAATCTTTGAGTTC
>CAINCU010000030.1 GCA_903847155.1 uncultured Gallionellaceae bacterium | reverse complement strand
TCCAGTTCAACACGCTCTACCGTCCACGGTTCGTTTATACCCAGCAAGTGCCGATACAGTTCTTTGCTTTCCATCGCTCGTCTCCTAACCAGCTTAGAGACGATAGATTATCTTTTACCCACGCAATTGTCAGATGAACCAAAATTTTTAGAGATGTCTATATGAAAAAAACCGCCCCAACCAAACCCGAAATCGCACTGTTTCCCCCATTCGTCGGCCTTACGCTTGCGCACATCCATGTGCCGACAACCAAGCAAGAGTTTGCGTCCGCCACGGTCGCAATAAAGGCAGCGGGCATCGTTGGTTTCGATACTGAATCGAAGCCGACATTTGTCACGGGCGATGTGAGTGAAGGGCCGCACGTGGTGCAGTTTGCTTTGCACGACAAGGCTTACCTGTTTCAAGTGCATCGAGAGGAGGGGCTGCCGTTTCTGATGGAGTTGCTGCACTCGGTTGAGGTCATCAAGGTTGGCTTCGGCCTTAAATCGGATAGCGGGCACATCTTCAGGAAACTGGGTATCAAATTTGGCGGGGTGGTCGATCTAAATACGGTGTTCCGCGAGGACGGCTACCAGAAAGAAATGGGCGTGCGGAATGCAGTGGGGTTGCTCTTTAATCAGCGCTTCGCCAAGTCGAAAAAGATCACCACCACCGATTGGTCGCAACAGCAACTCACGTCGCAGCAAATGCTTTACGCGGCAAACGATGCCTACGCTGCACTCAAAGTGCTGGAAGCACTCGACCTGCGCCGTGAGGATTTGCCGATCATGGGCTTACCCCAGCCCGAACAAAATTCACACAAAGCCGATTTGTTGGAGTAGCATGAATTCGCAGTTTTCCTTAATCACTATAAGGAGTTGAACATGCCCAAGACACATCACGCCGATAAAGAAACCAAGAAGAAACCTCTGTTAACGCCGAAGGAAAAGAAGATGGCCAAACACGCGAAGAAGCATAGCCACGATGTTCAGCCTCTGATTACGCCTGATACCACTCATTGAGCACTCGGGATTGGCCGTAATCGAATGGCGGTATAGATGGAAAAAACGAACGAGAACGAATCACGTTCTCGTTACATTGAAGTAATAGACTTCAATAAAAAGCCCGGCTTGCCGGGCTTTTTCTTTGCAACGATTACTTCGCCTTTGCGAGCTCCTTCATCGCTTCTTCTGCGATTTCCCGCACTTCGTCGCTGGCATCATTGAGGCAGGCTGCGACGTAGCTACGCGCGGCGGCGCTGCCGGTGAGACCGAGCAGATGGCAGGCGTCTGCGCGCATGCGGTGGTCGGCATGGCGGGAGAGTTCAGCCAGTTGCGGCAGCAGCTTTTGCAATGCCAGTGTGTTGGTATAGGCTTCCAGCAAAGCGCTAACGCCAAGCCGCACGTCGATAGTGGCTTCGGGATCGGCGATGATGGCGAGCAGCGGCTTTAGACGCTGCGTGTCGGCGGAGATGAATGCCACGGCCTGCTTATAGCCGCCTTCCTTCAGCAGATGCTCAACATAATGCGCAGTCCCTTCTTCGCCACTCGCCCACTCGGTCCATTGGCGCAGTTCGGCAAGGCTGTGTGCGCCGGTAAGCGTAAAGTCTCCAAGACGCAGCCAGGGAGCGGCGCGCACGCCATATTCTGCAGCTTGTTCGGGATGCGCAGCGATATTTACAACAGTCAGTTTTCCAATCAGCGTTTGCTTGACCAGTTCGCCCAGCGCCTGCAACACGGCGGGGCAGTGGGCACAGCCGGGATTGATGAAAAGCAGTGCGTCGGGTGGTGTGGCTGACATGTCTGATCCTTCAATTATTCGCCTTGCACTGTGATGATGACTCTGCGACTGCCGCCGTGGTTCCTGTGTTCGCACAGGTAGATACCCTGCCATGTTCCCAGCCTTGGTTGTCCATCGGCAATCGGGATGCTCAAGCTGTTGCCGAGGATGCTCGCTTTGATGTGCGCAGGCAGGTCGTCAGTTCCTTCATTCTGATGCCGGTAATAGGACTCGCCTTCGGGGACAGCACGATTGAAGTAGTTTTCAAAATCCTGGCGCACTGTAGGATCGGCATTCTCGTTGATGATTAATGATGCGGAGCTGTGCATGATGAAAACGTTCATCATGCCGATCTTGAAGTTGCGCAGCTCGGGTAGTTCACGCAGCAGCTCTTCGGTGATCAGATGAAAACCGCGCGGCTTTGGCTTCAAGTGTATTTCTTTTTGTGTCCACATGTTCGCACATTGCACTCTGGTTAGAATTACGGGGCGGCCTTCCTCAGTAAATCGACGCGTATCTGCATGTGAAAAGTGGCTCCATCACTAGTCATATATTCGTTGAATTTCGAGCGTACTTTTCCCAAGGTCTCGGCAGATAATTTGTGCTCGGTGTGGGTCACTTTGATCACTTGCTCTTCGAACTGCTCGAAGTTGCTAAAGTGCATCTGTTGCAGGAAAAATTTCTGCGCCACCAGCGCCAATCGTACCGCTGCCACCGCGCGCTGCTCGGCAGCGAAAGCTGCCTCACGTACCACTTTTTCATCATGAAAAAGCTTCAGCACTTCATTGAAGTTTCCCGAATAAACCGGCTCTGAAATATAGACAACTCCGCCCGCTTTCAGTACACGCTGAATCTCGGCGAAAGCACTGTCCATCAGTTCAATCGGCACGTGATGCAACGATTTTAACATCAGCACGATGTCGAAATTCGAGTCAGGCGCCGGAATCTTTTCTGCGCCACCATGCGCGAATTTCACATTGGGTAGATCGGTGATGCTGAGGTTCTTCGCGAGCTGCTTTTCATCGACTTCCAGCGCCAGCACCGAGGCTGCTTTCAGCGCAACGACGCGGGTCTTCTCCGCCTTGCCGCATCCCAGTTCCAGCACCGTGGCATCTTTCAAGTGCAGGAGTTTATCAAGAATCTCTCCCTCGTTCGCCACGAGGTTGGCTTGTGGTTCTGCTATGTGCATTTAGTCATTTTCATTTTCCATTCCGTGGGACTTCCACGCGGATTACTTCACCTTCTATCACTTCGCCCTCGCCCACACCAGCCTCCATCTCCATGCTGCGAGCAGAAAATTCGCGCATCTGTTTGCGCACGTGGCGCATCTTCCACCACAGATAGGCCCATGCTAACGTACCGACAATCAGGATGACCACCAGCAACACCGCCGAGAACATCAGCACCAAAGCCACCAGTGCGACAGTCATAACTAAAGCCACGATCTTGCGCAACAGATTGGGAAGCGTTGCTTGTGTATGAGGAAGTTGATTCATTTGCATTTCGTTAGTTGATTTAATGGGTATTTCAAAGTCTAGTTAGGATGGGCAGCGCGTAGCGCTGCCCATCCTACATTTGATTCTGACTATCCTTTGTCGAACTTCATCACCCCGCCCTTGCAATCCACCTTGATGGTGTCTTTCGCGGCGAATTTTCCTTCCAGTATCTGTTTGGCCAGCGGGTTCTCCAGTTGCGCCTGTATCGCACGTTTCAGCGGACGTGCGCCATACACCGGATCGAAACCTGCGTTGGCGATTTCGGCCAATGCGGCATCGCTGATGGTCAGCTTCATCTCCATCGCGGCGAGGCGTTTTTCCAGATACTGCAACTGGATTTTAGCGATGGACTTGATGTTCTTTTCGTCCAGCGCGTGGAATACCACCACTTCGTCAATGCGGTTAATGAACTCAGGACGGAAATAGCTCTTTACTTCGCTCATTACCGCCAGTTTGATGACCTGGTAATCGTCGCCGGACATCTCCTGGATCATCTGGCTGCCGAGGTTGGAAGTCATCACGATCACGGTATTCTTGAAGTCCACGGTGCGGCCCTGGCCGTCGGTCATGCGCCCATCATCCAGCGCTTGCAGCAACACGTTGAACACGTCAGGGTGCGCCTTCTCCACTTCGTCCAACAGGATGACGCTGTACGGTTTGCGGCGCACGGCTTCGGTCAATCCGCCGCCTTCTTCATAGCCGACATAGCCGGGCGGTGCGCCGATCAAACGCGCCACGGAATGCTTCTCCATGTACTCGCTCATGTCGATGCGAATGAGGTGATCTTCGGAATCGAACATGAATCCGGCAAGCGCCTTGCACAGTTCGGTTTTGCCCACGCCGGTGGGGCCTAAGAACAGGAACGAACCATATGGACGGTTCGGGTCGGACAGACCGGAACGCGAACGACGGATGGCATCGGACACCAAGCGCACCGCCTCATCCTGCCCCACCACGCGTTCATGCAATTTGTCTTCCATGTGCAGCAGTTTGTCGCGCTCGCCCGTCATCATTTTGGACACAGGAATACCCGTCGCACGGCTCACCACTTCGGCGATTTCTTCCGCACCGACTTGGGTGCGCAGCAGTCTGTTTTTTGAAGCGCCGCCTTCGGCTTCGCGTTGCGCGGCTTCTTTCAGCTTGGCTTCCAGTTGCGGCAGCTTGCCGTATTGCAGCTCGGCCACTTTGTCCAGCTTGCCTTCGCGTTGCAGACGCACTATCTCGGCGCGCATACTTTCGATCTCTTCCTTCACGGTTGCCGCGCCTTGTGCTGCGCCCTTTTCCGCCTTCCAGATTTCTTCCAGGTCGGCGTATTCGCGTTCCAGTTTTTTAATCTCGTCCTCGATCAAGCCCAAGCGTTTGCGCGAGGCTTCGTCTTTTTCTTTTTTCACCGCTTCGCGCTCAATCTTCAACTGGATCATGCGGCGTTCAAGTTTATCCATCACTTCCGGCTTGGAATCGATCTCCATCTTCATGCGCGAGGCGGCTTCGTCGATGAGGTCGATGGCCTTGTCCGGCAAGAAGCGGTCGGTGACGTAGCGATGCGAGAGTTCCGCCGCCGCGACGATGGCGGGGTCGGTGATCTCCACGCCGTGGTGCACTTCATATTTTTCTTTCAAGCCGCGCAGGATGGCGATGGTGGATTCCACCGAGGGTTCTTCCACCAACACCTTCTGGAAGCGGCGTTCCAGCGCGGCATCTTTCTCGATGTATTTGCGATATTCGTCCAGCGTAGTCGCGCCTATGCAATGCAGTTCGCCGCGTGCCAAGGCGGGCTTCAGCATGTTGCCGGCGTCCATCGCACCTTCGGCTTTGCCCGCACCGACCATGGTGTGCAGTTCGTCGATGAACACGATGTATTGGCCTTCGTCCTGCGCCAATTCCTTGAGCACGTTTTTCAGGCGCTCCTCGAATTCGCCGCGATACTTTGCGCCCGCCAGCAAGGAAGCCATGTCGAGGCTCAATACTTTTTTGCCCTTGAGCGATTCCGGCACTTCGCCGTTGACGATGCGCTGCGCCAAGCCTTCCACGATCGCGGTCTTGCCCACGCCGGGTTCGCCGATAAGCACCGGGTTATTTTTGGTGCGGCGTTGCAGCACTTGTATCGCGCGGCGAATCTCGTCGTCACGTCCGATCACCGGATCGAGCTTGCCCTGGCGTGCACGCTCGGTGAGGTCCATGCAATATTTTTTCAGCGATTCGCGCTGGCCTTCCGCCTCTTGCGAGCCGACCGACTCGCCGCCGCGCACTGCGTTGATGGCCGTCTCAAGCGGCGCGCGTGTAACGCCGTGCTGCTTGAGCAAGCGGCCTGTTTCGCCTTTGTCGTTGGTAAGCGCCAGCAAAAACATTTCCGACGCGATGAACTGGTCGCCGCGTTTTTGCGCTTCCTTGTCGGTGACATTGAACAGGTTGGACAGGTCGCGTCCGACCTGCACTTCGCCGCCGGTGCCTTCCACTTTGGACAGGCGCGACACGGCATCGGTGAGCGCGGTCTTCAGCGCGTTGACGTTGCCGCCCGCGCGCGCCAGCAGCGAACCCGCGCCGCTGTCGGCATCGTTGAGTAAGGCCAGAAGCAGGTGCTGCGGCTCGATGAATTGGTTGTCGCCGCCGACAGCCAGACTTTGGGCATCGGACAGCGCTTGTTGCAGCTTGGTGGTGAATTTGTCGAAACGCATGATGCACTCCTCAAAATATTGGACTGCCCGGTAAGTGGGGCGGCTAGAAATATTTTCAAGAGCCTTCCGGGTTTGCCTAGGGTACGCTCGCGCACCATTTTGCTTTGTGCGCAAGCGCACCAAACCTGTAAATCAAGCATTGATGTGCATCTGCGGGTGTCATATTGCCGTCATGTCCGCCGACTAGAATCCGCTCAAATTTCGATTCGCTAAATATTGCAGGAGAAGATTCATGCACACTGTCCGCAGTATTGGTAAGGATATACCTTCCCTCACCATTGCGCTCAAACCCATCCCATCTCATCTGCCCCTGGAAGAACTTGCCGAACTTTTTCGCCATCCCGCTTATGCCGAGGTGCTTTCCATTCCTGTGGTGGATAACGGTAAACCCGTTGGTGTGATCAGCCGCCATCGCTTCACCGATATTTATCTGAAACGCTACGGGCGTGAGCTGTACGGCAAGCAGCCCGTCGGGAATTTCACCAATAAATTGCCGTTGACGGTGGCTTACGAGCAGCCGCTGGCCGAAGCCGCGCAGCACATCACCGGCAATATGCAGTTGCCTCTGACCGAGGATTTCATCATCACCCGCAATGGCCAATATCTCGGCATCGGCTTCGTGATGGATTTGATCAAGGCGATGGAAATGAAGATGCGCGCGGATACCGACGAGCTGGATAAAGCCTATTCGCGCCTGAAGTCATCGCAGACCGCGCTGGTGCAGTCGGAGAAGATGGCTTCGCTGGGGCAGATGGTGGCGGGTGTGGCGCACGAGATCAACACGCCGTTGGGTTATGTGCAGAATAACGTGAGCATAGGCCACGAATTGTTCGGACATATGCAGGGCATGTTCGCCAGTTACGAGACGTTGGTGGACAAGATGTTGGACGGACGATCCAGTGCGGAGGAAGTCTCGACGCAGATCAAGCAGATCGCCGAGATGCGCGACGCACTGAATATGAACGAGATGCTGGGCGAGATGCACGGACTGATGGAAGATTCGCTATACGGGCTCGGACAAATTTCGGAGCTGGTACTCAACCTGAAAAATTTCTCGCGCATGGATGCCGCCACCACGGACACCGTCAGTCTGCACGACTGCATTGAAAGCGCGCTCAACATTGGGCGCAATGTGCTCAAAAACAAGGTGGAGATTGTCAGGCAGTTCGGTGATATTCCCGCCATCTCTTGCGCGCCTTCGCAATTGAATCAGGTGTTCCTCAACCTGTTCACCAACGCGGCACAAGCCATCGAAGTCAATGGTCGCCTGACCATCAAAACATGGCAGGCAGACGATGCGGCGCATATTGAAATTGCCGATACCGGCAAAGGTATTCCGGCGGAAAACCTGGCGCGCATCTTCGATCCGTTCTTCACCACCAAGGCCATAGGCGAAGGCACTGGGCTGGGACTATCCATCACTTACCAGATCATCCAGCAACACGGCGGTGACATCAGCGTGACGTCGCACGTGGGCGAAGGTACCCGTTTCCACATCAAGCTGCCGATCAAAATCGCTTCGGCGCGCGACGCCGCACAACAGCTGGCTGCGTAGCCAACGCTCACAAGGAAAAATCATGGCCAAACCTACCCTGCTTCTAGTCGATGACGAAGAACGCATTCTGCGCTCGCTGCGCATGCTGTTTTTTGCCAACTACAACGTACGCATGACCACCGATGCGAACGAAGCCATTCGCATCCTGCGCGAAGAACGCATCCACGTGATCGTGAGCGACCAGCGCATGCCAATCATGTTGGGCGCAGAGCTGTTGCGCATTGCGCGCGAGACTTCGCCTTCCACTATGCGCATTCTGCTGACCGGATATTCCGACCTGGATGCATCCATTGCTTGCGTGAACGAGGGCGAGGTCTATCGCTACCTGCTCAAACCGTGGAAGGGCGAAGAAGTTAAACAGGTGGTGGCTGAGGCAACCGCCATTGCGTCAGCCAGCTTCGCCGCAGAACAGTCCCCCGCCACCACGGCGATGCTGGGCGAAAAGGTACGCATTCTGGTGATCGACAACGATGCAGCCACAGTGAATGCAGTGCGCGAGGCCCTGCAGGATAGAGTTGAAATCTTCTGGGCGGAAACCATGCAGCACGCCACCGAAGTGCTTGCGCACAAAAATATCGCGGTGGTGGTAGCCGATCTGATACTGAACGGTCAAAACATCAGCTACATGCTTAAAACCGTCAAGCAGCAATACCCGAATACGCAAAGCATGGTGGTCACTTCGTTTAAGGACACCTCGCATCTGATCGACCTCATCAATCAGGCGCAGATCGCGCGCTACCTGCCCAAGCCGTTGCGCATGAATATGCTGGGGCGCAATCTGGAATATCTGATCGAGCGCTTCCATGCTTTGTGTAGCGCACCCTTGTTGCAAACCCGCCAGAGCGTGGCGCCTATCAGCGACCCGCACGAAAAAGAGCAGGCACACGGACTGATGGAATTGCTGAGCAGGTTGCGTCTGCACCGCGCGACCGCCTGAACGAATTACCTCCAAATTACCCCGTCACACCTTCCCGTTGCCGCTGGCGGGAACCAATTGCGCGGGCGTAAATCGCACCTGACACCCCCTGAAGATGCCCGTCAATAGGCGATCTACAACATGCTTGTAGCTGGTGGAAATCGGTGTGTTTTTGGCGCGGGATGGAATAATGAGTCAATATATTGATGAGTCGTGCTGCGCTTCACCCATACTGTAGTCCTGTGCTACTTCCCCATTTTGCATCGGCAAAAGTTGGCCGCAATTTTCAATTGGAATATTTGGGTTAAACTTGAGCCGTCCGAGAGATGACGGCTAGTAGTGCCGCAGTGTATTGCCTGCAATGGCCACCATCTCCCGTGTGCATGAAAATGGAGATGTGAAATGAAGCAGCTTCGCAGCACAACCACCCAAACACCTCCTGCTCAACACATACCATTTTTCCTTTCCATCATCTTTGCCACGATGGTGCTGGCTTTTCCGCTTGCGGCTTGGTCTGGCAACAATCCCTTCATCGCTGATTCTTCCACCGTTGCGCTTTACCATTTCGACCCGGGCGCGACACCCGGCGACGAACTTAAGGATGCCTCAGTCAACGCGCTGCACTTGACCTCTACCGGCAAGGTGCAATTCGTCTCGAACAATCTGGCGTGGATGTCTTCTCCCTCAGGCACAGTGGCACACTTCAGCGGCCCGGCGGATAAACTAACGGTGAGCATCCCCGACAATCTCATCATGCCCAACACGGCAGGACAGATTACTCCCTTCACCATCGAAGCACGCATTTTCATCCGCACATTTAATGGCGCTGGAATTGGCGCACCAGTCATTTCGCTTTACCAGAATGACGCGTCGATGCTGAATTTAGCGGAAGACGCTCACTCAGGAGTAGAAGAGCCTCAATTGCGTGCGAGAAACCCGGCTAACAAGAATTATGTGACGATCTTCTCGCAGCATGACAGCGCCCGCACGCTTACCCGTGAAGAGTGGCATTTGTTCACCACCACGGTGGATGCAAACGGCAAGATTTCCGTCTATGTTGACAACACGCTAATCAACGCTGCACGGGCGTTTTTTTCCTGGAATGAAAGTAAAGATTGGACACTTTCACTGGGCGGCTTTGACGGCGACCTCGACGAGTTGCGCATCAGCAGCGGCGTGCGCACTATGCCCGCAACCGCTCCCGGCGCCAACTTCAAGAGCTATTTTCAGGAAGTAGTCGGCACCTCTGCGCAACTGCCCATAGAGCTTGATTATGACGGTTCGTCGCCCGTCATCACTTGGGGTATGGTAAGCGGGCCGGGCACGGTTGCGTTTTCCGGTCAGAGTGTGGCTGTTGTAAATGGCGTTAAGCAGGCATGGGTGAACGCGCAATTTCCGGTTCCCGGCAAGTATGTGATACGTGGAGAAGCAAGCGACTCCACCGCAACAGTGCATGACTACATGGTGGTCAAGGTATGGCCGGCCAGCGGCGCAAACGTAGGCAAGAAGGTGCTCATCACCGGTCACAGTCCGGCTAATATAGGTCAACCTTCGGTGCTTATCCAGAACATGGCAATTGCCTCGGGCGACACGCAATCAGTCATCAGAATGGACGCCGTACCGGATAGAGGTATCGTTTCTTTCTGGTATGAGTCGATTCCGGGAGCTGATCCAACTGTCACCGATTTCCAGTACGTGCATTATCTACGCGATGTCATCTCCGCGCAGGACTGGGACGTGGTCGTGCTGACTCTCGACCCGCGCCGGGTTGGCCGCAATAACGCCAGAGCCGAGTCGCAAAATGCCATTTTTTATTCGAATATCTTTGCGCGCTATTTGCGCCAGCATGGCGCACGCTTGTTGCTCTGCGCCTGTTACCGATCCTCCATGGATACGGCCAGAGAGATTGCGGCGACAACCCAAGCCAAAATAGCTCCGGTAAACATCGTGTACCGCGACATGATCGCCACCAAAACACCGGGAATCACCAATGCCTATACCGTGTCGTACCCAAGCGAAAAAAGCAGTTATCTCAATGCCTACACGATTTTCTACAGTCTCTATGGCCATGCCCCCAGTGCTTACGCCAGGCCATACGACAATTTTCAGGAACAGCTGGAAATTGCAGTGGGTAATGTCATCACCAGCGACCCGGCGCTTTTCTTCGATACTTGGACCACTCCATAAAATATGGCATTGTTGACGAAACTCATTTCAAACACGGATGATTTAACGCTTCAAATTCTTCTGGCGTAAAATGCCGAACTGGAACTCTGCCCAAGCTTGATGGCAAAACTTACGCCGAAACCTGACTATGTCCAATATTTCCCTCTCCCAACATATTCGTGCCAATGTCCGTGCCGCTCTTGATGAAGACGGTTACGACCGCGACATCACTGCACAACTGATCGAAGGACACATGCAGGCACAGGCAACCGTCATCACGCGCGAGCCAGCGGTGCTGTGCGGCACGCTGTGGTTCGAGGAGTGTTTGCTGACGCTTGATCCCGAGTGCAAGATCACATGGAAAGTGGCGGAAGGCGAGTTGGCTGAAGCTAACCAGACGCTGTGCGAAATACACGGCAATGCGCGGGCGATGTTGACTGCCGAACGTTCGGCATTGAATTTTTTGCAGACGCTTTCAGCCACCGCCACGCTCACGCGGCGTTACGTCGAGGCGGCGAGCGGCACGCATGCAATGATCATGGACACGCGCAAGACGCTGCCCGGCTTGCGCATGGCGCAAAAACATGCAGTGCAGGTTGGCGGCGGACACAACCAGCGCATCGGCTTGTTCGACGGTGTACTCATCAAGGAGAATCACATTGCTGCAGCTGGCGGCATCGGCGAAGTGATGGAGCACGCATTCCAGATCACGCCACCGGATGTGTCCATCCAGATTGAAGTAGAGACGTTGGAACAACTGGATGCGGCACTGAATGCCGGTGCGCGGCTGATCCTGCTCGATAATTTCTCGCTAGTGGACATGCATCTCGCCGTGACCCATGCCGCCAAACGCGCCGAACTGGAAGCTTCCGGCGGCATCACTCTGGAAGATATCCGCCTCGTCGCCGAGACGGGCGTGGATCGCATTTCCATCGGCGCGCTGACCAAAGACGTAAAAGCGATCGATCTTTCGATGCGTTTGACGCTCTCTTGAAATTTGCCGACCCATCCCATATATTAGAATCTTCTGATTTTCTGAGATTGATGCCATGAGCGACCCCAAACATATCGTCTGTCCGCATTGCGATGCGGTGAACCGCGTTCCCTCCAATATGCTGTCCTTGAACCCCGCTTGCGGCAAATGCAAGCAGCCGCTGTTCACGGCGCATCCAGTCGAGCTGAATGAGCGCAACTTCATGCAGCACATTTCGCGCAGCGACATCCCGGTGCTAGTGGATTTCTGGGCGCCGTGGTGCGGGCCGTGCAAAATGATGGCGCCTGCCTATGCGCAGGCGGCACAGCGTCTGGAACCGGAAATGCGGGTGGTGAAACTGAATACAGAAGAAGCTCAACAGCTCGCGGCACAATACAACATCCGCAGCATCCCGACTTTAGCGCTGTTCAAGAACGGGCGGGAGGTAGCACGTCAGGCGGGAGCGATGGATGTTTCCGGCATCGTGGCGTGGGCGCGTTCAAAAGCATAAGTGACAAATAAAAAACGGGAAGCTGCAAGGCTTCCCGTTTATTAGCAAGAACGCTTAGTGCAGTTCCGGTTTTGGGGTGGAAGATTTTATGCGATCCAGCAGCCGTCGCATGTTTCCCATTGATGCCAAGTGTAGATAAGCCATGCCTAATGCCCCGCTGCGGAACAACGCGGGCAATTTATCATCCGGCAATTGTCCGAATTTCGCTTCGTCAACCAAAAAGAAATCGTTGAGTTGGAAGGTCTGTCCGTTCGGTGTATCGAAGCGAGCGCCTTGTTGCACAAACAATCCCAGTTCGTCCAATTGTGCCGCCAACAACTCGGTGCGCGCAAATTCGGTCTGGAAATTTTGCAGAAACTGCATCACTTCGGTCATGCGCGGTTGCAGATTACCCGCCTCGTCAATCAGCACCTCACCTTTTTCTGCATTCAATGCAGGACATTTTTCATCAATGCAAACCAGCAATTGATCGTTCGCGCCTCCTTCAGCCATCACGAACGGGTAACGCCGCACAAAGGCAGGAACATAGTGCGCATCCCATTTGCCTTGCTCATCCACATACAGGTTCTCTCCGGTACGCACACCCAGCAGTACCACCGGGCGCATCTTGCTGTCTTGCCCGCGAATAAACACGATTGGATATTCGCGCGCTGCTTCGGCAAATTCAATGGAAGCCAGCAAGACTGCTGTTGTATCACGCACAAAATTGAAATTGACTTTGGTTATGTCGAATTTCAAGTTGCGGTGCACATTTGAATTCAATGCAACGACTTTTTGATAGAACGCAAAACTGCTCAATTCATACTCCTTTTGTATTTTTTAAATTCAAATAATCCGTCGTTGCATCGGCTGCAAATAGAGCAACCATGTCTTTACTTTACGGCCCGACCGTACAACCACCCGAGCCGATCCCTGAATGATTACCGCCGCCGTTTTCGATGTTTTCCATTTTATGATCCGTACCCATAAATCCCGGGGTTGCAGACAGCCGCGTCAATAGCTGTTCATTGCTAAACCCGGTTTCGCCACGACCCAGATCGATTTTGGTGTCGCCCTTCTCCAGAATCACTTGTCCGTCATGCACCGTCACATAAAGACCTGGCTCACCGCCGCTGGTACTTTCATTGAATAGTTTTTCCACATCCACAGGCACACTGTCAGGCTTAGGCGCTACATTATTCATGATACTTGGCGGAACAGTAACGATCTGCACCGGCTTGCCGGTTTCCCGCGCGATGATGGCAGCCTGGTTGATCGCCACTGTATACGAGCCGCCCGGTGAAACCAACAGCACTTCACCCGCCCAAACATATACACCTGCGCCATCCAGCGGTTTACCTTGCGTGGCGCCAAAGTTGCTCGCGCCTTCCGCACAAGGGCCGTTACACCACGCGTCAAACCCTGTGCCGCGAATACCGATGGTCGCACCGGACATCCTGAACTGATAATTGTCATGATTGACGCGTCCAATCAATCCGGTCACCACGCGCACCCCGCCTTTCAGCAAACGCAACGCGGCACTTTCCTGATTGGCGGCCTTGTCATATTTGAACGACTCCACCTGAAAAACGCTGTTCTCCTGCAAGGTGATACGCCCACCGTCGCGAAACACCACCACCCCGTATGATTTGACGCTGCTCTGTAAAGTGTCGCCCTCAAACACTGGAGAACCCAAGGTTAATTTGCGTATCTTGCCGCTCACTTCTTTCGCCGCCATATCGCCCTGAATCAGCATCACCCGTCCTGCGGATTTTGGCTGCGCAGCAACCGGGGCTTCAGGTTTTGTTGCCTCACTGTCGTCTGCGCAATCCTTGGTGGTGCACAAGCGCGAAGAGAAATCAGTGCCGCGAATACCGATAGTAGCTGTTGCCGCGCGCAACTTGTAGGCATCAGGATTGCCGCGCTTACCTATTAACCCAGTTACGGTACGGAAGCCACCTTTCAGCAGCCGGAAAACGGCGTTGTCTGTTTTTGGAGCATCCACCTTGAAGTGGTAAGCCTCAATCTTGAGATTGGAATTGGGCCGCATGGTCATCTTGGTGCCATCGTTCATCACCACCTGCGCGTAGCTGTCCTTGGCCGTGACCAGCATATCGCCTTCCAGTACTTCGGACTTGGGCACCATCACTTTGATGGTGCCATCTGCCCGCTGCGCTATCAGTGCGCCACTCATGTAACCGATCTTTCCGGACACTTCTGCCGCATGGAGTGAAGTAGAGGTTGAACATGCCAACACTGCCAGAAACAAAATCAGTTTTTTCACGTTAACCTCCACCATTAAAAGGACATGGACATTGATGCGTGGGCATGCCAATCACCCTTGCGATACAAGGGATCGTTACCCTCATTTAGTATTCGCCCAATGTCTGCACGCAGAGAAAGTTGGTTTGAACTCGTCGCGCGAAAACCAAATCCGGCTGACGCAATCCCGGAACTGCTGCCATTGCTTGAACTGACTTTGCCAGCGTCATAGAACACCAACGCCCTGCTCTGCAGTGACCACACTTGTTTTTCAGGTGTGTACGCCTCCAGATTCACTCGTATCCCGTTCTCGCCTCCTTCGGCGCCTTCTGCAAAACCTCGCACTCCGTCAGCACCGCCCAGACGCATCTGCTCTCCCAGAATGAGAACATTGCCGGATTTTTGGCCGTTCATCGCTGCACGTAGTTGCCAAGCGTCTCCCACCGTACTGGTATAGCTAGCACCGTAACGAAGTACGCTGTAATTGGCATCAGGTTTCAAACATGACGGATTACCCTGGGCGCAGCTTGGATCGTAGGTAGCAAAATCGGCCCTCTTCCCCTCGCTCATTAGCGGAACGTTCAAGGAATATGAAATGTTTAAAGTAGCGTTGCTGGTTGAAGAATTCTTCGAAGCGGTTAACGCAGCGCTCAAAGGGGTGGCGACGACCTTGTTGTAAAGCACAGTCGTCGTCGGTTGTGTTTGTTTGAGTTCGTTGAACGTGCGCCAGTCAAAGCCAAACGAGAATTGCGGATCAAATCCGGCGACACGATCCAGCATCTTGTTGTCACGGGCGCTCAGCATCAACCCACCTCCCTGAAAATTGGTCAGTCCGCCAACCAAAGAATTGACGTTGGAATAGCCACCAAAAACCTCTAACGAATCGCCAGATTGATAACGTGGAATCTTGTAACTACCGCCCAGCACAATCACTCGATCTGGGTGTTCCGGCGAGGTCTGGAATTGCACATTGGCGACCTGGTCTTTGTCGAACAGGTTGGCATTGCGATAAGAAGCACTCAGTCGAGAGTTTCCGGTTTCTTTGGATCCTGTATTATCAAGCGTCATATTCCATGCTGTCGGTTTGCTGTCAGTCACCAGTACGCTGGCATCAACCTCGTCATCTTTATCTCCAGCTTTCAGAACAACATTCAACTGGCGAGCCGGATTCTCATTGGCCAACTTTAATTCGTTCGCGATCTGCTTGGAACTCGGCACGCCACCGCTACGCAAAGAGGGTAGCGCGTTCAACACATTGGCTTCACTGACGAACTTGTTGTCGCTGACGATGATCTTGCCGAAACGGCCTTCTATTGCTTTAAACAACACCTTTCCTTTTTCCAATTCTTGTTCCGGCAATAACAAATGCACCGCCGAATAACCGCGCTGTGCATAGAGGCCTTCTACCGCCTCCAGTGCGCGTTCTACGTCAGAAAAGTCTTTTGACTTGCCTACGAATGGAGCAACTGCTGCATCAATTTCTGCTTTGCTCAACAAGGTTGCACCTTCAACCGTGTAGCCTGAGATGTCAAAGCGCAACACCTCTGGGGTATCTGTGGTTGTCGTCTGTTGAGCAGGCACTTGTGCAGTTACATCATCGGCAAATACCTGCTCTATTGGAAATGCGCCAACAAGCGCCAGCACTACTATGATTTGCTTTAAACATTTCATAAAATATTCCCTTAAGGACATACTGGCAATGGCGGTGTCGTTGGAGAGCCATTCTGTGGAGGTGCAGAGGCATCAGCAGGATTCTGGTCCTTGTCGTCTTTCTTCTTTTTATCATCAGGAGATTCTGGCGGATTCCCAAGCTCATGATCTGGCTGACTCGTTGCAACAATATCGCTGATCGAATCGACTACAGGTAAAGTTGCAGCGGCACTGATCGTCAAATTGGCAGATGTGTAAACAATCGTATAGTTGGGATTCCCCAGCGTGTTCTGATTAATCATGTATGCGCCTATAGCTTCGCCGCTGTCACGATTCAAAGAACCAGCCAAAGTGTCGCCCTGAATCAAACCGTAGGTCATGTAAGTGAGTAATGGATCCGTATTCCCTTCGATTTTGGATTTCGGGTCAGCAATAACAGACAACTGTGCTGGGCTGACGGAATAGTTACCTCCCGTGAATGTGCCTATGCTGTAGTTGCCAGCATCCGTTCCGTTCAGCGCGCTCACGCTCTGGATGCCGGTGTAGCTGCCTGCATTGAGATTGTTGCTGCTGCTGGTGTTGCCGGTGGTGTTGATATTCACCGTCGGGGTGCTCAGCAGGTCGCCAGTGAGCAGGTTGCTGTAGCTCACCGTGCCAGCGCTGAGTGCCGAGCCATAGGTGCTGCTGCCCGTCGCTAGCGCTCCGTTCAGGGAGAGTTGGGCGACGTTGTAGTTGCCAACCACACTTGTGTAGGTGTAGTTGCCTGCGTCAGTGCCGGACAGGCCGCTAATGTTTTCTATACCGGTGAAGCTGCCTGCTTTGAGATTACCGCTGCTGCTGGTATTGCCGCTGATGTTGACAGTGACGGTTGCGGTGCCGAGGTTGTCTCCGCTGATCGCGTTAGTGAAGCTGGCGCTGCCTGCATTGAGGGCTGAGCCGTAGGTGCTGCTGCCGAGGCCGATGCTGCCGCTCAGCGCGAGTTGACCGACGGTGTAGTTGCTGCCCGAGGTGTAGCCGCTGAAGCTGTAGTTGGCCGCGTCTGTGCCGCTGATGCCGCCGATGCTCTGGGTGTAGTTGCCCACATTGAGGTGGCCGCTACTGCTCAGCGTCGGGCTGTCGATGCTGGCTGTGGCGTTCACCACGTCGCCGCTCACGACGTTGCCGAAGCTGACCGCACCG
>CAINCU010000029.1 GCA_903847155.1 uncultured Gallionellaceae bacterium | reverse complement strand
TCCAGTTCAACACGCTCTACCGTCCACGGTTCGTTTATACCCAGCAAGTGCCGATACAGTTCTTTGCTTTCCATCGCTCGTCTCCTAACCAGCTTAGAGACGATAGATTATCTTTTACCCACGCAATTGTCAGATGAACCACAATTTTAAACTTAACTCAAAAAATGCCAATGTATCTGATAGCTTCAAGCCATATCAGATATCGGGCGGCATATTATGAGAGTTGTACTTCACATACCGGCCACTTTGAGTCAGCCGAGGTTTCAAATCTGCAGCCAGAAAGCTGCCGTTTGTGAATGAAGCAGCCACATTGATCTACAGCGCCCAAACCACTAGCGTCTATTCGATATTCAAAGACAGTGTGAAAATTATTTTCTTGTATGCAACTTCAGACACCCCTAAAGATTGGTTCATTTAAAGCCGATAAGCTTATATATACTAGCAGCTGGTCACAGCACATCAGATTCCTTATCAAGGCTTATTTCATGCGGCTCCACTTTCAGAGCAATTGGGATTCACCCTCCCCTGCAGATAATAGCGGCTTTATATTTTGTTATATTTATTGACTGAGAAAAGACATGAAAACTAACCTCCCTGTCACGCAAACCGAAAAGCCCTACCCACAAGGTAAGTACCTCGTTTCAAAAACCGATCTGAAGGGGGCTATTACTTATGCCAACGATTCCTTCGTCGAGCTTTCCGGGTTTAGCAGAGAAGAACTTGTCGGCAAGAACCACAATCTTGTGCGCCATCCTGACATGCCGCCTCAAGCGTTCGAAGATTTGTGGCGCACGGTGAAAGCGGGACGCCCATGGCGCGGCATCGTCAAGAACCGGTCGAAGAATGGAGACTATTACTGGGTGGACGCCTTCGTGGTGCCGGTGCGCAAAAACGACCAGACCCTTGGCTACATGTCCGTCCGCTCCAAACCCAGCCGCTCGCAAATTCAAGAAGCAGAGCAGTTGTACCAACGGCTCAACACCACCAAGGCCAAGCTGGATACCAGCGGCAGTTGGTGGCAGCGACTTTCCGTCAACACTCGAATGACTGGCATTCTGGGAATGCTCATTCTCCTGATGGCCATTAATCTGGTGGCAAGTCAGACTGTTCTGGGATTGACATGGGACACCACCGCAAAAATCGGTGCTTTCGCTTTAATGTGGATAGTCCTGTCGTATGGCGCATTTTTCCTGCTGGCCAAGTCTGTGATGGGGAAAGTCCAAAACGCCATCCGCCATTTTGACCACATTGGCCAAGGCAACCTGACCGACGACATCGACATTTCCGGTGTAAATGAAGAAGGTAGTCTTCTCAATGGGTTGGCCGCCATGCAGGTGCACGTCAAGGTGATGCTCGACGAAATCACGGTGGCATCTCGTGCAATCGAGACCAAGTGTAGCCGCCTTAATGCCGAGATGATGCAGGTCGTGAAACAGTCCGAACAACAACAAAGCCGGGTGCATGACGTGGCGGCAGCAACCGAGGAGTTCAGCCAGTCAGTGGCGGAAGTGGCTGAAAGTGCTGAAAGCACTGCCCGTTCCGCCGTCGATTCCCAAGTCCGGGTAGAAGAAAGCAACGCCAGCATGACGCGCAGTATGGCGGCCACGGGGAGAGTGGTGGAAGCAGTGCAGGCCTCAAGCTCCACTATTGGACAACTCAATCAGTCCATCGAGAAGATCGGCGCTATCACTCAGTCGATCAAAGGGATTGCCGACCAAACCAATCTCTTGGCCCTGAACGCCGCTATCGAAGCGGCTCGTGCCGGCGAAGCTGGACGCGGTTTTGCCGTGGTGGCGGACGAAGTGAGAAAACTTGCTGAACGTACCACCAACAGCACCGCCGACATTACCACTATGGTGAGCGAGATACAAAGCGTCACCCGTCAGGCCGTCGACTCAATGGAGCTGGCCGCCCATGAAGTGGACGAAGGGACGGGCATGATGCGTGAATCCTTGTCCGGCCTGGGGCGCATCACCTCCTCTAGTATCGAGGTAACTGGAATGGCGAAGCATATCGCCAACGCCGCCAAGGAACAGGCTATCGCCAGCGGGCAAGTAGCCGCCAACATGGAACAGGTTTCGTCCCTCATCGAGCAGAATACCCACTCTGCCCAGCATGCATGGAAGGCCAGCGAGGAATTGACACAAACAGCTGAAGACCTAAAAGAACTTGTTGGCCATTTTGAGCTGATCAAAAACAATTAGAACCGCTTTGCCAACCACCCGGTAATATCCATGTCGCTTTTTTGAAAGCATGCCGATAATTTCTGGCACTGAATCGTGGTGCTTTCTTTGCGACTTCAAATAGAAAAACTTGATCTTTGTCGATGCGATAGAGCACACGCGCATCGAGGATGGCTTGTGCGGCGGTTTAGATGGTTGTTGCAGCTTTGTCTGCGGGCGCGACGGATGGCCATGGAAAGTTGTTATAAACGACAGTGTTGGAGTAACGATAATCACTTTTCAAGCGGCTACACGTAGCTGGACTATGTGCGTGACGTCTAGGCTCACGTCTGGATATACGCCAAAGGCCAGCCGTTTTTTTCCCGCCAAAACGATACTTGAGCCGCCAATACTTTGAACCCGTTGGCATCACCTCAAGATACATGCCGCCGCCGTCCGCCATTTTGTAGGGTTTCGCTTCGGGCTTCGCCTTCTTTACCGCTGGATCGGATAACTTCATGTCATCACCTCGCTGGGGCATCAAGTATGCACTGGGGGCATAAGTGCGAGAATTATGCCCCCACAATACCCAGCGGATTGCAATAAACAGGAATGGACTGCTTTAGACACAAAAAACCCGCAGAGCCATTAACTGTGCGGGTTTGGTGTACGTCTTTGAATGTTTCTGGACGACTTCTTGGTGGATAGGTTCACCCGAATCATCCCCCGCAAGCCGCTCCAGTGCTTGAACTACGCTTTCCACATTATTCAGATGCCCCCGATTATGCCCCCAGACGTTACGGGCTACCCCCAGCGGGGCGCGATTCTAGCAAACTTCCAGCCCCATTCGACTGTATCGGATTGCGCGGAAATAATCCCGATAATTACGCCACAAGCTCTTAAGCAAAGCATCGAACCATCCGCGCAGATTGCGTATTTATTGTTTTGAAACTCTACTTGTTTTGGCGCTCTATCCCGCGTAATTGCTGGGGTTAGGTGTTGCGAAATTGCGTACTTATTTGCTCCATGAATTTGCAACACATCAGCAAAATGACCGGACATTTGAACTAACCTAATAGTGCGCGGATTGCGCGGCTTCGCTCTCTTTGATGATTGTCCGAATCATTGTTATCACATACTAAAGTTATAGTGAGAATTTCAGAGTCCACAGGATATATCAAGCTGCGTTTCTCTAACAATGTTCTCAATTCCAGAAATTTGGTATCCCTTTGACGCACGTAATTCCTATAGGTAGAGTTTGGCAAATTTCTGCTATTGTGGCGCTCATTCCAGAATGAATAGCCAAAGAAGCGCGGTAGCTATAAGAAAGCCATTAAATAATGCGGAGATTTAATGATAGATAAGTCATTGGATGCTTTATTCGGAGAAGGGAAAATTAATCCTGATATTGAACGATTTATTCCAAAAGAATTAAAACCCTCTCTTTTGGCTTCAGTGCAGACGAATGAACTCCTCACCATTCTTCACAAAACTATCGCCGACCAAGTTATCGCCACCAATCGGCAATCTAGAGTTTTTATGTGGCTTACGTGGGCAGCTATTGCATTGGGAATAACTCAGACAATTGCCGCCATTATTCAAGTCTGGATCGCTTTTAAATAGCTTTAAACCGAGTATCAAATAAATGCTGATTCCTGCATAACCGATTGCTTGAAAAATCAACAACCCAACTTTCACTTTATCTTCAAAAGTCATAATTTACCTCTCAATTTCAAACTCAAACACTACGTTCGCTCAAGCAGCGCAATCAATTCGATTAAGTCCGATTCTGGGATGCCTAAACTTCTTTCGCCAATATCGCCGTTGTGGTGTTTCTTTGTGATGTAAATCCACCGCTCATCGGTAACTGCCAGTTTTGGCGCGCTCATATTCCACACCTCGATTCTGTAGCTATGCCGTGCAATTACTCCAATCAATCCGTCAGTTAACGTGCGCATAGAAACACTCCACAACATGATATGTAATGGTAAATATATAAGGGTGTCCAAATTCTGGACTCGATAGGAAATAATGCCCAATTCTGCTACATCCCTTTAGTGGCGGGGAATACATAGGTTTTATGCGCATATTTCTAACCCCATTTATTGGAGCGACAGAAGCCCATCGTGTCCATTATGTGGAACGACACGCGCCAGTTTCTGGTGCGACGCACTCCATTTTCTGGAGCGTTAGCTTTTCTTCCACCACGCATTTGATCGGATCAAAATTTCTGTAGTCATGGGTTGCTTCCTTTCCTTGAATGTTCAATTTTGTATTGGCATGAATGGGCAGGTGGGTGAAAGCGTATAGACAGCATTGTTTGAGATTACCAGCACGTTTGCCGCCCATCCTTGTTTCCTTGATTAGTCTGTGTGCTATCAAGTAGCGCAAGCCCTTGGCAAGCGTAGTGCCTGAACGCCAGTTGTAGTGCCTTAACTCGCTCAACGCCGCGTTGATATTGCCGTTGTTGTATCCGCGATACTGCATCATCAGGTCATGCCACAAAACTTTGGACACCATGGGCAGACTGCGAAAAGCCAGCGAATCTGCCAGCGCACGCGGCACTTGATAACGTGGCTCACCTTGTGTTTTTTGAGCCATTACGCATCTCCGTCAAGCCGTAACAAGAGGCGATACAAGCCCCACAGCTCGTCTCTTGATAGTGAGGCAAGGTCAGCACCTACGCCGAGATGTGAAAACCGATTGCAGAGCATTTGCAGGCGCTCCAGCCAGCCTGAGTTATCCATGATCGCCCCCTTACTTCGCAGGGGCACGCGTTGCTTCCCATTGCAGCAGGTCAGCAAGTCGCCATACCGTCGTATTCGCGCCCAGCTTCACCGGGGCAGGTAGGCCGTTGGAATGACACCATTTCCACACGGTTGAGCCGCTCACGCGGTAGCGGGCTTTCATGTCCGCCAAACGGAGATAGGCGGGAAGTTGTGAGGCTTGATTTGTTTGCATAGCTTTACCTTTCATGGCTTTGGTTAAACCGTGATGATTCACGATTAGCCACACGGTAAAACTAGGGTGGTACATAGCCCGGCTAAATACCGGTTTTGCTATTTTTGAATAGCCTTTAACATCTTGCGGAAGGTTTGATAAGCGATAGCGTCCGCGCTGTCATTAACTTTTGTGAATTGATAAGACCAGCTATCACGCTTTTTTTCATCCGGCCTTATTTCATCGCAATCACAGCCAGACCATTCAATAATTGCAGTTTTCAGATGTAGCCATATTTCGCATGGTTTCTCATCAGGATGTGTGCTCGCAAGACTGGCGATTACATTATCAAGCGTTTTGCCCATATCATTTTTTATTGAGCGTTTTTTCTGCGCTTTTTTACTACACCCTTGCGATATGTTGCTGCCCTGAGTTGCTGGCAACTTATATTTTTTGTGCATCAGCAGAATGTTTTTCCTTACGATTTCCACCGTTTCGCGCGACAAGTTTGGTAGTTGCGCAAGGGCTTCCGCAAAATCGCATTCAAACTGGCTTGGGTCGCCCACATCAAAGGCTAGGCCACTGGTAGTAATAAAGCCTGCGCCATAGTTGTAATGCAGTGCTAACGCCTCATCGGAGAAATCAGCGAGAGATTCGATCCATCCGCCGCTTGCGTATAGTTCGCGTAAATGATTCTCTGTTTCAGGTTGCACAAAGTGCCTGTCCCATTTCCTTTCGCAATCCGGCATCGTGGGCATGTATATGGAACGCCATATAGTGCCATTTATATAGCCACTAAAATCGTCAGCGCATATCAAGTCACCCATTCGCTTGAGTGGCACACGCGTTGCGTCTAGCGCTTGTTTTAGCGTCAGCTTTTTTGGTTGAGGTTTTATTTTACTCATGTAACGGTAGTTTTTTTACCATTCCTGCACTTTTTCTATGTGCTTAACTTCCGGCATAGCAGGCGTTAATACTGTGCTTCAACCCATTTCAATTCTTTTTCTCTTCCGTTTTGCTTGAGCCACTGTTTAGCAAGAAAAATTGCCCTTCTTTTGCCAGCTTTTTTTAAGCCCTCACCACCTGATCCCCAATGAAAATTGGCTTTTGCCTTGATTGAACTCATGGCACTCCAAATAATTTCCCATTCGTACTGAAGCAAATAGTCGGCATTCTCATGAAAATAATACGCATAGTCGGCATATAGCCCCGTTAAATACCCGGCAGCTTCTATGTCGCCCTGTACAACGGATTTTGTAAGCCAGTATTGAGCTTTTTCTTTATTTTTAGATGCGCCATTACCAAAGGCATACATGCTCCCAAGATATTCCTGCGCCCTGTAATCACCTTTATTAGCCCTCTCTTCAAATATAACAAGTGCCTTATTAAAATAGTGCTCAGACAATAATAAGATTTCAGTTATATCGTTAAGATTTGACGCGGGACATAGCGTATACATCAACCCTTCGTTATTGTTTTGCATTTTGCACGCAAAGCCAACTTCATACATCGCAAAAGGCTCGTTCTGAGCGGCAGCCTTTAAGAACCAGAAATTAGTTAACTCTTTACTGCGCGGCCTCTTTTTATACAGGTAAGCAACCAAAGATTGAGCCTCCGCATTACCGCTCTCAGCCAATGGCAATAATTCTTTCATAGCTGCTTCATAGTCTGTATTTTTGAAAGCAGCTTTGCCCTCCTCTAACCCTGCTTGAGCGGATAACGCAAAAAAGAATAACAATCCTGCAAAAAGTAACTTGAGAAGTTTCATGTGTTGGCTCCCTATCTATACGCAGTGGATTTATTTCGCACCAAACAAATACCATGTCAGTTATTACGTAAATAATGTCGAGTCAAATTTTTAGTTTTAATCTCTGAAGTTGTAAATTAAATTTCTCTTAAAAAACGCCACTGAAAATTTGTCGCCATATTTGTTATAAACCTCAAAATAAAACTTATCAGCTCCGAGCTCCCAAGCCACGATAAACCCGGGTAGCACTCTCCGTGGAATCGAACCTATATGTTGATATAACGGCATCACTATACCCATTTGCTCCACGCTGCCAGTGTGCTGATATTGGTAAAACATGTCGCTAGGACAATCATCGGTGGCAACTGGTTTCGGATCGGAGATCGTGCGTCCCCATATTTGTGGATTACAAAACAGATATTCTTTAGGTACCGATATGGTCACATTATCAATTTTCACCCCATCGCTCTGATAGTCGAGGTGAATTACTGCATTTCCGTCTTCCGAGATAATTTCTGAAGAAATAATGCGACCTAGAGAAGGAATTCTTGAAGACGTTTGTAGTTTTGCAGGGTAAAACTCAATATCATATTCATTGACGGAATCAAATGATGCAACTAGTAATTTTTTCTTATCTTTAATATGCCCCCACAACACCGCTGAGTCAGCTGCGTTGACTATCAACAGGTTTCCCTTCTTCGTTTTATATAATTGCCCATATCCTTTAATAGGTGACTGCGTGCCAGTCTCATCAAAAAGTTCAAGTGAAAACTTACACTCTGACATTGATCGACTATCATCACATGGCAAAACTGGCCTTGGTGTTTCGATGACAACTGATTTTGCAACACCATCAAAATCATTTATTTCTACAAATATAGTGGCTTGTTTGTTTTTTGAAATTAGTTTTTTAATTTCGTATTCAAATCCCGCCTTCGCGGGCAGCGCGCAAACAAGCAACAATCCCACGATAAGTAATTTGATTATCTTCATGCTTTGCTCCCCGTTTCGAGTTGTGAAAGATTTGCTGACAAAATGTTTTTGATTATGCGCGCAACGGTATCACTTCCGCACCCGCTTTGAGCTTGTTCAGATAGTCCGCCCACGCCTGCATCATAGCGGTGCGTTCGGGCAGATACATGCGCCATGCGTCGCGCTTGTAAGCCGCTTTCACTTTGTTGGGTTCTTCATGGGCAAGCTGGCGCTCTAGCCATTCCTGTTTGTAGCCCATGTTGTCGAGGATGGTGGAGGCCATTGCGCGGAAGCCGTGCGGGGTCATTTCTTCATTGCTCCAGCCCAGCCGCCGCAGCGCAGAGCGGATCGCGTTATCGCTCATGGGGCGGTCGTGGTCGCGCTCACCGGGAAACACATATTTGCCGTGTCCGGTCAGCGGTTGAATTTCGCGCAGTGTTTCCACTGCCTGACGCGCCAGCGGGACAATGTGTTGCGTTTCGGTTTTGGTCACAAAATAAACCCACTCCGCCGCGTCTAAATTCACGTCCGCCCATTCCATCTTGCGCAGTTCGCCGGGGCGCACAAACAGCAGCGGCGAAAGTTTGAAAGCGCATTTCACAATGAACGATCCCTGATAGCCGTCTATGTCGCGCATCAGTTCGCCGACCTTTTGCGGTTCGGTGATTGCGGCAAAGTGTTTGTCGCGCTTCACGGGCGGCAATGCGCCGCGCAAGTCGCCGGAAGGGTCGCGCTGGGCGCGTCCGGTCGCCACGGCATAGCGGAACACCTGCCCGCAGTTGGCGAGGGCGCGGTGGGCGGTTTCCAGCGCACCACGGCTCTCTATCCGACGTATCGTGGCCAGCAGTTCCGGTGCGGCGATGTCGGCAATGGGGCGCGCACCTATCCACGGGAAAATATCTTTTTCCAGTCGGGTGATAATTTTGCTTGAGTGGTTTTCTTTCCAGTTGGGCGAGTGGCGCACAAACCATTCGCGGGCGACGACTTCAAAGCTGTTTTCATTCAGAAGCACATCCGCCGCTTTTTGTGCCTGCTTCAGTGCGCCGGGGTCTATGCCGCTCGCCAATAACTTGCGCGCTTCGTAACGACGGTCACGGGCTTGGGCTAGGCTCACGTCTGGATATACGCCAAAGGCCAGCCGTTTTTCTTTCCCGCCGAAACGATACTTGAGCCGCCAATACTTTGAACCTGTCGGCATCACCTCAAGATACATGCCGCCGCCGTCCGCCATTTTGTAGGGTTTCGCTTCGGGCTTCGCCTTCTTTACCGCTGGATCGGATAACTTCATGTCATCACCTCGCTGGGGGCATCAGATATGCACTGGGGGCATAAGTGCGATGATTATGCCCCCAATACCCAGCGGATTGCAATAAACAGGAATAGACTGCTTTAGACACAAAAAACCCGCAAAGCTATTAACCGTGCGGGTTTGGTGTTCATCTTTGGATGGTGCTGGATGACTTTTTGGTGGTGATAGGTGGACTTGAACCACCGACCCCAGCATTATGAATGCTGTGCTCTAACCAACTGAGCTATATCACCGAAACTTTGCCCTTCCGGCGCTGTTTATTCGACCACGCCGATTCAGGAAGGGCGGCATTTTGCTGACTTTGCCCCTTCCTGTCAATTACAGCCCAGCATTTTTATTTCACTGTCTGGGAAGTTTTTTTGCAGCTCGCGCACTTTATCGACCATTTCCGCATCCAACCCTGTCAAATCGAACAAGGTGAATTTGAGTTTGCTCATACGTTCTCCCACCTTGGCACTATGCACCCCTTTGCTGCGCAAGCCACTTAGATACTTTTGGGCCGATTCTTCGGTTCTGAACACGCCTAGCGAAATCGCATTCAGCCATGTCCCGCTCTCCTGCACTACAAAATAATCATTCACTCCCATCTGCTTCAATTGTTTAATCTTACGCTGAACTTCAACATGGTTCTTCAGCGGCGGTATATACACCCAGAATCCGCTTGCATGTTCTACCAAACGCTGTTTCACTTTGTCTCCCAATTGCAGCGCAGCCAACGCGGATTGCGCTTGCGCCTCCCCGCTGCCGGAAAACTCTCCCCATTCCATACACTGTTTGCGTAGCGGTTGAGCAGCAACAACTGCGGACACCGGTACGGCAACAGGCGCAGAGGCGCTGACCGCCGAAACTGCTGCCGGCAATGGGACTTTCACGGCCGCAACACTTGATGCGGCGGGAAGCACTTCGCTCATCATCCTGATCTTGTCCGGGTTGATTTCCGCTTCCACTCTGGGCGCATCAGCATCTACCGTGAGCGCGCTGCCAAAACGCATCACTGCAAAAAACAGGATATTCACCAGCAGCAACAAACCCAGCAACCACTTGATCATACCGTTTCTTCTCCTATGTTCTGCAATCCATGTAGTACCAGATTATCTATGCAATCCAGCGGTAATCTCAAATGCGGGTACACTTTTTCGGCTGCGCCTCCACTCAACACACAGCGCGGATTTGCATAACGAGTGTTCAGCAAAGCATACTGATGTTCAATGGCGCCCAATGTCGCACGCAACACTCCGCTATGCATACCATCCGCCGTGTTCAGCGGAAATTCGCACAGCACGCTCCCTATTTCTTTGAGTTGCGCGGCATTGTCCAGCAAACTCTGCTGCATCAAATAAACACCCGGCAGAATCAAGCCTCCAAGAAATTCACCTTCGGCGGATAAAGCATCCACCGTGGTTGCCGTGCCGCAGTTCACCACTAGGCACGCGCCTCGAACGTGATGCCAAGCCGCGATCAGCGCCGCCCAACGATCACTACCCAAGCGTTGCGGATGCTGGTAACCGTTGCGCACACCACATTGTTCGGCGCGTGCCGTCACGAACTCCAGCGGACAATTCCATCCGGCGCAGAACGCTTGCACGCGCTGCGCCATCGCCGCACCCGCCACATTGGACACCAAAATGCGCGAAGGCACCGGCAGTTGGGCAAAAGCTTGCTGCAATGCTTTCCACTCAGTATTGTCAAGCGTACCGCGATGCAACCACTCACCGTCGCGCACAAATGCCCACTTGCATCGACTGTTACCCACGTCCAGCAATAGCACTTTAGACACCCCTCAAACTGACTTCGCCCGCATTGAACACTTGCTCGCCGCTCGTTGTCTTCAAACGTAATGCACCGTCAGCAGTAACTCCACGTACCACGCCATCGACACAAGTCCCATCCGGCAGCAGCAATTTTGCCGGGCGTTGCTGAAACAGATGATCGTTTTCCCATTCTGCACGCAACGGGGCGAAACCATTTTCGGCGAATTCCTGCAACACTGCCACCAGATGCTTCAGCAAAATCCCCATCACCAGGTTGCGCTGCTGCAAGGGAATGCCGCAAGCTGCCAGATCGCTCACCGTCTGCTCGATGCGGCTGCGTGCCTGCTCCGGCAGCGACAGATTCAAGCCGATGCCGATCACCACCGCGCTGGGGCCCAGCATATCGCCTTGCGCCTCCAGCAGGATTCCGGCAAGTTTGCCGTCGGGCAGCAATACATCGTTCGGCCATTTCAGACCGACATCCCGCACACCCAGTTCATGCAATGCGCGCACCATGGCGACACCCACACCCAGACTTAAACCAGACAGCGCGGCCAAGCCGCACTCGAAGCGCCAAAGAATGGAAAAGGTGAGCGCATTGCCTAAGCCGGAGTGCCAAGCCCTGCCCAGCCGCCCTCTCCCGGCACTTTGCCATTCCACCGCCAGCACTGTTCCGCTCTGCGCGCCCTGACTGGCACGCTGCAACAACAGCGCATTGCTGGATGCCGCGTGATCAAGTATCTCCAGTTGCAGACTATTTCGCGCCACGCCTGAATGTTCGGCAATCTGCGCTGCATCCAGCCAGTACAGCGGTTGCGAAAGTTGATAACCGCGCCCGCGCACACTGTGCAGGGTGATGCCGTACCGTTGTAAATCCTGCAACGCGTTATGCACGCTGGCGCGCGATAACTCAAGACTTTGCGCCATCTCTTCGCCGGAATGAAACTCGCCATCCGCCAGCAATCTGAGCAAGGCAAAGGTCAACGGCTTTGGAACATCTTGTTCTATATGTTTCATTGCGGCATATCGCTGATCGATTCAACTCCTGCTTGTTCAAAGAAGCTCAGAATCTCATCCCTGCGCTTGAAGGCATCCTGATAACCCAGTTCGATCAAGGTACGGCAATAAGATTTATCGAACAGCAGATAACTCACCAGATTCGCGCCGCTACCGCGCATCACACCGACCAAACGCAACAGCACCCTGATCGTCCAAGGCAGGTGCGATATATAACGTTCGGCAATTTTTTCCAGCGATTGGCTGGGAGTGATGACTAGCGTCTCGACGTATTGCATGTCAACTTTGTTATGCAATTCTTCCGGAATCATGCTGATCGTGCGGTTGTTGCGTTGCAGTCTTTCCAGATCGACCTCTAGGCCGTCGGTGAAAATGCTGTCCAGCGCGTGTCCGGCGATCTCCGCGAGAGTGGGGTAATGGCTGATTTTGACGCGTTTCGCATCATCCACCGAATCGTCATGCCCAACGCCCACCACCATAATGCGTTCCGCCCCCAGATGCAGCGCCGAGCTAATAGGCGCGATCTGGCGCATTGAACCGTCGCAGAAAAATTCCCGGTTCACATGCACCGCAGGAAAGATGTAGGGAATCGCCGATGAGGCGAGCAAGTGCTGCGTGGTGATCTGCGTTGGCACCCCGATACGGCGCGCGCGCTTCCACGGCTGAATATCGGGAGCGCCCTGATAAAAAGTCACCGAATGCCCCGAGCCGTAGCCTGATGCCGTGACGCTGATCGCATGCACCAGTCCGTCGTCGATTTGCGGCTGGATCAGTTCGCAAGGCAATATCCTCTCCAGATAAGCTTGCTTGGGTCGATTATCCAGCAGCGAAACACGATTCATGCGGTTGCTGCCCAGCACACTCAACAGCAAGCCATACAGCCAGCGGGCAGTATTGATCGCCACCCCCAACACATCGGAGCGATAAATGTCGCTCACGCGGGCGTTGTTCCAAATATTAGCCAGATAGCGCACCCCCTTGCGGAAGTGACGCGCGTTAATCACCAGCGCGACAGCATTCAAGGCCCCGGCCGAAGTGCCGCACACCACGTCGAACGGCAAGTGCGAACGATAGGGCAAGAATTCGGCAATCGCTTTCAATACGCCGACCTGATAGGCGGCACGCGCGCCGCCACCGGTCAGAATGAGTCCGATCTTTTGTCTGGTCTGGCTCATTTGCGCATCAGAGGTTAGGCTTCATCCTGCTCCGCATGCACCGCATCCAGTGCGTCTTTCAGCGTCTCTTCGGGCAATGCATTCAGCATCTCGGACAACATCTCTGCCGCCTCCACCGCATTCGGTTGCAGCTTGCTTGCATCCGCATTCGCCACCAGTATCGCCGCTGCCCCCACCACCTTGAGCAGGCGTATACGCTCGTTCATCAACATCTCGATTTCCTGACTCAACAACTCTACTTCCTGCTTGTTCATTACTGCCTCCTGATTGAATCGTGCTTTGATTATAGCGCAGCGACTTGCCCTTCACGGAGCGGATGCGCCTGTTTGAATGGGTTCGGGGAAAGGCAGATTCAGCTTCCAGCGTGGGCGTATAATGCGCCGGCCCATGTGACATATCCGACATCCCCAATTAAAGAGAAAAAATTGAATCCAGTCAGTTTTGCCGATCTGCAATTAGCGCCACAGATTCTTAAAGCGCTCACCGAGTCCGGTTACACCACCCCCACTCCCATTCAGGCGCAAGCCATCCCCGTCGTGCTGGAAGGCCGCGACCTGATGGCAGGCGCACAAACGGGGACAGGCAAAACCGCCGCGTTCGCGCTGCCCTTGCTGCAAAAACTATTGCCGCACGCCAGCACCAGCACCTCACCCGCGCGCCATCAAGTGCGTGCACTGATCTTGGTACCAACTCGCGAACTGGCAGTGCAAGTGGAAGAAAGCGTAAGAGCCTACGCCAAGCACACCAACCTGCGTTCGCTGGTGGTGTACGGCGGAGTCGATATCAGAACGCAGACGCCGCATCTGAAGACCGGCATCGAGATACTGGTGGCGACACCAGGCCGCTTGCTGGATCACGTCGAACAAAAGACCGTGCAGTTGAACCATGTGCAGATGCTGGTGCTGGACGAAGCAGACCGCATGCTGGACATGGGTTTCATGCCCGCCCTGAAACGCATTCTGGCGCTGCTGCCCAAGCAGCGGCAAAGCCTGATGTTCTCTGCCACGTTCTCGAACGAGATCAAAAAACTGTCGGAAGATTTTCTGATCCACCCGCAACTGATCGAAGTCGCGCGCAGCAACGCCTCCGCCGAGAACATCACGCAAAAAGTCTTCTTGGTCGAACACGGCGACAAACACGCGCTGCTCACCCAATTGCTGCGCGGCGACGATGCCAAACAGGCCCTCGTATTCACCAAGACCAAGATCACTGCCAGCCGCCTCGCCAAGCTATTGCAGCACGACGGTCTGTCCGCCGATGCCATCCACGGCGACAAGACCCAACTCGAACGCATGCAGGCGCTGGATGCCTTCAAGACCGGCAAGATCGCGGTGCTGATCGCCACCGACGTGGCCGCGCGCGGACTGGACATCGACAGCCTGCCGATGGTCATCAACTACGAGATCCCGCATGCAGCGGAAGACTACGTGCACCGCATCGGCCGCACCGGACGCGCAGGCGCCTCCGGCACCGCCATCTCGCTGGTATCGCCGGAAGAAGAAAAATATCTGCTGGATATTGAGAAGCTGATAAAAACCGAGATTAAAAGAGAGCGCGCCGCTGTGCCCGCCCGCGCCGCGAAACCGCAACACCCGCCGCGCGACGAAGCACACCCGCACCATTACGCCCCAAGGCCTGCCGCACCGAGAAAACCTGCGCAAGATGCATGGTTCGACAAGCCATATGAACCAAGCGTCAGCGTCGCCGCTCCGGTAGCAAAACCAGAAACACTGCCAAGCAAACCTAAAGTGCAGATACCGGCGTTGTTCATCAAGCGACAGAGCTGACAAAGATGGGCACGTTGTTGCGCCCACCAACAACGATTTTAAAAATCCACCATCACGAAAACTCCCGTCAAAACGTTGGCAATATTTGAAGGCGCGAAATTCTTTTACTGATTCGTATTTCAAATGTGCAGATAATCAATTAGAGATTTCCTTCTGCATAAACGACTTGCACATTCCCCGCGCCGCACATCGTGCGCAGTCCTTCTAGCAATTCTTCTGGCAGTGAAACCTGCCATACCTCGCCCAAACGCAGCATCGCACTGCCGATCAGGTTGCGGTAGTTGATCTGCACTGGGCATTGTCCGCCGCAATAGGGTTTGAGCTGTTCCACTAGTTGCTCCACTCGCACATTGCCGTCGATTGAGCAGGAAATAGCCAGACGTTTGGCGAATGCAGCGCGCGCCGAGGCATAGTCGAACAACTCCTCCGCCGTGACGCGCATGTTGCCGGAATACTCGTCCAGATTGGCTTTGCCGCGCACCACCAGCAATTCGTCGTCGCGTATCCACGGGCGGTTGGCATCGTAGATGTCACTGAACACAGTCACTTCTAACGCTGCGCTGCCGTCGTCCAGCGTCACTACCGCCATCTTGCCGCGCCGCGTTTGCAGGATACGCACGCCGCTGACCATGCCCGCCAGCACCAGTTGTTTGCCATTGTTGCGCTTGCTGCCGAAGCCGTTATTTCCACTGGCTGGGGTGATGATTTCAGGCGTGACTTCCACCAGCTTGTGCTTGACGAAATTCGACAACTCCGCCGCAAATTCCTGATACGGATGCCCGCTGATATAAAAACCAAGCGCGGTCTTTTCCTGCGCCAGTTGTTCGCGCATCTTCCAGCGCGGCACATCGGCCATTTGCAGCGGCATGTCGGAGCTATCATCGTCGCCGAACAAACTGTTCTGGTTGGCAGAACGCGCATGCTGTTCGGCACTGCCCATGGCCGCATCCAGCGAGGCCAGCAACTGGTAGCGATGATCGCTGATGCTGTCGAAAGCGCCCGCACGGATCAGCGCTTCGACAGAGCGGCGGTTGACGATGCGTTTGTCCACGCGGCGACAGAAATCGAACAGATTCTTGAACGCTCCATCTTTGCGCGCCGCCACGATATTCTCCACCGCCGCTTCGCCCGTGCCTTTCACCGCACCGAGGCCGTAGGCGATGGTCGTCTCGTCCACCGGTGTGAAGCGAAAAAACGAGCTGTTGATGTCCGGCGGCAAAATGATCACGCCTTGCTGCAGGGTGTCCTGATAAAAGAAACTGACCTTGTCGGTATTGACCATTTCCGAGGTCATGGTCGACGCCATGAACGCAGCGGGGTAATGGCATTTGAGATACGCCGTCTGGTAAGCGACCACCGAATACGCGGCGGCGTGCGACTTGTTGAAACCGTATCCGGCGAACTTCTCCATAGTGTCGAAGATCTCGTTTGCCTTCTTTTCCTCGATGTTGTTATTCGCCGCGCCCGCCACAAAGATGCTGCGCTGCTCGGCCATTTCCTCGGCCTTCTTCTTGCCCATCGCGCGCCGCAACATGTCCGCACCGCCCAGCGTGTAACCTGCCACCACCTGCGCCGCCTGCATCACTTGCTCCTGATACACCATGATGCCGTAGGTAGCGCCGACCACCTTTTCCAGGCATGGGTGCGGAATAATGACCTGCTCCTTACGGTGCTTGCGATTGATGTAATCGGGAATGAAATCCATCGGGCCGGGACGGTACAGCGCATTCAGGGCAATCAAGTCATCAATGCAGTCCGGCTGGGCTTTTACCAGTGTGTCCTTCATGCCGCGCGACTCGAACTGGAACACGGCGGTAGTATTTGCCGTCTTGAATATCTTGTCGTAGGTTGGCTTATCGTCTAGGGGAATAGTGTCAATGTTGAACGATTCCTGTTGCGGCAAGGCACGCACATAGCGCACTGCCCAATCAATAATCGTCAGCGTGCGCAAACCGAGAAAGTCGAATTTCACCAGACCGACCGATTCCACGTCATCCTTGTCGTACTGACTCACCGTGCTCTCGCTGCCTTCGGCGCAATACAGCGGGCAAAAGTCGGTGAGTTTACCCGGCGCGATCAGCACTCCGCCTGCGTGCATGCCGACGTTGCGTGTCAGGTCTTCCAGCCGCTCGCCCAACTCCATCAACTCGTCCACGCCTTCTTCACTGCTGATGATGGCGTTGAATTCCGGCTCCATCTCGCGCGCTTTTTTCAGCGACACCGGTTTCACTCCTTCCAGCGGCACCAGCTTGGACAAGCGGTCGCACAAGCCGTAAGGAAAATCCAGCACGCGCCCCACGTCGCGGATCACACCCTTGGAAGCCATGGTGCCAAAGGTGGCGATTTGCGCCACATTGTTCACGCCGTATTTGTGGCGTACATATTCGATCACGCGCTCACGCCCGTCCTGGCAAAAGTCCACGTCGAAGTCGGGCATGGACACGCGCTCTGGGTTGAGGAAACGCTCGAACAACAAGTCGTAGCGCAATGGATCGAGGTCGGTGATGCCCAGCGAATACGCCACTAACGAACCCGCGCCTGAACCTCGTCCCGGACCGACCGGCACACCGTTGGGGAATTTATCGTCGCGGAAAGATTTCGCCCAGCGGATGAAGTCGGCCACGATCAGGAAGTAACCGGGGAATCCCATGTTGATGATGGTCTTGATCTCAAAGTCCAGCCGCGCCTGATACTCTGCCATCTTTTCCACGCGTAGCGACTCGTCGGGATACAGATGCAGCATGCGTTCCAGCAATCCGCGCTGCGATTCGCTGCGCAAAAAATCGTCCAGCGTTTCGCCGTTGGGCGTGGGGAAATCGGGTAGGCACGGCTTGCCCAGTTTGAGCGTGAGATTGCAGCGCTTAGCGATTTCTACGCTGTTTTGCAGCGCCTCCGGCAAATCGGCGAACAGTGTCGCCATTTCGGCCTGCGTCTTGAAATATTGCTGCGATGTGAACACGCGCTGGCGACGCTTGTCGTTCAGCACATAACCTTCGGCAATGCACACCCGCGCCTCGTGCGCCTTGAAATCGTCGATACCGAGGAACTGTACCGGATGCGTGGCCACCACCGGCAACGCCAACTCCGCCGCCAGTTTCACCGTGTCGCGCAGATGCGCCTCCTCGCGCGGCGCGCCGTAGCGCTGCACCTCAAGATAAAACCGGTTAGGGAACAACCCGGCGTATTCCTGCGCGATGACTTTCGCGCTGGCCGCGTTGCCATTCACCAGCATCGCGCCCACCTCGCCCAAATGCGCGCCGGACAAAGCGATTAACCCGTCCGTGCCCTCCTCCTGGAACCATTGCCTGCGTATCTCAGGGCGGCCGCGATACTGATTGCCCAGATAAGCCCGTGTGAGCAGATCGCATAGCCGCAAATAACCGGCATGCGACTGGCACAGTAACAACAAACGGAAAGGCTGCTCGCGCACCGCATCATTGCTCACAAACACATCACAACCGACCACCGGTTTGATGCCCGCCCCGCGCGCTTCCTTGTAAAACTTCACCAGACCGAACACATTGGACAAGTCAGTCAGCGCCAGCGCGGGCATGGAATCCGCCTTCGCCGCACCGATCGCTTCGGAAATGCGCACGATGCCGTCGGCGATGGAATACTCGCTGTGCAAACGAAGATGGGTGAAAGAGGGTTGCATTATGTTCGCGGAAAAAATCTGGTGAGAATTTTACCACCGCGCAAACTGCGCCCCGGAAATATGCTGAAAATTATCCTGAACCTGACAGATCAGAAGATGCGTTTTCAAAAACACACCTCCCAGAGACCCCCGTCAATAGGCGATCTACAACATACGCTTGATGGGAAATGGCGTATTTACTGGATTGCGACAAAGCTTAGTATATAGACATCATGTATTGACCTAACGCGCCTAAAGCGACGCAGATTAAGCTTGATGTTCCGTAAAACCAAAGGCACAGAGGCGAAATTGAGGGGAAAGGTCATTAATAAGTTTAGCAAATACGTTGGACTGGAAGTCCACTCTTCCAGCCAAGTTGTTGCTATTAACCGAAAAAGTTCATCCTACACAGGAATATATTTATTTTCATGCTTCAAGCCTTTTCGATAAACTGCGCGCCTCAAATACAGGAGCGGCGGATTATTTCGGACAAAATATCGGTACTTGAGCAAGACCACCTTGGCTATGGAAGCCGAAGAATCTGATTTAATTCGAAGCGCTACTTTAAGGAAGCAAAATATGAAACGAGTTGGTGTATTACTACTGTTGGCGGCAAATCTGGCTTATGCGGAAACCGGCAAGCTGCCTGTTTCCAACGAGAACAGATGGAAAAGTGAGTGCGGCAGTTGCCATATCGCCTATCCTCCGCAACTGATGTCGACTGAAAACTGGCAAGGCCTGATGGGCAGTCTTGACAAACACTTCGGCTCCGATGCCACTCTGGACCCCAAGGTCAATAAGGATATTCTCGGTTTCCTGAAACGGAATGCGGGCAGTGGCGAGCTGTATAGCTCAACCAGCCTGCGTATCAGCGATACGCCTTGGTTCAAACGCGAACATCACGTGATTGCCGCCAAAGAATGGTCAAACTCAAATGTAAAAAGCCGTTCCAACTGCGAATCCTGCCACGGCAAAACCGTACTCGGCAATTAGTTTGCAGCAGACAGTAATTCATTGTACTGCCGATATGCTTACTGGTTTTCGGCCCTGCTCCGCTCCCGAAACACGCGCTCAATCGAGACTGAAAGAATAGAGATGTCCTGTTGGTGCAGGTTAGGAAATGCATCATGTAGCACTACACGTAGAAAATGCGTCGAACCGGCAGTATGGGTATATTGCTGCGGGTCAAGCAAAGGGTAGGCGACCTGATAAGCCTGGTCGAAAATATCACGCAAAAGCGGGCGGGCGCGACGCTCATCTCCATCAGGTTGGGATGCAGCACTATTGTCGCTTGATCCAGTCATGCGATAACCTCCTTAACGATCTTGCCACCGGGAGAATATACATGGCAGACATGTATATTGAGATTGACAGTGGAATGAGTCTACCGCCAGTTTGGCAGTATATTCCCCTTAACAGGGAAATTTACAGGGCATCTCTAATAATCCCAGTATTTTGCTCGCCGACGAACTCATCGGTGAAGCAAATTGAGAGAATACCTGCCTGAGCATACAGAGGAAATGCAATGAACCACCCATAACAGCCGGGTTTTTTGATGTTGAGACCCGCACGGACAGACAAGCTCAACGAGATGGGCGATCCGCTGGTTGGATTGAATGCGCAAATCGAGTGGGAAGCCTTCCGTTCTGACCTGAACCGGACTCATACCAAAGCGCGCAAAAGCAACGCGGAACGAAACCGACCGATGTAGTGCTCATGTTCCAGATACTGGTGCTGCAATAGCTGCACAACCTCACGGATGATCGCATCGAATATCAAATACGTGATCGCCTCTCCTTCATGCGCTTCCTCGGATTGCAACTGGAAGACAAATTCCCGAATACCAAAACCGTCTGGTTATTCCACGAACAACTGGCACAACGCGGCTATGTAGCGCGCGCGGGACAAAGATACCCTCTCGTAATCTCGCTAATCAAGCCGCAAATATTCCTGCCGAAGCTGGAATCACAATCCAGCAGCTTGTTTCGTAGTGCCATGAAAACGCGTTGATGTGCTTTGCCTTCAACAAGTCGAGCTGCATTTGCTGTTGACGCTTGAATCCGGCATCGTCCGTAAGTATTTCCTGTCGTCTGGCTTGCAGCTTGTGTGAGTGAAGGTTGAGTGAATCGTCCATCGGCAAGCACCAAATTTCATCCGGCTCTCAGGCTTGTGTGTTATAAAATTGATAACAAAATCAATTTCAGCAAAAAATTAAAAAGCGATGAGTCTTAGCCATTCTACCAAGAGTAGCAAGTCATTCACCAACGATCCCGCGTTGCCAATACGCGTCAAGGTGGTTCGTCTGCTGCTCAACGGCATTTTCCCCGCTGCTATCAACAATCTGCTGATTGGCACGATTACGGTGGTGGTGGTGCGGAACAGCTTATCGCATCGTAACTTGTTGTTCTGGGTAGCGGGGTTTTACCTGTTGCAATTGATGCGCATTGCACTTGGCATGGCCAGCCGCCGTTTATTTGTTGAAACAGAAGCTGCCCGTTGGCTGGTGCTGGTGCGTACCGGTGCATTGCTCACTGGCGTTGCATGGGGAGCGCTTCCGGCGCTTCTGTTTCCGGGGTATCTTCCATATCAATCGCTTTTGGTGTTTGTAGCCGCTGGTGTGACCGCTGCCGCAGCTGCCGCATACATGGCCGATTTTGCATCTACGCTGCTGTTTATTGTTCCCACGCTGGCGCCGCTGATCGTGCTGCTGTTCATGGATGGGGGAGAAACCCAAGTCGCCGAGAGCGCAATGGGTGTGCTATATCTTGCCTTTCTTGTAATCGCCGCAAAACGTAGCGAGCAGGCGTTCAAGGAAATGCTGGAACTACGCGAGGAGACGGAGCGGCAGAACATCTTGCTGCGTAAAGTGCAGCGACAGGCCCGGCTTGGATTCTGGTCATTTGATGTACCGAGCGGCAAGCTGGAATGGTCGGAAGAAGTTTATGTCATCAACGGTCGCGACCCGATGATTTTTACCCCGGACATAACGGCCTATTACCGCGATCTGGTACACCCAGACGATGTGGCGGCGCTCCAACGCAAGGAGCAGGCCACTTATGGCAAACCCGGCCAACGCCACCACATTGACCATCGCGTACTCCTGCCAGACGGAAGTGTGCGCTGGGTGCATCTTGAAGGCACGGCCACCCTTGATGCGTCCGGAAATCCCGCACGCATTTTTGGAGTGGTGCAGGACATCACCGAACGCAAGCTGGCGGAAATGCAGATTGAGGCACGCACCCAGGAGTTGAGCCGGTCGAATGAAGAGCTGAAGCTGGCGCTGGAGAGGCTGCGGCTGGCACAAAGTCAACTGGTCGAGTCAGGAAAGATGGCGGCGCTGGGCGCACTGGTGGCCGGGGTTGCCCATGAGATCAATACGCCGGTGGGAATTGGCGTGACCGCCGCCTCTGCTCTGGAGGATGAGACCAAGCAGCTGGCCGCGCTGTATCGTCAGGGACAGATGAAAAAAACCGACCTCGAACAATATATCTCGGTATCTGAGCAGTCGAGTCGGCTGATTCTTAACAATCTCGCGCGCGCCGCAGACTTGATTAAAAGTTTCAAACAGGTTGCAGTAGATCAAACGAGCGAGGAACGGAGGCGATTCAAGGTAAAGGACTATCTGGAGCATATCCTTTCCAGCCTGAGGCCAGCATTGCGCAAGGCAGGGGTCAGCTTCATCATCGACTGCGAGGATGAAATAGAGATCGATAGCTACCCCGGAGCGCTCTCACAAATTATCACCAATCTGGTCATCAACGCAATCACACATGCCTTTGATGGGAAATCGGCAGGGATAATCCGCATCGTCGTGATAAAGTCCGGCGATCAGATGGAGCTTGAGTTCAGTGACGACGGCAAGGGGATGAGCACCGACACTCTGGCCAAGATCTATGACCCCTTCTTTACCACCAAACGTAGTGCAGGCGGCAGCGGCCTCGGCTTGCACATCGTGTACAACTTGGTCACTCAGACGCTGAAGGGCGGCATCGTCTGCCGCAGCCAACCCGATCAGGGCACCACCTTCGACATCCACTGGCCGATGGGTTCTGACATGAACCCGGCTCAGTCTGAGCTGTAAAGATAAAATTCAATTTAATAAACATTAAGTTACAACTATCTCGCTTGCTGTTACGCAGCTAGTGGTTTAGCATGCATACATCCCTCACGGTTGGCATATGCAGAGTCAAGCGTTCAAGCTGGGAGCAGGGGTAAAGGCCCGAGCGTGGCTGCCATCCTCGCTGTCAATATTTGTAATGGGTGCGAAAATATCGAGGTGGGTATGAATCTCGCGATGAAGCAGAATAGTGGTGACGATGGCGACGTGATATTCAAGCCGGACGAGAATAAGACGGTCGCTGATACTGGTTGTTGGAAAGTTCTCATCGTCGATGATGAGAAGGATGTTCATGCTGTCACGGAACTGGCGCTGAGGAATTTCTCCTTTGAAGGTAAGCCGCTGCAATTCCTGCACGCCTACACAGGCGCGGAAGCCGTCCAGATCATGGCCGATCAGCCCGATGTCGCCGTGATTCTTCTAGACGTCATCATGGAATCGGACGACGCCGGTCTGTCAGTTGCGACAACGATCCGGAACGAGTTGAACAACAAATTGGTCAGAATAGTGCTGCGCACCGGACAGGCCGGGTTGTTCTCGGAGCAAAAAGTCGTCGGCGATTACGATATCAATGACTATAAGACCAAGGCCGAGTTGACTGCGCAGAAACTGTTCATGACCATCGTCGTTAGCCTGAGAAACTATAGCGACCTGGCGATGATCGACAAAAGCCACAGATTGATGGAGGCAAAGCTGCTCTCGAACTTTGCCGACAGCCTTAAAAAATATCGTACCTGGAAATCAAACGAAAACCATAACAGAGATTTAGAGAAAATCTTTACTGCACATGGTTCCCAGATCGAGTGGCCCTCGACGGAGCAATTCATAGAGGGGCTGATCAGCCAGACTACAGCCTTGCTGCATACGCAGCAGAACGCCCTGCTCAATCGCACGCTGCCAGGAGCCCAGACACACAAGCTGGAACTCGCCGACGCAGACGATTTCAGCGAGTATGAATTTATTCATCATCATGCCGAAATCCTCTCCATCCTGCACGACATGTGCAAGCACCGAACCCTCGTCAACTTCTTTTTCAATCACAGCTTCGACTCTCTGCTTACCTCCCTGCTCGATATCTCGCCCGATGGCAAGACTATAATCTTCGAGTGTGGCAGCGATGGTGAGGAAAACCGCAAGCTGCTGGAAGCTGACAAGATCAACTGCGTTTCGAGCAAGAACATGGTCAATATCTGTTTCATTCTGAATGGCGTCAAGCCGGTCAAGCACCAAGGCCACACAGCATTCCTCGCCGATGTTCCGGACTCCCTGTTCCGCTTGCAGCGACGCGAATATCATCGTTTGACGGTGCCTTTAGTCAGGCCGCTAAGAGCCAGCATCCCGCTGATGCAGGAGAATGGCTCAATCAAGACCGTACAGGTGGTGCTGTTCGACATTAGCTGCGGTGGTGTTTGCCTCATCGTGGCGAACGACCATAACGACTTCAAGATCGATGCGCAGTTTTTTGGCGTCCGCCTCGATCTGCACAATGCTGGAATAATCAAGTTCGATTTGCACGTACGCCATATCTACGATATGAATACACCCGGAGGCTTGGTCCTCAGGCGCCTCAGTTGCGAATTCATTAACTTGCCGAGGGCGACGTTTATCGTAATACAGAGCTACATCGCCGAGGCCGAGCGCGCTCACTTAACACGTGAAGCCTAGTTCCGGCTCGGTGCCCGATTCCAAGCGGAGCCTTATGGCCGCAGTCCGGTCGATTCTGTTTGCAAGGACTTCTCATGAATGTCATGGTCTAATTTAGGCTAATACTGATTTAATCCATCGACACAGACAGCACAGCAAATCGGTACCGTCTTTAGGGCGCACAGAGAATTGGAGTAAAAATCCACTTGGGACTAGGGCTAAGCGTACCGCAGAGAAAAACAAAAAAACAAAGGCCCGCGTGTTGCGGGCCTTTGCGGGACATACGCACAATTCTCTGTGCGCATGACATATCTTGGCGGAGAGGGAGGGATTCGAACCCTCGGTAGGCTCGCACCTACGCCTGATTTCGAGTCAGGTACATTCGACCACTCTGCCACCTCTCCGAATACTGCTTTCCATCACGTGCCGCTATAGCTCGGCCGCGTGAGGGCGCGCATTTTACCAGCAAGCTATAAATTTCGGGCAGAATGTTGGGCATGCGCAGCCTGCTCCCCCTACAACTCGCCGTCGTCTTAGCGCTGTGCGCCTGGCTTTGGGTCAAGACCACCGCCGTCGATCCTCTTCCCGACTGGCATCGAGGCGAACTGGTGGTCATCGTCCCACCTCCCGAAATGGAAACCGCGAACGCTTTTGAAACGGCACTGGCCGAACTGTTTGCCCAACAATTGCAAGTGAGACTGAAGACGATTCCGCTGGCAATAAACGAGAAATTGCCTGCTCTGATCGCACACAAGGCACATCTGGCGACTGCTGTGCGCAGCACGGATGATTACGCATTGCACTTCACTAAATCTTTCCAATCGCTGGATGAATTGCTGATTTGCCAAGGCTCCACGCCCAGTGACATCGACAATCTCGCACAGCGAAAACTAGTGGTCGCGGCCGGCTCACCTCAAGAATCCGCCTTGCGCGAAGTGCAACGCGAACATGACCAATTGTCATGGCATTCGCAGCGCGACACCTCACCAGTCGAACTATTGGAACAAGTGGCCGACGGCCAACTGGATTGCACGGTGGCGAACGAGGAACAGCTGGCCACTGCACGCAACTATTATCCTGAGCTGGGCAATACGCTCGACCTCGGCTCACCTTCCAACATGACATGGGCTTTTGCCAGCGACGGCGATCCGCAACTATTCAATGAAGCGCAACTGTTTTTTACGCGCATCAAACAGGACGGCACGCTACGCCGCCTGATCGACCGCTACTACGGTTACAACGAACGTCTGAATGCTGTGAATGCCGAAGCCTTCATCAACGAATCGCGCACGCTACTGCCGCGTTATCGTCCGTTGTTTCAGGAGGCTGCCAACCTCACTGGCATCGACTGGATGTTACTCGCCGCGCTGGCCTATCAGGAATCGCACTGGGATCCCGAAGCCACTTCGTACACCAACGTGCGCGGCATGATGATGTTGACTGGAGAAACCGCCGACCGCATGCAGGTGGAGAATCGTCTGGATGCGCGCACCAGCATTCTCGCCGGTGCGCGCTATCTGCAATTACTCAAGGAACAATTGCCGCTGCGCATGAATGATGATGATCGGCTGTGGATGGCAATGGCTGCCTACAATCAAGGCATGGGACATCTGGAAGACGCACGCATTCTGGCGAGACAATCGGGATTGAACCCTGACGTGTGGTCCGATGTGAAACGCATGTTGCCATTGCTGGCACGCCCGGATTATTACACCAAAACGAAACATGGCAAGGCCCGCGGCGGAGAAGCGGTTATTCTGGTCGAGACCGTGCGCTTGTACCGCGACATGCTAAAACGCATCGTCAATCAGGACGAACAGAACACCACCTCGAACAGCCTGAAAAACAAACTCATTGGCTTGTTCAAAGGCAGACTCGGCCTGACCATGCCGTAATAAATTGCACAACCTCATGAAGATGCCCGTCAATAGGCAATCTGCAAGCAACGTAGAATGGCGATTACCGTATTTACCTCGCAGAAATTCTTGTACCCTGTGAATATTAACTTGCGGGCAAGGTGATGTTTGAAAGTTGAACAGTTCGTTACCCACGGGGTTGCGTCAAAGTTAACTCGGACATGCACAAAAACATTCTTGATAAATTCGATGCCGCCGGCGTGGAGATCATGTCGCCGCATTACTATGCCTTGCGCGACGGCAATGCCTCTACAGTGCCTAACGTGCGGCAGATAGCGCTTATGTACCGCCGGTATTTCGCGTCGGTAATGTGCCGAGCGGAGATGCAGCAAAATAACCAGCAGCACGTGCTTTACGAAGCCATCGCGAAATTGGCTGAAAGCTGAAGTTCAAACAACCGCCAACCGGTAACCCACACCGACTTCGGTCAGCAGGAAACGTGGACGCGCCGGGTCTTTTTCCAGCTTGTGACGCAGCGTGCCCATGTAGATGCGCAGATAGTGGGCGCGTTCGACATAGTTCGGCCCCCACACTTCCTTGAGCAGCAACTGGTGGGTTAGTACCTTGCCCGCGTGTTTCACCAACACGGTCAGCAGGCGATATTCGATCGGGGTGAGGTGAACTTCCGCTCCGCCGACAGTGACCTTGCGATGAACCATATCCACCTTCAGTTCGTCCACCGCGAACACACCTTCTTCATCCCCGTTCGTCGTGGACATCACATGGCGCAATGCCACACGGATGCGCGCCAGCAACTCGCCCACGCCGAAAGGCTTGACCAGATAATCGTCCGCCCCCGCATCCAGCGCAGAAATCTTGTCGCATTCCTGCGCTCGCGCAGACAAGATGACGATGGGCACAGATGACCATGCGCGTATGCCTTTGACCACTTGCACGCCATCCATATCGGGCAGACCGAGGTCGAGAACAATCAAGTCCGGTTTGCGTGTCGCTGCTTCGGTCAGCCCCTGCTTGCCGGTTTCCGCCTCGAACACTTGATAGCCTTCCGCGACCAGCGTCGTGCGCAGGAAGCGGCGTATCTGCGCTTCGTCTTCGATGACGATGATGGTGGCAGAGTGGGTCATGATTGGCTCGTTTCTTCCTGCTCGATCAACGGCGGTTCGGTCAACGGCAAGGTGAAGTGAAACGCCGCTCCGCCCCCCGGAAAATCATCCGCCCACATCCTCCCGCCGTGCGCTTCCACGATGGCGCGGCATATCGTCAGCCCCAGACCTGCACCGCCTTGATTGCCTTCGCTGGCGACACGGTGGAATTTTTCGAAGATACGTTTTTCTTCTCCGGACGGAATGCCGTGACCATGATCGGCAACGGTCACCACCAACTCGTTGCGGTCGCTGCTGGCAAAGATTTCGATGCGCGTTCCGGTCGGTGTGTATTTCACCGCGTTCTCCAGCAGGTTGGCGAACACGCGTTCGATCAACATGCTATCTATTTCGACCAACGGCAAATCGCGCGGCAGCCGCACAGATACCGGATGGTTACCCATGCGCGCGGTCATGCCGGCCAATGCGCCGCCGACCACTTCTTCCAGCGGTTGCCATTGCCGGTTGAGCACGACCGCACCCGCCTCCAACCGTGCCATGTCCAGCAGGTTGTTGGCCAGACCTGACATGCGTATCGACTCGTCGTAGATGGCCTGACCGAGTTCGCGGCGCGCATGTTCGTCGAGCTTGTCGCTATCGCGGATCAGGCTGCTGGATGCACCGACAATCGCCGCCAGCGGCGTGCGCAGGTCATGCGAAATCGCCGACAGCAAGGTGTTGCGCAACTGCTCTGTTTCCATTTTGACTTGAGCACGTTGCGCTTCCACCGCAAGGCTGACGCGTTCCAGTGCCAGCGCGATCTGGCTGGTAAATGTTTCCAACAGCCGCTGCTGTTCCGGCAGCGCGATCCGCGCCGGGTTAAGCGGTAACAAGGCCAGCACGCCTATCATTCCCGAAGCAGCATTCAGCGGGATGTAAACCATGTCACCTCCCGGCAGGGTATCCGTGCCTTGCCCGGCCATCTGCGCATGGTCATACACCCATTGCGCCACGCTCAGATCACTGCCATGGCAGGATTCGACTACGCCCTCGCTCGCCGGATAAACGATGCGCCCCGTTTCATCAGGTAACAAAATAACTGCCTGCGATTCAAACACCTCAGCCAGATGCTTGACCGCGATGCCAAGAATATTTTGCTCGCCGCGTGTGACAGCCAGTTCGCGACTCATGGCGTACAGCGAAGCAATGCGGCGTTCGCGGTGACTGGCTATCTTGGCCTGGTGACGTGTACTCGCCGTCATGCTGCTAATCACCAATGCAACCAGCAGCATGACGGTGAAAGTAATCAGGTATTGGCTATCCGAAACGGCAAAGCTGAATCGCGGCGGCACGAAACAAAAATCAAACAACACCACGCTAAAAAACGAACTCAGCACCGACGGCCCGCGCCCGTAGCGTGCGGCGACCACCACCACGCCCAACAGATAAACCATTATCAGATTGGCCAGATCGAAATGACCCAACATGAGCCATGCGATGGCGGTGCAGATTGCAGTTGCTGCCAGCGCCCACAAATAACCCGAGCGCCATTTGAACATGGGACGCTGCTCTTCAGAAGCCAGCCCTAGATACAAACGGCTGCGCGAAAAATAGGGATTTGCTGCCGCCTGCGACAAGAAGTTTGATTCTTTGCCCACCACATGAATGTCGATGTCGCTCGCCTGTCGCACGATGGTATCGACCAGTGAACCAAACAGCCAGCGCTTCCAGCCAGAGAACGTCGGTTTGCCCAGCACGATGCGAGTGGCATTGCGGGTACGCGCATAGGCAATGACTTCCTCGGCTAACTTATGGCCGCTTAGCGTGGCCGTCTCAGCACCCAGTTCCTCCGCCAGTTTCAGCGTGCGCAAAATGGCATCACGTTGTTCTTTGGAAAGGCGCTGGAGCTTCGCCGTTTCGATATACACCACGATCCACTCCGCCCTCAGCAATTGCGCCAGACGGTACGCGGCACGCACCAGGTTTTCCGCAGTCGCTCCGCCCGGCCCGATGCAAACCAGCATGCGCTCTTTCACCTGCCACACATTCTGGATGGCATGATCGTCGCGGTAGTCACGCATCTGCGCATCCACCCGATCCGCCGTACGCCGCAATGCCAGTTCGCGCAACGCGATCAGATTGCCTTTGCGGAAAAAATTCTGCGCCGCGCGTTCCGCCTGCTGCGGCAAATAGACCTTGCCTTCTTTCAGGCGTTGCAACAACTCGTCAGGAGGTAAATCGATCAGCTCGATCTCATTGGCACTTTCCAGCACCGCGTCGGGCACCGTTTCCCATACCGGGATGCCGGTGATCTGCGAGATGATGTCGTTGAGGCTTTCGATGTGCTGCACGTTGATCGCGGTGTAAACGTCTATGCCCGCGTCCAGCAACTCGTCCACATCCTGCCAGCGCTTGGCATGGCGCGAACCCGGCGCATTGGTATGCGCCAGTTCGTCCACCAGGATCAGCGCCGGATGACGCTTGAGCGCGGCATCCAGATCGAACTCGCGCAACTGCGTGTTCTGGTAATCCACCATATGCATCGGCAGAACTTCCAGGCCCTCCAGCAACTTCTCCGTTTCGGCGCGCTTATGCGTTTCCACATAACCCGCCACCACATCCAAACCCTCGGCACGCCGCTCGCGCGCCGCCAGCAACATGCCGAAAGTCTTGCCAACCCCGGCAGAGGCGCCGAAGAAAATTTTCAAGCGGCCACGGCGGCGCAAGGCTTCGGCGCGTTGCACTTTTTCCAGCAGTGCGTCGGGATCGGGGCGCTGGTCGGTCATGATTTGCCTTGCTTGCGTTGCCACGCCTTGCCCAGCATGGACAGGCGGGCACCTAGGCTTTTCTGGTCATCGGCCAGCACGTCCATCACATCGGAGAGGCGCTTCGAATAGAGAAGGGTAAACAACATGAACACTGTTGTGATCAGCGTGACGATGAAGAAAAATTCAACGCGGGAACCGAGGGGTTGGTCTGCATAGGCAAGGAGATTCATGCCAAAAAAGCCAGTGACCACTGCGGCTACCATGCTGAACACGGTCACCACGGTGAGGCGCACGATGGTGGTGGATTGCTGACGCTGCGCGTTGCTGTCGAGATACTGGCTCATGTCTTTCAACTCTTCTTTCACTTCCTGGTACAAATCATCGTTACCCAGATGTTTGCTGCACATGCGATAGAGTGCCTGCACATGGGCGCGCTCGGACAGCTCGTGGAACCAGTAGCGGTGGGTAAAGCGCAGGAACGCTTCGAACCCGGCATACACCCTGCGCCGGAAACGGCTGATGGATTGCGACAGGTGAATGTCCAGATCGTGCACCGCATCCACCATGCGGTCGGAAAACACCAGCAGCGCGGCGCGGTGGAAATGCGCGATCATGAACAGCAGCACGTACTGGTGGCGAAACTGCGCCAAGATGCCGCGCATCGGGTCGTGAAAATATTCGGCACCTGCATCGCCGACCACGATGAAAGCGCGGCCGCTGCACAGGAAGCGCGTGTTGGGGCCGGCCTCGCTGTCAGTCCAGAAACGGTCATAGCAAAAACGCGCTTCGAACTCCGCCACATCTGGATCGCGCGTGGGCAATGCTTCATCCGGGTGCAGCGTGGCGACCAAACCCAAGCGCAGCCAGTCTTCGCGGCTCATGCCGCGCGGGTCATCCACCGACAGAAAAGCCATCAGCGGCATGCGGTGAAATTCGATCTGGCGATAGCGCAAAAGACCTTCTTCTTCCGAAGGATCCAGCACCAGCGGGTGCAGCAGAAAATCCCAGTGGGCGGAAATGCCGGACGAGCGGTGCTTGCGCGTGTAGCCGAGGAATTTGCTTTGGTTGGCTGAATCGGAAGCGGCGAGCACCGCTCCCGCCGCGTCCAGCCATTCGGTACTATGGGCGTTGTGTTTACCGTGGCCGTCATCATCCCAACCGGTCGGGTAGGCGCGTCCAAAACGGTACAGCAAGTCATGCACAATGGCCAGCGGCAGGTCGCTGCCGGACAACTCAACCTTGAGGAAAGCCACATTGATGTCGTCGAAGAACCACAGCTCGATATGTTCCACCGCCAGCGTGACGGGCGCTTCGCCCTCGCGCAACACCAGGCGTAAAGCGGCAACGCCGCGCCTGCGAAATATCTTGATCGCCGATCCGCCGCGCACATCCTCCGCATCGTGCGAAAGGCTTTGGCTTTCGCCGTAAACAAAGCGCTGCACATAGGGCAGGAAAGCCACGAATTCCTTGTAGTGCCTTTCCTCGAACTCCAGTTCCTCGCTGAGGAACCTGTCCTTCAGTCTGCGCCACGGATTGCCCTCGCCGCCCCGTGCCAGCAATTCCCAATGGCGCTGCGCAGTCGCACCCTCTGCCAGCGGCATCAATTGCACCGGCCAGCAAAGTACTTCGCGAAATTGGTGGACGGTGTGAGCTGGAATGGAGGCGGTTATCATCGTCTGTTTCATGGCTTCAGCGTGTTGTCGGCTCATGCATAGAGTGGTGGTCTCGCCGTTACTATACCAGCACTTCCTCAAGTCTTTCCATGATCTCGGCAAGGCGATTCTTGCATGCTGCAGAAGCGGTGGTCATCGACAAGCGCAGCTCGTCCTCAACCCAGCCGCCGCGCGCCAGCGCCGCCTTGACCGGCCCCGGGTTCGGTTCGGAAAACAGGGCGCGAATCAAGGGCAGCAGCAGTTTGAATATCGACCTCGCCTCCATCAGGTCGCCGTCACGCACACATTCATAAAGCGCCACAAACAGATCGGGGCGGATATGGGCAGCCGCAGCGATAGCCCCGCTTCCCCCCATACACAGCGTCGAAAGTATCTGGGCATCCTCGCCGCCGAGCACGGCCAGCGGTGTTTCGTTGATGAAGTCTATGAGCTGGTTGATGTTGCCGCCGCATTCCTTGATCGCCACGAAGCGCGGGTTGCGCGCCAAAGCTTGCAAAGTGGGCAGCTCGATATTCACCCCGGTGCGGTAGGGAATGTTGTACAGCACGATGTCGTGCTCGGAGTTCTGTGCCACCGCCTCGAAGTGGCGCAGCAGGCCTTCCTGCGAAGGGCGAACATAGGCAGGCGCTGGCAGCAGAAAACCGGCGATGTCATGCTCGCCATAACGTCGTGCCTGGGCGACGACGCTGCGCGTATCGCTGCCGCCAATGCCCATCAGCACCGGACAAGTGTTGCCCACAGCGGCCAGCACTGCATCCAGCAATAATTCCTGTTCGCTATCGTCGAGTGCGCTGGCCTCGCCGGTCGTGCCGCATACCACCAAACCGTGAACACCTTTGGCGACGAGATGCGAGACCAAACGCTGGGCTGCATCAAAATCAACCTGCCCTTGGCTAAACGGCGTAACCAATGGCACCCAAATACCATGCATGGATTTCATCTGGATATTCTCAGTTGCATTTAAAGCGCGGCAATCCGACCGATTTCGCCGCTGGGCAGCGCGCGAATGATGGCCTCCATCGCCGCGTTGACGCTGACCGCGTCAATGCCGAGACGCACGCGGATACTCTGGCTGCGCGGCAGCGGATCGGTACCGAGAATATTGGCAACCTTGCCGCAACTCGCGGCAACAGCTTGCTGCAAGGAATTGAGCAGCGCCGGAAGAATGGTGACTTGCAAGACAACTATTGAAACTGAAACCTTAACAGGACGCACAAGTGTTGGCTGGGGAGCAGGAGCTAAAGCGGGCTGCGCATATGAAGCGCGGTACGCGAGCGACCGCGAACTGTGCAGGGGTGGGCGCACCCGGACGGAGTCTGGAATGATAGATGCTGTTTTACTCATATAAACCTTTATGGTTATGAACAGATAATCAGCTTAGCTGTGCCGCTATAAATATCTTGGTAAAAAAAGCGGGGCGGGTATAAAAACAATGTAAAAATTTAACCGTTCAAGCGCAGATAGATCACGGAAATGTGAGATAGCTTGCCGGATAAAAAGTGGCTTGCTGAAATCCGGCCACCCGCCACAGCGATTTGTCGTCGCGCAGGTTTTTCTGCCCATACCAGACTTCATCCACGTCTTCCGGTGCGCCGTTGCTTTCGCACAATTGTCCGGTGAAACGCACACTGGCAATCACCGTATCGCCCACGTTGACCGCTTGCAGCAGCTCGGCGCTGATTGCAATCACCTTGGTCTGTTGCGGCACATCGCCGCGTTCCTGCAACCGCAGCGAGAATTTGCGGCGTGGTGTAGTCGCGGATATGGCTCAAATCCCTGCTGTTTTTCGCAGCCAGTAAGCCGATGAATGCAGTCCTTGCACTGAGCAAGAAATCTTCCAGCGGAAAGTCTGGCGGTATGTTTCCTGCGCAAGAAGCAGTTGCGGTGACTGGCGCGGCGCATGGCACTGCGGGTCTTTGCGGCTTGCGAAATTGTGCAATCAGCCACATCACCAGCGCAGCGACGGCCAGCGCCAGCACCATGCGGCTTGACGCGCCGCCCGAACGCCCGGCTTCAGCCATTGCGCCGAACAAACTCGCGCAGGCCAAGCCAATTGTCAACATCAGCAAAAATCGTTTCATGCATTTCTCCGTGTATATGGAAAAATCAACGCAGATGCGAGTACAACGATCCGCGATTGCATCGAACTATAGAGATAACCTTATGTGAACCTCTAATAGTCAGCTCTACAATCAATCTGAGAGTCGAATCAAAACAACCAGTACAACATTATTCGTGCACCCCGCTTTTTCTCGGCACGGGATAATTCAGCTTTTTCCTGCTGTGGCTCATCACCCGTTGTTGCGTGGACTTGCCGCTGACCGCAACTCGACCTGTTCGATTGCCATAACAAGATGACATATGCGAATCCAAGCGGAACGATGATGGCGAGTAGCGCTAGCGACGAATCAAAAACGCTGTCCATAAAAAAAGTGGGCATAATCAGGCGGAGTGCTTGGACAGACGGTCATGGCGCGAAGCAAGGACAATGCTTCCGGCATGTGCGATTCTGCGTATGACAGCAACGACGCTGCCCGCCATGCTGTCGTTGGCCATCACATCGAACCGCACCTGTTTGCACGGCTCGGCAAAAGCCTTCTCGCTGTACAAGTCCACCATGTCTGCTCCGCACATGCGGTACGGGATCGGGGTAATCACCACACGTTCTGCACCAGCAATCGCACACACAGCCTTGCGCACGGTCAATGCTTCCGACTCATTCACTACGGTAGAGATTCTTTTCATTGCGTCCTCCTTCTTTGGATGGACGGCATGTTATGAAAAGCGGCATAAAAACGGGGTAAATAGTGGGCCGTCCGGTATAAAAAACTTATCAAATTTCACGCCCGGATTAAGGCCGACCTATATGAAAAAAGGTTCATCAGACTTTCCCATGGGTAACCTGAGCCGGATACAGATCAAGCCCGCCGCAGTGGAAATAGATGGCGATCTTGAAGTGGTCACGGTTCCTGAATCCACAGGCACGTTTTTGTACAGTTGC
>CAINCU010000028.1 GCA_903847155.1 uncultured Gallionellaceae bacterium | reverse complement strand
TCCAGTTCAACACGCTCTACCGTCCACGGTTCGTTTATACCCAGCAAGTGCCGATACAGTTCTTTGCTTTCCATCGCTCGTCTCCTAACCAGCTTAGAGACGATAGATTATCTTTTACCCACGCAATTGTCAGATGAACCATAAAATATTACACGATTAATAGAAAACCATTCGCAAAGAAAAACAGGCCGACAATCCCCGTCGCTAAGCCAGCGTACCAAACCGGTTTCTTTTTTAGCAGCCCAGCGATGGAGGACAGCAGGATGGCGATTTGCAGGAATATGATCGCCATACCGAATGCTTGGGAATGTTTTTGAGCTTCATCGCGGACGCTTTCCAGTTTCTTCGCTTTGTCTTGAATCTCGGTTTTTTCCTGTTCGTATTTATCTATTTTTTTGGTGTAATCAGCGATTTTTCCCTGATAGGAGTTTACTGTTTCCTTGGCTGTACCTCTGGGTAAATCCTTCAGCTTCAATTCCAGATTTTCCTTTTGCATTTGATACATATAAGATTTGATTGACTTGGCTTGAAAGAACGCCCATTGATCTGATGCCTGCGACTGACTCATCACTGAGCGAGTGGAAAAGCCACCGCCTTTGAACGTAGATAACGTTGCACACACTGCAAATATCACTGTAGTCAATGCCAGATAATTCGTCCATGTTTCCTTTTTATCTTCTGCCATCTTTATTCTCCAAATTATTTTGTAAATTTTTACTGGTGCGTTTTTGATTCGTATCTATATTTTGGTGCATATAAGCATTTTGCGGTTCAAGCGACTGTTACTATAGGAGGAGGAATATGAATGTGGCTATCCGGCACGAGATACATGTCCTAAGCAAAACTCTCCCTCCGAGTTTCAATTCAAGTTGGTCATATAACACCTCGCACGACACCTCATCTGAAGTATGCAGGCTTGGCCGGGCGGATTGCATCCTGGCTCGTGCAGTCCGCAGCAATCCATTACTTTTGCGCCTTCACAATGCTCATTGCCGTTGCTACCATACCTCCCATATCAGCCAGATTGCCCGGTAAGATGAGCGTGTTGCCTTGTTTGGCGACGTTGCCGAATGCTTCTACATATTTTTCTGCGACCTTGAGGTTAACTGCATCCATGCCGCCGGGTGATTGAATGGCTTGCGCAACTTGCTGAATAGCTTGAGCGGTTGCTGCAGCCACAGCCTTGATCGCCTCGGCCTCTCCTTGCGCACGGTTGATAGCAGATTGTTTTTCGCCTTCAGAGCGCTGGATAAAAGCTTCGCGCTCAGCGGTGATCTGTGCCTGCATTGCGTGCAAAATTTCCTTGGGCGGCGTGAGGTCCTTAATCTCGTAGCGCAGCACTTTGACGCCCCAGCTGGTTGCCGCTTCGTCCAGTGCCGCCACCACGGCGCGGTTGATGTCATCGCGTTCCTCGAATGTCTTGTCCAGCTCCATCTTGCCGATGACCGAACGCAAGGTGGTTTGGGCAAGCTGGGTGATCGCCATAACGTAATTACTGGTGCCGTAGGAGGCCAGCTTGGGATCGGTTACCTGGAAATACAGAATGCCGTCTACCTGCAACTGGGTGTTGTCTTTGGTGATACATATCTGGCTGGGTACATCGAGCGGAACTTCCTTCAGCATGTGTTTGTAGGCGACACGGTCTATAAACGGAATCACCACGTTCAGGCCAGGCAATAAGGCTGCATGAAAGCGACCCAGCCGTTCCACTACCCAGGAATTTTGCTGAGGCACGACTTTGAGCGCATTGATGATGAAAATGATGGCTGCAAGCAGTATGAATAGTGCGATTTCCATGATTTCCCCTTATTGCTGTTGCGATTTGCGGTGCGTCAAAACCAGACCTGATCCGCGTATTTCTGCGATATAAAGTGTTGCGTCGCGCGGCTTGTCGGCTGACTCCAGTTGAGCGTCCCACTCCGCACCCCGGTAAAAACCCCGTGCGGTTCCATTGTCGTTCCACTTGATTACTCGTACCGGCTCGCCGATGTCGAAGCTGGTATTTGATGCTGCACTGGTTTGGGCGCTTTTCCCGTGCCGCAATACAACCGTGCCGGTGACTACCGTCAACGCGCGCAGAATCAATTGCCAAGCCAGATTCATGCCTAGCAACGCCATCATTCCTCCCACCGCCAGTGCGATGGCGATCACCAGCATGTAGAACGTGCCGGTGACCATCTCAAGCACGACTAGTATCAACGCCAGCAAGAACCAGCTAATGTAGTTTTCCATGACTCCCTTTCCGTGTGTCCGTGCTGCTAACCAGTGTGAAACTGCAATTAGTCCGGTTCAACATCGCTGAATTCCAGCACCATGATCTTGGGCGCGCGGTCGATGCGATACAAAACAATCAGCAAACCTACTGTAGCGGCAACCATGAAATGGGGACCGAATAGCCAGAACACCAGTGGCACCAGGAGGTAATAAGCGCGCATGCCCAAACTGTAGAATCCGCCGGCACGGTTGAGGTGGGTCGCCACGTGTGCTGACGTAATCATTTTGTGGTTTAGCCGCAGCGGAACGTTGACCAAATAGCCCACATGATTGTAAACCCGGATTGCCATGGCAAAACTGAAAAAAGCGACCAACAAATCCAGTAGCATCAGAATCAGCTTCACCATCCAGAGTATCGGGTGCGTTGCACCGACGATGTTGAATGAATGCCAGGTTGCTTCGAGCTTTTGCTCCTGTTCACTTAACGTGAGCACACCCATAATCAACAGCACCGACGTGGACGCCAAAAAAGTGGCGGCCATCGTCGAGTTACGCAAAGTCTGCACAGCCAGCACGGCATTTTTCTCATCGTGCATGATGTTCTCTACCCAAGCTGTTCTGGCAATTTTGTTAACTGCTTGTACGGTGTAGGAAGGATCTTTTTTGACTTTGCGATGGAGAAAAAAATGATATGCGGCTACAAGCAAAACACACACCACAAAGCTGCCAAGATCGTTTGTTACTGATTGGATTAATGAAAGATTGTCCATGTTGGTATCGAGATAATAGTCAGATAGATAAATTTACGTGCGGTGAAGTTGCGCGCTAAAAAAACGCTTGAATTAAATATCAAATCGCAAAGCGGGACCGCAATAATCATTGCGACAGAAGCGTTCTAAACCATAATGGTTTTTGATGCACAGACAAATTGTAGAGCCAATACTGATGGCATGGGGTCAAAAATCTCACGAATTGTAATGCTGAGCATTTCAATGCCAATCATTGATGCCAATTAGCTATTTATGGCTGTATCAAAATCCAGTTTTAAAACTAAACGGGAGGACGAGACGTAGGTGCATTTATAGAGCCGATGTCTCAGATCTATTAACATACTCAAATTCAGTAAATTGAAAACAAAATTATTTGCGGAAGTGGAAAACTAGGCCTACAGCCCTTTCATTTCCACAAACAACTTAGAAAGTAGTGACTGAACCTCAGGAGCTTTTGGGAATTTCTCCCTCAAGCAGCATATCCACAGCCATCTTTGCGTCCATGTTGCACTTTTTCGACAGCCTGGGCGGCACTGATGTGGAATTGTGTATGCTTGGTCTTGAACTGATGAAAAAGAGGCAGATGACCAGTAAGTATGCCACCCAAACCGTAAATCCATGTATCCAAGGCGCATTGGCCGTCACGACGCGATCAATTTTTTCAGTGGAAATGAATTGATCATAATCAACAAGCCGTTCTTTCCATTTGCGATGAGCTTCAATGACTGCAACGAAATCCAAACGCTGCACTATTGCCTCTTCTGTTATGTCGCCAACATGCAGAGCTGTTGCTGCAGTATGCGCATGTAGTTCATCAACCATGGCTAAAGCAGAACACTAATCCAGAAGTCCCATAGTTATCTCTAGAAGAATGAAAACTCAAAATTCAATGTCGTTACTAGCCCATTTCAGGCAGATTGGTGAATCGAGCGATATGTTGCAGTAGCTCATCATCTTGGTATGGCTTGCCAAGGTATTCGTTGACGCCCAATTCCATCGCATAGTTGCGGTGTTTTTCGGCAGTACGAGAGGTAATCATGATGATTGGTATGCTTCGGGTTTTGTTGTCAGTACGCAGGCGTTTGGCGAGTTCGAAACCATCCATGCGTGGCATTTCGACATCTAGCAACATCACGCTGGGTGTAATGTCTGCCAATTGTTCCAAAGCATCGATACCATCCTTGGCAGTAACCACCTGATATCCTGCCCGTTCCAACAAACGACTGGTGATTTTGCGTACGGTAAGGGAATCATCCACCACCATAATTATAGGCACGCTGCGTACTTCTTCAACTTCAACAGCTTTGATGGTTTTTTGTGATGACGCAATGCGCTGAGTAAAGGCCACGGGGTTGATGATGAGAATCACGGAACCATTGCCTGACACAGTTGCACCCGCAATGACCGAATGGCGGGCTAATTGCGGGCCGATGTTCTTGACTACAACTTCCTGATTACCCAATAGGGCATCAACATGCAAGGCGATGCGATATTCACCGCTACGCAGTAATAGAACTGGGTTATACGGAATGCTTAACACTTCAGCTTGTTCATCACCCAGCAAACGTGGAAGATAATACAAGCCGTACCGATGGCCTTGCCAATCAATATAACGTTGTTGGTAAAGTGCTTCAAGTCCAGAAGCTTTGATTTGTTGTACGTGTTCGACCATGGTCGAAGGTAGAGCATAGATTGCTTGTCCAGCACGAACCATTAGAGTTTTGGTTACAGCCAAGGTCAACGGCAAGTGGATAATAAAACGGACTCCGTAACCGCTTTCAGAAGTTACATCGATACGCCCACCCAAAGATGAGATTTCGCTTCGCACTACGTCTAATCCCACGCCGCGACCGGAAATTTCGGTGATCTCGTGCGAAGTGGAAAGTCCGGCTGTGAAGATTAATTGTATGACTTGCTCGTCGCTAACTTCTTTATCAGCGCTGATTGTTCCACTTTCCAGAGCTTTCTGTCTAATACGCGGAATATTCAAGCCCTCACCGTCATCGCTTAGCTCGAATACCACCTCGTTGCTTTCCTGACGTAACGACAAACGAATCTCGCCGATCATGGCTTTACCACTTTTTTCCCTTTGCTCAGGCGCTTCAAGGCCATGAGCAATCGCATTGCGTAGCAAATGCTCAAAGGGTGCTGTCATTTTTTCCAGTACGCTTCGATCCAATTCGATCTCACCGCCGAACAGCTCAAGGTTGGCTCGCTTACCCAGCTCTTTGCCGGTCTGCCGCACGATGCGATACAGGCGTTCGCTAATGCTGGCAAAAGGCACCATGCGGATGTTCATTAGGCCTTGTTGCAAATCGCGAGTGAGCTGGGCTTGTGCGTTGAGTGCAGCTTCGGTCTCGGCAAGGTTTAACAACAAGGTTTGTTGCACGGTTTGCACGTCATGAACGCTTTCGTTCATGAAACGCGTCAATTCCTGGAAGCGGGTAAAGCGGTCGAATTCTAGCGGATCAAATTTTTCTGCACTTTCTCCGGTGATCGAAACACGCGCCTGCATCTGTCCTTCGGCGTGTATCTCAATCTCGCGCACCTGTTTGCGCAGGCGATTCACACTTTCTGTGAGTTCAAGTACGCCGCTCTTAAAATCTCGCAGCTCCATTTCAGCTCGTGAGCGTGCTACGCTAACCTCGCCAGCCTCATTGACCAAGCGGTCCACGGTATCGGAACGCACGCGTAACAGCGCAGCCTGCATAGCACGTTCAGCGCCGACTTCCAAGGCAGGGGCGGTGGCGCGAACAGTAGTTTCTGTAGAAGGCGAAACGGTATCACGTGCAATTTCGCTCTCTGTCGAGTGCTGCGGACTTTGCAATTGCTCAATAGCATTGCCGATGCGATCAAGATAGCCGTCCATCTCGTTCCACAAAGCCTCGTCAAACACATTGCGCGAGATAGCTTGGTTAATGCGCTCCTCCACACGGTGAGTAAGCTCACCCAAGCGCATTGCACCAGCCATACGTGCGCTGCCTTTCAGCGTATGCAAACTGCGTTGCAGGTTGAGTCCAGACTGTGCGTCCCTGGGGTGTTCATGCCAAGCCCGTAAGGCGCTGCCGATATGCGGATACAATTCGTTGGCCTCTTCCAAGAAGATCGGCAACAATTGTTCATCAACATCATCGAGCACACGGCGTTCTTGTTGGGTGGGTGCTGGTAGTTCAGTTAAGGATTCTTTTGTAACTGGAACTTCAACTTCAGACGGCTCAGGAAGAGAAATTAATTCAACTGGAACAGTTTCAGAAACTAGTTCAATTTCAGCCGGTGTTGCTCCTGCAAATTCTACAGGCGCAACGATTAATTTATCCGCCATAAGCCGTGCATTCAACTCTTCTTGTGGCTGTGGTTCTTCAAGATTCCTGACTGATGCACACATCACATCCAAATGGTTTATGACCTCATTCAACAGAGAAAACTGCGGTTCGTTCACTGCGTCGCGCTTATCGATACGTGCTTCCAGCCACTGTTCAAGAGCAAATGAAAGTTCGGCGATGGCGATGAAGCCCATGGTACGGTTAACACCAGCCAGTGTGTGTGCGGCACGCATGAAGTCGTAAGAAACGATATGAGCATCATCTTTTTGTAAATCTACAAAATGAGTTTGCAAGGCAGTAACACGTTCGGCTGCTTCCTCCGAGGCGATGCGGAACAGCATGGGTGACATGCTCACCGATCCGATCTGCACAAGAGATTCTTCGGCAGACGGCTTAGGTGCAATCTCCTGTTCAGCAACAGGCGCAGCAGGAAGAATTTGTTGCGGAATAGGTTTGCCATTCTCGATGCAGTCCGCCATCGTGAGCAAATGTGTGGTATCAATGTGTGCTGTAGTGCTGCCGCTTTTAAGCATGTCCACCCAATGTTGGAATAGGACCTCAGCATCTCCCACCATCTCCAGCAACTCCGGTGTTGCGGGCAGGTTTTTAGCTAGCCAATTGTTCATGGCTCGTTCGACAGCCCAAGCAACTTCACCCAGCTCAATTAGGCCTACCATACGGCCGCTACCTTTGAGTGTGTGGAAAGCACGCCTAATCGTTATCCACGGATCGCGACTTTCCAGATGTAAGCGTGAAATTTCAAGATTGTTGCGCAAAGTCTCTATGACCTCTTGCGCCTCCTCCAGAAACACTTCCAGCAGCTCAGCATCCTCATTGCCTGATCGAACGGACACGCCAACTGGGACAATGTCCTCCTCTGGAGAATAAGCACGAGCATGGTCAACAGTGGCGCATACCTCGGATAGTTCGTGCAGCACTTTACTTAAAGAAGCCGGATCGGGTTTTTGTCCAAGCGACAAACCATGTACGTAATCCCCCAAAATACTGATCGCTGAGGCGACCAAACGCATTTCTTTGGCTGGTGGCGTATCGCCTTGATGGTAACGAACCGTGATTTGATTCAGTGTTGAAAGCAGTTGCTCTGCAACATCCAGAGATAGAATGTGCAATCCACCTTGAACCTGATTCATTAGCCGATTGACATGCAGTAATTCAGCGCGTTTTTCGGCGTTACCGAAGAAAGCATTTAGACCTTGTTCGATGTGCTGCAAGTTGTTTTGCATCTCCTTAGCCAGCGGCGACATCACTTCACGCTGTTCCATCTCACAAAATAGCGAAACCAAATTATCGAGTTTACCTGCGTCTTCCGGCATACGCATCATGCTAGCCTGCAAGCGCATGCTCAAAATGCGCGTTTGTTCATGAAAGCCACTGCCCAAATGCTGATAATGATCAAGCCCACTACTTAGCAGCAACAGTGCCATCGCCATATCAACAGCGATACGTTGCACATATTCGGAATCGTTCGATTGAACGGCAATCCCACGGATTTGCTTGCACAGGAACTGCAATGTATTGCGGTCGAGCTGTTCTGACAGCAGATATAGTTGCTCAGCCAGTTCTGCAAACTTGGTTCGCGCAGCAGCGTCGTCAGCCACACATAGCTCCCATGTTTCGTCAGCAAGCGCCAGCTGAGCACGCATGTTGTCGAGAAGTGCTGCTGTTTCACTGGGCGGTAGCGGAGGTGTTTCCGGTAGATAGGCTTCCAGATTAAAAGTTTGTTTGATACTTTCAACGGTCTTACTTACAGTGTGGCTGCGCGCCACCAGATATAACATCTCGCTTAGCGCGGCATCTTCATCGAAAGCGCTATTTTCAAGCAGAGAGCGCATTCTCTGGTCAATGCGGCTGAGAGACTTTTTGATGTTCAGTTCAGGAGGGACGCCGTCATGCAGTACACAATTAAGTAGCCCGCCTGCCACCCACCAGAATGCGCGTTGATGATCTTTTGGAACGCATGACAACACCACCCGAACCGCTGCCATCATGCCGCGCAGTGCTTCTATGCTGTCGTCTTGGCGCAGCCATTTAAGCAGATTCTGTTGGTAAAGCATCCGCGAACTCTTGATGTGCGTCTGCGCATCTTCAAGCAAATCCTCGTTTAGCAGAGAAGGTGGCAGTTCAACCTGCAAGTCAGGGAAGAACAGATCAACCTCAAATGCCATCTCAATGCCGCGAGCCTGATGCAACTCCTGATACTCTTGGAACAAACGCAGTGTCGCATTGGGCGCACCTGCGGCAATCGCATCCAGATAGTGGGTCAGCCCGAACAATGCACGATGTGCTGAGTCATGGCGCATGGCAGTTGCATCTTGGGGGCGATCAGAGATCTCTTGCAGGAACTTTTCCAGTTCACCACAATATACGGCCAATCCATGCATCGCCAGCATTTGAAAAACACCCTTGACACGATGCAATTCGGTTTGTGCATCCTTTAGGGCTTGCTGATTACTGCGCGAGGAAAGAAAACTTTCCATATTACGGCTAATCGAAGCCAATGAACTATCCAGTTCAGCCTTAACCGACAACAGTGGCAGGGGATTGGATGGAACTGACACGTTAGCCTTTACAGTTTGAAACCAGAAACAGAACCATCCAATTCAGTCGCCAAACTTTCCAACTGCGCAACCGATGCGCTGGTGAGCTGGGTACCTTTGGACGTTTGCTCGGTAATTTTCAGAATGTCTGCCATGGCCGTGGAAACTTCACGCGCCATGTCGTTTTGAACCTGAGTGGAAACCGAGATGCTGTTAACCAAGTCGGTCAGCTCTCGTGTGGAACGCTCAATTTCTTGCAGCGACTTACCGGCTTCGTCCGAAAGTTTTGCACCTTCCACCACACCCTGTGTACTCTTTTCCATAGCCACCACGGCATCCTGAGTATCGCCCTGAATTGTTTTGACTAGCAGGCCGATCTGCTTTGTCGCCTCGCCCGAGCGTTCAGCGAGGCGCTGCACTTCTTCAGCGACCACCGCAAAGCCGCGACCCGCCTCGCCTGCAGAGGCAGCTTGAATTGCAGCGTTTAATGCCAATACGTTAGTTTGCTCGGTGATGTCCGAGATCAAGTCCACGATTTCACCAATCTCTTGGGAGCTTTCGCCCAGCCGCTTAATGCGCTTTGAGGTTTCTTGGATCTGTTCACGAATACCATCCATACCCGCGACGGAATTACGTACTGCCATAGCTCCTTGTTCAGTCACTTCCAGTGTGCGTCGTGCAACTATTGAAGATTGAGCAGCACTGCTATCAACTTCCTGAATCGATTTGGCCATCAATTCCACCGCAATACCCGCTTCGCGAATTTCGGAAGCCTGCTTCTGTGTCGCATCCAGCAACCCCTTAGTAACCTTACCAGCGTCACTGGACGCTCTAGTTACTTGTTGCGACGCAGTATTGACGCGTTCTACCAGTTTGCGCAGTTCATCTGTTGTGTAATTAATTGAATCAGCAATGGCCCCAGTGATGTCTTCCGACACCGTAGCATGCGCAGTAAGGTCACCGTCAGCCAAATCAGACAATTCGTTCATCAGTCTTAAAATAGCGTTCTGATTTTCGCGGTTAAGGCGTTCTGCATCCTTACTGCGGCGAATTGAATCATCCATAAATTCCTTGACCAGCAGCAACAAATCCCACAACAGCAGCATAGCCAGAACAGGGGCGGCTATGGAGGTAATGCGTACAATCAAAGGATTGCGATAAATGGCTTCAATTGTTTCAGCCTTGACCAGTGCTGTATCAGCATCTGTCAAAATTAGTTTTGCAGTAGCACCGGCTTCTTCCATGCTATGCGTATGTCCATTGAGTGTATTAACACTAGAACGATAGGCAGCAATCAACTTGGTTGCTTCCGCGACCATGGGATCGTCAGCCGGCAGCGCTGACAGCGCCTCCGCCGCAGAATTAATGTTAGCTCCCATTTGAGTCAACTGATCCTGCGCTATACCGCCCCCTGCAGTTTTGCTACTACTCTTGGCAATTTGTTCAACAGCTTGCGCAAGCTTGGTTGCTGCAATTTTTTTGTCGTTGCGATAAGTATCCAACATTTTCTGGGAAATATCTCGAAACTCATTGTTGGTTTTGTCGATTACTTCCATGGTGCTTGTCTGCGTGAGCAGATTATCATTTCGTTGTTTCATTTTCCCCACATTTGACAACATCTTATCCGTGATGCTCATCAAGGCATTCAGAGGCGCGCGCGCCTCGCCGCTAGTGGCGGGCAAGTTGTTATCGCCCTTGTCCAGCGTGGTGATGATGTTTTGAATTTCTATGCCGTTTTGAGACAGATCGTCAAAACTTTTCGAATTGCCCGACATACCCATTTGTAAGTTGCGCGTCAATTTAACCAACGACAACTGCAGTTTGCTTGCTTCTGTCGCGTAGCGCGAACTGTAAGAGGACTCAAGGTTGTTGATGGAAACGGCGGCAATGACGGCGATGAAATAAAGAAAAGCAGCCGTGCCAAGAATTTTCAAACGCGTCACAACAGACAAGTGCCTGATCAGCGGCATGGCAAATTCCAGCATCGACATGATGCTTCGTATTACTAACAAATTTGTATCAACGTGTCCGTGCTTTTGCTCTTGAACTTTGGCGGTTGGTGATTTCAGTTTAAATGCCATGTTATTTCTCCTCCCCCAAACGGGGCTGCTTTACGGAAAATGTTAAATACCAATTTGCAGAAAATCTGCCTGCCCTAGAAGGGCTGGGACATCCAGTTTGTGCCAAAGTTGACCGTGCTCATCTTGCAACAGATTCATGCCATCTTGCTCAATATGCTTCCACTCGGTCGAGTTGCGTAGCCCAAGCACACGTGAAACCAGCAATCCGGCATTGAAGGCGTATTTCTGTCCCACCAACATCACCCTGCTCTGCCCTTCATGCAAAATCGCAGCGCCCCCCATATAAAGCCCGAAATCGATAATGCTATAAAGATTGCCGCGCACATTGGCAATCCCGCAATACCACGGCTTGGTCAAAGGAACTGGAGTAAGCATCGGTAAAGACATAACTTCACTGATGTCTGGCATGTCCACTAACCAATACTCAGTGCCCACTTGCACGCCGAGCGTGGAAATCTGAGCGCTTCTAGATTTCTGCTCTTGAAGGCGATCCAACAATTGTTGCTGAAATTCGCGCAGATTGAAGCGTTTAGACATGATGTGAAAGAATTAGTCGAGAGCCGCAATTTTGCCCAACAATTCTTCGGCATTGACAGGCTTGGTAATATAGTCTTTAGCGCCTTGGCGCATACCCCAGATCTTGTCAGTTTCCTGGCCCTTGGTGGTGCAGATGATGACAGGAATATTCTTGGTAGCTTCATCTAGGGTGATGGCACGCGTCGCTTGGAAACCGTTCAGCCCGGGCATTACAACATCCATCAGAATCAGGTCAGGCATTTCGGATTTGGCGCTTGTAACACCCGTCTCCCCACTGTCAGCATAGACCACCAGAAAACCTTTCGATTCCAGTAAGCTTCCCAAAACATGGCGCTCTGTTGCAGAGTCATCCACTACCAGTACTTTTTTAATTGCCATAATTCACATCCTCATAATGTTTAGTGTGTTCGATGACCGCCTCGATCAGACTTTTTTTGCTGAACGGTTTGGTTAGATATTGGTCAGATCCCACAAGCTTGCCACGCGCACGGTCAAAAAGGGTGTCTTTACTGGTGAGCATGACAACGGGTGTACTTTTGAAGTCACGATGATTTTTTATGAGCGCGCATGTCTGATAGCCATCCAGACGCGGCATCATGACATCTACAAAAATGATGTCCGGCTTGTTATCCACTACTTTAGACAACCCGTCAAAACCATCTTCCGCAAGAACAACCTTGGCACCTGCTTGCGATAGAAAAATCTCACCACTACGGCGTATGGTATTGCTATCGTCTATGAGCACGACCTTTATCCCAGACAGACTTTCGCTCACCTTGACCACCCTAAAGTACGTTAAGAATCCCCACAAAACCGAGTGAGTCCCCCGCTAGATGCGGATGCTACCTCAATTATCCGTTTCTGCTCAATGTGTTTATCTGCGCCAGAATGCTGGTGTGAACAAGATCAATATAGTAAATATCTCTAATCGGCCGATTAGCATCGCCGTGGTACACACCCAAGTTTGAAATACGGTCAGATTTTGGTAATTGCTGGCGGGACCCACTGCGCCTAGTCCCGGCCCGGCATTGTTGATACATGCGATGACCGCCGAAAAGGAAGAAATAAAATCCAGGCCGCTGATCAGTAGGGCAAAAGTCAGCGTTGCGACGCTGATGAAATACAGAAAAATGAAGCCCAGCACCGCGAACACGATGTTATTAGCCACCACCTGACCACCGATCTTCATGGGGTTAATCGCGTGTGGATGCAGCAGTTTGACAAATTCGCGCCCCGCCTGTTTTACCAGCACCAGCGTGCGGATCATTTTGATACCGCCGCCGGTAGAGCCGGAACTTACCGCGATACAACTCAGCAATAACATCCACATCGGCGCAAATATGGGCCAGCGGTTGAAGTCCGCATTGGCAAAGCCGCAGTCGGTTGCCACCGAGACGAGGTTGAAACTGGCGAAACGCAACGCCGTCCAAAAACTCGAATAAGTGCCCTGCCACCACAGGAATAGGCCTATCCCGAAACAACTGCCGACGATCAGCACTACTGTGGCCCTGGCCTCAGCATCATGCAAATAAACCTTGAGGCTCTTGCCGCGCCAGGCGAGGTAATGGGTAGCGAAATTCATCGCCGCAATCAGCATGAACACGATCAGCACGAACTCGATGGCGGGCGAATTGAAATAGCCGACGCTGGCGTCGTGCGTGGAAAATCCGCCCAACGACATCGCCGCAAAGGCATGACAGACCGCGTCAAACCAGGACATGCCGACAACTCTCAAGGATACGATGCAGGCCAGCGTGATGCCGGCATACACCAGCCACAGGTTACGCGCGGTCTCGGTGATGCGCGGCGTGAGCGCGGAATCCTTCATCGGGCCCGGCGTCTCGGCCTTGAACAACTGCCTGCCGCCGATGCCGAGCAAAGGCAACACCGCCACTGCCAGCACGATGATGCCCATACCGCCAATCCAATTTAGTTCATGCCGCCACAGATTAATGGCGGGCGGCAGATTATCCAGCCCGGTGAGCACAGTCGCGCCGGTGGTGGTGATGCCGGACATGGTCTCGAAATACGCGCCGGTAAACGACAAGCCGTTGATCACCAGTAACAGCGGGAGTGTCGCCACAGCAGGCATCGCCGTCCACATCGCCACCACCAGCAAATAGCCGTGACGAATGGACAATTCGCCTTTATAGCGACGCGTCAATATCCACAGCAACACACCAGCACCGGCTGTCCATAACATCGCCATCAGAAAATCGAACAGCGTACCGTCGTCATAGATTAGCGAAGTAATAATCGGCAGCACATAACTGATACTGAACACCACCAGCATCAATCCCAGCACATGGAGAACCGTGAGCGAACGCCTCATCAGAAGAACCCGACGCTAACTTGAAATAGTTTCTCGACCTTCTTCAACATCTTTTTATCGACGACAAAAACAATCACATGGTCTTCCGCTTCGACCACCTTGTCGCGATGCCCCATGATGACCTTGTCGCCGCGCACCAGCGCACCTATGGTCGCCCCCTTGGGCAATTCAATCTCGTCAATGCGCCGTCCGACCACGCGTGATGAATCGCGGTCGCCGTGCACCACCAGTTCCAGCGATTCAGCTGCGCCGCGCCGCAAGGAATGCACCGCTGCCACGTCGCCCTGACGCACATAAGCCAGCAATGAACCGATGGTGACTTGCGCCGGAGACAGCGCGATGTCGATCTTGCCGCCCTGCACCAGATCGACGTAAGCGCTGCGATTGATAAGCGCCAGCACTTTACGCGCGCCGCCCTGCTTGGCCAACAGCGCCGACATGATGTTATTTTCATCGTCGTTGGTAAGCGCGCAGAACACGTCGACATCTTCAACGTTTTCCTGCTGCATCAGTTTCTCGTCCGTGCCGTCGCCATTCAACACCAGCGTGTTGGTCAACTCACCGGCCAGAACCTGACACGTCTTCTTGTTGAATTCGATCAGCTTGACCTGATAGTCGTGCTCCAGCGCCTTCGCCAAGCGCCGCCCGATGTTGCCGCCGCCGACGATCATCACCCGCTTGGCAGGCTTATCCATGCGCCGCATCTCTTTCAACACACGGCGGATATTGTCGGACGCAGCAATGAAGAAAATCTCGTCGCCGTCCTCCACCACGGTACTGCCCTCGGGAATGATTGCGCGATTGTGGCGGAAGATCGCTGCGACGCGCGTCTCGAATTGCGGCATGTGGGTACGCAAATAACTCAGCGGCTTGCCGACCAGCAGCCCGCCTTCGAACGCGCGTACCGCGACCAGCGAAACCTTGCCATCGGCAAACTCCAGCACTTGCAGCGCTTCGGGAAACTCAATCAGCTTGGTGATGTACTCGGTAAGAATTTGCTCCGGACAGATGGAAAAATCCACACAGAAATTATCCGCGTTGAACAACTCTTCACGCTTGAGGTAATCGACGGCGCGGATGCGGGCGATACGCGTCGGCGTGTTGTAGAGGCTGGCCGCCAGCTTGCACGCCACCAGATTGACGGCATCGCTCTGTGTCACTGCCAGCAACATATCGGCATCGGCGATGCCCGCTTGTTCCAGCGTTGACGGGTGGGCAGCATTGCCAACCACCGTGCGCAAATCCAGCCGATCCTGCAATAGGCGCAGCTTTTCGCTATCCGAATCGACCACCGTGATGTCGTTCACTTCGCCGACCAGGTTTTCTGCCACTGTCGAGCCGACTTGCCCTGCACCCAAGATCAGAATCTTCACGCTTCAGCCTTCCATTTGATTGAGCAACCCATGCTGGCGATCTGCTCGCGCGGTCCCTGTCCGGTTAATGCCACTTGCAGCATGGCATTGAACAAATCGCGCGGCGCATCTGCCACCGCATCCTTGCGCGAGGCATCCAGCCGTCCGCGATATTGCAATTCCAGCTTGGCATTGAAGCCGAAAAAATCCGGCGTACATACAGCGCCGTAATCCTTGGCGACCTGTTGCGTCTCGTCCCACACGTAAGGGAAAGGGTAGTGGTATTGCTGCGCGATCAGTTTCATGTTGTCGAACGAATCCTCCACATAGTCGGCGGGATCGTTGGACATGATGGCGATGCTGTTGATACCGAGCTGTTGCATCTCGCGCGTGTCACGGATGATGCGCTCGCGGATGGATTTCACGTAAGGGCAATGGTTGCAGATGAACATCACCAGCAGACCGTTCTTGCCGCGCGAATTTTCCAGCGTGTAACGTTTGCCGTCCACGCCCAACAGGTCGAACGGACGCGCCTTCCAGCCGAAATCACATAAAGGGGGTTGCAGACTGACCATGATGTTCGCTCCCAAAGACCAGCAGTAATTGACAAGCTTGCGAAGCAACTCGTTTGCCCCCTCTCCCTCCGGGGGAGGGTTGGGGTGGGGGAAACGGGCATAGCGTACTCATCATTGGGGCATGAATATTATTCATGCCCGTTATTATTCTGGGCATTATATTATCACGCCCGTCCCCAGCCCTTTACCCACCATGTCCGCGCCAAGATTCTACTGCCCGCCGCCGCTACCCCTGAGCACCAACTACGAGTTGCCATCTGAAGCCGCCCACCACGCCAGCCGTGTGTTGCGCCTGCGCGTGGGCGATGCGGTGCAGATCTTCGACGGACTGGGCAATGCACTCGATGCCACCATCAACGCCATCCAGGGCAAGCACGTAACGCTCGGCAACTTGCAGACCTTCATCGGACAGACGGAATCCGACTTGCACATCGTGCTGGCGCAAGCCATGAGCAGCAGCGACAAAATGGACTGGGTGGTACAGAAAGCCACCGAACTCGGCGCAGCCGAAATCGTCCCGGTGCAGACCCAGCGCAGCGTGGCAAAACTCAGCGGCACACGCGCCGAAAAACGCACCGAGCACTGGCGCAACGTCACCGTCTCTGCCTGCGAACAAAGCGGACGCAACACCCTGCCGCAACTGCACGCGCCACAAGAACTCGGCACATGGCTCAAAGAAATGCGCAACGCCCCCGGCAGCAAATTCATCCTGCTGCCGGGCGGCGCGAGCAACCTGCAATCCCAAGCCAAACCGCAAGGCCGCGCCACCCTGCTCATCGGCCCCGAAGGCGGCTTCACCAACGACGAAGCCAACTTAGCCCAACAAGCCGGATTCATCCCCATCCTGCTCGGCCCGCGCGTGCTTCGCACCGAAACCGCTGCCATTGCGGGAATTGCCGCGCTGCAAACACTGTGGGGAGACTTTCAGTAACAGGCGGGGGAGTTGTGAAATACACCTTGGTCGCAAGCAAATTGGCACGGGTATCTCCACGCGGTGATGTATTACAACTAATAAGATTGGCGCGTTGAACTAGCTAGCTCACCCTCTCGGATGATGCATCGCATGCAGCGCCTTCAAACGTTCGCGGGCCACATGCGTGTAAATCTGCGTGGTGGAAATATCCGAATGGCCGAGCAGCATCTGCACCACGCGCAGGTCCGCGCCGTGGTTGAGCAGGTGGGTGGCGAAGGCATGGCGCAGGGTGTGCGGCGACAGCGGTTTGTGCAGGCCGCCGTGTTTGGCGTGTTTCTTGATGAGAAACCAGAACATCTGCCGCGTCATGCCTTCGCCTCTATGGGTGACGAACAACGCGTCGGTGACCTGCCCCGCAAGCAAGGCAGGACGGGCATCTGCGAGGTAGCGCTTGACCCAGTCCAGCGCTTCTTCGCCCAGCGGCACCAGACGTTCCTTGCTGCCTTTGCCCATTACGCGCGTCACGCCCATGTCCAGACTCACCTGCGCCACGCTCAGTCCGACCAGCTCGGATACGCGCAAGCCGCTGGCGTACAGCACTTCCAGCATGGTGCGGTCGCGCATGCCGAGCGATGTTTCCACATCGGGCGCATTCAACAGCAGTTCGACATCTTGTTCGGTGAGACTCTTGGGCAGGCTGCGCGGTATCTTGGGTGTGGCGATTTGAAGGGTCGGATCGGTGGTGATTTTATTTTGCCGCAGCAGGTAACGGAACAGCCGTTTGAGGCTGGAAATGGCGCGCGAAGTGGAGGTGGCCTTGGCTTTTTCTCCGCTCACCAGATGCGCGAGGAAGCCCTGTATGTCGGCATGGGTGGCGTCCGCCAAGCCGCATCCACGCTGCTTCGCCAGCCAGTCAGCAAATTTGTTCAGATCGCGCCGGTAGCTTTCCAGCGTGTTGCGCGACAGGCCGTCTTCCAGCCATAACGCATCGCTGAATTCGTCGAGCAGGTCAGTGTTGTTCATGTACCAACAACCAGCGCTTGATGTCCAGCGCAGCAACATCTGCACGATGCATGAATCCGCCCAGCCCTGCCTTGCTCACCACGCGATGGCAGGGCACAACGACAGGAATCGGATTGTTGCCGCAGGCTTGCCCGACGGCGCGCGCACTGGAGCCGATCTGCGCAGCCAACGCGCCGTAGCTCTGCGTTTGCCCGCGCGGAATGGCCTGCATCGCCTGCCACACTTTGCGCTGGTGTTCCGTGCCGTCGAGCTGGAGCGGCAGGTCGAAACAGAAATTCGCATCGGCGAAATACTCATCCAGCTGTCTGCATACTTCCGATGCCAACGCGTTGCGCGGAGCCAACGTGGGCGTGTCTGCCGGGACGAATTCGATACCCAGCAAAGCCTCCTCCGTGCAGCGGATGCCTAGCTTTCCAAACGGTACAACAATGATTGCCTGATAGTCCATGCAAGCATGATAGCGGAAATAAAAAACGGGAGCCGAAGCTCCCGTTTTCTTTGCCACACAATCGCTGCTTACGCTGCTGCGACTTTGCGTGCCGGCAATTTTTCTTTGATACGTGCCGACTTGCCGGAGCGGTCGCGCAGGTAGTACAGCTTGGCACGGCGCACATCGCCGCGACGCTTGATTTCGATGCTGGCGATGCTGGGGGAATAGGTTTGGAAGGTACGTTCCACGCCTTCGCCGGCAGAGACCTTGCGCACGATGAAGCTGGAGTTCAGCCCCTTGTTGCGTCTGGCGATCACCACACCTTCAAAAGCTTGAGTACGTTTCTTGTCGCCTTCAACCACGTTCACGCCAACCACCACGGTGTCGCCGGGGGCGAAGTTAGGGATGGTCTTGCCCAGACGGGCGATTTCTTCTTTTTCAAGAATTCCGATCAGATTCATTTTGTTTCCTTTTCTTTTACGGAAGCTTGTTCCTGCTGGTACTCTGCCAGTAGCCGAGCTTCCTGTTTAGTCAACTGGCGTACTGCCAGCAAATCCGGGCGACGTTCCGCAGTGCGGATTAACGACTGCTTCAATCGCCACTTCTCTATCTCGGCGTGGTGCCCGGACATCAGCACGTCTGGAACACCCTCGCCGTTATAAACCTCAGGCCGTGTGTAGTGCGGACAATCCAGCAGGCCTTGCACAAAGGAATCCTGCTGCGCCGATGCGTCGTCGCCCAATACGCCGGGGATCTGCCGCACCACGCTATCCATCACCACCATCGCTGCCAACTCGCCACCGGACAACACGTAATCGCCGATGGAAAGCTCTTCATCCACTTGCTGGCGCAACAAGCGTTCATCCACGCCCTCGTAACGACTCGCCAACAATATCAAACCTTCATCCCGCGCCAGCAACTCCATCACCACTTCATGGGTGAGCGGCCTGCCTTGCGGCGAGAGGTGGATCACACAACTCTTCTTCGCTCCGCTGGCGGCCTGCGCTGCTTTCGCTGCGCTGATGGCTTTTTCCAGCGGCTCCGCCAACATCACCATTCCAGGCCCGCCACCGTAGGGACGGTCATCAATGGTGCGGTAGTTGTCGGTCGTAAAATCGCGCGGATTCCACGTCTGCAACTGAAACCTGCCTTGCTCTGCCGCCCGTCGCGTCACGCCGTATTTGGTGAGCGCGTCGAACATCTCTGGAAACAAGGTGACAACGTCAAACCTCATTTGAGGTAATCCGCCTGCCAATCCACTTGGATCAATTTCTTCTTTAAATCCACATGCTGGATTACGCTGGCAATGAACGGCATCAATGTCTCACCGCGCTCGCCTTTAACCACCAGCACATCGTTTGCGCCGGTTTCCAGCAACGAATCCACGATACCGAACGCTTCGCCTGCCAAGTTCTCCACCGACAGCCCGACCAAGTCAGACCAGTAGTATTCGCCTTCAGGCTGCTCCGGCAAATCTGCGCGGTGAACGGCGATCAACTGGCCTTTATATTTTTCGGCGGCAGTGCGGTCAAGGATGCCTTCCAGCTTGGCGATCAACACCTTGCCATGCACGTTCGCTTCCAGCACTTGCATTGGATGCCAAGCCTGTTCGCTGCCCACATACCAAGTGTCGTAGTCGAGTAAGCTGTCCAGATATTCGGTAAAGGTCTGCACCTTCACCCAACCTTGAATGCCTTGCGCGCCGACCACCTTCCCCATGACGACCATGGGGCTTGCCTCGTTAGACTTTGGCTGCTGCACCGGCTTTTTTGACCAAGCGGCCTACGGTTTCGCTCAACTGTGCGCCGCGCTCTTGCCAGTGCGTCACGCGATCCAGTTGAAGACGCAGGCCTTCAGAGTCTTCGGCTGCCAGCGGATTGTAGAAGCCGATGCGCTCGATGAAACGACCGTCACGACGATTGCGGGAATCCGCTACCACCACGTTGTAATACGGACGATTCTTCGAACCACCGCGAGAAAGACGAATGACTACCATAGTGATTACCCAATAAAAAATTGATTTGGCCAATGCCAAAGGGCGCGAATTCTACGATATTTCGTAGAATTGTGGCAAGGATTGTTTCTAAAAACGGATTAGCGGTGCAGGAAGACTTCCAGCACGAATTGGCTGCCCAGATAGGCCAGTACAAGGAAAGCAAAGCCGCTCAAGGTCCAGCGTACCGCTGTATGGCCGCGCCAGCCATAGAAATGATGGCCCAGCAGCAGCGCGGCGAACACCCCCCAAGAGGCAATTCCGAACAGGACCATATGGGTAAAGCGCAAAGGGTGCCCGAAGATATTTTCTGAGAACAACATGCCGGAAGCCACGGTGATGGTCAGCAACATGAAGCCCACGCCAATGACGCGGAACAACAGGGATTCCATGGTCAGCAACGGCGGCAAGTTACGAAATACATTGGGCATCTTGGCATTATGTAGACGCTTTTCGACAAATGAGATTAGCGCAGCATGTAACGCCGCGATGGTAAACAGGCTGTAAGCCAGCATCGCCATCAGCACATGGGTGTCGAACAAACCGGATGCGGGCTGGGACAGGATATGCACATCGTTGAAGAATGCCGGTAACACCGTGCTGACCGCAGCCAGCGGTAATACCAAGGTCAGCAAACTGGACAGCGGATAGAAGAAACGCGCCAGCCAATACACCAGCACCGTCAACCACAGGATCAGCGACAGCGCATACACCAAGCCCAGATTCAATGCGCCCCAGACAAATAGCGTGTCGTACAGCAGCCAGCCGTGCAATGCCAATGGCACGATGATGGCAAAACCCAATGCGCCGCGATTTTGCTGTTCGGCAGTGCCCGCCGCCTGCGCGCGCCAGAACAAAATGGCCAGGACGGTATAGAGGGCAAATGTGAGCAGAAGTAGCGCTTGGTTCGACATGGGGAGTGCAGATGTTTTAGACTGTGCGGATTCTACAGGAAGCGCCGAAAAAGTGTCTGCATCGGCGCTCACTAAAACTACCCAGGGATTTTAAGCATGTTGGACAACCTTACTCAACGCTTCAGCGGCATCATCAAAAACCTGCGCGGCCAGGCGCGACTGACCGAGAGCAACATTCAGGATGCAATGCGCGAAGTGCGCCTTGCCTTGCTGGAAGCCGATGTCGCGCTGCCGGTGGTCAAGGACTTTATCGCCAAAGTAAAAGAAGCTGCACTGGGGCAGGAAGTCATCGGCAACCTGCAACCGGGGCAGGCGCTGATCGGCGTGGTGAACCGCGAGCTGACCAAGCTGATGGGCGAGCACAACGATGCACTCAACCTCACCACCGTGCCGCCTGCTGTGATTCTGATGGCCGGTTTGCAGGGCGCGGGTAAAACCACCAGCAGCGGCAAGCTGGCCAAACTGTTGCGCGAGCAGAACAAAAAGAAAGTGCTGCTGGTGAGTTGCGACGTGTATCGCCCCGCCGCCATCGAGCAACTGCGCACCTTGGCGCAGCAACTCGACATCGATTTCTTCGCTTCCGACATCAGCCAGAAACCGCATGACATCGCCCTCGCCGCGCACGATTTCGCAAAAAAGCACCACCATGATGTGTTGATCGTGGATACCGCCGGTCGCCTCGCCATCGACGAAGCGATGATGGCGGAGATCAAAGACCTGCATGCCGCGCTGAAGCCCATCGAGACCTTGTTTGTGGTCGATGCCATGACCGGTCAGGATGCGGTGAATACCGCCAAAGCGTTCGGCGAAGCGCTACCGCTTACTGGCATTATTCTTACCAAACTGGACGGTGATGCGCGCGGCGGCGCAGCACTGTCGGTGCGCCAGATCACCGGCAAACCGATCAAGTTCGTCGGCGTCAGTGAAAAACTCAACGGCCTCGAAGCTTTCCACCCAGAACGTATGGCGCAACGCATCCTCGGCATGGGCGACGTGCTGTCGCTGCTGGAAGAAGCGCAGCGCAACGTGGATCACGTCGAAGCCGCCAAAATGGCGAAGAAATTGCAAAGCGGCAAAGGCTTCGACCTCAACGATTTCAAGATGCAGATCGTGCAGATGCGCAAGATGGGCGGCATGTCTGCGCTGATGGACAAGCTGCCCGCGCAACTTTCGCAAGCCGCCGCAAGTGCGAAAATCGACGAACGCCAAATCAACCGCACCGAAGGCATCATCAACTCCATGACTGCTTGGGAGCGCAGCCACCCCGAACTCATTAAAGCCTCGCGCAAACGGCGCATTGCCGCAGGTGCGGGCGTGCAGGTGATGCACGTCAACCAACTGCTGAACCAGTTCGAACAAACGCAAAAAATGATGAAGATGATCAGCGGTAAAGGCGGCATGGCCAAGATGATGCGCGGCATGGCGGGGAAGTTCACGGGGGTGCGTTAAGTGTTTTCACCACAGAAAAAACATAATAAATAATAATCACAGATCGCTCTTGAATCCTCCAGCTTTGCTTTTGCAGTAAACCGTTTTTTATTTTTCAAGTGACACCAACATCATGACAATCAAAGCCATCATATTCGACGTGGACGGCACGCTGGCCGATACCGAAGACGCGCACCGCATCGCGTTCAACAAGGCGTTCGCCGACAACGGGCTGGGCTGGAACTGGGACGTGGCACTGTATGACAAGCTGCTCAAGGTGACGGGCGGCAAGGAGCGCATCAAGTATTTCGTCGAAGATTTTTTGAAGGACTTCGCCAAACCTGCAGCTTACGAAGCCTTTGTTAAAAATCTGCATATGCAGAAGACCGCGCATTACACTACTGCCTTGCGTGATGGACATATTCCGCTGCGCCCTGGCATCAAGCAACTCATCAGTGATGCGCACAAGGCTGGACTCAAACTCGCTATCGCCACCACTACTTCGCCTGAGAATGTCTCAGCCTTGCTGGAAGTGGGGTTGGGCAAAAACTGGGAGCAGCAGTTTGCTGCCATCGGTTGCGGCGACATCGTGCCGCTGAAGAAGCCCGCGCCGGATATTTATAACTGGGTGCTACACCAGCTCCAGCTCGCGCCGCAGGATTGCATCGCATTGGAAGATTCCTACAACGGCTTGCACTCGGCGCTGGCGGCGGGCATCAAGACTTACATCACCACCAATCCTTACACCTGCAAGCAGGACTTTGCCGGGGCGGCAGTGGTGTTCGACGACTTGAGCGACCTGACGCGTTTCTATGGGCTGATCGGTTTGCGCGCAAGCCAATAAATACGCGCATCTCCATCATGTGCACTGTGTAGATCGCCTATTGACGGGCGTTTCCACGATGTTGGTATTTTAAAATGTGACTTTCGGGATGCGTTTCACACGCCAGCTAAAGCATCGAACCCCGTTTCCTGCTAATCTTGCCGCCAATTTCATCGTCTGCAAAACAACATGCAAAATTATCTGAAACGCATCCTTACTGCCCGCGTCTATGACGTGGCTGTCGAAACCCCGCTGGAGCTCGCGCCCAATTTATCGGCGCGCACCGGCAACAATATTTTGTTCAAACGCGAGGACATGCAGCCGGTGTTTTCGTTCAAGCTGCGCGGCGCTTACAACAAGATGGCGCACTTGTCGCCCGAACAACTCAAGCGCGGCGTGATCGCCGCCTCGGCGGGCAATCATGCGCAGGGCGTGGCAATGTCCGCGCTTCGCCTCGGCTGCAAGGCCGTGATCGTGATGCCGACCACCACGCCGCAGGTGAAGATCGAAGCGGTCAAACATTTTGGCCAGCGTTCCGTGGAAATTGTGTTGCACGGCGACAGTTACAGCGATGCCTACACGCACGCGCTGGTGCTGGAAAAAGAAAAACAACTTACCTTCGTGCATCCATTCGACGACCCCGATGTCATCGCCGGACAAGGCACCATCGCCATGGAAATTCTGCGCCAACGGCAAGCACCTATCCACGCCATTTTCTGCGCCATCGGCGGCGGCGGGCTGATCGCGGGCGTGGCGGCTTATGTCAAACAAGTGCGCCCCGACATTAAAGTCATCGGTGTGCAGACCAACGATTCCGATGCCATGGCGCGCTCGCTCAAGGCGAAGAAACGCGTCACGCTCAGCGATGTCGGCCTGTTCTCGGACGGCACGGCAGTCAAACTTGCCGGAGAAGAAACCTTCCGCATCTGCAAGAAATATGTGGATGAGATCGTGCTGGTGGATACCGACGCGGTGTGCGCCGCGATCAAGGACGTGTTCCAAGACACGCGCTCCATCCTCGAACCGGCGGGCGCTCTGGCGGTGGCGGGTGCCAAGCTGTATGCCAAACGCGAACAGCTTAAGGGCGAGACGCTGGTCGCCGTGTGCAGCGGCGCGAACATGAATTTCGATCGCCTGCGTTTCGTCGCCGAGCGCGCCGAGATCGGTGAAAAGCGCGAAGCCATCCTTGCCGTTACCATCCCCGAAACGCCCGGCAGCTTCCGCAAATTTTGCTCGCTGCTCGGCAAGCGCAACATCACCGAATTCAACTACCGCTACGACGATCCGACAGCGGCGCAAGTGTTCGTCGGCATTCAGGTGAAAGATCAATCGGAAACCGCCGATCTGGTGGAAAAGCTGCAGCGCAACAAACTGCCTACGCTCGATCTCACCGACAACGAAATGGCCAAACTGCATCTGCGCCATCTGGTCGGCGGCCACGCGCCAGAAGCCAAAGATGAAATCCTGTTCCGCTTCGAATTCCCCGAGCGTCCCGGCGCGCTGATGAATTTCCTCAACAGCATGAACCACACCTGGAACATCAGTCTGTTCCACTACCGCAACCATGGCGCAGACTTCGGCCGCGTGCTGGTCGGCATGCAAGTGCCACGTAGCGATAAAAAAGCGCTCAAAACTTTTCTCGACACGCTGGGTTATCAGTACTGGGACGAGAGTAACAATCCGGCTTACAAGTTGTTCTTAGGATGAAACTGGATGAGCACGGATTCCTTCCGTGATTTCGTCCTGGAGCAACTCGCCGCGCTCGACGGCTTGCGCTGCAAGCGCATGTTCGGCGGTTACGGTTTGTATTGCGGCGCGGTATTTTTTGGTATCGTATCCAATGGCAGGCTGTATTTCAAAACGCATGTCGATACCTTGCCGGAATATCTGGCGCATCATGCAGAAATCTTTGCGCCTTCGGAAAAACAAGTGTTGAAGAACTATCGCGAAGTTCCGGTTGATATTCTGGAAGAGGCCGAACAGTTAACAACTTGGGCTGGAAAAGCCTCACGACCATGAGCACGCAAGGGCAGAAACAAACTATCAGGCAGCAAGTCCTGGCCAGTCGCGAGCAGTTGCCTTGCGCTGTGCGCGCCGAGCACAGTGCGGCGATTACCGGACGATTGCTTGCCATGCCGGAATATCGGCGTGCCAATGTCGTGCTGGGCTACATGAATTTCGGCAACGAGTTTGCCAGCGATGTGTGGATAAAGCGGGTACTGGCTGACGGCAAGAAGCTGATTCTGCCTAGAGCCAACCCTAGTACCAAATTGCTTGATCTGTATTGGATTGAAAATCCCGAAACTCAATTAGCACCCGGAATGTATGGGATACGCGAGCCAATAGTTGAATTATCTACTGCGGTATTAACGCTGAATGCGTTAGAATTCGTCCTGCTGCCCGGTGTGGCCTTTACCCGTGAAGGGGCGCGCCTAGGATATGGCGGAGGCTTTTACGACAAGCTGTTGGCGCGCGTGCCGCATCAGCCGCCTTTGGTTACTGCGGCATTCTCGCTGCAAGTGGTGCAAAAAATTCCGCAAGAAAGCACCGACCGCAAAGTGGAATGGTTGGTAACAGAAAACGAAACGATATGTTGTAACCAAGGAAGCGAGAAAAAAAATGGCGATACAACAACCTCAAAATCAAGATAACGATCCGCAAGAAACGCAGGAGTGGCTGGACTCGCTTCAATCCGTGCTGAATACGGGCGGCGCTGGACGCGCGCACTTTCTGATAGACCAATTGATACATCAGGCGCGCATCGCTGGTGACGATATACCGATCAGCGCTACTACGCCCTACATCAACACTATTCCGGCGGATAAGGAAGAACGTTCCACCGGCAATATGGAATTGGAGCACCGCATTCGCGCGCTGATGCGCTGGAACGCAATGGCCATTGTGATGAACGCCAACAAGAACTCGTCCGAACTGGGCGGGCACATCGCCAGTTTTGCCTCGGCAGCGACTTTGTATGATGTGGCGTTCAATCATTTCTTCCACGGCAAGACCGACGATCACGGCGGCGATCTAGTGTATTTTCAGGGACACTCATCGCCCGGCATTTATGCGCGCGCTTTCATTGAAGGCCGCTTGAGCGAAGCGCAACTGCGCAAGTTCAGGCAGGAAGTGGATGGCGACGGATTGTCGTCGTATCCGCATCCGTGGTTGATGCCGAATTTCTGGCAGTTCCCCACGGTGTCGATGGGGCTCGGGCCATTGATGGCGATTTATCAGGCGCGTTTCATGCGCTATTTGCAGCACCGCCAACTTGCGCAAACTGACGGACGCAAAGTGTGGGCATTCCTCGGTGACGGCGAGACCGACGAGCCGGAATCGCTGGGCGCGATCTCCATGGCGGGACGCGAAAAACTGGACAATCTGATCTTCGTCATCAACTGCAATTTGCAGCGTCTGGACGGCCCGGTGCGCGGCAACGGCAAGATCATTCAGGAACTGGAAGGTGTGTTCCGTGGAGCGGGTTGGAATGTCATCAAGGTGATCTGGGGCCGGCGTTGGGACAAGCTGCTGGCCAAGGACAAGACTGGGCTGCTATTGAAGCGCATGGAAGAAGTAGTGGACGGCGAATACCAGAACTACAAAGCCAAAGACGGCGCGTATGTGCGCGAGCATTTTTTCGGCAAATATCCAGAGCTGCTAGAGCTGGTGGCCGACATGTCGGACGACGAGATATGGCGGCTGAATCGCGGTGGTCACGATCCGTTCAAGATGTTCGCGGCTTACTCTGCGGCCAATAAGCACAAAGGTCAACCGACGGTGATACTGGCCAAAACGGTGAAGGGTTACGGCATGGGCGAAGCGGGCGAAGCGCAGAACCCGACGCACCAGCAAAAGAAGATGGGCGAGGATGCACTGCGAAAATTCCGCGACCGCTTCAACATTCCGGTCACCGACGAACAGTTACCCGAGCTGCCGTTTGTGCGTCCAGCTGAAGACAGCCAGGAGATGAAATATCTGCGCGAACGCGGTGCGGCGATGGGCACGCTTCCGGCACGCAATCCGGTCAACGTGGCATTGCAGATCCCCGGCTTGGAAGCATTCGACACCTTGTTGAAGAGTAGCGAAGAGCGCGAGTTCTCCACCACCATGGCCTTCGTGCGCATGCTCGGCGTGCTGGTCAAAGACAAGAATATCGGCAAGCAGATCGTGCCCATCGTGCCGGACGAATCGCGCACCTTCGGCATGGAAGGCATGTTCCGCCAACTCGGCATCTTCTCGCAGGTGGGGCAGCTTTATACGCCGGAAGACGCGGAACAATTGATGTACTACAAGGAGTCCGCGACCGGGCAGATCTTGCAGGAAGGCATCAACGAAGCGGGCGGCATGGCCGACTGGATCGCTGCCGCAACTTCTTACGCCAACAATGGCGTGGCGATGATTCCGTTCTACATCTATTACTCGATGTTCGGCTTCCAACGCGTCGGCGATCTGGCTTGGGCGGCGGGCGACATGCGCGCGCGCGGTTTCCTCGTCGGCGGCACAGCGGGTCGCACCACACTCAACGGCGAAGGTCTGCAACATCAGGACGGCCACAGCCACCTGCAAGCCGCGACCATTCCCAACTGTGTTTCCTACGATCCGACTTTCGCTTACGAACTGGCAGTGATCGTGCATGACGGCATGCGCCGCATGTACCAAAACCAAGAGGACGTGTTCTATTACCTCACGGTGATGAACGAGAACTACACCCACCCCGCCATGCCCAAGGGCGTGGAGGACGGCATCATCAAGGGCATGTACAAGTTCAGCGCGGGCAAGGCCAAGACCAAAGCCAAAGTGCAACTGCTGGGGAGCGGCACGATCTTGCGCGAAGTGATCGCGGCGGCGGAATTGCTGGCGAAGGATTTCAATGTAGCTGCCGATGTGTGGAGCGTGACCAGCTTCAATGAACTGCGGCGCGACGGGATCGATTGCGAACGTTGGAATACACTGCATCCCGAAGCACAGCCGCGCACCAGTTTTGTGGATGCCTGCCTGGATGACAAGCTACCGGTGATCGCCGCTACCGATTACATTCGCGCCTATGCCGACCAGATCCGTCCCTTCGTCAAAGCGCGTTACAAGACGCTGGGAACGGACGGCTTCGGCCGTTCGGATACGCGCAAGAAATTGCGCGGCTTCTTCGAAGTGGACAGACACTATGTCGCCATCGCCGCCTTGAAAGCATTGGCGGATGAAGGCACGCTTGCGCCAAGCGAAGTGACCAAGGCAATCAAGCTCTACCAGATCAATCCCGACAAACCGAACCCGACCACGGTTTAAGCGCGAGGAGAACAGCGTGGCAGAAATCAAACAAGTATTGGTGCCGGACATCGGCAATTTCAAGGATGTCGCGATCATCGAAGTGGCGGTAAAGGCCGGCGACACGGTATCCGCCGAACAGTCGCTGATCTCGCTGGAAACCGACAAGGCGACCATTGATGTGCCTGCGCCGTTTGCCGGTGTGGTGAAGGAAGTGAAGGTCAAGGTTGGCGACAAGGTTTCGGAAGGCTCGTTGATCGTGACGATCGAAGCGAGCGGGGATACGGCTGCACCAGTAGCCGCGCCAGTTGCCGCTGCGCCTGCTTTAGTAGCTGCAGCTGCGCCGGTTGCGCCCGTGCCCCAAGCGCTGCCTGCAGCAGTCCCGGTTGCTGCACAGGCGGCGCCCGCCGTTGCTGCTGCAGGCACTGCCCATGCCAGCCCCTCCATCCGTCGCTTCGCGCGCGAGTTGGGCGTGAACCTGCCGCAAGTAAAAGGCAGCGGCGAAAAAGGCCGCGTGACCAAAGACGATGTGCAGAATTTCGTCAAACAATCGCTGGCGAAACCGGCTTCTGGCGGCGGCCTGCAAGTATTGGAAATGCCGGTCATCGATTTTGCCAAATTCGGCGCGATAGAAACCAAGCCGCTGTCACGCATCAAAAAAATCTCCGGCGCGAATCTGCATCGCAACTGGGTGACTATCCCGCATGTCACGCAATTCGAAGAGGCCGACATCAGCGAGCTGGAAGCTTTCCGCAAAGAGCTGGGAGCGGAGTATGCCAAGCAGGACATCAAGATTTCTCCGCTGGCTTTCATCCTCAAGGCTTGTGCGATCTCGCTGAAACACTTCCCGGATTTCAATGCTTCGCTGGATGCGGGCGGCGAAAATCTGATCCTGAAAAAATACATCCACATCGGCGTGGCGGTGGATACACCGGAGGGCTTGGTAGTGCCAGTGATCCGCGATGTGGATCAGAAAGGCATCGTGCAATTAGCGCAAGAATTGGGCGAAATCAGCGCGCGCGCGAAGAAAATTACCGCAGCCGAAATGCAGGGCGGTTGTTTCACCATTTCCAGCTTGGGTGGCATCGGCGGGACGGCATTCGTGCCAATCATTAATGCGCCGGAAGTCGCCATTCTCGGCGTGTCGCGTTCCAGTATGAAACCAGTGTGGAAAGATGGCGAATTCGTGCCGCGCCTGATGCTGCCGCTGTCGCTGTCCTACGATCACCGCGTGATCGATGGCGCAGCAGGCGCGCGCTTTACCACTTACCTCGCGCATGTGCTGTCCGACATGCGTAGGTTGGCGCTGTAATTTTTAAAATAGATTGGCTGCGGCTTAACACGGATGTTCACGAATAACCTCGTTATTCATGCGACAATTGAACGTGTTAATCCGTGACTAATTTTCAGATTTCAGCTACATGAGCTTCTCACCCATCGGCATTCTCGGCGGCACGTTCGATCCCATACATCATGGACATCTTCGCATCGCACAGGAAGCGCTAGAGCAATGCAATCTGGCACAAGTGCGCTTTATTCCTTGTGGCACGCCGCCGCATCGTGCCGCTCCGCGCACGTCGGCCAAACAGCGTCTGGAAATGGTGCTGTTGGCCTTGCACGGTCATCCCGATTTTGTGGTTGACGCTCGCGAAGTGGCGCGCACCGATCCTTGTTACACCGTGGATACGCTGACTGCCCTGCGCGCCGAGTTCGGCCCGCAAAAGCCGCTGTGCCTGATACTCGGCGGCGATGCCTTTCTGCAACTGCACACATGGCATGAATGGAAACGTTTGTTTGCGTTGGCGCACATCGTTGTGTTACAACGCGCCGGCGGTCTGCCGCTGGGCAATGCAATGAACAACGCCGATGCCATGCTGAAGGCCGAATACCGCGCACGTCTTGCACCAGGAGCAGGGGTATTGCATGAAGCACCATCCGGCGCAATTTTCGTCGCTGACATGCCCGCTCTGGAAATTTCCGCTACCGACATCCGCCGCCGTTGTGCGGAAAGGAAAAGCATCAGATACTTGTTGCCGGATGCCGTCACCCATTTTATTCACACTCACCAACTCTACCTCACATGTTAAACACACAAGAAAAAATTAATGCCATCGTCGCCGCACTGGAAGATGTCAAAGCTCTCGATATCGAAGTCATCGACACCAGCAAACGCAGCCCGCTATTTGAACGCATGGTCATTGCCAGCGCCCAATCCACTCGGCAAACCAAAGCGCTGGCAAGTAATGTGGTGGTCAAACTCAAGGCGCTGGGCGAAACAGTGCTCAGCACCGAAGGCGAAGACGGCGGCGAGTGGGTGTTGGTAGATCTGGGTGAAGTGATAGTTCACATCATGCAGCCTGCGGTGCGCGCCTATTACAACCTGGAAGAACTGTGGGGCGTGACACCCAAGCAGCGTGCCAAAGTGGCAAAATGAAACTGTTGATCCTCGCGGTGGGCAACAAGATGCCATCGTGGATTAGCGAAGGCTTCAACGAATACGCCAAACGAATGCCGCGCGAGGCCGCGATTTCACTGATCGAGATCAAGCCGGAAGCGCGCAACAGCGGTAAAACCGCCGCGCAGATAATGGAAGCCGAAGCGCAACGTATTCGCGCTGCCCTACCCACTGGCGCCCTGTGCATCGTACTCGATGAACACGGCGCAATACCCACTACCAAGCAATTCACACAACAGATGCAGGACTGGATGCGCCAAGGTTGCGATGTCGCATTCGTCATCGGCGGTGCAGACGGTCTGCACGAATCCGTCAAGCAGCAGGCTAAACAATTGATGGCATTATCTGCTCTCACTTTGCCGCATGGCATGGTGCGCGTATTGTTGGCGGAGCAGTTGTACCGGGCGCATAGCCTGATGCACAATCATCCTTATCATCGGGACTGATTCATGTCCATCCAACATTCGCGTATCTATCTTGCCTCGCAAAGCCCGCGACGCCGCGAACTGCTCAAGCAGGTCGGCGTGCGTTACGAGGCGTTGCTGTTGCGCAACGATACGCGGCGCGAGATCGATGTGGATGAAACGCCGCTTGACGGCGAAATACCGGCAGACTATGTGCAACGTGTATGCCGCGAAAAAGCAGTAGTAGGTTGGAATACTTTGGCGCTACGAAGTCTACCGCCATTCCCAGTGTTGGCCGCAGACACCACAGTCGCGCTGGACGGCAAGATCATCGGCAAACCCGACAACCACAAACACGCCGCAGAAATACTGCACATGCTTTCAGGAACGCAGCATCAGGTGCTTACTGCTGTGGCAATAGCCTTGGGAGAGCGGGTGGAAATGCGTCTCTCGATTACCACTATCACTTTCGATACGCTGAGTGAAGAACGAATCAGTCGTTATCTGCATACCGGTGAGGCACACGATAAGGCGGGTGCTTATGGCATCCAAGGCCATGCTGGCGCGTTCGTAAAGCGCATCGACGGCAGTTATAGCGGAGTCATGGGACTCCCGCTGTACGAAACAATCGAATTATTAAAACTATTTGGATACCCCGCACCATGACAGAAGAGATTTTGATTAACGTCACCCCGCAGGAAACGCGCGTGGCGGTGATACAGCAAGGTATTGTTCAGGAATTGCATATCGAACGCGCCAGTCAACGCGGTTTGGTGAGTAACGTGTATATCGGCAAGGTGAAGCGCGTGTTGCCTGGCATGCAGTCGGCGTTCATCGATATCGGCTTGGAGCGCTCGGCCTTTCTTCATGTCGCCGACATCTGGGAGAACAGCATCAACGGCGATGCCGCCAAACCGATTGAGAAGGTGCTATTCGAGGGACAGAGCCTGCTGGTGCAAGTCATCAAAGACCCCATCGGTACCAAAGGCGCGCGTCTCTCCACGCAACTGAGCTTCGCCGGACGGCTGCTGGTGTATCTGCCGCAGGAATCGCACATTGGCGTGTCGCAGCGCATCGAGAACGAGGAAGAACGCGAAACTCTGCGCGCCCAGTTGCAGCAATTGCTGCCCACCGAGCACAAGGGCGGCTACATCATCCGCACTATGGCGGAAGCGGCTTGCGATAATGAGTTATGTGCCGACGTGGCTTATCTCGACAAGCTGTGGAGCAAACTGCAACAGCAATCGCAGCGGCTGGCCGCACCCGCGCTGCTATACAAAGAACTGGACATCAGCCTGCGCGTGCTGCGCGATTGCGTGCATGACGAGACCACACGCATTCTGGTTGATTCGCGCGGGACGTATGAACGCCTGGTGGCTTTTGCCAATGATTACATCACTACTGCCGTGCCCAAGCTGGAACATTACATCGGCGCGCGTCCGCTGTTCGATCTGCACAGCGTGGAAGAAGAAATCGAGCGCGCGCTATCGCGCCGTGTCGACCTAAAATCAGGCGGCTACCTCATCATCGACCAGACCGAAGCGCTCACCACAGTCGATGTCAACACCGGAGGCTTCGTTGGCGGGCGAAATTTTGACGACACAATTTTCAAGACCAATCTGGAAGCCGCACAGGTAATCGCACGCCAATTGCGCCTGCGCAATCTGGGCGGCATCATCATCTGCGACTTCATCGACATGGACAGCCATGAGCACCGCGATGCCGTGCTGGAGGAATTCAAAAAGATGCTGGCGCATGACCATACGCGCATCAGCGTAAGCGGTTTTTCTGCACTGGGCTTGGTGGAGATGACACGCAAACGCACACGTGAAAGTCTGGCGCACATACTGTGCGAGCAATGCCCCACCTGTCAGGGACGAGGCGAAATGAAAACTGCGCAAACCGTGTGTTACCAGATCCTGCGCGAGATCGTGCGCGAAGCTCGCCAGTTCAACGCCCGCGAATACCGCATCCTCGGCTCGCAACAGGTGATAGATTTATTTCTGGACGAAGAATCACAAAGCCTCGCCCAGCTTTCAGACTTCATCGGCAAACCGGTCTCGCTGCAAGTGGAAACACTTTACTCGCAGGAACAGTACGATGTGATTTTGATGTAGGGGTGGATGGTCATAGCAGCATTTAGGCTGCTGAAACAGCATCCTGTATGACAATCTTTGCAATTGACTTAGAGGAATGTCGTAAACAAACAGATATAGCCACGAATTACGATGCACATACTATAATTTTTGATAGTACGGCGAGCATGGTTTATGAAGAATTCCCCGACCTTCTCGCACTCACTGCGAAAAGTAGCAGAAATTGCCTGCAACAGCGTCTTGAGATCAGCTTATTTTGAGCGCGTGAGAAAATCAGTAGAAAAATTCTGGAAAATTCGGAAAGCTGATCCAATAATAATTGAATATTATTGGATCCCTTAACTCTGCATCAGAATGTCATGGGCTGACGGCTTTCTGTAATGTTTCACGAATCGCATCCGGAGAATTCATGATATTCATGAAGCTGTTTTTACTTACAATTGCTAAATCGGGGAAATTTATAGCGATGCGAAAACGGGCGTAGAGAGCATAGATGTCCTTACCGGAGACCAGTATCTCGTAAGGTAGATGGGCGGTAGACTTGAGATCACGAAAATCAATTTCGCTCATGATGAATTTGTCATCAGCGTATTTCTCAGCCTGAGTCGCGCCCTTCATGCCGACCCCAAACACCACTTCCTGCTTGCCTGGTATGTTTACACGGTATACCTGGGTCAGGCCGTTCCTGCCAAGCGACAATCCTTTTTCGACTGCCTTTACAGCCTCATCATGGCTGGCGTAACTGGCCAACAAACTGGGCTCATTGAATTCTTCCATGCCGATCATGTATTGGTATTTGCGCAACTGCCTTGCGGTCATGCCCTGCGCACCAAAGTCTTGCACTCTACCCAACGCTTTTTTCAGTTTTGCACGCACGTCCTTGAGGTTGCCGTTCATACGATAGGCGTTGGCCATGTAAACCGGGTTGGTGTAACTTACCTGAATTTCATTATCTAACTTTACATCGGTAACGCTAATCCGCTGAATCGCGCCGAAGCCGCCGTGTTCAGACTTCGCTGCATTACTCTTTAGCTCATCATTGGTCACAACAATGACATCCGCACCGTCATAGGGGGAATACTCACCAACCACGGTAAATCTATTGGCGACCAAAGCTGCTTTCGTCGATTCAATTTTTTTCTCAAAGTCGCCAGGGCCTTTTGATGCCAATATGAAAGGCTTGAGAATTTCATCAGCCGCAAAGGCCTGACCTGCACAAACTAGTAGCATCGTTACCAAAAGAATATTCTTAATCGTCTTCATCATTATTTTCCTTTATTTTTAAGGACTTCCTGCCGCAAGCACTCTAGGTGAAATAATAGGCCATTCGGCCAAACTATCCAAATACCGCAATCACGTTGATGATTATCTTGTCTCTATGTGAGAGACACTCGTATTTGTATTAAATCAAAACTCAACGCCATCTTACACCGCCACACGCAATTTAACTTACCCCTGCTCCTTACACTGATATTTTTCTCCTGAAGCGTCCCTGAGGCTTAGAACTGTGACCTGTTTCAGCAGGAGGATGAGTTCGTCGAACAGTATATGGCTAAGTAGACGAAAGTTGAGCAATAGCAGTTGCCTTCACGCCATATTTCCATAGCCTAAATATATTAAGTATATACATGTGCGCAAAATCATGCGCAGACACAAATTGATTACTCATTCTCCAAAAACTTATTTAATATATAGCCTAGCTTGTTTTGACTGAAATGGCGATAACCATTTTGGAGTTATGGATTATAACCATTGTGGATTATGCCGCTACCCTAATTGCGGTTATAGACATTGACAAGAAATTTGTGTTTATATATATAATAGTACTAATGACAATAGGGACTTACAAATACCATGACGAAAAAAACAAATGAATACATAGTGTTGCTCTGCTCTGTCCTATTTAGCCTTGGTCTGGCAAGCAATGTATTTGCGGTAGATGTAAACAAGGTGGTCGCAGTTTGTGCAAACTGCCACGGGATAGGTGGTGCAAGTACCGACCAAACTGTGCCTATCATTGGTGGGTATTCTGTGGAATTTCTGAGCAACAATATGAAGGCCTACAAAAATAAGGAAAGAGTGTGTCCGGATACCGTGTACAGGTCTGGAAATTTAAAGGGTAATACAACAAGTATGTGCTTAGTACTCGATAACGTGAACTACGAGGACATACCTAAGGTGGCGGAATATTTTTCTCAGCAGAAATTTGTCCGCTCCAAACAAATATTTGATCCTGAATTGGCAAAAAAAGGTAAAGATTTGCATGATGATCTCTGCGAGTCGTGTCACACAGCAAGCGGGACTGTTGCAGGTGATGATGCTGGAATGACGGGGGGGCAGTGGATGTTCTACTTGAGAGAGGCGTTCGATGAATTCCTTGCTGACATGCGCCCCATCCCCAAGAAGATGAAGGACAGATTTAAGATACTCAGCAAGGATGACATTAACGCACTTATCAATTACTACGGCAGCATACAATAAAGAGTAGATTGGGGATGTTCAAGATTTCCAGTTAATCTAAAAAAGTATTGAGGCATAACATTTATTGGAGGATGCAATGAAAAATCGATCAAGCATTAAAAGTTTGTTGTTCGGAATCCTTGCTATGTTTGCTACTTTCTCTGTCTTTGCCGACGAACCTGTAGATGCCGATGCGGCAATCAAATTGGCGCGAAGTAAGAGTTGTCTGCGATGCCACGGTGTGTCAAAAAGAAAAGAAGGCCCTTCCTATGCCTCCGTCGCAAAGGTATACAAGAATGACAAAGATGCTGAGGAAATAATTTATAAGCAAATCACCGAAAGCCCCAAGGTTAAGCTACGAGACGGCCACAAAGAGTTGCACAAGGCTATTCAGGATATGCCAAAAGAACAAATAATGAATCTCGTGCACTGGATTCTCGCCCAATAAACAAACGGTGTTGTATAAGGTGAAGCACGCACAAACTTCATATCGTGTCGGTGATTAGTAGCCAATTGAAAGCTAAAATTCATTGGCTAGCCTTGTCTAAAATGAAAGATGGGGCTTTCTCTAAACGTTAACAATATGCCGCTCCCACCAGCGCTTCACCTGTCATTACACCGCGTGGTCTTGCGGGCGGAGTGGATTCGCTGCATGGCACGCTATCCTAGCCCGTGACTGAGAAACTTTATGGAGCGTTCGTATCAGGCGTTTGGCGAATTAACTTTCGTCTGTCGGTTAGTTCTAATTGGTAAATGGATTTATTTTGCAATCAAAAATAACAGCACTGGTATTTCTGGCACTTGTCTGTGTTGTAGCCTTCGCTTCCGGGGCGCCGTGGTACAAGTGGCAAAACAAGTTTGATAACACAATCCTGTGCGCGCAAACCTCTCCTGGCGATGCATGGTTTATCGTTCGGGGACCTTTTAAGGAATCTCGCTGTAGCAAGCCGGGCAATCCGCAATAGCGTTTTCAGCGACAATTAATACACCTTGGGCTTCGTAATTTTTCCGCACGCCCGTATTTTTTTAAAATATTGCCTTGCGGATCTTTTGTGAATGTGGTTTCCCGCTACATGCCCAGTTTCATCTGGTCATAGAGCTCATGCTCTTGTCATGGTTGCGGATATACGCTCTGACAGTCGCAACGTATGGTGTTGCTCAGGTATTTGCGAAAACAACCATGATCGACTACTAATAAGTGACTTTTATCGATGGCATTGATAAGTGTGGGGTGTATGATTCCACCAACTAGTTGGCCGTCGTAGCGGCAATAGCTGACGAAAGGATTGAACTGTGAGCACTGCAAAGTTAGACGAACTTTTCGACACTCTGCGCGCGGCTTGTGCCCGCCAGTACGGCTTTAATCCTAGGCGAGTTATCGAGGGCATGCGCTACGTTGGCAAGGAGGGGCATGGCAAGGATATGGTTCACGTCTTCAAGGACGCGGGCACGCATTCACAGATTGAGTTGAAGAATACCTTCGTGACCTTGCGCGAAAAGCATGGCGATAAACCGCATTGGACCGATGCCGAGAAGGCACGCTACAAGAATACCGATGCCGAGATTGATAAAGAGAATGAGGCGAAGCACGCCGAGCTGGATTACATCCGCAACTGCCAGATATATCAGGATCACCGCGAACAACTGTTATCACATTACAAAGATTGGCCGCGCTATCAGCCAAGTGAACAGAACCCGCGCGAAGCAGCAAGAGCGCTGATTGACACCTTGGCCGCTGCGCAAGATTCGCGGCTGGGGGCATTCGCGGAACATATGCATTCGAATGATCCAGCGCATCTGGCGCATCTATTGTTGATGCCTTGTCATCTGGAACTAGAGGCGAGCAGGGGCGCGTCGTGAGCAATTCCGCGCTGAGTATGTTGACCAACAGTTGAATGTAGAATGGAAGATTGGATTTACTGCAAAGCTGCAAATAAATGTAATGATCAATACTTTAGAACGCCATGGACAGCAATAAGATTTCTTTGTCAGAACTTGAATCGGCGTTGGCTGATGGTCGGCTTGTATACTATTACCAGCCCAAGATTTCGCTGGTCACCGGCAAAGCCAGCGGCGCGGAAGCGTTGCTGAGGCTGATCAAGCGTGACGGCACGGTCATTCTTCCGTTGGAATTTATCCCGCTGGCCGAGGAAGCCAGCTTTATTACCGAGATTGCGCTCGCGATGTTCCCCAAACTGGTCGCCGATTTGCTCATCATTCAGGATGTAAACGATGCGCTCACCATCTCGTTCAATCTCACCGCGCAGGATTTCGAATCACCCGAGTTGACCGACCTGATTCGCCATTCGATCCAGAGTTGCAACATTAATCCGAAGCACCTGCAGATAGAATTTACCGAGGCATCCATCCTGAACAAGGGCAATCCTGTCGTGCGAAAGCATCTCCAAGCGCTTGTTGATATGGGAATTACCTTGGCGATGGATGACTTCGGCACAGGATTTTCTTCCATCGATACCCTGAGTCTATGGCCTTTCGGCGTAATCAAAATCGACAAGGGATTGATCAGTCGCATGAACGAAAACCCGAAAAGCACGGCAATCGTCCAAGCCAGCATCAGAATGGCGCATATATTAGGCATAGACATCGTTGCCGAAGGGGTTGAAACCTCCGAGATTTACGATTTTCTGATGCAAGCCGGTTGCACGGAGGCTCAAGGATTCTGGATGGGACATCCGTTGCCGATGGCGGAATACTTGGCTTTCATTAAAAAGGATTCCCGCTGGTCAGGGTTGCCAATCGGCTTAATTCACATCGCTCAATTGGATCACATTCATTGGCGCAAGACGCTGATAGACCTGATCGTTAATTCTGCATTCGATGAATCTGACTACAAAGTAAAAAGGTTCCTGGCAGAAATGGATTACACCCAATGCAGACTTGGGCGCTGGATATATGGTCATGGTCAAGAGTTCAAGGGGCGCAGTGCCTTTGACAAGCTGGAAGATCCTCATCGTCGCCTGCACGAACTGGGAAGGAAATTGATCGAAGCAGTTGAGTGCAATGCTCCGCATAACGAAATTGCCGAATTGCTGCGGCTACTGACCAAGGAATCCAGCACGCTTCTGGAACTGCTGCAAGAACTGGAAAATCAGGCCATCTTTTAGCGCTGACATTTTGTATTCCGGAAGAATCAAGGATAGTTCTCTACCCTGAACTTCTGCACAGTGCAGACTCTTTCGAAAACACTCGTTGACCGAACGAGGTCAATAGTTAATCATGCTGGCCTACATTAAATGAAGAACACATGCTGTGACAAAATCCATTGGAATTCTCACCTCCGGCGGCGACAGCCCCGGCCTGAACGCGGCGATTCGCGGTGTCGGCAAGTCTGCGTTGAACCATTACGGCATGCAACTCATTGGCTTCCGCGATGGTTTTCGCGGTCTGATGGAAAACCGTTTTATGCGAATGGAAGCCGGTGATCTATCCGACATTCTGACTCGTGGCGGCACACTGCTCGGCACTAGCCGGGACAAACCCCACCGCATGCCGGTTGGCGGCAAGGTGCAGGACATGACCGATGTGATAGTGGGAAATTACCATGACAACCATCTCGATGTTCTGGTTTGTCTGGGCGGCGGAGGCACACAGAAAAATGCCCTGCGACTCAAGGAAAAGGGACTCAACATCATCACCCTGCCTAAGACCATCGACAACGATGTCGCGCTGACCGACATCACCTTCGGTTTCGATACTGCGTTGGGCATCGCCACCGACGCTATTGATCGTCTGCACAGCACAGCGCACAGCCATCACCGTATCATCGTGGTGGAGATCATGGGCCACCGCGCCGGTTGGCTGGCTCTGGGGGCAGGCATTGCCGGCGGCGCTGATGTGATCCTGATCCCGGAAATTCCCTATACAGTTGAAAGCGTGGCAGAAGCCATCCGCGAACGCAGTCGCCGCGGCAAGAGCTTCAGCATCGTCGCCATCGCAGAAGGTGCGCTGTCGGTGCATGAACACGCAGAACAACTGGAAGCCCAGAAAAAGAAAGAGGGCAAAAAGAAAGAGGGTAAAAAGACAGAACCCGAAGTCGCATCCGAAACACAGTACGCCGAGAAAACTGTGCGCCTCGCCAAGCAACTTGAACTGCTGACCGGACTGGAAGCGCGCATCACCATCCTCGGTCACCTGCAACGCGGCGGCATCCCTTCCGCTGCGGATCGCCTGCTCGCCACACGGTTGGGAACCGCTTGCTCCGACTTAATCGACAAAGGGCATTATGGCGTGATGGTTGCCGCCCGAGGCGATAGCACCAAGGCTGTTGCGCTGGAAGAAGTTGCGGGAAAAGTTAAGACGGTGCCACCCGATCATCCTTGGGTACAAAGCGCACGAAATATTGGAACCAGTTTGGGAGATTGAAGATAGTCGGATTTTTCGATTTACTAGCAAGAGCAGAACGATGATATTTGATGTGGGGAACGTACGCTATTCCCACACGACATAAATTCACAAATTGCAATTTGCCAATACTACTTTAATGAAGGGATAGTTTTTAAATGTATAACTTATACAAACCAGAGCAACCTGTGGGCTTGATGGACTTCGTGCGCGCCGCCAAGTCCTGCATTACTGAGATCACGCCTGAGGAGCTCAAGGTCAAATTGGATGCAAAGGAAGACCTTTTGCTTGTCGATGTACGCGAGTCTGCCGAGTTCGAGCATGGTCATATTGAAGGAGCTCATCTTGTGCCGCGCGGCATCATCGAAGCAGCCGCCGACACAAGCTATCCCAAGCACTACCCGCCGCTTTCCGGTGCGCGCGATCAGCAGATCGTTCTCTACTGTGCTACTAGTGGCCGGTCAGCCATGGCTGCTGCAGTGTTGCAGATGATGGGCTACAAAAAAGTACTTAACCTTGCCGGAGGTTTTGCACGTTGGGAAGTAGAAGGCAGGCCGCAAGTCCGTGAAGCAGAGTACTAAGCCAATAGTGATGAGGTGGCTCTGCTAGATTGGACAGCATTCGCTCTTAACTGTAATGAAAAATCAAATGCAAGAACACGCGCACGACAAATCAGCCGCCTTCGAACCTGCACATCCAGTGCGTTTTGCAGCGGCACGCAAAAGCACATGGGTGAGTATTTTCATCAACCTGTGTCTGACTGTGATGCAAGTACTGGCGGGCTTCTTCGGCAAGTCGCAATCGCTGATGGCGGATGGTTTACATTCGTTGTCCGACCTGCTGTCAGATGTGCTGGTGTTGTTTGCCAATCGTCACGGCAACAAGCGCGCTGATGCCGACCATCCATACGGCCATGCGCGCATTGAGACTGCAGCTTCACTGATCCTCGGTGCCGGTCTCGCCGCACTCGGCGTGGGTTTGCTCATTGCTGCCGGTATGCGTCTGCAACATCCGTCGCAGGTACAGGCAGTTCATCCCGTCACATTATGGGTAGCCATCGTCGCCCTTGCCGCAAAAGAAGGCATGTTCCGCTACATGCTGGCCGTGGCGCAGCGTGTACGCTCGCAGATGCTGGTGGCGAATGCATGGCATGCGCGTTCCGATGCTGCCTCCTCGCTGGTGGTCATTGTCGGCATCGTCGGCAATCTTCTGGGTTACACCTTTCTTGATCTGGTGGCCGCTGCCGTGGTGGGAGTAATGATCGCCTATATGGGTATCCAGTTCGCGCGCGATGCGTTGCTGGAATTGGTGGATACCGGCTTGGATGCGGCTGAAGTGCGCGCGATCCGCAACACTTTGAAAGCAACCCCAGGTGTGCTCGGTCTGCACGAATTGCGCACGCGCAAGATGGCGGACAACGCCTTGGTTGATGCACACATCATCGTTGAACGAAAAATCAGCGTATCCGAAGGGCATTATATTGCCGAGGCGGCGCGCGGAGCAGTGCTCAACAATCATCATGTGATGGACGTGATGGTGCATATCGATTCGGAAGATGATGCGCAAGCCAAGCCCAATGCTCGTCTGCCACAACGCCATTTGTTATTGTCGCATCTGGCCCAGCGTCTGGATGAAAACCTACCCGCCTCCACGCGCATCGTGCTGCATTATCTGGAAGGCAAGGTCGAGGCCGAATTACTGTTTGATACTCCGGTTGACCTCGAAGCATGGCGTGTCAAATGTACTGCCATTACAGCTGACGATCCTTACTTTCGGAGCATTCTTGCCTTTCAGGGAGGCGCACCAGACTAGTGCGCAACGGCATGTCGGCGCCCTATTCATGGGCGCTCTTTGAATGCCCACCGGCTAGGCAAATATGGCACAATGTGCGCCTTGCAAGATTCGGGGTGATGGCACAGTTTCTGCTGCATGATGCTTGTTTCATCAATCGGTTCGTTTCACAAAACAGCTTATTTTTAATTTATTGGGAGATTCGAGTATGTCTAAATCAGCCGCCGACGTTCTGAAACTGATCAAAGAACAAGGCATCAAGTTCGTCGATCTGCGTTTCACAGACACCAAGGGCAAAGAACAGCACGTGGGCGTGCCTGTTTCACATTTTGATGCCGACAAGTTTGAAAGCGGCCACGCTTTCGACGGTTCATCCATCGCCGGATGGAAGGGCATTCAAGCTTCCGACATGCTGTTGCTGCCGGATCCCGATTCCGTTTATGTCGATCCTTTCTTCGACGAACCCACCATCGTGCTGACCTGCGACGTGATCGAGCCAACCGACGGCAAAGGCTACGACCGCGACCCGCGCTCCATCGCCAAACGCGCCGAGGCTTATTTGAAGTCCTCCGGTATTGGCGACACAGCTTACTTCGGTCCCGAGCCAGAATTCTTCATTTTCGATTCCGTGCAATGGAAGATCGACATGTCCGGTTGCTCCGTCAAGGTCAATTCGGAAGAGGGCGCATGGTCAACCGGGCACGATTATGATGGCGGCAACACCGGCCACCGTCCTACCGTGAAGGGCGGCTATTTCCCCGTTCCTCCCGTGGATAGCCTGAACGACATTCGCGCCGCAATGTGTCTGGCACTGGAAGAGATCGGCATCCCGGTCGAAGTTCACCACCACGAAGTGGCCAATGCCGGTCAATGCGAAATCGGCACCATGTTCAGCACGCTGGTCAAGCGCGCCGACTGGACACAAACCCTGAAATACGTGGTGCAAAACGTTGCCCACCAATACGGCAAGACCGCGACCTTCATGCCGAAGCCCATCGTTGGCGACAACGGTTCCGGTATGCACGTGCACCAGTCCATCTGGAAAGACGGCAAGAACACGTTTGCAGGCAACGGCTATGCCGGACTGTCCGAGACCGCATTGTTCTACATCGGCGGTATCATCAAGCACGCCAAGGCATTGAACGCGATCACCAACCCCGGCACCAACTCCTACAAGCGCCTGGTTCCGCACTACGAAGCTCCGGTGAAGTTGGCTTACTCGGCAAAGAACCGTTCCGCTTCGATCCGCATTCCTCACGTCACCAGCGACAAGGCACGCCGCATCGAAACACGTTTCCCCGATCCTTCCGCCAACCCGTATCTGTGCTTTGCCGCGCTGATGATGGCCGGTCTGGATGGTATCCAGAACAAGATTCACCCCGGCGATCCTGCTGACAAGAACCTGTACGACTTGCCGCCGGAAGAAGATGCAAAGATCCCAACCGTCTGCGCATCGTTGGACGAAGCCTTGGCTGCGCTGGACAAAGACCGCGAGTTCCTGACCCGTGGCGGTGTGTTTTCCAGCGACTTCATCGATGCTTACATCGATTTGAAGATGGAAGATGTGAACCGTATCCGCATGACCACTCACCCGGTCGAGTTCGACATGTATTACAGCCTCTAAGCTGTTTTGGATGGTATTAAGGACGGGGCCCTCGCGGCTCCGTTTTTATTGCGGGTTTGTTTCTGTGCGGGGCTTAACCTATACTCTGCACACCGTGTTACGAGGTATGACCATGAATCGATTCCGTTTGGCAATTTTGAGTTGCGCCATTATATTCGCTGGAATTTCGCATGCGGAAATCTACAAGCGCGTGGATAAAGACGGTCGCGTAACTTACTCCAGTACCCCGCTTAAAGGGGGTAAGAAACTTGAGTTGGAGCCATTGCCCACCATGGAAGCGCAACGCGTGCCGAAAACTCGCAACAACGATTCAGATTTTCGTGTGGACGGCGCGACGCAGGCGCGACGCGATGACAAACGCCGCACAATTCTGGAAGACGAGCTTGCCACCGAGCAAAAAGCTTTGGACGATGCGCGCGCCAATTTGCAACAGGTTCAGGACACCCCGGAGGTTTACAAAAACGCGAACGGCCAGACTTTTCGCAACGTAGCAAAATACCAGGCAAATGTCAGTGCTGCGCAAGACGATGTAACGGCACACGAAAGTAATGTCAAAGCGCTGAAAACCGAACTGAGTCATCTCAAATAGAAATTAGCTTGGCATGTTTTCTGCTCCAGTATACGACATGCCAACCACACCACTGCCCTCGCTAGAGCATCTTTCCACCGCCGTCATTCTGCTGGACGACCAGTCGCGCATCGCCTATCTTAATCCGGCGGCGGAGCATCTGTTTGCCGTAAGCCACAGCAACTTGTTGGGTCATCCTTTGCAGCATGCTTTCACCCATACCGAGCAGTTGTTCAGCGCCATGCAATCGGCGTTGGCCAGCCATGCCAGCCACATCGAATACGACCTGATGCTGGGCACCTACACACTCGGCTACAAGCTGCATTTGAGCTGCACCGTAACGCCTATCCACCTCAGCCACCATGCGCTGCTGCTCGAATTTCATACCATAGACCGCCCGCTGAAACTGGCACGCGAAGAGCAGATGCTCGATCAGACACAGGCCAACCGCCTGCTGTTGCGCAATCTGGCGCACGAGATCAAAAACCCCCTGGGCGGCATACGCGGCGCGGCGCAATTGCTGGAGCAGGAGCTGGAAAAACCCGCCCTGCGCGAATATACGCAAGTGGTGATCCAGGAGGCGGATCGCCTGCGCTCGCTGATGGAAAATCTGCTCACGCCGCAACATGCGCCCCATTTCAGTGCACTCAACATCCACGAAGTGCTGGAGCGCGTGCGCAGTGTGGTGCTGGCCGAACTGCCGGAAGGCTTGGTCATCCAGCGCGATTACGACTTGAGCCTGCCCGAGTTGCACGGCGACAAAGAGCAACTCATTCAAGTCGTACTCAACATCGTGCGCAACGCCGCACAAGCCATGAAAGGCAAAGGCACCATCACCTTGCGCACGCGCATCACGCGCCAGGTCACGCTGATGAAGAAACGCCATCGCCTCGCCGTCGAATTGCAAATCATCGACAACGGCCCCGGCATTCCGGCGCATCTGCGCGACAAGATTTTTTATCCGCTGGTATCTGGTCGTGCCGACGGGCACGGTCTGGGGCTGACGCTGGCGCAGGATTTCGTGAGCCAGCACCAAGGCAGCATCGAATTTGAAAGCGAGCCGGGGCGTACCTGTTTCACGGTTACGCTGCCGCTCACTAACATGGAAAAATAATTATGAGCAAACCAGTCTGGATCATCGACGACGACCGCTCCATCCGCTGGGTGCTGGAAAAAGCTCTGGCACGCGAGCAGATCGAATATAAAAGCTTTGCTTCCGCCGACGAAGCGCTGGAGGAGCTCTCCAATAGCCTGCCGCAGATGGTCATCAGCGACATCCGCATGCCCGGCAGTTCCGGGCTGGACATGCTGCAAATTCTACGCCGCGATCATCCGCTGCTGCCAGTCATCATCATGACCGCCTATTCCGATCTGGAAAGCGCCGTGTCTTCGTTCCAGGGCGGCGCGTTCGAGTATCTGCCCAAGCCGTTCGATGTGAACCACGCGGTCGAACTGATACGCCGCGCCTTGGCGCAAAGCCAGCGCAAGAACATCAGCGGCAACGATGCGCCGGATGCGCCGGACATCCTCGGCCACGCGCCCGCCATGCAGGAAGTGTTTCGCGCCATCGGACGCTTGGCGCAATCCAACGCCACCGTGCTCATCAACGGCGAATCCGGCACCGGCAAGGAACTGGTAGCGCAGGCGCTGCACCGCCACAGTCTGCGCGCCGACAAGCCTTTCGTTGCCATCAACACCGCCGCCATCCCCAAGGATTTGCTTGAATCGGAATTATTCGGCCACGAGCGCGGCGCGTTCACCGGCGCAACCACCACACGCCACGGACGCTTCGAACAAGCCGAAGGCGGTACGCTGTTTTTGGACGAGATCGGCGACATGCCCGCCGAGTTGCAGACACGCTTGCTGCGCGTATTGTCGGACGGAAATTTCTACCGCGTCGGCGGCCATCAGCCGATCAAGGCCAACGTGCGCATCATCGCCGCCACCCACCAGAATCTGGACGAGCGCGTGAAGCAGGGGCTGTTCCGCGAAGACCTGTTCCACCGCCTCAACGTCATCCGCCTGCGCCTGCCGCCGCTGCGCGAACGGCGCGAAGACATTCCCGTGCTGGCGAAACACTTCCTGCAAAAGAGCGCGAAAGAATTGGGCGTGGAGCAAAAGATTTTGAGCGAAGCCGCGCTCAACTACCTCGCCGCGCAAGACATCCCCGGCAACGTGCGCCAACTGGAAAACCTGTGCCACTGGCTCACGGTGATGACGCCCACGCAACAAGTGGAAATCGCCGACCTGCCCGCAGAATGGCGCACCGCCTCAAGCGCCGCGCCCGCGCTCAGCGACTGGCGCAGCTCGCTCGCACAACAAGCCGCGCTCGCCCTGCAACGCAACGAGCCGAACATCCTCGACACGTTCACCAAGGAATTTGAACGCACCCTCATCACCCAAGCACTGCAACATACAGGCGGACGGCGTATCGAAGCCGCCAACCTGCTCGGCATGGGACGCAACACCATCACGCGCAAGATTCAGGAATTGGGATTGGACGGCGGCGGGGAGTAGGGTGGTAAGCCAGTAAAGACGACACTCTCCATCAAGTGTGTTACGCAGATTGCCTATTGACGAGCATCTCCACGATACTAATCTTTGAAATATCGGGAAATTAACCGCCCGCTTTATCCATGCGCCGGTATTGCACCGCCTCGGCGATGTGCGCGGTCTGGATGTTTTCGCTGGCGGCCAGATCGGCGATGGTGCGCGCGACTTTGAGCACGCGATGGTAGGCACGCGCGGACAGGTTGAGGCGCGTGATGGCTTGTCGCAGTAGCGCTGCGCCTTGCGCGTCCGGCGCGCAGTGGCTGTCGATCTCGGTGACGCTGAGTTGCGCGTTGGGTTTGTTCTGACGGGCGAGCTGGCGTTGGCGTGCGGCTTCCACTCTCTTCTGAATGACTAGGCTGTTTTCGCCGTCGGATTGTTTGAGCAAATCTTCCTGCGGCACGGCGGGCACTTCGATCTGGATGTCGATGCGGTCGAGCAACGGGCCGGAGATTTTGCCGCGATAGCGCGCCACTTGATCCGGCGTGCAGCGGCACTTGCCGTTGAAATGTCCAAGGTAACCGCAGGGGCAAGGATTCATCGCGGCGACCAGTTGGAACTGCGCTTTGAAATCGGCACGGCGCGCGGCACGCGAGATGGTGATGCGCCCGCTCTCCATCGGCTCGCGCAAGACCTCCAACACTTTGCGATCAAATTCCGGCAACTCGTCCAGAAACAATACGCCGTGCATGGCTACGGAAATTTCGCCGGGACGCGGATTGCTGCCGCCACCGACCAAGGCCACCGCAGATGCAGTATGGTGCGGTGCCCGGTATGGTCTGCGTTTCCAGTTCTCCACTTCAAACATGCCGCCCAGCGATTGCATGGCGGCGGATTCCAGCGCTTCCACTTGCGTCATCGCGGGCAGGATGCCGGGAAAGCGCGCGGCCAGCATGCTCTTGCCGGTGCCGGGCGGGCCGGACATCAGCACGCTGTGCGAACCGGCGGCGGCGATCTCCAGCGCGCGTTTGGATTGCGACTGGCCTTTCACTTCGCGCATGTCGGCGTAGTGCGGTGCAATGGTTTTGATTTCCGGAATATGCCGCGTCAACGCATCGCGTCCGGCCAGATGTGCCGCCACTTGCAGCAACGATTGCGCGGGGTACACCACGGCGTCTTCCACCAGCGCGGCTTCCGGCGCATTCACCGCAGGCAGGATGAAGGCACGTCCGCTGTTCGCCGCACGGTAGGTCATCGCCAGTGCGCCGCGTATGGCGCGCAACTCGCCGGTCAGCGCCAGCTCTCCGGCAAACTCGTAATCATTGAGGCGGTCGGAAGGAATCTGCCCCGAAGCGGCGAGGATGCCGAGCGCGATGGGCAGATCGAAACGCCCGCTTTCCTTGGGCAGGTCGGCGGGCGCGAGGTTGACCGTGATGCGCCGTGCGGGAAATTCGAACTGGCAATTCTGCAAAGCGGCGCGCACTCGGTCTTTGCTTTCTTTCACCTCGACCTCGGGCAGGCCGACGATGGTGAAATTGGGCAGGCCGTTGGCGAGATGCACTTCGACCGTCACCAGCGCGGCATCCATACCGGCCAATCCGCGACTGTACAGAACAGCCAAGCCCATATTATTGTTCTTGCTCTTCCTGTGTTTCCAGGGCATCCAGCCGCGCTTGCAGTTTGTCCAGACGCTCGGTGAGTACTTCAAATTCCTCACGCGTGACCAAGTCAAGCTTGGAAAAACCCTGCGCCAACAGGGCACGCGCATTCTTTTGAAAATCCCTGGCTGGGCTGTTCTCCATCGCCTCGCTCAATTTCGACGACATCTCTTCAAAGAATTTCGGATTCAGCATGATTGTTCCCCTTCTCAAATTGAGATGCGTCCAGTGTACCAAATTCCCCCGCACCGACTGAGTGCATAGCGTTTGTATTGCGCGTAACCTTGGTGCGCTGCCTTTGTGCATCAATTTTGCGGATGTCAATGAAACCCAATAACAGCGGCGTTTTAACGCACTGGCACGGAAGCTGCTGAATGGTAGGCGTGGAGATTTTGTTCCCACTTAAACATTTAACGAAAGGAAATACCATGCTTAAGAAAACATTGATCGTTGCAGCCCTTGCATCCACCTTTGCCATGCCAGCCTTTGCTGAAGATGCTGCTCCCCTCTCTTTCAACGCCAGCCTGACCACCAACTACCTGTATCGCGGCATTTCGCAAACCAATGCCAAGCCAGCTCTGCAAGGCGGTGTTGATTATGCATTTTCCAACGGCGCATATATCGGTGCTTGGGCTTCCACCATCAGTTGGCTGAAGGATGCCGGCGTCGCCACCAGCGCTCCGCTGGAAATCGACACCTATGCCGGTTACCGTGGCGCGATCAATAAGGATGTGTCCTATGACGTGGGTTTCCTGCGTTATAACTATCCCGGCTCTTACGTTGCTGGCGCAACCAAAGGTGACACCAACGAAATCTATGGCGCAGTATCCTACAACATCGTTACTGCCAAGCTGTCGTATAGCCTAGGCGATTTGTTCGGCGTGCCGGATGCAAAGGGCTCCACCTACTTTGAACTGAACGCCAACTACCCGCTTGGCAACACTGGCGTGACCCTTGGTGGACATTACGGCAAGCAAACCTATTCCGGCACTGTTGTTGATTCGGCCGCTACTTACAGCGACTACAAGCTGAGCGCCAGCAAAGACTTTAGCGGTTACACATTGTCGGCCGCACTCGGCGGCACCAATGCAGGTGCGTTTTACACAAATCCGCAAGGCAAGGAGTTGGGCAAGACCACAGTCGTATTGTCTGTTAGCCGTACGTTCTAATTCCACCGGGGCGGTTCGCCGCTCCACTTTCAAGGAGAGTGAAGATGAAAATGATCACTGCAATCATCAAGCCGTTCAAGCTCGACGAAGTGCGTGAAGCGTTGTCCGCCATCGGCGTACAGGGCATTACTGTCACCGAAGTCAAAGGTTTCGGACGGCAAAAAGGGCACACTGAGCTGTATCGCGGCGCGGAATATGTGGTGGACTTTCTGCCCAAAATCAAGCTGGAAGCGGCCATCAAGGCCGACTTGCTGGACAGCGTGATCGAGGCCATCGAAAAATCCGCACAGACCGGCAAGATCGGCGACGGCAAGATCTTCGTGCAAGACCTCGAACAAGTGATCCGCATCCGTACCGGCGAGACCGGCCCGGAAGCTTTATAAGGAGCGATGAGATGAATAAATTATTTGCGCTTTTCGCCTTGCTGGCCATGCTGTGCGGCCTGACAAGTGTGGTCTACGCTGACGAAGCCGCCCCGGCAGTTGCCGCCGCATCAGCAACTGCGGCCGCACCGGCTCCAGCTGTTGCTGCAGCCCCTGCAGCAGATGCTCCCGCTGCAACTCCCAAGTGCGGCGATAAAGGTTTTGACTGCAACAAGGGCGACGTAGCTTGGATGTTGACTTCCACTGCATTCGTGCTGTTGATGACCGTTCCCGGATTGGCGCTGTTCTATTCCGGTATGGTTCGCAGGAAAAATGCGTTGTCCACCGTCATGCAAAGCTTTGCGATCTTCTGTGTCATCGCAGTGCTGTGGGTGGTTTATGGTTATAGCGCGGCATTTACGGCCGGTCACGATGGTAATGTACTTTCTCCGTTCATAGGTTCTCTCGACAAGTTCTTCATGTCCGGTGACGATCCGACGACGGCTGTTGCAGCAACATTTAGCAAGGGCCAATACCTGCCTGACTTCGTGTATTGCATGTTCCAACTGACTTTTGCGGCGATCACGGTTGCGCTGATCAGCGGCGGTTTTGCAGAACGTTTCAAGTTCTCGTCGATGATCATATTCAGCGTGCTGTGGTTCACCTTCTCATACCTGCCGATTGCACACATGGTTTGGTACTGGGACGGTCCTGATGCTTACACCAGCGCCAAGGCTGGCGACATCGCAAACAGCCATGCCGGTTTCCTCTTCCAGAAGGGTGCAATCGACTTCGCCGGCGGTACTGTGGTGCATATCAATGCAGGTATCGCAGCGCTGATCGCGGCTCTGATGCTTGGCCCGCGCAAGGGTTACGGCAAAGTGGCAATGGCACCGCACAGTCTGATGATGACAGCCATCGGTACAGGATTGCTGTGGATGGGTTGGTTCGGTTTCAATGCCGGTTCGGCACTGGAAGCTAACGGTTCAGCTGGCCTTGCGTTCTTCAACACTTTGTTTGGAACCGCAGTTGCAGGCGTCGTCTGGACGGCAGTCGAGTGGATCGTCAAGGGTAAGCCAAGCCTGCTAGGTGTCTGTTCCGGCATCGTTGCGGGACTGGTGGCAATTACTCCGGCTGCCGGGTATGTGGGTGTTGGTGGAGCAATGATTATCTGCACTGCGGCTGCAATCATCTGCTTCTTCGCCGTGTCTGTAATCAAGGCCAAGCTGAAATATGACGATGCGCTCGATGCATTCGGCGTGCACTGCGTCGGCGGTATCATAGGTGCCCTCGGTACCGGTATATTCGTCAACCCGGCACTCGGTGGGACTGGCGTATGGGATTATGTTGCCAACAAGGTCGGTGATTTTGATGCTTCTGCACAATTCATTTCGCAATTGTGGGCCGTTGGTACCTCGCTGGTGTGGTCTGCAACTGTTGCCTTCGTGATCCTGTTTATACTGAAGAATACAATCGGTATCCGCGCAAGCGACGAAGCTCAAGAAGAAGGTTTGGATCTGGCCGATCACGGCGAAAATTCTTACAACCTTTAATAATTTTCTCCTCCCGGAGCCTCCCCGGCTCCAAATTCAAGGGGCACCGTCAGGTGCCCTTTTTTTTTAACCAAAATTTAAAAAACTAGAGCATTAAATGGCAGGTGAAATTAGAATATTGATTGTCTCTGACAAATCGCATGCACACCTTGAACCGACGCGAGGTAAATCGCATCATCGACATCGAGTGGATGTCGATGATGCATCCAACGCGAGAGAAATTATCAAACTGCCATATGCCACCGAATCAGAAGAATTGCACAAGTCGGCAGAGCGAGTTGAAGAACTACCCCCGATACTTACACGCATCGAGCGATCAGCTGAAATCATACGGGTGCGAATTGAAACGAAATACGTGACATCATTGCGCTAAACATCGCGGACACAAATTGCAACGAACCAAATTTTCCGAATCGTACTTTCCGGAAATTATTCTCAAATACTACTGGCCCGCATGACAATAAAAACGGGCTTCTTCACGTATTGCATCATGCGCATCGCCTAATGAAGTATATTTCGGCACAACGAGCTGCCGTAAATTGTGTGATCAGTCTCTCAATGTAAAGAGAGTGTTAAATATTTGGTAAGAATTTGTTAAGACACGCTTTCTGGATCAGCATTTACGAAAAAAATCCTTCCTTTCACTGTGGAGAAATAGATAAATATTTTTCAACGCTGTATAGTGTTTTCAGCTCAATTCTGGTGGTTTCAATTTTAAACTTGTAACCGGGCGCATAAACCAGAATCAACGTTTTGAGTCGCACGTAGTGACTAATCTTCGAAGAAGATTAGTGTAGTTTCCCTATTTGTTGCATCTTCGTGGCATCGGTAACACTCCGGGGAGCTGGTAACTTGGAGTTCGTTAAATTGAACAGAATCGAGAGGAGAAAAAAACATGAAAGCAAAAATTCTGAGCATCTTTACAATTATTGGCCTGATGGTCTCAAGTAGCGTTCTTGCATCTGACATGCCTGAGATGGCCAAGAACAATAATTATTGCAGCATCTGCCATAAGATTGACGCGAAATCTATCGGCCCATCCTGGACGGAAATTTCCAAGTTCTACAACGGGAAAATAGAACATACGACCTCGGGCATGACTTTGCAGCAAGCTACAGGCGGCATGCCAGTAGAAAAATTCCTGATCAAGAAAATCTCTACGGGCGGTCACGGGAATTGGGGTAACCAACCCATGATCGCAAACGATAATGTTTATAAGCAAACAACTGAAGCCAAGCAAAAAGACATCAAGGAACTGGTTCAGTATATTTTGTTGCTGGCTAAATGAACCAGCAAGCTAAATTCAAATGAATTTTGAAAAGACCAATTGATTATTGGTTATATGTAACAGTAAACGGCCTGACAATGTCAGGCCGTTTTTTTTAACTAAATAAATATAGCTCGGAAATCTCTCTATCAGAGTACAGGCAATTACTGTTCGTCTTTTCTATTTGCAGTGTTGGTGATCCTTTTGAACCCGATTGTCGAAACTTGATTGATGTTGAAATATTCCTTTGTCACATCCAACTCTGAAATAATTATATTATCGCGACACCAGTTGCTCCAGGCGTTTTTTCCGAGACGGGAGTTGCCCGGCAAGCCCACTAACTTATAGCTGCTGCCGCTGCGCGTTGTGGCAGTCATGGTGTCCAAATTGAAATCCGTAATCGGGCTGGATGCACGACCTAAACCCTGTTTAACGTCATGCCCCAATATGTGGCGGCTGCGCGTCCCATCCTGCACTTCAATTTCCATCACTCGCCAGCGGCGCAATGAAATTGCTTTGGATTCGTCCGGAACTTTACTAATCGGCATTGCATCCTCCAACTGTTAATACTGGAAAAATTGCCAAGTACTCCGTATGCATTAACGGAAAACAATAGTTTTGTTACCGCATACCAGCACACGATCTTCCGCGTGATAGCGCAAGCCGCGCGACAACACCGTCTTTTCGATATCGCGCCCATAACGCACCAGATCGTCCACTGTATCGCCGTGGTCGATGCGCACCGTGTCCTGCTCGATGATCGGTCCCGCATCCAGCTCGTCGGTCACGTAATGGCAAGTCGCGCCGATCAGCTTCACACCGCGCAGATAGGCCTGATGATACGGCTTGGCACCGACGAACGACGGCAGGAAACTGTGATGGATATTGATGATACGCCCGGCAAAACGCCGGCACAGCGACGGCGGTATTATCTGCATGAAGCGCGCCAGCACCATGCTGTCGCCGCGATATTGTTCGAACAGTGTGGCGATCTTCTCGAACGCCGCCACCTTGTCCGTCATGTCCACGTACAGATATGGAATGCCGTGCCACTCCACAAAGCTGCGCAAATCCTCGTGGTTGGAAATCACGCAGGGAATATCCACCTGCAATTCGTCGCTACGCCAGCGATGCAACAAATCATCCAGACAATGATCCTGCTTGCTTACCAGCACCACCAAACGCTTTTTGAGCGCAGAATCGGCCAACTGCCAATTCATCTGAAACTCGTCAGCCAACGGCGCAAAGCGGCGGCGGAATTCCGCCGCATCGAACGGCAAGGAATCCGCGCGTATCTCCTGTCGCATAAAAAAGCGCTGCGCATCCAGTTCCGTGTGATAACTCGCCTCGACAATAAAGCCACCATGCTGCGCGATAAAGCCAGTGACTGCAGCGATGATGCCGGAACGGTCGGGGCAGGAAATGGTGAGGGTGTAGTGGTGGGTAGTCATGCTGGAGTACTCTTGGTTAATTTTGAAATCAAGACCTACTTAAGTGTGCGCCCATTTATTACTGTGCCAAGCATATTCAAGGTTGCAGCACCTTGATGCCGGTAACGAAATATTCGGTATCACCGAAGCAGGTGGTGGGCAGGCCTTTATGTTGCTCATAGGTCAGGGCGACGCGCTGGCCGACTGCACGGTTGATCTGCTCCGCCACCGCCTCGTCGCGCACCGTGAAAATAAATTTCTCCGGCGCAGCGCCGGGCAGGGCGACCAGCGAAAGCTCGCCCTCCCAAGTCTTGCATATCCAGCCCTTGTGCGACAACTTTTGCATATAACCGCCGCGTTCTCCTTCCGAATAGCTCCAGTGCAAAGCCACCCAGATATATCCGGCGAACGCTGCCAGGATTACGACCACAAGAACCAGCGCGGCCGATTTGAACGATTTTGGAAAAAGCATGTTGTTGTCCAGGAAATGAGTTGGGAACTGCGGCGATTATAGTCGAGGGTGAAACAAAGCTGTGCTCCTGTTGTGGAGCGGGTACGTTGTATTTGAAAACAGGATTACGCGCAGAGGCTCGCCAATAGGCATTCTACATCATACGCTTGATGCGGATTCCCGTGGATAGGCGCTTGCGGGCAAGCTGGCAGTTGCGTTTGCTCGATTTTAACTTGCTTGCCTTCGCGTAAAATGTCGTCCTTGAGTTGCCGGGTTGTTTCGGCCCGGCCCATCCTCTCAATGAAAGGCTCTCTTTTGAAATCCCGAATTCACTTATGTATTTTGTGCGTCGCGTTGCCGCTGTCATTTTCGGCGCAGGCCATCGTCAATGTGGAACAGGCCATCATCGGTCAGCCCACGGAAGGGGTGCATTCCACGCTGGATTTTCAGGTCAACGGGGCGAGCGGCAATACCGACAAGATAACCAACAAGGTGGAACTGTTAACGCTGTGGCAGCACGATACGCACACCGAATTTCTGCAACTGCAAGATGCCTACGGCAAGAGCCGGGGAGTGGTGGATACCGACCGTGCTTTCGCGCATTTGCGCCACCGCACTGCGCTCAGTCCGACGTGGGGCGTTGAAGGTTTCGTCCAAGTGGGACGCGATCCTTTTGCCCGGTTGACACAACGCACTTTGCTCGGTGGCGGTGCGCGCTTGGTACTGTTCGAAGAGAATTTGAAATCCGCAGGCTACTTCGGCTTTGGCGCTTTCCATGAGCAGGAAACACTGAGCAGCAAGCTGGGAACCAGTGATGCGCTTGAGTCCAATCTGTGGCGTGCCAATAGTTATCTGGTACTCAAGCGCCAGTTGAACGAGCAGGTGCGGGTGTATAGCACCACCTACTATCAACCTGCCATTTCCAACGCTGGGGATTTTCGCATGTTGGAACAGGCTTTCATTCTGGTGAAATTAGCACAGCATCTCGACCTGAAAGTCAGCCTGGATATTGCCTTTGATTCAAAACCGCCGCAGACCGTGCAGCAAAGGGATGTGCTGTACAGCACCGGATTGGAATTTTCGTTCTGAGTATTACGCGAATTCAGGCGGCAGGCGCTGCACGGTAACTTGTTCGCCCCACAGCAACGACATGATCTTGGTTGCCTGTGCGGCTTCACCGCTGGTAAAGAATTGAGCTGACGCCGCTCCGGCAATTCGCGATGGTAATTCGCTTGCAATGCGGAGTTGCAGATGGCGTGCCACGGCTTCCCCGGTATCCACCAGTGTGATATCCGCACCCACAACATCACGGATCAGCGGCGCGAGGAAGGGATAGTGAGTGCAGCCCAGAATCAGTGTATCTGCGCCCTGATCCAATAGTGGCGCGGTATAGCGTTCAATCAACCTGCGCGTTTCCAGACTATGCAGGTCGCCGCGCTCAACCTGCTCCACCAGACCCGGACAACCTTGGGTGACGATCTTCACCTTGCCAGCGTACTTCTCCAGCAATGCGGCGAAGCGCGCGCTCTCCAGTGTACCGACAGTCGCCAGTACACCGACGACACAGCTTTGGGTCGCCAGTACGGCGGGTTTGACCGCCGGTTCCATGCCGAGGATGGGCAGCGTGAATCTGTCGCGCAACGTTTGCGCGGCGGCGGCGGTGGCCGTGTTGCAGGCGATGACGATGGCATCCGCGCCTTGCTCAATCAGAAAGCGTGTGAGGGTGAGCGAACGCGATTCGATGTAAGGATGCGATTTATCGCCGTAAGGCACGTGGGCGGAATCGGCCACGTAGATCAGGCGTTCGCTGGGGAGAATATTACGGATGTGGTGCAGGACGGAAAGACCGCCTACACCTGAATCAAAAACACCGATAGCGCCCGCAATTTGCATTTGAAGTTACTCCACCATCTGGTCACGCAAGAATTCTTCGTACGTGCCATGATAATCGTTCACGCCCTTGGAAGAAATCTCGATGATGCGCGTGGCCAGCGACGACACGAATTCGCGGTCATGGCTGACGAAAATCAGCGTGCCTTTGAACAGATCGAGCGCGGTGTTGAGAGACTCGATGGCTTCCATGTCCATATGGTTGGTCGGCTCGTCCATCAGCAGCACGTTGGGTTTGGCCAGCATCAGTTTGCCGAACAGCATACGGCCTTTTTCGCCGCCGGACAGCACTTTCACCCGCTTCTTCACATCGTCGCCGGAGAACAGCAAACGACCCAGCGTGCCGCGCACCACCTGGTCGTCGTCGGTCGGGCCGCGCCAGTCGGTCATCCACTCCATCATTTCTTTATCCTGGGCAAAGTCGGCGGCGTGATCCTGCGCGTAATAGCCGAGCTTGGCTTTTTCCGCCCACTTGATCGTGCCGGTATCGGGAGCGAGGTCGCCCGCCAGACAGCGCAACAGCGTGGTTTTACCGATACCGTTGGGGCCGATGATGGCGACTTTCTCGCCCGCGTCGATGCGAAAATTCACATTGGAGAACAGCATGCGGTCGTAGCCCTTGGCCATTTTTTCCACTTCCACCGCGACGCGGTGCAGCTTATCGCGCTCGTCGTATTCGAAGCGAATGAACGGGTACTGGCGGCTTGACGGCTTGAAATCCTCGATCTTGATCTTGTCGATCTGGCGCGCACGCGAGGTGGCCTGTTTGGCCTTGGAAGCATTGGCCGAGAAGCGCGCCACGAAGGCTTTTAGCTCGGCCACTTTTTCTTTGGCCTTGGCATTGTCGGAGGCTTGCTGCTCGCGCACCTGCGTCGAAGCCAGCATGTAATCGTTGTAGTTGCCCGGATAGGTGGTGATCTTGCCGTAGTCGAGGTCGGCCATATGCGTGCACACGCTGTTCAAAAAATGGCGATCATGCGAGATGATGACCATGGTCGAATTGCGCGCGTTGAGAATGTCTTCCAACCAACGGATGGTGTTGATGTCGAGGTTGTTGGTCGGCTCGTCCAACAGCAGGATGTCCGGGTTGGAGAACAATGCCTGCGCCAGCAGTACGCGCAATTTAAAGCCCGGTGCCACCGCGCTCATGGTGCCCTGATGCAGCTCGATGGCGATGCCCAGACCCAGCAGTAATTCACCCGAGCGTGCTTCGGCGGTGTAGCCGTCGTATTCGGCAAAGGTCGCTTCCAGATCGGCGGCGCGCATGTAATCTTCTTCGCTGGCATCGGGATTGGCATAGATCGCGTCGCGCTCCGACATCGCTTCCCACATTTCCTCGTGCCCCATCATCACCACATCCAGCACGCGCACATCTTCATAAGCGAACTGATCCTGACGCAACTTACCCAGACGTTCTGTCTTGTCCAGCATCACCTCGCCGGAGCTTTGCTCCAGATCGCGCCCGAGGATTTTCATGAACGTGGATTTGCCGCAGCCGTTGGCGCCGATCAAACCGTAACGGTTGCCGTCGCCGAATTTGACCGAGACGTTTTCAAACAACGGCTTCGCGCCGAACTGCATGGTGATATTTGCGGTGGATAACATGATGTTGCCTAAATTTTGAAGGCGCGCATTCTACCACTGACGGGGGAAGGGCTGACCTTTGGGTTTATGGTGAAGAAAAGGTGGGAGTTTCAAATAGGATTCAACGTTGACATGATATTTTGACGAATGGTTAATACTTCCAGCCGAGATTGTTTGGATTGCGTAAATTGGAGGTTCTGCAATCAACTCATGCTATCTGCATGATCGTAAATATGGCCTTGACAGTGTGTCAGGATATAGACAACCTTGTCGCACCATGAATCTGTTTTCTAAATTACGTTAGGCCATTTCAATGTCTGTTACCCCTTGGAACTTTAACCATCCTGAAAAGATTGTGCTTCAGGAGCTTTTATTGGTTAAGGCTGACCTGCATCGCGCGAAGCAATGCATTCAACTGTGTCTTGGGCCTCCATATTTGGCTAGCCACGCGCCGGGATGGCGGGGTCAAGTCTTGCATTACGACATTCTTGTATGCCAATCACTAGCTATTCAAAATCCAATCGCATGGGAACGCCCGTCAATAGGCGATCTACACAATGCGCATGATGGAGATTGCCTATTGACGGGCATTTTCACGAGATTGGATTTCAATTCCTGTCTTTGGACTGATTTTAGTACCGATGCAAACGGCTGCACCGCATCCCGGTCAAGTAGGTTATGACCGTCGTCTGGTTTAAACTACCCGCTTCTCTATATTCAATTCCGGCAATCGCATGACTCAAAAAACAATCAACATCACCAAGCTGGTCAAGGATGGCAAGGACGGCCTGACCGCAGATGAGCGTACAGGCATGAAGCGGTATCTTGCAGAAAAACTTCAGGAGCTCAGCGAGATGGAAAGCGCTGCCTCTTTGCCGCGCGCGCAACTGCAACTGGACGTCGCGGAAATGCTGAATGCTTTGGAGCGCAAGAAGGAGGCGTGGGAAATTGCGCGCGAGGCATTTGAAATCGCCTTGCGGCATGAAGCTTGGCAGGATGCGGTGGAGGCGTGCAACGTGCTGTATCAGGCGGAGCAGGCAGATTCCATTGCGGCGCTGGGCATGGGCATTTGGCTGGCCGTGACCTTTCCGGTTGATCCTGAACTGACGGTGGCCTTGCTGATCCATGTGGTCGATGAAACTCCGGACAATTCAGACGGTGCCGCAGTAGCAGCGATCACCGGGCGCTATGTGGTTGATCTGCGCGCAGACGACGACAAGCACGAGAGTCAGAGCTTCCTCGTCAATAATCTGATCGCGATGGTGGCCAAGCGCCACAGCAAAGTGCAAGACCAGGATGCGCTGGACCGTTGGCTGGACAAGATGGAGCTGCGCGATCCGCAGGTGTTCCTGCCGCGCATGGCGAAGGTTTTAAATGCGATGGTTGGTAACAAATGGTGGTTTGATCGTGACGTGTTGCGCGGAAAGTTACCGGAATAGCCATGCAATCAACGCCGGGTCGAACTGGAATTGATTGATGACCTTCAGTGCTCCGTCTTGCCAGATTCGCAGCGAATACGAATGTCGGGGAACACGGTTTGCACCCACGCGCGGTTTCGTTTTGTATTCGCCAATCGGCTAGAATGCCAGCATCGTTTTTAAAGGCAGCCACATGGTTCCCCACCTCACTACCGCATTAAAAGGTCCGCTGCTTGAATTGGAGCAGCGCATTCTCAACGAGCAATCCACCATCGAGCGCTGGTTCCGCACCAAATGGCTGGAACACACCATCCCTTTTTACACTTCGGTCGATCTGCGCAACAGCGGCTTCAAGCTGGCGCCAGTGGATACCAATCTGTTTCCCGGCGGCTTCAATAATCTCAACCCGGATTTTGTGCCGCTATGTGTGCAGGCTGCACAAAGTGCGATTGAGAAGATTTGTCCGGAGGCGCGCGGCGTGTTGCTGGTGCCGGAGAACCACACGCGCAACCAGTATTATCTGCAGAATGTGGCGCAGCTGGCTTTGATTCTGCGCAATGCGGGATTGATGGTGCGCATCGGCAGTCTGCTGCCGGAGATCACGCAACCGACTACTTTGGAATTGACCAATGGCGCAACGCTGACGCTGGAACCGATACTGCGCAAAGGCAATCGTTTGGGCATGGAGGATGGTTTCGATCCTTGCGTGGTGCTGCTCAACAACGATCTTTCCGCAGGGGTGCCGGAGATTCTGAAGCATCTGGAACAGACCGTGCTGCCGCCGCTGGAAGCCGGCTGGACGACGCGGCGCAAGTCGCACCATTTCGCCGCCTATGATCGCGTGGCCTCTGAATTCGCAAAATTGCTCAACATCGATCCGTGGCTGATCAATCCGTATTTCGATGTTTGCGATAAGGTCGATTTCCAGGCGCGCACCGGCGAAGATTGCCTTGCCGCAAAAGTGGACAGCGTGTTGGCCAAGATGCGCATCAAGTATGCGGAATACGGCGTGAAGGACGATCCCTTTGTCATCGTCAAAGCCGATGCGGGCACATACGGTATGGGCATCATGACAGTAAAAGACGCGAGCGAAGTGCGCGATCTCAATCGCAAACAACGCAACAAAATGGCGGTGGTTAAAGATGGCTTGCAAGTCTCCGACGTATTGATACAAGAAGGGGTCTATACCTTCGAGAACATCGACAACGCCGTGGCCGAGCCGGTGATTTACATGGTCGATCACTTCGTGGTCGGCGGTTTTTACCGCGTGCATACCGAGCGCGGTGTGGACGAGAACCTCAACGCACCGGGCATGCAATTCCTGCCGCTGGCCTTTGAATCCTGCTGCGCTTTCCCTAACCCCGACTGCGCGCCTGACGACACGCCCAACCGCTTCTATGCTTACGGCGTGGTGGCGCGCTTGGCGATGCTGGCGGCGGCGGTGGAATTGGAAATAATGACTGCCTCATGAAGCAATCTGTACTATTTTTGATGTCTTGTTTGCTGCTGGCTTCCTGCAGCAAAGAACCGCCAACTTATCAAGAACAGGGCTACGTGTTCGGCACGCTGGTCGATGTCACCGTGTATGGCGAAGAAGAGTCGCACGCCAAACAGGGCGTCACTGCGGTGATGCACGAATTTCAGCGATTGCACGATCTGCTGCATGCCTGGAAACCTTCCGAGTTGAGCGAATTGAATACCGCTATCGCCCAAGGCAAAAGCAAATCCATGTCACCGGAAGTGGCGGCAATGCTCAAAGATGCCGCGCAACTTTCGGCAGAGTCGGACGGTTTGTTCAACCCCGCCATTGGCGGACTGATTCAGACTTGGGGATTTCAGGCGGACGATTTCATGGCAGTGCAGCCGGATGAAAAAAAGATTGCCGCGCTGGTGAAGGCGAATCCGCAGATGAGCGATTTGATTTTTCAGTCTTCATCTTCAGCAGATAACGGAAATATTGTGGTGAGCAGCCGCAACCGCGCCGTAAAGCTCGACCTCGGTGGTTACGCCAAAGGCTACGCGTTGGATCGCGCCGCAGCTATCCTGAATCAACATGGCATTCATAACGCGCTGATCAACATCGGCGGCAATGTGCTGGCGCTGGGTGCGCACGGCAAACGTGCGTGGCACGTGGGTATTCAGCATCCGCGCAAGCCCGGTGCCATTGCCACGCTGGAATTACGTGACGGCGAAGCCATCGGCACCTCGGGCGATTACCAGCGTTATTTTGAGCTGGACGGAAAGCGTTATTGCCACTTGATCGATCCGCGCACAGGCCAGTCGGTACAGGGTGTGCAGGCGGTCACCATCCTCACACATGGCGAGCATGCCGGTTTGCTGTCGGATGCTTCTTCCAAACCGTTATTCATTTCCGGCACGGCGGGTTGGCTCGCAGCCGCCAACAAGATGGGGCTGGACGAGGCTTTACTGATCGATGCCGATGGCGTGGTACACATTACCGTCGCCATGCAGAAACGGCTAGAATTCACCGACAGCAAAACGAAAGTGAAGATAGAGCCATGAACACTGACGACCCTTTGCAACAAAACATAAGCCGCACCACCGCCATCCATGCGCTGAAGCAGGTGCGTAGCCTGGTGGACGAAGCGAACGCGGACGATGCGTTCAAGGCGCGCGCACTGAGCTGGATGGTGCGTTACGTCTGGTTGCTTTTGCTGCTTATTGTTGTGTTGCTCGCGCGTTTGCTGGGAGTGCTTTAATGGCTGGCATTCTGGTAGTAGCGCACAACATGCTTGGCGACAGTCTGGTGGATTGCGTCAACCATGTGTTGGGCAGCGTGCCGGGTAATCTGAAAGTGCTGTCGGTATATGCCAATGACGACCCGCAGCAAAAACTGGCCGAAGGATATGCGCTGATTCAGGATATGGATGACGGCAGTGGCGTGCTGATTCTCGCCGACATTTTCGGCGCAACCCCCAGCAATGTGGCAAGCCAGCTTTGCCACGCCGAACATGTGATGGGAGTGGCGGGTGTCAATTTGCCGATGTTGTTGCGTGTGGTGTGTTATCCCAACAAGAGCATGCCGGAGCTGGCGCAGATTGCTATCGAAGGCGGGCGCGAAAGTATTGTGCCGATGTGCACGGACAACTAAGGATATTCACATGCAAAAACAAGACGCACTTATCATTAATGTCCTCGGCTTGCACGCGCGTGCTTCCGCCAAGCTGACCCAGCTCGCCTCGCAGTTTCCCTGCGAAGTATGGCTTTCACGCAATGGACGCCGGGTGAATGCGAAAAGCATCATGGGCGTGATGATGCTGGCAGCCGCCAAAGGTTCGACTATCGGCATCGAAACTGACGGTGAGCGCGAGGGAGACGCAATGAAGGCATTGCTGGAACTGATCGGCAATTATTTTGGGGAAGGTGAATGAGTTTCACACTGCATGGCATCCCCGTTTCCAGCGGCATTGCCATCGGCCATGCGCATCTGGTCTCGCACACTTCGCTTGAGGTGGTGCATTACGTGCTGCCCAAACACCTGTTAGCGGAAGAGACCGAGCGTCTGGATGCGGCTTTGCAAGTCACGCGCGATGAATTGACCACGCTGCGCAGCAATCGTCCGCAACAGGCTGCTGCGGAATTCGATGCTTTCCTCGATCTGCATTTGATGATCCTCGGCGATGAACACATCAGCCAGGCTGCACGGGTGATGGTGCAGGAGGAACAATGCAACGCGGAGTGGGCGCTGAAGACGCAGATGGATGCGCTGGTCGCGCAATTCGAAGCTTTCGATGATGCTTACCTGAGCGAGCGCAAGACTGATGTGGTGCAGGTGGTAGAACGCGTGCTCAAGGTATTGAGCGGTCATCCCGGCCATGTGCCGCCCACGCCGCATCACGATGGCGAAATGGTGCTGGTGGCCCACGATGTCAGCCCTGCCGACCTGATCCAACTCAAGCCGCACCAGTTTTGTTCCATTCTCACCGACGTGGGCGGTGCCACCTCGCACACCGCCATCGTTGCGCGCGGTCTGAACACACCCTGCGTGGTCGGTTTGCTGCATGCGCGCGAACTTATCAAAGACCGCGACATGCTCATTGTGGATGGCGCGCAAGGCGTCGTCATCGTCAACCCGGACAAGAGTCTGCTGGCGGAATACAAACTGCGCCAAAGCGAATGGGTGCTGGAACGACAGAAACTCAAACGCCTAAAAACGGCGCGCGCCACCACACTGGACGGCACCGACATTGAGCTGCAAGCCAACATCGAGATGCCTACCGACTTGCAGCAAGTGAAAGAAAATGGTGCGACCGGTATCGGCCTGTTCCGCAGCGAATTTCTGTTCCTCAACCGCGACGACCTGCCGGACGAAGAAGAGCAATACTTTGCCTATCGCACCGTGCTGGAAGGCATGGACGATTTGCCGGTCACCATACGTACCTACGATTTGGGCGCTGATAAGCAACCCAAAGGTGTCACGCGCGTCGCCAGCAATCCGGCGCTGGGTTTGCGCGCGATTCGTTTATGTCTGGCCGAGCCGCAACTGTTCCGCACCCAATTGCGCGCGCTGTTGCGCGCCTCGGTGCATGGCAATCTGAAAATATTGGTGCCGATGCTATCCGGCGCGTCCGAGATAAATCAAACCTTGTTATTGATCGAGGGGGTCAAAATCGATCTGGCCGACCAAGGCATTGCCTATAACCCCAGCGTGCAAATCGGCGGCATGATCGAAATTCCGGCGGCAGCTTTAGCACTTAGCGCTTTTGTTAAAAAACTGGATTTTCTGTCCATCGGTACCAACGACTTGATCCAATACACGCTGGCCATTGACCGCACCGACGAGGAAGTCGCGCATCTGTATGATCCGTTACACCCGGCGATATTGCTGCTGTTGTCGCACGTCATCAATGGTGCGAACAAGGCTGGCATTCCGGTTTCGGTGTGCGGGGAAATGGCGGGGGAGCTGTCTTATACCCGCTTGTTGTTGGGCTTGGGTTTGCGCCAGTTCTCCATGCACCCGGCGCAATTGCTCGGCACCAAACAACGCGTGCTGACCACCAGCCTGCCCGAGGTTGCCTTGATCGCACAAAAAATCCTGCGCGCGGATAACCCGGTCAAGATTCGCGAATTGCTGGACAAGCTGAACGCGATTTAAGCCTGCATTCAAAAGTTAAGAAACGGATCGTGCGTGACGGCAGTGGCGACGATGTAGAAGAATACCAACTGTGCACAGAGCCATGCGACAAGGCGAGTTTTGTTCGTTTTGCCGAATCTGAACACCACCATTCCCAGACCGATGTAGAGCAACAGCGCCATGATCTTCGCTGCCAGCCATGGTGAGTTCAGCGGTGAATAACCCAATTGCCATGCCAGCAGAATCGCGCTAGCGAGCAACACGCTATCGACACTATGCGGTGCGATCTTAACCCAGCGTTGCCGCATGATGGGCGAGCCACGCAGCAACCAGAAGCCGCGCAAAAAGAACAACGCGTAGCTGGTGGCGACGCTGGTGACGTGAATGGTTTTTAGTAGAATCATATCAGCAGTTTTTCAGCTTTATTCCATAGGTGACTTGGCCGGACCATCCGCCATCGAATAGATTTGCGTCAGCGCCCATTCGATGTCTAATTCTTTCCGCAAACGGGACAAGGGCGAAATGAGGAACAAATGATTCAAAGTAAGCAGCCATGGCAATTGTTTTTCTGACATTTTAAAAATTTTGAATTGACTCGCTATCTTACGATGTACTGCGCCAGTATTTGCCGAACACCTGTATTGGCAGCATGTGTACTCGTTATATCCGATTGGGAAGTTTAGTACTATCGCACCAACCTTGCCCGCAAGCCAGTAAATACGTACATCTCCATCATTAGCATGATGAAGATCGCCTATTGACGGGCATCTTCAAGCATCTGAAAAACACACAAAAACAAAACAGATTTATTTGTGTGGATGTGCGATGCGGGTACAAAATACTTAGGGAGTAAAATCATGTGCCTCGCTTGCCTTTCGCACCGAAAAAGACTCCGACAGCAAAGCCTCGATCACCCCGTAGCGCCCCGGCGATTCGCTGGGGGAGGATGGATAATCTTCGCGCCGGTTGGTGCCAGTTGATTCTTCGATAGCATCAAGAATCATGTTCTTCAGATACTGCTCACCGTCAATTTTAGTGAGCTCCTCGTATTTTGCTTTGGCCAGTTTTTTTTCCAGCTTTTGCCTGATATGCATTTCGTTAGCTTCGAGATAGCGGATTACTTTTTCGCTATCGAATGTGCCTACCTTGACCCCCAGAACCGGTATCGACAATACATAGCCGGAGTCTGACCATATATCTTCCTGGGCATCCGCTGTTTTGCCCGCACCATCCGCCGAAATATCCGCGTCTACCGACGGTTTTTTAATGGCCTGCAAATTGATGTTTAATCGCACAAGAAACAGCGGCAGTGTTCTTGCGACATCAGATGCCTCCTGCGCGCCGATCGTGTTCTGCATGGATGGTGTCGGCTCAGAAACTTGTCGCTGTGGGGTGTAGAACAAGAGCAACGTGCTGACCATGATCGTCAAGGCGATGAGCGCCCACACGACCCAGTAGATTTTCTGGTGCTTATCTCCAGTGAATTCATTGAAACCAGAGGGGGCGCTCGTTTCGCGGTTTCTGTAGCGGGCATCGAGCGTCGGCGCGGGAGTTTGCTGGTTCAGCGAAAGATCATAAACGGCGCGTCTGTCCGGATCGGATAACACTTCATAAGCCTGCACCACCAGCGACGCGTGCTCCGCCATTTGCGCATCGCCGGGGTTTTTGTCTGGGTGGCAGCGCAGCATCAGACTTTTGAAAGCGGCCTTGATGACGGCGGGGCTGGCGTTGGGGCTCACTTCCAGTATTTCGTAGCAATTCATGGTTGGTCTTCGATTCAAAGCGCTAATTTGCGGACAACTCAAGCAGGGGCGTGACTATTCAAGTCTCGTAAACGTCGTGATGCTGCCATCTTGTTCCCTAACCTGAAATTCCGTAGGCTTGACTGATAAGACAGTGTTGGGATCGTGCAGGAATCTGGAATTCAGCATATAGCTCCAGATAATCATCTGATCCTTGAATTGCCAAACGCCATATTGCATTACAGTGCCGTCATCCGCGTTGATTTCCCACTCACCGTTGGCATACAGATACATCGGGGTCGCCGATCTGCTGGATACCCATTTGCCCACAAAGTTTTTTTCGGTGATCGCCCCGCGCCCAATACCCGATGTAAATACAATTAAGGCCACGACTGCTAACAGAAATAATATCAGCTTAAGATGTCTGGAGAGAAATTCCACTTATGCAAATAACCTGAATTTTTTTATTACCCTACAGCCTGCTTTGAAAGCGGTGCTAATTCAGCCCCAACCTTCTTCTGGCCTCCATCGTTTGGCGGTTCTCTTCTTCGACGCGGCTGCGCTCCATCTCTTCCCGCGCCTGTTTTTTTTCTTCCTCGCGCTGCCGTTGGCGCTCTTCCTCATAGCGCGCCTGCACATCAGCACGCTGGAGATTGGCGGTCACTTCCTCTCCAATACGACGCGACTCCTCGGCAAACCGACGCGCGTCTTCTTCCTGCTGCCGTTTGGCAAGTTCATCCTCGCGCTGGGCATTTTCACGGCGGCGGTTGGCGGCATCCAGCAATTCTGCCTCGGCCCTGCTGTTTACCCTCACCCCGGTTTCCTGATAGTAGTTCTGGAGATAGACTTTCTCCTCGGCTTTGGCAGTTTCGCTCGCGGAGATCACGGCACCGCCTGCAGACCTCAAAGCCATTAGCGAAAAGCCCACTTGCATCACCAAACCCGTCGCCAGCAAAGCCGCGATGACAGTCAGGATCATCTTTAACGGCGATTTCTGGCGCCCCTCGCTCTTCAATGACGCAGCATCGGCCCTGAGTGAAACCGCGTCGGCGCGAAGTGACATCGCGTCCGCTTTTAACAACATGGCATCGGACTTCATGGTTGCCGGATTATCCTTTGGCATCAGCGCAAGCGCGGAGCTTTGTGGCACTGGCACCACGATAGGTTCACCGAGTACCAGTCGAGCATCGTATTCCTCGCGCGATTTTTCGTTGGAAAGCGTCTTCGCTGTCACATTCAGCACACGCAGTTTGAACTCGACTGCGCCGCGATTTTCATTGTTGATTTCCGCCCGCAGCTTTTGGGTTATGCGCTGATGCGCTGCTTGAATTTCTGAATAAGAAGCATGCGGCGAGATTTCTAGGATCTCATACAAGGTTTGCTTGCTTTTGTTCACGTTCATCCCGCAATGTTGTTGACGAATCAGGCATCGAGTGAAAAACCATGCTGTCTAACAGAATTAGAGCACATTTCTCCACACTCGTGTCTCTGTTGTTGTCGGAAATCACACACAACAATTTGAATGATATAAGTAATCTTATTACAGGAGTGTGCACTGCACGCGACAAGCGTATTTGCGCTGGCACGCTCATTCTGTGCGCTCAGGCCAACGGGAAAAGAGGATTGCATTACAAGTTATCGCGCAGTGCTTTCCTCTCTTCCCAGCGCTGTGTCAGTCGTTCCATGCTCACATAGAAAGCCGGGGTCAGATACAGCGTGAGGAATTGCGAGAACACCAGACCGCCGACCACGGCGATGCCCAGCGGGCGGCGCGCTTCGGCACCGGCGCCGAAGCCGAGTGCGATCGGCATGGTGGCGAGGATGGCTGCCAGCGTGGTCATCATGATCGGGCGGAAGCGCACCAGACAGGCCTGGGTCATGGCGTCGATGGATGAAAGATTCTGCTCGCGCTTGGCGGCCACGGCGAAGTCCACCATCATGATGCCGTTCTTTTTCACCAGTCCCACCAATAAAATAATTCCGACGAAACTGAAGATGTTGAGATCCTGATGGAAAATTATCAGCATGATCAGCGCGCCGAATCCGGCCAGCGGCAGGGCGGTCAATATCGTCACCGGATGCGCGAAGTGCTCATACAAAATCGCCAGGATCATGTAGATGATGAGGATGGTGACCGCCAGCAGAATCGGCAGGTCGGTCATCGAATCCTGAAAGGTCTTGGCGGTGCCGGACAGTGTGGTGGTCACGTTTTGCGGCAAATTTTCCTTGGCAATTTGTTGCACTCTTGCCGTGGCCTCGCCCAGTGAAACGCCCGGTGCCACATTGAACGACAGGGTTACCGCAGGCTGTTGTCCGAAATGCGAAATCGACAGCGGCCCTACCCCGCTGTGGATGGTGGCCACGGAAGACAGCGGCACCATTTGCTGGCTGGCGCTTTTGATATACAACGCGCTCAAGGAGTTGATGTCGGCCTGGAATTTCGTGTCCAGTTGCATCAGCACCGAAAACTGGTCGGACGCGCTGTAAATGCTGGTGATACGTCTGGCGCCGTAGGCATCGTACAGCGTGGCCTGAATCTGCTGCGGCGTGATGCCGAGTGCCGCCGCGCGGTCGCGCTGGATATCGATCTGGATCTCGGGATTGCGCAGTTCGAGATTGCTGGTCACATCCTGCAATATGTTTTCGCTGCGCAGCTGCTGCTCCAATTCACCGGCAGCACGATACAGCACAGCGGTATCCGGCCCCAGCACCACCAGCTGGAATTCGGCATTACTCTGCTGCGCACCGATGTTGATCGCGGGCGGATTTTGCAGGAACAGTTTCATGCCTTCCACCACGCGCGTTTGCTTTCTCAGTTCCTGAATGACTTCATCGGCATTCAGGTTGCGCTGGCTTTTAGGTTTGAGGCGAATCACCAGACGACCCACGTTGCCGCCCGATACCCCGCCGCCCGCCTGACCGGCGCTGGACAGCACAGCCACCACATTGGGATTTTTTCTGACGATGTCGGCGATCTGCGTTTGCTTGGCGACCAGATCTTCAAACACGATGCCTTCATCGTCGGCCAGCGTACTGCCGGAAATCTGCCCGGTGTCCTGACGCGGAATGAAGCCTTTCGGTACCACAACAAACAGCCATAGCGTCAGTATCAAAATGACGCCTGCCAGCGACATCATCACGCTGCGGTGGCGCATGCTCCATTGCAGGCTGTCGCGGTAGCCGTGTTCGACGCTGGTGAATATTTTCTCGAAGCCGTCGAACAGCCGACCGTGGCGATGGCTGGGTTGCAGAAAACGGCTGCACAACATCGGCGTCAGGCTCAGCGAAACCGCGCCGGAAATCAGCACCGCGAGTCCGATGGTGACGGAAAATTCGGTGAACAGGCGCCCAAGGATGCCGCCCATGAACAGGATGGGCAGAAACACTGCGACCAATGACAGCGTCATTGAGATCACGGTGAAGCCGATCTCCTTGGTACCGTCGATGGCCGCCGTCATGCGGTCTTTGCCCATTTCCATGTGGCGCGTGATGTTCTCCAGCACTACGATGGCATCGTCCACCACGAAGCCCACCGCCAGCGTCAGCGCCATCAACGAGATGTTGTTGAGGCTGTAACCCATGAGTTGCATGGCAGCAAACGTGCCGATCAGCGAGATCGGCAGCACGATGGCGACGATCAGCGTCGAGAAGAAGTTGCGCAGGAATGCCAGCACCACCAGCACCACCAGCACCACCGCCAGCATCAGCGTGTACTCGACATCATGAATGGATTGTCCGATAAATTCTGAGCGGTCGAACAGCACTTCCAGCTTGGCATCTCCCGGCAGTTGCTGGCGTATCTCCGGCAGCAACGCGCGTATGTTTTTGACCACCTCCACGGTGTTTGCACCCGGCTGGCGCTGCACGGCGAGCACGATGGAACGCTCACCGTTGAACCAGGTCAGTGCGCGGTTGTTCTCCACGCTGTCCTCGGCGCGGCCGATGTCGGAAAAACGTATCGGCGTGCCGTTCACATAACTGATCGCAACCGAATTGAAATCAGCAGCGTTTTCCAGCTGGCCGTTTGCTTGCACGGTAAATTTCTTGTTGCGTCCGTCGAGCGTGCCCGAGGGCAGATTGCTGTTGGCATTGGCCAGCGCGGCTGCGACATCGCCTGTGCCCAAGTTGCGCAGCTTCAGCGCATTCGGATCAAGGTAAAGCCGCACCGCATATTTTTGCGAACCGTACACCAGCAACTGCGCCACGCCCGGCAGGGTGGAGATGCGCTGCGAGATCTGGTTGTCGGCGAATTCGTTGAGCGTGGTGAGCGGCAGGTTCTTCGCGGTCAGCGCCAGAAAGATGATGGGGCTGTCTGCCGGATTGACCTTGCGCATCTGCGGCGCGTTATCCAGTTCCGGCGGCAGGTTGCGCACCGCCTGCGAGATCGCGGTTTGCACGTCCTGTGCGGCGGCATCGATGTTGCGGTTCAGATTGAATTGCAGCGTGATGCGCGTGGTGCCTGCCGTGCTGACCGAGGTCATCGAATCCAGCCCGGCGATAGTCGAGAACTGTCGCTCCAGCGGCGTCGCCACGGTTGCCGCCATATTGTCGGGATTGCCGCCGGCCAGATTCGCTGTCACCGAAATGGTGGGGAAATCCACATTCGGCAATTCGTTTACCGGCAATTTCAAAAACGCAAAAATGCCGAACAGCGTGGTCGCGCTGACCAGCACCGTGGTCATCACCGGACGGTCGATGAAGATGCGCCAGATGCTCATGGACGAGCGCCTCCGGCTGCGGCATCCGCATTGGGTTTGCCGCCCTTGCTTCCTTTGCCGTCTGCGCCGGTTTTAGCGACGATTGCCTCCGCCGGACTGTCCGGTCGCAGCGTGTTCGGAACATTGACGATCACTTGCTGCCCTGCGGCAAGGCCGTCACTCACCACCACCTGTTTGCCCAGTTGGCGCGACACCTTGATCGGCTGCATATGCGCTTTGCCCTCTGCCAGCACATACACGAAAGAACCGCTCTGCCCGAGCTGAACCGCTGTTTCTGGCACGACCAGCGCATCCTGCTGCACGCCAATTATCATGCGCAGCGCAACCAGTTCGCCCGGCCAGATGACTTCGTCCTGATTCTGGATACGCGCTTTCATGCGGATAGTGCCGGTCTGCGTATCGATGGCATTGTCGATAAAGGCCAGCGTGCCTTGAGCCAACACGGCCTCATTCGCTTCCATGCGCACTTCAACAGCTAGCGCATGCGCGTGCTGTTGCGAACGGATCGTTTGCAATTGTTGTTGCGGCACGTTGAATGCGACCATCACCGGGCGCGTGGCATTGATGGTGACCAGCGGCGTGGTGGAAGCGGCACTGACCAGATTGCCCTGCTTGATGTTCAATATCCCGGCACGGCCGGAGATGGGCGAGGTGATGCGCGAATAGGCGAGTTGCAACTGCACCGATTTCAACGCGGCCTGATCGGCGCGCACCGTGGCCAGGGCTGCCTGCTCTTGCGCTACTGCCTGAGCGTATTCCTGTTGCGTGACATATTCCTGAACCACCAGCGAGTGCAGGCGGCGCTCTTGTGCCCGCGCCTCTTTGGCAGCAGCCTGGTCGCGCAGCAGATTGGCGCGCGCCTTATCTACTTCGGTCTGCGGCACGCCGGGATCGATCTGAAACAGCAGATGTCCCGCCTTGACCAGATCGCCCTCGCGGAAATGGATCTTTTGCAGCACGCCGCTCACTTCGGCGCGCACCGCCACGCTTTGATCGGCCTCCACTGTCCCCACCGCATCCAGCACGATAGGCACCGCACTGGTGGTGACCGCAACCGTGTGCACCGGTATGATTTGCGGTGCACGTTTGCCCTGACCTGCTGTGCCATCTGTTTTAGGCGCGGTCACGAACCAGATCGCCACACCTGCGGCGATAAACCCTAGTACGACCAAAATCGCAATAACTGATTTTTTCATTTTGATTCCGTATCAGACGAAAAGATGCCGATTGAATAATTGAGTTGCGACAGGCTGGCATACCAACCCATCTCCGCTTGTATGACTTCCATGCGCGCATTGGCTTCATTGGCTTGCGCGCTGATCAGGTCGGGCATCGCGCCGACCCCGGCGCGATAACGTGCCTGCGCCACTTCGCGCGTCTGGCTCGCACTGCGCAGCAAGGCGTGTGCGCTGGCTATGGCCGCTTGCGCCGTATCCAGATCGTAATAGGCTTGCCACACATCCAGTTCAACTTGCAGAGCAACCCGGTCACGCGTCGCATCCAGTTGCTCGGCGTGCGCCCTGGCTTGTCTTATGGTGTAAGTTGAGCGGAAACCATCAAACAGCGGGACGTTCAGCGTGATGCCGACGCTGCCGCTGGTGGCGCTGTTATCGAACCCGTTCTGCACGTTGTTGTAGGTCTTGCCGCCGATGATGGCCAAGTTCAGCGTCGGCAATCCCTGTGCCGACAACGCATCGCCGCTGGCATGTGCCGCCTGCGCTTGCGCTTCGGCGGCCGCCAGATCGGGGCGCGCTGCCTTGGCCTTGCTCAGATATTCGCTGATGGTATAGCGCACTTCCTGCGTCGGCAGTTGCTCGCCCGATGCCGCCAATTCCAGTTTGGCATTGACCGGCAGCCCCACGGCATTGCACAGCGCGCCCTTGAATTTACTGGTATCGCCCTGCGCCTTGCGCAACTGCAAACGGGTTTGCGCCAGCAACGTCTCAGCCTGATACACATCGCCGATGGTGGCCAGTCCGGCCCTGCGGCGCGCGTTGGAAACATCCAGGCTCAACTGCACGTTCTTCAGCGTTTCTTCCGCTGCCACGACAGTCTGACGAGCGCCGAGCAATAGGTAATAGGCTTGTTCAACGCGCAACACGACATCTTGCAATGCCCGGTTCTGACTCAAATTCGCCGCCAGCAAGCCGTAGCTGGCCGCCTGCTTGTTGGCGGAACGCGCGCCGAAATCGAACAATACATAGCTCAGGGTGACACTGGGCGCGAGCCGGGTTTGCATGGTGCCGGTAGTCACCCCGCTACTGCTGATGATCGACGATTTGCCGCGCGTGAGCGGCACGCTCAGATCGAGCGTCGGGTAATAACCGGCCTCGGCAATGCCTACGGCGGCGGCCTGCGCATTGGCTGCCGCCCAGGCTTCGCGCGTTGACGGATTGTTGCGCAACCCCAGGTCGGTCAACCCGGCCAGCGTCGTCGGCAGCGCTGTGTTGCTTGGCGGCGATGGTTCGCCAATGGGCAGCACTGTGGGCGAACGCCACATCATGCCCGGTTGCGGTGGCACCGACAGATGCTGGTCAAGCACCAACTCGCCGTAGGAGGAGAGTGGGAAATATCCGCAAACCAGCATCACGCAGAGTCTGAAAATATTCAATCGTCTTCGGTAATTGATCGAACCACGTGTCATGTACTACCCGTCTCGCGCAAATGCACGCAGACAATAAATGAAAAACCACCGACCCAAGCCAGTGGAAGCGGCCAGCATTCTACGCTTGATTGCGTATCAATCTATACCGCACCACAGGTGCTTGAACACGCACTATGAATCTGCAAATCCGATGCAATCGGGCTGTTTTCCCGCTGAATAAGGCAGGTAGTATAAATACTCGGGCATAAGCCATACTTAAGTTGAAATATTGCATGAGGTAAAAAATTGTCAACGAAGTGGGTATGAATCGCATAGCGGGGTGGAATTGACAGCATTAGCCAAAACACGGACACTCTGCCCTGTGCCGATTTGAGTTCAGCTTGCGGGGCACTTTAAATATTCCAGCTAAAGCGAGTGAACCCGCTCTAGCCCAAGCTGTGCGGGTTTTTTCTTTTGGAGTTGTTTTGGATAATTCGGTTGGAATCGTTTCGGCGCAACGCGCCATTTTTGACATACCGCTCATTTTCAAGAGCGGCGCGGTGCTCCCGCGTTATGAATTGATGTACGAGACTTACGGCACGCTGAATGGCGACAAGTCCAACGCCATCCTGATCTGTCACGCGCTGTCGGGACATCATCACGTCGCCGGATATTATTCCGATGACGCCAAGAATCTCGGCTGGTGGGACAACATGGTGGGGCCGGGCAAGCCCATCGACACCGACAAATTTTTTGTGGTCGGGCTGAACAACCTTGGCGGTTGTCATGGCTCTACCGGCCCTTCCAGCATCGACCCACAAAGCGGTAAACCATACGGTGCAAGCTTTCCGGTGATCACCGTGGAAGACTGGGTGGAATCGCAAGCGCGTCTCGCCGACCATCTCGGCATTACGCAATTTGCGGCGGTGCTCGGCGGGAGTCTGGGCGGTATGCAGGCGATGCAGTGGGCGCTGTCATATCCAGAACGTGTGCGCCATGTGCTGGCGATTGCTTCCGCACCGCATCTTACCGCGCAGAACATCGCGTTCAACGACGTGGCGCGTAGCGCGATTTTGACCGACCCGGATTTTCACGGCGGCAACTATTACCAGCACAACGTGGTGCCCACGCGCGGCCTGCGCCTGGCACGCATGCTGGGGCACATCACTTATCTTTCCGACGATGCGATGGCCGATAAATTCGGGCGCGAGTTGCGCCACGGCAAACTGAATTTCAGTTACGACATCGAGTTCCAGATTGAATCGTATTTGCGCTATCAGGGCGACAAATTCGCCGCCTACTTCGATGCCAACACCTATCTGCTGATGACCAAGGCGCTGGATTATTTCGACCCGGCGCGCGATCTTGACGGTAATTTGAATCGTGCTTTCGCCCCTGCTCAAGCTAAATTCCTCGTGGTGTCGTTCACCACCGACTGGCGCTTTGCGCCCGAGCGTTCGCATGAGATCGTGCATGCGCTGCTGCACAACAAACGCGACGTGAGCTATGCCGAGATCACCTCGCAGCACGGCCACGATTCTTTCCTGATGCAGGACGAACAGTATTTCGCAGTGATGCGGAATTATTTGAACAACGTATATAGCGAGGTGGCAGCATGAACACCTCTATCATCCAAGCCCGTCCCGACTTCGCCGCCATCGCCGCGTGGATACCGCAAGGCTCGTCGGTGCTCGACCTCGGCTGCGGCGACGGCAGTCTGTTGCGCTATCTGCGCGAAACGCGCGAGGTGCGCGGCTACGGCGTGGAGATCAGCGACACCAACATCGCCGCCTGTATCGCCAACAACGTCAATGTGATCCAGAATGATCTGGAATCCGGCATCGCCGATTTTGAAGACCAGTCTTTCGATTTCGTCATCCTGTCGCAGACGCTGCAAGCCACGCGCAACACCGAAGCGTTGTTGAAAGAGATCGTGCGCGTCGGGCGCGAAGGCATCGTCAGCTTCCCCAACTTCGGCTACTGGAAGAATCGTCTGCAAGTGCTGCTGGGCAATATGCCGGTGTCGGACGAGTTGCCATATCAGTGGTACGACACGCCCAACGTGCATCTGTGTACGCTGCATGATTTTGAGTTCCTCTGCGCGCACCTGCAGATGCGCATCCTTGCGCGGCATGTGATGGCAAACGGCAACGATGTGCATGTGATGCCGAATCTGCGCGGCAGCACAGCGGTGTATCGCTTCCGGCGCAACGCTTAATCCATGACCGTCTGGCAGCAACTCTTCACCAAGCGCATGCTGATCTGCGTGTTCACCGGCTTCTCTTCCGGCCTGCCGCTGTATTTGTTGTTCAACCTGGTTCCCGCGTGGCTGCGCAGTGAGCACATCGACCTCAAGACCATCGGCCTGTTCGCGCTGATCCAGTTTCCCTACACCTGGAAATTCATCTGGTCGCCACTGCTGGATCGTTACGTGCTGCCCGCGCTGGGACGGCGGCGCGGCTGGATGTTGCTGTCACAAATCGGCCTGCTGCTGGTGATCGCCACGCTCGGCGGTTTCTCGCCGCAAACCGAGATGACCACGATTGTTTTGTTTTGCACTTTGCTCGCGTTCTTGAGCGCCACGCAAGACATCGTGCTCGATGCCTATCGCCGCGAACTGTTGGGCGATGCGGAACTCGGGCTTGGTAACTCGGTGCATGTGAACGCCTACCGTGTTGCCGGCCTCATTCCCGGTTCGCTGTCGCTGATCCTGTCCGACCATCTGCCGTGGAGCATGGTGTTCATCATCACCGCGCTGTTCATGCTGCCCGGCATGGCGATGACGCTGCTGGTGAGCGAACCGCATCGCGCCGCACCCCCAAAAACTTTGCGCGAAGCGGTGGTCGAGCCGTTCCACGAATTCATCTCGCGTCAGGGCTGGAACAGCGCGCTGCTGATCCTCGCCTTCCTGTTCTTCTACAAACTCGGCGACAGCCTGTGTACCTCGCTGGCCACGCCGTTCTATCTGGACATGGGCTTCAGCAAAACCGAGATCGGCCTCATCGCCAAAAACGCGGGCTTGTGGCCGGCAGTGATCGGCGGTTTGCTCGGCGGCTTGTGGATGCTGAAGATCGGCATCAACCGCGCGCTGTGGCTGTTCGGCGTGGTGCAAGTGGTGTCCATCTTCGGCTTCGCTTGGCTCGCCGCGCAGGGACACTTCAACAGCATAGGCGCAGCCGAACTCACACAACTCGCACTGGTCATCGGTCTCGAAGCCTTCGGCGTCGGCGTCGGCACCGCCGCCTTCGTCGCCTTCATCGCCCGCACCACCCACCCCGCCTACACCGCCACCCAGTTCGCCCTGTTCACCAGCCTCGCCGCCGTCCCGCGCACCTTCATCAACGCCACGGCGGGATGGCTGGTGGATGCGATGGGATGGATGTGGTTTTTCCTGCTGTGTGCGCTGCTGGCGGTGCCGGGGATGGTGTTGTTGGTTAGGGTTGCGCCGTGGGGTGAAACGCAACAGAATGGATAGAGTTGATTTCTAATTGAAAAAATTTCGAGGTTTCATCATGTTCAGATTATCAATCACAATCATCTTGCTTTGCTTACTGTCAGCTTGTGCCATTGTTAGACAAGCAGACAGTCGTAAACTCCAGAGTGAATTTGACGCTAGAAAAGGACAACTTGAACAAAAAGCCCAAGCAGGCGAAATCACTTGGGTGCAAGCGGTTACTCAAACACGAGAGATGGACAAATCCTTCGCACACCGCACAGATCTCTATACAAATTGGAAATACGATCAGGATGACGAGGAATACCACGCATATTGTTTGGTATTAGCTGAACGGCTCGACCAAAAGCAAATTTCTTTTGCCGAATTTGATTCGGAAAGAATTACACGATTCAATGCAATTCAAGCGAGACGACAATCGCTATATGCTCAGCAGCAGATGATTCAAAACACGCAGTCTCAGCAATATTCTCGTGGCAGCATTAGCGGAGGTTCTGCATGCTTTTTCAAGAGCGAATGGACATCTGGTTTTAATACAAATTGTGTTTACAGCTGTGTGGGTGGGGAAGCTGTACAAACAATTAGTTCTACATCCATATGTCCGCTCTCTATCGTTAGATGAATTAGTAATCTATTTGCGATTGCTCTGAAAATGATCTCTTCATCCTCTGCCAAGATTGATGACTGGCTAAACCTAATTGATTTGAACGCCATTGCAGACCCCTGCGATAAAATTTCCGAATGTGAATATTTTTTTGGCCTCGCTTCTCAAGAGAAAGACAAAGATAAATTTCGTTGGCTTATCAGCGCATTTTTTGGTGCCGCCTACAGTTTCTTTGAAATACAGGCTCTTCGTGCCTATCACGACTTTAACAACCCACAAACGGGCGAACCAATCGAAAATTCTGAGGCACTTGCCATGCTTAATCGTTTTGTATGTATAGAGCAAAGCAAAAAAAATCCCCATTTTGTAAAAACATCTTGCAAGCACGAAATTACAAAACAGCTTTATGAACTTCGTAAAGGAAACACTCATCACTACCCACTATCCATAATGACAAAAAACCAAGAGCTCCCTTATGATTTTGAGTTTGGTTATTTGACCAATCAAGGTGTACCGGCACTGGCATTTTGTCGGGAAATTTTGTCGTTGATTCAAAAATTGGAGCGCGCGCTACAGGAGTGTTATTAGACGAAAGTGGAAGTCGAAGAAGCCCGTCAATAGGCGTTCTTCGCACGGCACATGACGCAGATCGCCTATTGGCGCGGCTTGCGGGGCAATAGAGTTTTTAATTTCTCAAGCTGTCTATCCTGCATCCTCGCCAACAGCACTTGCGCGCAAATCGCGCCGATCAGCGCCATCAACATATCCGTCTGCGTATCCCACGGATCACCCTGTGTGCCGAGGAAGGCATCGGCGCCTTGTCCCATGCTGATCGCTGCTGCCCATTCGATCAGTTCGTAGCTGGCGCTGACGGCGAGGCAGCAGGCGGTGACCAGCGTGAACAGCAATTTGCCCCGGCGCAACGGCGAGCTGCGCAGCAGCAGTTCGCGGAACAGCAGGGCGGGCACGAAGCCTTGCGCGAAGTGGCCGATCTTGTCGTAGTCGTTGCGCAGGAAGCCGAACCAGTTTTCCATCCAGTAACCCAGCGGTACTTCGGCATAGGTGTAATGCCCGCCGACCATGAGAATAAGCGCGTGAAGGAACAGCAGGCGATATACCAGCGGGGTGAGGGAGTAGTTCTTGTAGGTGGCGACGAAAATCGGCACGGCGATGAAGATGGGCGCGACTTCCATCCACCATGTGGTGTAGTCGTGCGGATGGATGGCGGAGACGGCAAGCAGGGCGAGGCCGGTTAGCAGCAGGTACAATGGTTCGTTGGTTGTTTTCATTTTCTTAACCCCTTTTAGCCACAGAGACCACAGAGAAAACCCGCCGCACTTTGAGATGTCGTGACTTTCTCTGTGATCTCTGTGTCCTCTGTGGCAAATAGTTTTTAGGTTTTTGTCATTCAGCGTAATCCACCATAAACGGCGCGTGATCCGAGAACCGTTGCTCCTTGTAGATGCCCGTCGTTACTGCCTTCGCGGCCATGCCCGGGGTGGCGACTTGATAATCCAAACGCCAGCCGACATCCTTCGCCCAAGCCTGTCCGCGATTCGACCACCAGGTGTAGGCTTCGAGTGCGGGGTGCAGTTGGCGGAACACATCGACGAAGCCGACTTCGCTGAACAACTGCGTGAGCCACGCGCGCTCTTCGGGCAAGAAGCCGGAATTCTTTTTGTTGCCGCGCCAGTTCTTCAAATCCTTTTCGGTGTGGGCGATGTTCCAGTCGCCGCAAACGATGATGTCGCGTCCGCTGGCATACAGTTGTCTCATGTGCGGCATAAACGCTTCAAGGAATTTGAACTTCACCGCTTGGCGTTCCTCGCCGCTGGAACCGGATGGCAGGTACAGCGACACCACGCTCAAGTTGCCGAACTGTGCTTCGATGTAGCGACCCTCGGCATCGAATTCTGGAATGTTGAGACCGACAATGACGTTGTCCGGTTTGCGTTTGCTGTAGATGCCCACGCCGCTGTAGCCTTTCTTTTCGGCGTAGTGGAAATAGCCGTGGTAGCCGGGCGGGGCGAGCATGTCGGGTGTCATGTCGGCGGCTTGTGCTTTGAGTTCCTGCACGCACAGGATGTCGGCATTTTGCTGGGCGAACCATGCCAGCATGCCTTTGGTGCAGGCGGAGCGGATGCCGTTGAGGTTGAGGGTGATGATGCGCATGTTTCGAGATTCCAATTCATCGGTGATACTGCGTTGGCTTCCTCGCAAACTCCTCGTCGTGCTGCATGCACTGCCATCGTCGTTTGCTCGTTGCCGCCTTGTCTCGCCTTCGAATTGAAACTCGAAAGAATGACGTGGCGGGCATTATAATGTCGGCACCTTTCAAACCGTACACCAAGCTTCTCATGCACGCCTACCGTCAAGATTTTATCCGCTTCGCCGTTGCGCAAAATGTGTTGCGCTTCGGCGAGTTCCAAACCAAAGCCGGGCGTTTGTCGCCGTATTTTTTCAACTCTGGATTGTTTCAAGACGGGGCGGCACTGCGCCAGCTGTGCCAGTTCTACGCTCAGGCGATTCTCGCCTCCAATGTCAAATTCGACATGCTGTTTGGCCCTGCCTACAAAGGAATTCCACTGGTGGCAGGGACTTCCATTTCGCTGGCGGAGCAGGGGCGTAACGTGCCGTATTGCTTCAACCGCAAAGAAGAAAAAGACCACGGCGAGGGCGGCAATACGGTGGGCGCGAAGCTGCAGGGCAAAGTGCTCATCATTGACGATGTGATCTCGGCGGGAACATCAGTGCGCGAGTCGATTGAACTTATCCGCGCTGCTGGTGCTGTACCGTGCGGCGTGGTGATTGCGCTGGATCGTATGGAACGCGGGCAAGGCGAGTTGTCGGCGGTACAGGAAGTTAAGCGCGACTACGGGCTGCCGGTTATTTCTATTGCGGCGTTGGATGACTTGCTGGCTTATTTGCAGGGTCAGGCAGAGTTAGTGCAGAATCTGCACGCGGTGCAAGCCTATCGTGACCGTTACGGAGTTAAATAATGATTAATGCAAAATTGTTGTTCGGTGTCGCTGCTTTGTGCGCGGCGTTTTCATGGAATGCCGAGGCCAAGATGTTCAAGTGGGTGGACGCCAATGGCACCACGCATTACGGCGAAACTATCCCGCCGGAATATTCCAACAGGGATACATATGAGATTGACAAAGGTCACATTGAGAAGCGTGAAGATAAGCGTGATGAATTTAAAAAGAATGCGCCATTAAAAGACCCGGCAGCCGAAAAGGCACGCAAGCTGGCAGAGCGCCATGACAATGCACTGCTCAACTCCTACAGTTCAGAGCAAGAAATTGACCTTGCTTGCGACCGAAATTCGCAACAGGTTAAGGCGCGCACCGACAGCTTTAGTATGCTGCTTAAAGCGGCACAGGAAAACATGCAATCGCTACAGCAGGAATTCGACTTACGCACCAAGCGTGGTCGCGAAATCCCCCAGTCGCTGAAAGATGACCTTCTTGATGCCAAAAATCGCATCGTCAAAACTCAAGCCGATCTCGATGCCAGCACCAAAGAGCTCGAAGATGTGAAAGCGCGCTACGCGACTGACAAGGTCCGCTACCGTGAGCTAAAAGGACTTGCACCTGATACTACAAAAAATCAAACCGCTCCTGCAAAAAAATAATCACAGCTCCTCAAATCGCCGGGTAGTTGCATCGTAGCAAAGCAACTGCCCGTGTTCGATATCGAAGTACCAGCCGTGCAGCTTTAGCGTTCCAGCTGTTACCGCGTTATTCACCCAATCAAAAGTCATCAGGTTTTTCAGTGAACAGAGAATGCCTTGCTGTTCGCAGGCACGCTCGTGTTCTTCTGGCGTGGCACGCGGCATTTCAGCCAGCACTTTGTTTTGTGCATCCTGTGCCAGGCGCATCCAGCTGTTGATGTAGCTCGCTTGCGCGCCTGCCGTGCTACTGCCGTTGAACAGTGAACGAATGCCGCCGCAGTGTGCATGACCCAACACGATGACGTGCTCCACACCCAAAAAACGCACACCGTATTCCAGCGCGGCGCTGGTTCCGTGGCGCCCGTTGTCGCGGCTTTCGGCCGGAGGCACCAGATTCGCCACATTGCGGATCACGAACAAATCTCCCGGTGCGCAGTCCAGCACCAGCGCCGGATCCACGCGCGAGTCGCAGCAGGCGACGACTAATATTTTGGGAGTTTGTCCGTCCTGCACCAGTTGCCGGTACAGCGCGTCATCGTCCGTGAAATGCTGCTCGCGAAAACGGTGGAAGCCGGAGATCAGATCACTGGGGCTGGTCATACACCGGTGAGCAAGCGCTGCGCTTCGCGGTACTTGTCTGCGGTCTTTTGTAGCACATCGGCGGGCACTTGCGGTGCGGGCGGCTGCTTGTTCCAGCCGGAAGATTCCAGCCAGTCGCGCACGAACTGCTTGTCGAAGCTGGGTGGATTGCTGCCGACTTTGTATTGGTCGGCGGGCCAGAAGCGCGAGGAATCCGGCGTAAGCGCTTCGTCGATCAGGTACAACTTGCCTGCCGCATCGGTGCCGAATTCAAATTTGGTGTCGGCGATAATGATGCCGCGTGTCAGTGCGTATTCCGCTGCCTGGGTATATAGCGCCAGCGTGGCGTTCTTCACTTGCTCGGCCATGTCCGCGCCCAGCAATTTCTTGGCTTGTTCAAACGAAATGTTCTCGTCATGTTCGCCTGCTGCCGCTTTGGTAGAGGGAGTAAACAAAGCTTGTGGCAACTTCTGCGCTTCCTGCATTCCGACGGGCAACTGGATGCCGCATACTGCGCCGGTCTTCTTGTAATCCTTCCAGCCGGAGCCGACCAGATAGCCGCGCACGATGGCTTCAATCGGCAACGGTTTAAGCTTCTTGGTGACAAATGCACGTCCGCGCACTTGCGCACGGTCGGCATCGGTTTTCACCACGGATTCGGGATCGATGCCGGAAAGATGGTTGGGAATAACATGCCCCAATTTCTTAAACCAGAAGTTGGATACCGCAGTAAGCACCTCGCCTTTGCCGGGAATTGGCGTGGGCAAAATCACATCGAAGGCGGACAGGCGATCTGTCTGCACGATCAATAAATGATCGGCATCGACTTCATACAAGTCGCGCACTTTGCCGCGATGGAGAAATTTCAGGCTGGTCAGATTCGATTCGTGCAGGGCGGACATAGAAACCTCAAATTACAAACATGTTTAGTTCAACGCAGGCAGTGTTGTTGCAGCGATCTGCTCTGCCTGCTTCTTGCGATAGTCGGCCAGTTTCTGTGCCAACTTCTTATCGTTCAACGCCAACATGGACACCGCGAACAGCCCCGCATTCGCCGCGCCCGCCTCGCCGATGGCAAACGTCGCCACCGGAATGCCTTTGGGCATCTGCACGATGGATAGAAGCGAGTCCATGCCCTTCAGGTATTTGGAAGGAATCGGCACGCCCAGCACCGGCAGCGTGGTCTTGCCCGCGATCACACCGGCCAGGTGTGCCGCACCGCCAGCACCGGCGATGAAGCATTGCACGCCTTGTGCGCTCATGTCCTTGATGTAGTCGAACAGCAGATCGGGCGAGCGATGCGCCGAGATCACGCGCGCATCGAATGCCACACCGAAATCCTGCAAAGCACGAGCGGCCTGCTGCATGATCTCCCAATCGTTGCTGCTGCCCATCACGATAGAAACAAGCGACTTGGTCATTTCTTAAACTCCTTTGTGATAACCCGCCACGCGCTCGACTTCGTTCTTCGAGCCGAGGATCACCGGCACGCGCTGGTGCAATCCGGTGGGTTGCATTGCCATGATGCGTTCGCGTCCGGTGGAGCTGGCGCCGCCTGCCTGTTCGACGATGAACGACATCGGGTTGGCTTCGTACATCAGGCGCAGCTTACCCGCCTTGGAGGCATCCTTGGTGTCGAACGGATACATGAAAATGCCGCCGCGCGTCAGGATGCGGTGTACTTCGGCCACCATCGAGGCCACCCAGCGCATGTTGAAATTCTTTTCGCGTCCGCCGTCTTTGCCCTTCATGCACTCATCCACGTAACGCTGTACCGGCTTTTCCCAGTAGCGCTGATTGGACATATTGATGGCGAACTCTGCCGTATCTTCGGGGATGGTCATGTTCGGATGAGTCAGGAAAAACTCGCCCACATCACGATCCAGCGTAAAGCCGTTCACGCCATGGCCGGTAGTGATCACCATCATGGTCGCCGGGCCGTACAGCGCATAACCCGCGCAAATTTGCTTGGTGCCGGACTGCATGAAGTCGGCAGTGGTCGGGTTGGTCACGCCATCCGGGCAACGCAAGATGGAGAAAATGGTACCGACGGAAATGTTCACGTCGATGTTGGATGAACCGTCCAGCGGGTCGAAAGTGATCAGGTATTTGCCCTTGGGATATTTCGCCGGTATCGGATAGATTTCGTCCATTTCTTCCGAAGCCATTGCCGCCAGATGGCCGCTCCATTCGTTGGCCTTGATGAACACCTCGTTGGTGATGATGTCCAGTTTCTTCTGGGTCTCGCCTTGCACGTTCTCGCTGCCCGCGCTGCCCAGCACGCCGATCAGCGCGCCCTTGTTCACGTCATGCGCGATCTGCTTGCACGCGGAAATGATGTCGTTCAGCAGACCGGTAAAGTCGCCGGTCGCGCCTGGAATCTGGCGCTGCTCTTCGATGATGAACTGGATCAAACTTTTACTCATGCTGCTCTCCTAAGGATTGTCGATAATTTTACAGGTAATGCCATTTACGCTCTATGGCTATTTGGTTAATGAAATGAACAGTTCCGGCAGTTTCTGCGGCAACTGCTCTATTTTGTCGATGATGGTGTATTGCCTGCCGAAAATGTCCGCCACATACTCGTCCGCCTTGGAGTCGAGGTTGATGCAGTAGCTGTAGATGCCTTGTCTATCAAGCTCTTTTACCGCCTGCCGCGCATCGGCGATCAGCAGCTCGCCGTCTTTGCTGTCGATGTCCGATGGCTGCCCGTCGGTCAAAATCAGCATCAGCTTTTTATCGGCAGGCTGCTGCTCAAGATAGTGTGCGGCATGGCGCATCGCTGCACCCATGCGCGTGGAATAGCTCGCCTGCATCGCCGCCAGACGGCCTTTTACAGTGTCATCCCACTTTTCACTGTAGCCCTTGATGTGGAGGTAACGCACGTCATGACGCGTGTTGGAATGGAAGCCCGCAATGGCAAACGGATCGCCCAGCTTTTCCACCGCCCAACCCAGCAGCGACACCGCTTCCTGGCTCAGCTCCAGAATGGTTTGCTCACTGCCTGCGGCTTTTTCATTGAGCGATTCAGAAAGGTCGAGCAATACCATCACCGCAATGCTGCGTCCGTCGTTGCGGTGGCTCATGTTGATGCGCGGATCAGGTTGCGCACCACTCTTATAGTCGATGAGCGAACGAATCGCCACATCCAGATCAAGCTCGCTGCCTTCTTCCTGATAGCGAATGCGCACCTTGTCCTGCGGCTTGAGCAGGTCAAGTATCTTCTTTAGACGCTTGGCCAGTCCCGCATGCTTTTCCAACAGTCGGTCGATGTCTGCCGCATTACCGCTTGGATGCAGGCCTTCATACACGCTCACCCAGTCCGGGCGGTAGCTCTGGTTGTTGTAATCCCACTCGTGATAATGCCGGGGTGGCAAGCCTTTCACCTCATCGCCCGGTTCGATTTTGCGCGGTTCGTCGAACGCTTCTTCCTCGTCGCCTTCTTCGATGAACTTCCACATCTGGCGGTTATCATCGCGATAGTCGATCACCGTATCTTTGAAATGCATAGCTGCGAAGTTGTCACTGGGTAGGCGTGTCTTCACAATGAAAGAAATCGCGATGTCCACCATGTCCTGTGTGCTGCCTTCGCTGTTTGCCATCAGTGCATGGAAGCGCTGCGCGTATTCGAGGATAAGTTTGTTTTTGTACGGGTGTTGCGCATCGAGAATGGCACGCGACAACATCGCCAGACGATGGCGTACCGTAGATTCATTTTCTACATCACAAGCGTTTTCCGCCGGGGCCGGATGCAATGCCAAAAATATGCGGCGCAATCCCGGATATTCGCGCATCGCCAGATTTTCAACACGGCTGTCTTCCAGAAACTCCACGGCCATGCGCTGGAATGGACTCATGTTGTCGGCGATGACGGCCTGCGTCCAGCGCCGGTGAGCGATGATATGCGCCAAAGTAGCGCGATAGCGATCGATACCCGTTACGCCATGTGCATCGTCATAAACATCTGGTAGCCGTATTCCCAGTTTGTCGTAATAAGGTATCGGTTTGCGCAGTTCATCGAACCCGCTGGAATACGGGATGAGCATGTCCTCGTCTTGCCACAGGCCGCGCATGTACATGGTCAATTTGCGGTTGTTATCCACCAGCAAAGTGCCATGCCGCTCGCGTTGTAGTACGGCCTTACTATCTGCCGATTGCAGGCTGAAATAGTCGACTTGGCGATCTGGATGGTCGTTGTAATAGCGCACCCCATAGTCGACCCAATTTTTGAGACCGGCCAATGACAGTTGTGTCAGCAGCACAGGGGCTTGTATGAACATCTCGGGCAGGCCGGGGCTGGGGAAGGTCTGGTGGATGCCGTGAACCGAGCTAGTGGTACGCTCCATGAGTTCGAGCGCTATAGCCAAGTAGTCGCATAGCAATTCACGTGTGTGCAAACGCCGAGCAGTCACGGGTAACGATTGCAGGAAAGGCGCGATCGCTTTGCTATTCGGCGATTTCGACATCTTGCGTATGAATGCCATGATGTCTGGCAGTACTTCCTCACCCATCTGTTCAACCACTTCTGGCCATTCTTCCAGAAAGATCAAGATAGGCTCGTCACCTCGTCCCATTTTGCCGAGAAAACCCGCGTGCTCGATATAGGCAGCTACACCGTCGCCGGACAACAGTGCCAGCGCACGACGCATGCAGTCAGGAAACACCTCGGCCACACGCGGAAAACCGCAGTCGAGTTGTGACCAATAGACTTGCAGGTCTTCCGGTATGGTTGCCGTTTGTGTGGCCATGATTTTAGGCGAAGGTCGCGTCGATGGCGTGATCCAGTGTGTCGCGGATATCCGCATCGTCGGTGATTGGACGCACCATCGCCATGCGGCACGCCGCTTTCGGCGTAACGCCGCCCTTGATCAAGGTGGCTGCATACACCAACAAACGCGTGGAGATACCTTCGTCCAGACCATGCCCCTTGAGATTTCGTGCCGCTTGGCCGATCTTCACCAGTTGCGATGACAGACCGAGTTCAATGCCCGCTTCCTTGCTCAGAATCTCCGCTTCAATTTTTGCATCCGGGTAATCAAATTCGAATGCTGTGAAACGCTGCTTGGTTGATTGCTTCAGATCCTTCATCAGACTTTGGTAGCCGGGGTTGTACGAGATCACCATTTGAAAATCAGGGTGCGCTTCAATCAACTCGCCCTTCTTGTCCAGCGGCAAGGTGCGGCGGTGGTCGGTCAGTGGGTGGATCACCACCGTGGTGTCTTGGCGCGCTTCCACAATTTCGTCGAGATAGCAGATTGCACCGATACGTGCAGCTATCGTAAGCGGGCCATCCAGCCAGCGCGTACCATTGGCATCCAGTAGATAACGTCCGACCAAATCGGATGCAGTCATGTCCTCGTTACACGCAACCGTAATCAGCGGCTTGTTCAGCTTCCACGCCATGTATTCGATGAAACGGGATTTGCCGCAGCCGGTCGGACCTTTCACCATCACCGGCAACCGCGCCCTATAAGCTGCTTCGTACAGCGTGATTTCATCACCCTGCGCCTGGTAGAACGGTTCTTTATGAACTTTGTATTGTTCTTTGTTATCCATTGCCAACTCCTTCTTTGATTCTTTCCCGCGTGTGTCGCACGGTCTTGATCTTCGGAGAAAAAACGCCCCCAACGGGTGGGGGCGCATTTTTTACTTGGGTACTGTCTGAGCTTACTTGTGTACGCCCAACTTTTCGCGCCAGCCCGGGAATATCTTGTCCGCATCTTTGGGGAAAGATTCGAATGCACGGGCAAACTCTTTGTGCTCTTTTGCGAACTGGATCGGATCAGCGCCCGATTTCCAGCACTCGTAAGCTTGACGCAGCGAAATCGCGCCGGCTGCAGGACTATCAATGTGGCCGTAGGAGCCGCCACCCGCTGTGTTGATCACGTTACCGTGGCCGAGGTTCTCGAAGAAACCTGGCAGACGCAGCGCATTCATACCGCCGGAGATGATCGGGGTCGTTGGCTTCATGCCATACCACTCCTGATGGTAGAAAGGACCATCTACAGAATCCCGCTCGATCATATAAGCGATGATGCGGTCATCCTTGCCACCTTCCATTTTGCCGAAGCCCATCGTGCCAACGTGGATACCCGAAGCGCCTTGCAAACGCGACATCTTGGCCAACACGAACGCTGTATAACCGCGCTTGGAGGAAGGAGAGGTCACAGCACCGTGGCCAGCGCGATGGTAGTGCAGATATTGGCTTGGGTATTGACGACGTGCTGTCGTAATCATACCCGGACCACCCACATAACCGTCAACCAGGAACGCAACCTTGTCAGCGTCCGGGCCAAAAGTCTCAAGAATGAAATCAGCACGAGCACACATTTCATAGTGGTCGTCAGCAGTTATGTTAGCCGAGAACAGCTTGGCTTGGCCTGTTTCGTCTTGAGCACGTTTCATCGCGTCATGGACCAACGGAATCACTTTCTTCATTGGACAGAAAGTTTGGTTGCCTTGTGGCTCGTCGTTCTTGATGAAGTCGCCGCCCAGCCAGAATTGATAGGCTGCCTTAGCGAACGGTTCAGGACGCAGGCCCAACTTCGGTTTGATGATGGTGCCGGAGATGTAACCGCCGTCTTTTACCGGACGGCCCAAGATGCGCCACAGATCAGAGATGTCTTTTGCGGGACCATCGAATAATTGCAACATACGTTGAGGAACGTAGAAGTCTTGCATCTGCAGACATTCAATGTCGCCCATACCCTGGTTGTTGCCAATGGCCAAGGTCAAGAAAGAAACGATCATTGCACGACCGTCGGTCACGTTACGATCGAAAAGATCGTTCGGGTAAGCCACCTTCATGATGCCCTTGGCTTCGTCAATGAAGTACACCAGCGCGTCAACGCCCTTGGTGAAATCATCGGTAGTGCTTACTTCAACGTTGGTACCAGTGGAAGACTCCGCAGCGACGTGCGCTGCCGCTTCCAGGTAACCGACTCCAGCTGCCGGTGTCATGGTGTAAGCAACCAGGATGTGCTTACCACCTTTGATCAGAGCCTCTTCTTTAAGGCTCAGATCCGAGTAACGATTCGATTGATCCATTTCCAGTTCTCCTTTATGTGTGGAATTGACTACGAAGCGAACTATACGCCCGCCAACTATAAACAACAGTCAATTATGTTTATGCAAACAATAAGTGATGCTTATGGTATAAATCGCTGCATGCTGCCCATTTCAATCCGCCAACTGCAAGTTTTCGAGAGCGTTGCCCGCCATCTTAACCATTCGCGCGCGGCGGCGGAACTGTATTTGTCCCAACCGGCGGTGTCGATGCAGATCAAACAAACCGAGGCTGCAGTCGGTTTGCCGCTGTTCGAGCAGGTCGGCAAAAAGTTGCACCTGACCGCCGCCGGTAGCGAGCTGCTGCACTACGCGCGAGCCATGCTGCAACTGATGCAGGAGATGGAATCGGCCTTCGATGAAATGAAAGGTCTGGAACGCGGCCACCTCAACATCTCCGTGGTCAGCACCGCCAACTATTTCATGCCGCAATTGTTGGCGAAATTCATTCAGGCGCACCCCAAGATCCAGGTCAGTCTGTCCGTGGCCAACCGCGATGCGGTCATCAAACAGCTTGCTGACAACAGCGCCGACCTCGCTATCATGGGACAGCCGCCGGACGGTACCGACATGCGCGCCCAAGCCTTCATGCAAAACCCGCTGGTAGTGATCGCCGCTCCCACGCATCCGCTGACGCGTGCAAATAAAATTCAGCCGAAGCAATTGGCGAGTGAAACATTTTTGCTGCGCGAACAAGGTTCCGGCACACGCGGTGTAGTGGAGCGTTTCTTCGCCAGCCACAAACTTGCCCTGCCCAAGCACATGGCAATGGACACCAATGAAGCCATCAAACAATCGGTGCAGGCGGGCATGGGCATCGGCATCATTTCCAGCCACGCCATCGAAATGGAACTGGAAACCAACCGCCTCACCGTGCTGAACGTCGAGCACTTTCCTATCGTACGCCACTGGTATATCGTGCAGCGCAAGGATAAACGACCTTCTACAGCTGCTCATGAATTTGAGCGTTTCTTGCTGGAAGAGTCGCAGAACATGGTGGCGCAGGTGAATTCATCCACAGCGCACAGGAAGCAGAGTAAGACTTGAACGTCTTAATATCTGTCTGAACTAACCAAGCTTGAAACTGAACCCGAATCTTAAGACAGCAATGGAGCAGTCAATAAAAAAACTCAGGTCATGTTTCCATGCTACGTCCGGCCACGCATGAAGGTTATGCCGACCAACTCACCGCTCCGCTATATGCGGTCGCCAGCACGATCAAGCCGAACACTATGCGATACCAGGCAAATACCGTGAAATCGTGGCGGCTGATGTAGCGCAACAGTGCGCGCACTGCGAAGAAAGCGCTGATGAAAGACATGATAGAGCCGACCAGAAAGATGCCGAGATCGTCGGCATGAAACTGGTCGCGGTATTTCACGATTTCATAAAACGTCGCAGCTGTCAGCGTGGGAATGGCGAGGAAAAAAGAAAATTCTGTGGCCGCCTTGCGCGACAGGCCGAAGAACAAGCCGCCGATGATGGTCGCACCTGAACGCGAAGTGCCGGGGATCAGCGCCAGTGACTGCGCCAGCCCTACCTTCAACGCGTCTTTCCAATGCATGTCGTCCACGCTTTCAACGGTCACGGTATGGTTGCGTTTCTCCGCCCACAGGATGAACAAGCCGCCGATGATGAACGCCAGCGCTACCGGCACGGGGGAGAACAAGTGCTTCTGGATGGCCTTGGCAAACAGCAGCCCCAATACGGCGGCGGGCAGGAAAGCAACGAACAGGTTCAGCGTGAAGCGTTGCGCCGCTTCCTGTTTTTGCATCAAGCCGGAAGTGACAGAAAGCAATTTGGCGCGGTATTCCCAGCACACCGCCAGAATCGCCGCGAACTGAATTACGATTTCGAATACCTTGCCGCGCTCGTCGTTGAAGTTGAGCAGATCGCCGACCAGAATCAAATGTCCGGTGGACGAGATCGGCAGGAATTCGGTAAGACCTTCGACGATGCCAAGAATAGCGGCTTTGATGAGCAGTAAAATTTCCATGTGTAATTAACTCAGTGATTGTTCGGTTGCAATACGAAGATTGGCCCAGTGGCGGCCATCTTCACTCATATTCACCCAGCGCGTGACTTCATCGAACGTGCGCAGGCTATCGCGGTTTACTTCATCGCCCAACACCATAGAGCAATGACCGGTGCAAGGACATTCGGACGTAATCTCGGGTGCTTCGCTTTGCATGCTCACTTCTTTCCGCCATCGTCCGCGTGCTGGCTTTCGCCCTCTGCTACAGCTTTAAAAAATTCCAGCAGCGTTATTTTTTCTTCGGAATTATTGAAGGTTAAATGTTCAAGCCAGTAACTGGCCCTTTTCTGCGCCCGCTGATGATCGCCCTGACCGATCAGCATGGACACTTCCAGATGCGGCAACGAGGGATCATCCGGAGTGAGATCGCGCAACGTTTCAAACAATACCCACGCCTTCGCATATTCCTTGCTGTCGATCAAAATGCAGCATTGCCGCTGCATGACGGCGGAGCGCAACTTCAGGTTGGCCGCAGTCATGCCGATTTCGATCATGCGCGCTTTTTGTTGCGCATTGCCCATGCGGTCATAACAGGCCAGCAAGCGGTCAAAACAGTGTTCGGAACGTTCATCCAACTTGTGGATTTGTGCAAACAAACCTTCCAGTAGCTTCACCGCATCCTGTTCGCGTCCAAGCTCTATCCACGTTTCCGCCACAAACCCCAAGCCTTCCGGCGGCAACTCTGCATAAGGCAAAGAAGCACGCTGCTGCGGTGTTAACGCATCCAGTACATAAGGCAACATGCTCAGAAAGAACATGCCGACATCAGGATATTCGGCCTTTGCGCAGCAATCCTGATAATCGCGCTTGGAATCGCAGTGACAAAGCGCACCGGGTTCCAGCGCAGGTAGCGGGCGCGGCAAATAGTGATTTCCCGGCAACGGGGTTTGATTCCAGATGTGACGCGAGAACGCCGAAACAAAACCGCGCAAATCTTCCGCATCATGCGAGTAGGGCTTGAAAAAATGCGGCGCCATGCCGACCGCGTGGTTGCTGAACCAGCCCAGAAAATCGTCCGCATTTTCCTTTTGCAAAATCACGACGACTGATTGTCTTAGCAACAGCCCCAGTTCTTTTTCAGCCGGATCAACAAACACAATTTCTTGGGTAGTCATGCAAGATCAAAGAAAACAAAAAAATATGAATCCGCGATTATACCGATGGCGCGGTGGCATGTTCCAACTGAATCAGCCACGCCATCGCCTGCTCGCGCGATTTGCCGCACATTTCCGCAGAAGGCCGCAATCCTGCGCAAAACGCCGGGCGTTCAGGCTTGCCGAACACTACGCAGCGCTCGGCAGCATCAAGCTGCGCACAGCGCACCCCGGCAGGTTTGCCCTGCGCCATACCAGGCAGCGGGGAGGTGATGGAAGGCGCGATGCAGCATGCGCCGCAGTTGGGGCGACAAATCATAGGCGCGGATTTTAAGGGAAAAATTGATTTCTCATACGGCGGTTGTGACTATGAGCGAATATATGGCTAAACTGATGACGTCGGTACTCAACTTAAGAGGAAAAGGCAAAGAAAGCAAAAGCTGACTTAGTGCCGCTAGACATCATGACCACAAATCGCTGGACAAAAGAACAACTCAAGCTCGCATTTCACCTGTACTGCCAACTTCCTTTTGGCAGGCTGCATAGCCGAAATCCAGAAATCATTCAGCTCGCCAAACTGATTGGACGAACGTCCGGCGCGGTTGCGATGAAGCTGGTGAACTTTGCCAGCCTCGATCCGGCAATCACCAGCACAGGCCGCGCGGGCTTGGGTAATGCGGGCGCACTCGACAGAGAGGTTTGGACAGAATTTCATGCGGATTGGGAGAAGCTAGCGCTTGAATGCACCCTGCTAATTGCTCAACTCCGCAAACAGAGCGATGTCGAGAAAGTGGCTGAATTGGATGTTACTGAGCAAGAAGGTCTTCAGGATTTTACTGGTGAAACCAAGCGCGTGATGACCGAACAACGGATTAAGCAGCACTTCTTCCGGCGCGCAGTGTTGAGCAGCTATCGGGGGCGTTGTTGTTTATCCGGTCTTTCGGATGTGCGTTTGCTGATGGCAAGTCACATCGTGCCGTGGAGTGACGACAAAGCAAACCGTCTCAATCCCAGCAATGGCCTATGTCTTTCAGCCATTCACGACAAGGCCTTTGATCGTGGGTTAATAACGCTATCCGATGAATTTGAGGTGATGTTATCTGACCAACTAAAGCGAAATGACGATGCCTTTGTTGCTCAGATTTTCCTACCTTTGGAAGGCCGAAAGATTGAGTTGCCGGAAAAATTTATTCCAAGCACAGCTTTTCTTTCTCGTCATCGTAACGAGATTTTTCTTGATGCCACAGACCGATAAGTCGCAGCTTATTAAGGAGGTGTCGATGATTATTCCAGTCGTGCTGCACGAGGATGCTTTCTATGAATATTTCAAACCATATCGCCATCATGATTCTTGCTACGACATTTGGGGCGGATTAGGTCTGGAAACTTTCGGCAAAGACCTTGATACAGTCAAGAAGATAGACGCTTCGCACTTGTGGACTGTAGTTGAAGGCGGATCCGGTAATGACATGTGGATCACTCCCGGATACCATTTTGTAAATCGTATCTGTTACTTGGTAACAGAAAAATCTCATCAAGGAATTGATGTCGATTTTCGGGTGCCAAGTGGATTTAGCTCATTAACGCCTATCGGATTGAAGAGGCAGGTAAATAAAATTTCTCGCTTAATCCAAGCAACTCAACAACTCAACTTGGAAAAGCCACAGGAATTACGCATTTTGTAGGAGCCAGCTTGCTGGCGAACATCACGTCAACTTCGCCAGCAAGCTGGCTTCTACAAGTGCCGCTCAAGCCTTGTGATAAACCTCCGCCCCCTTCTGCACAAACTCGATCGACTTTTCTTCCATACCTTTCTCCAGCGCCATCTGTTCCGACAATCCTTGCTTGGCGGCGAAGTCGCGCACGTCTTGCGAGATTTTCATCGAGCAGAAATGCGGGCCGCACATGGAACAGAAGTGGGCGACTTTGGCGGATTCTTTGGGCAAGGTTTCGTCGTGGAATTCGCGCGCGCGGTCGGGGTCGAGGCCGAGGTTGAATTGGTCTTCCCAGCGGAATTCGAAGCGCGCTTTGCTCATGGCGTTATCGCGCACTTGCGCGCCGGGGTGTCCCTTGGCGAGGTCGGCGGCGTGGGCGGCGATCTTGTAGGCGATGATGCCTTCCTTCACGTCGGCCTTATTGGGCAGGCCCAGATGTTCCTTGGGCGTGACGTAACACAGCATTGCGGTGCCGAACCAGCCGATCATCGCCGCACCAATGGCGCTGGTGATGTGGTCGTAGCCGGGGGCGATGTCCATGGTCAGCGGGCCCAGCGTGTAGAACGGCGCTTCGTGGCACAGCTCCAGTTGCAGGTCCATGTTGTGCTTGATCATGTGCATCGGCACATGGCCGGGGCCTTCGATGATGACTTGCACGTCGTGCTTCCACGCGATCTGCGTCAGTTCGCCCAGCGTCTCCAGTTCGCCCAGTTGCGCCGCATCGTTGGCATCGTAGATCGAGCCGGGACGCAGGCCGTCGCCGAGGCTGAAGGTCACGTCGTAGACCTTCATGATTTCGCAGATTTCCTCGAAATGCGTGTAGAGGAAATTTTCCTTGTGATGCGCCAAACACCACTTTGCCAGAATCGAACCGCCGCGCGACACGATGCCGGTCATGCGGTTCGCGGTCATCGGAATGTAGCGCAACAAAACACCAGCATGGATAGTGAAGTAATCCACGCCCTGTTCCGCCTGTTCGATCAACGTGTCTTTGAAAATCTCCCAGGTTAGGTCTTCCGCTTTGCCGTTCACTTTTTCCAGCGCCTGATAGATCGGCACAGTGCCGATCGGCACGGGCGAGTTGCGGATGATCCATTCGCGCGTTTCGTGGATGTGTTTGCCGGTGGATAAATCCATCACCGTGTCGCCGCCCCAGCGAATCGACCAGGTCATCTTTTCCACTTCTTCCTGAATACTCGAACCAAGCGCGGAGTTGCCGATGTTAGCGTTGATCTTCACCAGAAAGTTGCGTCCGATAATCATCGGCTCGCATTCGGGGTGATTGATGTTGGTCGTGATCACCGCACGTCCGGCGGCGACTTCGCTGCGCACAAATTCCGGCGTGATTTGCTTCGGCATAGGCGCGCCGAAATTCTCGCCCTCATGTTGTTGCAACAACATCTCGGAAAGCCCGTCGCGTTTCTGGTTCTCGCGGATGGCGATGTATTCCATCTCCGGCGTGATGATGCCTTGGCGCGCGTAGTGCATCTGCGTCACGTTCTTGCCCGGCTTGGCTTTGCGCGGTGTGTGCTTGAGGTTGAAACGCATCTCCGCCAGTTCGGGATCGTTCAGACGCTCTTGCCCGTATGCGGAAGTGAGTTGCGCCAGCGGTTCGGTGTCATTGCGTTCGGCGATCCAGCCCGCGCGCAGCTCTTCCAAGCCGGAGCGGATGTCGATGTTCACTGCCGGGTCGGTGTACGGGCCGGAACAGTCATACACGTAGATCGGCAGATTCTGCTCTTCGCCCGCGCTGGTGTGGGTCGGTGTCAACGTGATCTCGCGCATCGGCACGCGGATGTCCGGGCGCGAACCCTGCACATAAAACTTGCGCGAATTCGGCAACGGCTTGATCGCCGCTTCGTCAACGTGCGCGGTCTTGGCTAAGAATTGGGGATTGGCGTTCATGTGATGCTCCAGATAAATGAGGAAGCATCGGCGGATGCTTCCCTACGACGGCATGACCCGTACAGGTTCAAAGGGTATATCTCACTTCGCAATGAAGACCCCTAGCGAGGGACGAAAGTTACTGGAAAGGGGGTGAAAACACAAGTTGGCAGCGGCAAATAGGCACGCTAATAAAATTGATTAGATTGTTGCTTGTAGATGCCCGTGAATAGGCGATCTACATACAGACATCACGGAGATGCCCGTATTTATTGGCTTGCGAGGCGAGTGGTCAATAAAACCGATGAAATCAGTGCTCGGAAGAATCGCAAGAGCCTTTTTCGCAATGCCCGCCGCCGCAGCCGCCGCAACCCAGTTTGCGCGGTGCGCCGAATTCCGGATGTTTGTGGGCAAAGCGGTGCGCGATCTTTTCGACGATGACAAACATCAGCATCATCCCCAGCAACAGCCCGATAGTTTCAAGATAGATCATTCCCCACCTCCGATCCCGGAAAAGCCCATGAACGACAGCGACAATAAACCGCCGATTACCACGCTGAGCGCTGCGCCTTGCACCAGTGTCGGCACGTTGGACAGTTGCATGCGTTCGCGCACGCCGGCCATCAGTACCAAAGCCAGCGTGAAGCCGAGGCCACCGCCTATGCTGTAGGCCAGCGCCTGGGTGAAATTGTATTGGCGCGCGGTCTGGAACAAGGCCACGCCGAGCACCGCGCAATTGGTAGTAATCAGCGGTAGGTAGATGCCAAGCTGCCGGAATAGTTCCGGGAAGGCCTTCTTGACGTACATTTCCACCAGTTGTACGGCGCAGGCGATGACCGTGATGAAGGTGATGACGCTGAGAAATTCCAGATGAAAATGTACCAGCACCATGTTCAGGAAATAGGCGGAAACCGAGGCCACCAGAATCACGAACGCGGTGGCGATGCCCATCGGGAAGGCGGTGCTGAGTTTTTGCGACACGCCGAGGAAAGGACACATGCCTAGGAACATCGCCAGCACAAAGTTGCCAGGCAGGATGGTGGTCAGCAGGATATTGGCAACGGAATCGTGATTCATAGCTGTACTCCTTTTAACTGTGCGTTGCGTTTGCTGCTGAAATGGCTGAAGGCGGCAATCACGATGAGCCAGAATCCCAATACAAAGAATCCACCGGGTGGCAACACCATCACCACCCACGGTTGGAAGTGGTCGCCGAACAGGGACACGCCGAACAATTTGCCCGCCCCCAGGATTTCGCGCACACAGCCGATCATGAACAAGCCAAGAGTGAATCCCAAGCCCATGCCGATGGCGTTTGTCGTGGCTGGTAGCGGCGGATTCTTGGCGGCGTGCGCTTCAGCACGACCCAGCAGCACGCAGTTGGCCACGATCAGCTTGATGTAAGCGCCGAGAGCCACATACAAGTCGAGACTGATGGCCTGAATCGCATAGTCCACCACGGTGACGAAGGTGGCAATGATGACGATGTAGCTGGCGATGCGTACTTGCTTGGGAATGGAGTTGCGTAGCAGCGAAACCAGCAGGCAGGATGCGCCGAGCACAAAGGTGGTGGCCAATCCCATGGAGATGGCGTTCACCGCCGACACGGTAACGGCGAGGGTCGGGCACATGCCCAACACCATGACGAAGATCGGATTCTGTTTCCACAGGCCGTTGAGAAATTCATCGAAGCTGGTAATAGCGCTCATGATGGGTTCCTTAATTTTTCGAGATGAGGCAGAAGTTTTGGCAGCAAGTTTTGTGCGGATTCGTTGATGCCACGGCCTACTGCCTTGGAGGTAACGGTGGCACCGGCGATGGCATCAATTTGCCACGGGCTGGTCTTGGTGCCATGCTTGACGGTCTTCACTGCATTGGCAAGGCTTTGCAGATCAGCCGACAAACTCACATCCAGCGCTTCAAAGTTTTTCAGGAAAGCCTGATCGGTGAGTATCTTGTCGCCGATGCCTGGGGTTTCACGCATGGAGATCACGCCGATGCCGGTGATGAGTTGCTTCTGTGCGTCATATGCGTAAAGGATACGCACTTGATCGGCGTAGCCTGAGGAAGAGGCTTCCGCAGCTATGCCGGACAAATTGTTAGCCGCGTCATACACCGCGTAAAAGATTATCGACCCGGCAGGTGCCTGATCCTGACCCTCGGCGGAGGTGATGCCAGCCGCGCTGGCAAAATATGGAACTATCTTTTTAGCATTCGGCAGGACTTTAAACACTTGCCGCTCCAGCGCCAGTTTCTTGTTGGCATTCACCGCCGGCAATGTGACCTGATAGACACCAACAATGATGATGCCGCAGATGACCGACACCAAACCCAGCGTGCGCACCATGGCAAAACTTGGCGTATTTACTTCTGGTGTGTCACTCATGATTTACCTCGTTTGCCACCGAGAATGCGGGGCTGGTTGAACTGGTCCAGTAGCGATGCGGTAGCGTTGGCGATCAGGATGGCGTACATCACGCCTTCGGTCAGGCCGCCAAAGTAACGTATTACCACGGTCAAAATGCCGATCAATGCGCCATACAGCCAGATGCCGCGCGGCGTGACCGGCGAGGTCGCCATGTCGGTAGCCATGAACCACGCGCCTAACATCAGTCCGCCGGAAAGCAGCACGAAGCTGGGCGTGGGATAGCGTAGTGGTTGTGCCAGATGGAACACCCAAGCCAGCAGCATCGCGCTACCCAATACCGCAACGGGGATACGCCAGTCGAGGAATTTTCTGGCAGCCAGATACAGACCGCACAGCAGAATCAGAATGGCCGAAGTTTCGCCTGCGCTGGCGGTGATATGCCCAGTCAGGAAATCCATGGAGGACGGTGTGATGTTCTCGAACTTCCAGCGCGCCAGCGGCGTGGCCCCGGTGAAGGCGTCAATACCCTGCTGTTTGACCCACAACGCGATGTCCGGCGGAGTCATGAACGGTGCGGTCAGCGATGTCGGGATGAATTCGTTGAAGCGCTGCGAGGAAAAGGCGGGCACCCAAGTGCTGATCGCCGTGGGGAAAGCGGCTTGCACGAAGGCGCGGCCGACCAGTGCCGGATTGAAAGGATTTTGTCCAAGACCACCGAACAGCGATTTGCCCAGCCAGATTGCCGCAAAGCCAGATACTGCGCCCATCCACAACGGGAAGGAAGGCGGTAGCGTGAGCGCCAATATTACGCCTGTGATGGTGGCGCTCCAGTCAGACAGCGAACTGCTGGTGCCTCTGATCAGGTTGTTGATGCGCTCCGCCACCAGACAGGAGGCGGTGACCACCAAGATCAAGGCGGCGGCGGACAGGCCGAATTGCCACACCGAGAAGGCGCAGATCGGCAACATGGCATACACCACGTTGCGCATGATAGTTGGCACATCGCGCCCACTGTGTTGGTGAGGTGAAGTACGAAGTTCCATGCTCATGATGTCGCCTTTTCACGGTTGATCGCTTTGGCGATTCGGAATTGTTGTACCAGCGGAATGTGCGAGGGGCAGACGTAACTGCAACAGCCGCACTCGAAACAGCGGTCGAGGTTGTAGCGTTCCGCCATCGCCTCATATTCGCGCTTGGCTGCCAGCAAGCCCATCTGCGACGGGTTGAGGAATTTCGGACATACCTTGAGGCATTCGCCGCACTTGACGCAGGAATAGACGCGCTGCGTTTCCTGCGGCAGTTGCGCTTTGCCAAACGCGAGTACGCCGGAAGTGCCTTTGGTGATCGGCACATCCAGCGACGAGATGGTCATGCCCATCATCGGTCCGCCGAGGATGATCTCTTTGGCACTGCTGCGCGCGCCGACTTGTTCCAGCAAGAAACGCAGCGGTGTGCCGATTGGCACGATGTAGTTGCCGGGCTTTTCCACCGCCGGTCCGGCCACGGTGAGCACGCGTTCCACGATGCCTTCCCCGGCGGGCAGCAGCTTGCCCAGATAGGCCAGCGTCATCACGTTGTTCACCAATACGCCGATGGCGGCGGGGCGTTGTCCGGCGGGAATCTCGCGTCCGAGCAAGGCGTAGATGATGGTGTCTTCCGCGCCTTGCGGGTATTTGGTTTCCAGCGCTTTGACTGTGATGGTGCCGTCGGCGGGCAATGCGGCCTGGATCGCGGCGATGGCATCCGGTTTGTTGTCTTCGACCCCGATCACCGTGCGTGGCGCACCGCTGACCTTCATGGCGATGCGGATGCCGCGTATCAGATCCTGCGTGCGCTCGACCATGACGCGGTGGTCGCAAGTGAGGAACGGCTCGCATTCCGCGCCGTTCACCACCAGCGTGTCGATCGGCGTCTCCGGCGGCACGGCCAGTTTGACGTGTGCCGGGAATGTCGCACCGCCCAGACCGGAAAGACCCGTGGCCTGAATCGCGGCCAGCAAGGCTTGCTTGTCCAAGGCATCGATATCCTGCGGTGCGCTGACTTGCACCGCTTGGCTGTCGGCCTGATACACGCGGATGGTGATGGACTCCATCATCTTGCCGCTGGCCGAAGGCATCACGCCGATGGCCTCCACCACGCCGGTGGCGGGCGCATGTACGGGCAAGGAAACGAAACCGTCTGCGGTGGCGATAACCTGACCGCGCAACACTTCCTGTCCGACGCTCACGCAACAGACTGCCGGTTTGCCGATATGTTGCGACAGCGGCACGATCAGGCGCGGGGCAAACGGCAACCTGCGTATCGGCAAACTTCCGGTCTCTTTGTGGTAGTCCGGATGGATGCCGTGCTCAAAGGTCGCCGCGCGTTTTAGAAATGGCAATCGCATATCAGTTGTACTTTGCCGCACGTAGTTTGAGCTTGTCCAGATTCGCCTCTTTCATGTTCCATGGCGTTCCGGGGTGGATGATGCTGGCGGTGCATTTTTCCGCCGCCTTGACGATGTCGAGGAAACTGCCCGCTTTTGGGTCAATCACCACGGCTTTTTTGTTCGCGTCGTAGGCGAATATCTTGGGGTTGATATTCATGCATTCGTCACAGGCCGTGCATTCAGGCGTATCCACCCACACCGGCTCGTAGCCTTCGGCGCTGACTATGGGAGCGGCGCTGGCAGTTGCTGGTGCGGCGGCTGTCGTGATGCCAAGGCCGGACGACAATTGCTGGATCAGTTCCTGCCGTACACGGTTGGTGATCTCTTCTTCATCGACACCACCTTGCGCACCGCCTTTGCTGGTCAAGTCCTTGAGCTGATGCCAGAACTGCTGGCGCTCTTCGCAGGAACGCACCATCTCCACCGACACCAGTACGCGCATCAGGCGTTGCTTCTTGTCCACCGCCCAGATGAACGGGAACTTGCCTTCGCGCTCGTCCTCGGACAGTTGCAGGAAATCGCCCAACAACACCATGTTGTCGTTCCATGTTTCCGGCGGCGCTTTCTTGAACTGCTTGGCGAAGCGTCCTTCACTCAGGGCGAAATCGGCGAACGTCATTGGCAGCGACATGCTCTTCTTGTTGCCGCTCTCGTCCACATAAGAGAGGTCGTAGATCGGCCAGTCGGCATCCAGCGCCGGGTTGCCTTCCAGCGTGGTGCATTCGGAGAAGGTCACGCCCAGATCCGGGTTGTAGCGGAACAGCGGGAAAGCACGCGATTCCAGCGCCATCTTGCTTTGTGCCACCGCGCTGTCGTCGCCCACACCATGTTCCGGCGGGCATACCGCATAGATATTGAACAGTGCCGGACGGCGGCTGTTGATACCGTCGATGAAGCTTTCCAGCAGATGTGTGGTGTTGGCCTGCGAACATTGCGCCACAAATGCGGTGCGGTGCGCCATGCCGATGATGCTGATCTCTTTGCGTTTCTCGCTCTTGCCGTGCTGGGCTGCACCGTAGGGCGACATGTCCGCCACCTGGCCGATGAAGCCGGAGGTGCAGGCTTGACCGCCGGTGTTGGAATACACCTGCGTATCCACGATCAAAATCTTGACCGGCTTGCCGGACATCAGCGCGCGCGACAAATTCTGGAAGCCGATGTCGAACATCGCGCCGTCGCCGCCCATCGCCAGTACCGGCGGACACAGATGCCATTCTTCATCGGTGAGTTGTTCCCAGTTCATACGGGCGAAAGTGTCGTCGCTGGTGAGCGGATCGTAGCCACCCGCCAGTTCCATTTCGACCTGGCGCACGGTTTTGAAACCTTCCACCATCGCGCACATGTGGCCTTCGAAGATACCCATCGCCACCGACGGCGAATCCTGGAACAGGTGCGATGTCCACGGGAACGGATACGGATTGAACGGATAAGTGGATGCCCACACCGAAGTGCATCCGGTGGAATTTACCACGCCCATCTCGGCGCGGCCTTTCTTGCTCGGGCCTTCCATATAACGCCAGCGCAGGTCCTTGAGTTTTTCCAGCATCTGGCTCACGCGGCGCAGCCATTGTGGGTCGATAGGCTGGCCGGGATGCTTGGCCAACAAACTTTGCGACAGGTTGGCCAGCGTCAGGTCATGCCCGACGTTGGTTTGTATCGCCTGCATCAATGCTTGCGTGTCGGTGAGATCGACCGAGCTGCTGAGCTTCACGCGGATATGGTTTTCCAGACCGGCAATCAGACCGTCCAGCTTGCTCAGGTGCTTCTTCACGCGCGGTTGCATCAAGGCGGTGACGGTACTGGTGAACAAGTGAATGGAAGCCTTCTCGCCGCAGCCCAGACAAGCGCCGTCGCCGCAGACCATGGATTGATAGTTGTGCTTGTCCAGCAACAAGGTTTCCAGCGCACCGACTTTTTCGTCGATGTCGTCGATGCGGCTGAATTGCGGCGGTGTGGTCGGCAGGTCGAGCCAGAAATTCCAATCGGCGCGCAGCGTGTCGATACTTTCCTGGGTTTGCGGGACCATGGCCAAGGCATTGTCGGCGCACACTTCCACGCACAGCGCACAGCCCTTACAGGTATAGGGGTTGATGGTGATGGAGAACAAGCCGCCAGCACCTTTTTCCTTCTTCTCTTTTTGCGTCCAGTACGGCTTGGTGGTGGCGAACTTGAAGCTGCCGATGGCTTCGCGCAGCAGGTCCAGTTCAGCTTCCAGCTTGGTGCGCTCTTCGCCTTGCGTTGCGTCTTCGGCAAACGCTTCGGTGATGGCACCCGCCAGCAGGGCGCGCACATCCAGTCCGTCTTTATTTAGTGCGTTGCGCAATTTCTTGTCGATGACGCGACTGAACTTGCGCAGAAAGCGCGTCGGACGGCCTCCTGTTTCGATGTTCTGGATGGCAGTGTTGAGCACATCGGCGGTGGTGGTAACCAGACCGGGGATGGCGCTGTCCGGGCAGGCGGTGAAACATTCGCCGCAGGCGGTGCAGTTCTCCGCCTTCCATTCGGGGTGATCGAAACGCACGCCGGTCATGTCGCGGTAAACACCGGTGACGGCGGGAATAATCGACAGACCCATGAACGGATCGACCAAATTGTCCGAGCCTTGTCCCTTCATATAGAAGCTGCCAGTCTGTTCCCAGAAACGATGCACGTCGGCAACGCCGCCGTCGCCTTCCGGCATGCGCTTGAGCATAACGGGCAGTGCCGGTGCAGCCTTGCCCACCACTTTGGCGCGCTGGCCGACGATCATTTGCTCCGGCTTGATCTCGAAGATCTCCTCATAACCGCGACGCACCACGCGCAGGTTGTCATCGACGATGCGCTTGCCCTTCTTGCCGAACTTGTCTTCGAGCTGCTTCTCGATGGCGGTGAACAGCGTCTCTTCACTTAAGCCGGCGCGCTCTTTCACGTCGGAGGCGCGGAAGAACGCGCCCTGGAAAGCGTTGCCCTGCATGCGCAGTTGCAGGTCGATGTTGCTGGATTCTTCGCGCGCGATTTTGAACGCGTCGAGGTAGAACACGCGGATTTTGTTATCGGCGATGTATTTCTGGATGTGCATAGGGAAGGTTTCCCACAATGCTTCGGCGCTGCCCAGATTGCACTGAATGATGAATACGCCGCCCTTTTTTAAGCCGTCCACCGCATTGGTATGCCCGAACACTTGCGGATCGGGCGACATCACTACATCGACGTGGGTGTATTCGCAATTGATGCGGATCGGCTCCGGCGCGGCGGAAAGGTAATAAGTTGTCGGCTGCCCTTTTTTCTCCGAGCCGTATTTCGGATTGGCTTTGATGTCCCAGCCAAGCAACTCGAACAAGGTCATCGCCAGATTCTTGCCGGTGGTCACCATGCCCCAGCCGCCGATGGAGTGCATGCGCACAGCCACGGCATTCTTGGGCAGCAGGTTGGGGTTTTCCGTGCCGCGTAGTGCCATGCCCTTGATGCCGGGATAGGCGGCTTGCAATTCCTGCTGGCGAATCTCCTGTTTCGGGTTGGCCGATTCGTCACGCACGAAATCCACCGACAGGTAATAGAACTTGCGGTGTACTGCGCCGGGCAGCATGTTCTCTACCGCAGCGATCAGCCCTTCCGGTTGCAGGTCGCGCGAACCTAGGCCGTAACAGCCGGAATACAACGACGGCATATCTTTTGCATTTTCGTAAGTCGCATAGCCGGGGTAGGAATTTTCGCGCGCATTCTCCACGCACTTGGTCACGGTGGCGCGCACTTCGCGCATCAGCGGCAAGTCTTCCGACAGCGGCTGGTCAGTACGTTCCAGCACCGCCACGCCTTTTTTGCCTTTGAGCACTTTGCCCAGCAGATCGCCGGGGAACGGACGGAACATGGTCATGTTGACCACGCCCACTTTGACTTTGCGGTTCTCGCGCATCCAGTCGGCGACGGCGGCGGCTTGCACCGTCATGCTGCCCATGCCGAGGATGATGTAATCGGCATCGTCGCAGCGGTAGTTGTCGATACGCTGATAACGACGACCGGTTAACGCATGGAACTCGTTCATGCATTGGTCGGCCAGCGCGGGGATATGTTCGAAGAAATACGGCCGCTGTCCCGCCACGGCCTGCATATAAGCATCCTGATTGGCGACAATGCCGGACTGCATCGGATTGTCCACATCCCATATGGCCGGAATGCGGCGGCGTTTGGGGCCGTACAACATTTGCTGGGCGGGGGTGGGCGTGTCGATGATGTCGTCGGCCATGCCCAGATATTCGGCGATCAATTCTCGTTCCGGCACCAGCATCGGTTCAATCAGGTGCGTGGTGAGGAAGCCGTCCTGCCCGACCATGGCCGGGGTCAACGCCAACTCGGCGGTCTTGCGCGCGATCATGTTGAGGTCGGCAGCTTCCTGCGCGTTCTTGGCCATCACCTGAATGAAGCCGGTATCGTCGGCGCAGTGGTAGTCGTCATGCGCGCAATGCACGTTCAGCGAAGCCTTGGTGATGGCGCGGCAGCCGAGGTTCAGCACGTAAGTCAGACGCTTGCCGACGGCGGCATACAGCGACTCGTGCATAAAAGCCAAGCCTTGCGACGAGGTGAAATTCACTGCGCGCATACCGGTCATGGACATACCGGCGGTGACACCGGCGGCAGCATGCTCGGATTCCGGTTCGACGAAGATCAGCGGCTGGCCTGCGGTATTCAAATGACCCTTGGCGACTTCTTCCGCCCAGTATTCGCCCATTTGCGTGGAAGGCGTGATGGGGTAAGCGCCCGCGCCGTGCGAGGCTTCGCGCTCCACCATAATCACGGCAGTGTTGCCATCGATCGCATCGCGCACGCCGGGATATTTGAATTTGGTTTGGCCTTCCAGGTTGGAATCTGCGCCAAGTAATTTTTGCTTAAGCTTGTTTAACATGGTTTTCCCTTATGCTTCTGCGGTAACGGGTAATGGTTCGATACGAATGATTTTCTTTGCAGCTTTTCCTTTGATGATGCGGTCGCCTTCCAGCCACACTATCGCGCCTGTGGGGCAGCGTTCTATAGCCTGACAGCATGCACTCGCATTCTTTTCGTAATCAATTACGGCCAGATTGCGTTCGAGATGAATCAGGCCGGGCACGGCATCGACCACGCAGCGCCCGCAAGCGGTGCAGGCCACTTCGCAGGCAGCTTCCGCCGCATCGCCGTCGTCTTCGTTGCGACAGGCCATCCATAATTTGTGGGTTACGCCATGAATGGAGAACAGGTTCTTCGGGCAGACATCAACGCAGTCGCCGCAGGCCGTGCATTTGGCGAGATCGACCACGGGCAGACCATTTTTGTCCATCTGGATGGCATCAAAGTCGCACACATCGCCGCAATCGCCCAAGCCCAGACATCCCCAAGCGCAGCTTTTGCCACCGCCACCTGTTACTGCTGCGGCACGACAGGATGAAGTTCCCGAATATTTGGCGCGCATGGTGGCGACATGCTTGCCACCGGCGCAGGCCAGACGTGCCACACGCTTTTCCACTTCGCCTGCGGCGACCCCCAGCAGTGCGGCGATACTTTTGACTTGATCGGGAGTGCTCACGGTGCAGCTTGCGGGTTCAATATTGCCCCCTACCACGTTCTCGGCAAAATTCCGGCATCCCGCCAACCCGCATGCTCCGCAATTGGAATGCGGCAGCAATTCTTCAACTTCACCGATGCGCGGATCTTCAAACACATAGAGGCGCTTGTCGGCAATAGCAAGAAAGAATGCCAGCAAAACGCCTAAGCCACCCATAAAGGCGGATGTTAAAAGAATATTATGTAGTGTTTCCATACTGCCTCCTGACCTGCTGTCCGACGCTTTTTATATAAGGCACCAAAATGGGTGGCAGAGTTCCTATTTGTAGCCGGAAGGGTATTGAAGTTACAATCGATTGGAGAATGAATTATTTCAATTCTGACTATTGAACTATTAAGTATAGCCAATACCAGCGAGGAGAGGGAGATGCCTACCGATAAACAGGCCTATTATAAGAATAATCGCCTCAAACAAATACGCGCTTTCTGTCAGGTGGTGCGCAGCGGCAGTATCACGCAGGCGGCGCAGAAGCTGTTTCTCAGCCAGCCGTCGATCACTTTGCAAATTCAGGCGTTGGAGCGGGAGTTGAATACCACTCTGTTCGAGCGGCGCGGTCCAGTGCTAAAACTGACACCCGACGGCGAGGCGCTCTATGTGCTGTCAGAGCCGCTGGTGGAAGGTGTAGATAATCTCTACGCCAATTTTATCGCCCAGCATGGTCGGCTGGAATCCGGCGAACTTAACATCGGAGCGGGCGAGTCGACCATTCTCTACATCCTGCCCGAAGCAGTGAGTCAATTCAGCAAAGCCTATCCGGGCATCCATTTGCGTCTTTACAACGTGACCGGGCGTGATGGCCTGAAGATGTTGAAGTCGGACGAGATCGATTTTGCCGTTGGCTCCATGTTGGATGTGCCGGAAGACATCACTTACCAACCTATTGTTACGTTCGACCCGGTGCTCATCACGCCCATCGGCCATCCGCTGGCGCAAAAGGAAAATCTTACGCTGGAAGATATCAGCCATTACGGGTTGATTCTGCCGCCGCGACACCTTTCGACCTGGGGCGTGGTCAAGTATGTGTTCCAGCAGCACAACTTGTCGTTCCAAGTGACCTTGGAAGCGGGCGGCTGGGAGGTTATCAAGAAATATGTCGAACTGGGTATGGGCATCTCCATCGTCACTGACATCTGTCTGACCGGGCAGGAGCAACTCGTGCGCATACCACTGTCGCAATATTTCCCGCGTCGCGGATACGGTTTGGTATTGCGCAAAGGCAAATTCATGTCGCCACAGGCCAATCGCTTTGTTGAAATGCTGACCGAGATCTATCGGGAAAAGGGCGCAGCGATGAGAGTGCAATAACAGTCGCCAACAACCATTTTTGCATAGACTTTATGGAAACACCCGCCATAGGCACTTGATGGAGATTGGCGTATTCATTGGCTTTCTGGTGAGCATATAATCTAACTTTGCCGCGTATAAAGCATCGGGTATATTCCGCAAACATTTTGATCCCTACAATATTTCCCGGCAATAATCGTCTCTACGGGCATGGATACGCCCCGCATGCGCTGATGGTCGAGCAGGATAAACACATCATTGACGCGGTGTCGCGCGAACGAGGCGGTTGCGCCATTTCATCCGGCAGCACGTGTCGGATGCTGGGCAGGAAGCGGGATATGCGCGCGGCGTGTTGCTGCAGGAACTGCTTGCCGTGCTCGAAGAATTGCCACAAGAGCAACGCGAGGTGTTCATCGCACGAGTTGGACGGGATGAGCTTCAAGGAGTTGGCGGCAGTAATCGGTGTAGTTTTGAGCACACTTTTTGCGCGCAAACGCTACGCGGTGTTGCACCTACGGTCGCGTTTGCAAACGATTTATGATGAATTCTTTCTTTAAAGGAGAACTGCAATGTGTATGCACGGAAACATGAAATGCTGGAAGATCGCTGTGCTGGTGGTGGGGGGGATTGCAGCAATTAGCTGGGTAGTGATGGCACTATGGAACTGGCTGCTGCCGAACCTGTTTGTTGGCATCAAAGAGATCAGCTACGTGCAGGCGATGGGCGTGCTGGTGCTGAGCAAGATTCTGTTCGGCGGCTTTCGCGGGCATGGCGGCATGCACAAGCGCATGCATCACCACCATCTGAAAAATATGACCGCGGAAGAACGTGAGAAATCCCAAGCCGAGATGAGCAGCGGCTGCGGAAGCAAACACAAGCAAGAAGAGTCTGTGCCAAAGGAATAAACCGGACAAGTCGTCAGCAGAATTCCTTGGCGCAGGAGTAACAGGTGTTTACAAGTTTCCGATTAAAATACCGGAAGCTCCAGATGATCGTCAGAGATTCCCTTGGATTCCTTATCCACAGACACTTGTGCATGATTATTCTGCGCCTGAAGAATTTGCTTTACCGCCTCAAAGTCGCCCGCTTCGGCAAATACAATGGCATTGAGCATGTTATTAAGTTTGGTAAAAAAGTTGTACACGATAGCTCCTTAATTAAGATATGTTTATCTTGTCCGTAACAAATACACAAATATTATTCAGCATCTTCCATGCCATGCCATACTTTCTTGGTAATATGTTGTTTTAGTGTAATTATCTTTCATAACCCTAGCCGCAAGAAATCAGCCGTACTGTTGCATTTTGTAATGCGCTTGCGCACCATATTCCGGAATATGCAGCAGGATGCAGTGCTGTAAGCGGATACCAGTTAAATCCCTGCTGTTTCAGTGCAATCTTTGGGTGTTGCTTAATGTAACAATTTGTAGCAACATAAAAACATGAAGCTCCAGTCCTCGCTCCGCCAGAAAATCACGCTCGGCTATCTGGGCTATTACGTCATGGCGCTGCTGATTGTTGCGCTCTCCTTATTCACCTTTCTCGAACTGCGCCTGATCGACGATAAGGTCGTACTTGGTGAGCACATTACGGAGCTATTTGACGCCACATTGGAAATCAGGCGTTTCGAGAAAAATTATTTCCTTTATCGCCAAGAGGCTGACCTGCAGGAGAGCAAGCGCTATGCCGTCAAGGTGATCGACCTGATTGAGAGCAATACTGCGGATTTCGCCAAGCTTGCCTCAGCACCTCGGATTTCGGCGCTGCAGAACGATATCCGGGCCTACCTCGCACTTATGGATGAGTACGCCGGTACGGGCACAACAGACGCAGGGCAAACCGAGTTGCTGGATGCGCAGATCAGGAAAGCTGGCAAGGATGTCGTTACCATCGCCGAAGAGATGGCAGGGACGGAAAGACGCAGGATTCGCGCCTCTCTGGATCGATTCCGCTCCATCCTATTATCTTCGATCGTATTGCTCTCACTGCTGATGATCGCGATAGGCTGGGCGCTGTCGCGTATGGTAGTTCGTCCACTCAAGCACATGGATAGCTGTGTGGAGGCGGTTTCCAGCGGCAAGCTGGACAGGCTCTCCACACTTTCAGAAGATCGGGAGATCATTTCCATCACTCAGGCCTTCAATCACATGCTGGGCGAGCTCGAACTGCGCCAGAAAATCCTCCTGCGCTCCGAGAAACTTGCCTCACTGGGCACCATGTTGGCAGGCGTGGCGCACGAACTAAATAATCCGCTCTCGAATACTTTTCTCTCGACCCAGATCCTGCTGGAGGAGGTCGAGGAAAGCGACGCGGCGCGGCGCAAGGAACTGCTACAACAAATCGAGGAGCAGACGGAAAGGGCGCACAACATCGTTTGTGCGCTGCTGGATTTTGCCCGCGACAAACCGGCCAAACGTAAAAACGTGCTGTTGGCACCCCTGTTCGACGAGGTCATCCTGTTTCTCAGGGGCGAAACTGCCTCCGATGTGCGAATTGTGGCCGAGATTTCAGCCGACATCGCGCTCCCAGCGGACCGGCAGAGGCTGGAACAGGCCTTTATCAACCTTATCAAAAATGCGCTAGAGGCGATGGGCGAAACTGGTGAAATCAGCATCAGCGCTGCCAAGCGGCATCTGAGCAGCGATAGTGCCGTGTCCCGGCTCGACGAGGGCGACAAATCGCTCGGTAAATGTTTTCATGGCGGGGATGCGGTGGACATCGAGATACGCGACAACGGCCCGGGTATTACAGATGAGATTTTGCCGCGCATTTTCGACCCATTTTTCACCACCAAGGATGTCGGACGCGGTATGGGACTTGGGCTGTTCATCGTGTACGAGATCATCGAGGAACATAGCGGCTGCATTTCGGTCGAGAGTGAAGTTGGACGGGGAACAGTGTTCCATATCCGACTGCCACTGCAAAGCGTCGACAAAGCAAGCAAGTAAAGGAAAACATGCAAAGCAAGGGAAAACTCTTGATCGTCGAGGACGAGAAAATTGCACTGAAGAGCCTCATCCATGTCATGACCAAGGAAGGTTATGATGTTGCTGGAACCCAGAGCGGAGCCACCGCCTTGGGCTGGATTGAGAACCAGTCGTTCGACGTGGTGCTGACGGATCTCAGAATGGAAAAAGTGGACGGCATGCAGGTGCTGAAAAAGTGTCGTGAGCGCAGCCCGGATACCGAGGTAATCATGATCACTGGCTATGCATCTCCGGAATCGGCGGTGGAGGCCATGAAGCGAGGCGCTTTTTATTACATCGTCAAGCCCTTCCGGCTTGACGATGTGCGCAAGGTGGTCGATGAAGCACTGAAAAAAATCCGCTTGAAGCGCGAAAACAGTCAGTTACGCGAACAGATAGAAGGCTATGAAGGCAAGGTCAAGATCATCACTCAGGATACGGCCATGCTGAAGCTGCTGGAAATGGCTCGGCAGGTGGCGCCGACCGACTGCAAAGTACTCATCACCGGCGACTCCGGCACGGGCAAGGAACTGTTCGCGCGCTACCTGCACTACAACAGCGACCGTGCTGAAAGCCCCTTCCTGGCGGTAAACTGCGGTGCATTCGGTGAGGAGCTGCTGTCCAACGAAATGTTCGGCCACGAGAAAGGTGCCTTCACCGGAGCACTGACGCTGAAAAAAGGGCTGATCGAATCGGCCCAGGGCGGCACACTATTCCTCGACGAGATTACCGAGATGTCGCCGGCGATGCAGGTCAAATTGCTGCGCGTGATTCAGGAACATGAAGTGCTGCGCTTGGGCGGTACCGCGCCGGTCAAGACAGACGCGCGCTATATCGCTGCCACCAACCGCGACATTGCGGTCTTCACCAAGGATGGCTCGTTTCGCCAGGACTTATTCTTCCGGCTCAACGTCGTTAACTTCCACATTCCGCCCCTATGCGAGCGCAAAGGGGATGTGGCCCTGCTCAGCTATTATTTCCTGAATAAGTTCGCCATGCTGATGAAGAAGGAGATCACCAATATTTCGTCGGAAGCAATCTCTCTTCTGGAAAACCATGACTTTCCCGGTAATGTGCGCGAACTGGAAAACATAATCGAGCGCGGGGTAGCGATCAATACCGGCCATTCCATCGAGGTCGCGCACTTGCCAGAGAAATTGCGCGAATCCGGTACGCACCTATTCAGGAAGAAAGAGGGGCGCATTCCCTCCCTCGAAGTGCAGGAAGAAGCCTATATCCGCTGGGTTCTTAACGAGGCAGATGGAAACCAAACTGTTGCCGCGCAGATGCTGGGGATTAGCCGCGTTTCCCTGTGGCGCAAGCTTAAGAGCTACGAAATTGACGATGCCTGACCGGCTCTGGCCGGGCGGTCCTTCATGACGAACCTGCGGACAGGCCGCATAGGGTTGATAGTGTGAGTTCGCCAATGTCCGCAATCGGGCAGCTCACTTATTAGCGAATCAGGAAATTTTCATTGCTCTGAACAGTCGTTGGTCAACTCTCACAACCGACCCACAAGTGTCATATGACCTATAGAAGCCCACTGGCCGTAGTACGGCTGTGTAGGACGGTCGTGAAGGTCAAGTATCGGGCTGCTCGCCTGCCACAATTGACTGTCAGAGCAAGGAGGATTACTGCGGAGACAGTACTCCTAAGCAGAAAATATTAGATATGCTATTTCTGTTTAAAGAAAGCAACTTTGTTACGTCCTCCTGCCTTGGCCTCGTACATTGCCAAATCAGCCCGCTTCAGAATGTCGTGTTCATCCGTTGCGTCCTTTGGGAACAAGGCAATACCAATACTCGTGGACATGGAAACCTCATGCCCATCAAGATCAAATGGGGTGGCAAAAGCAGCGATGATCTTTTCTGCAACCCTGACCACATCCTCTCTCACTGTTATCACAGGCAAAATCACGGTAAATTCATCACCAGCAAGGCGGGACACGGTATCCGATTCCCGTACACATCCTCTGAGCCTCTCAGCGACTTGTTGCAACAGCAGATCACCCGCATGGTGACCGAGCGTATCGTTCACTGACTTGAAGCGATCCAGATCCAGGAACATCAGTGCAGCGGGGTGACTCGCACGCTTCGCCGATGCCAGCGCCTGTTGCAGGCGATCAAGGAACAGGGCGCGGTTGGGCAGTTTGGTGAGTGAATCGTAATGCGCCATATGTGCAATACGGGCCTCAGCCTTTTTCTCGGCAGAAATGTCCTCCAGGATGGCAATGTAGTGCGATATTTCCCCTGCATCACTGATGGGCGTGATCGTCTGCCGGACAAATAAATTCGACCCGTCCTTGCGCCGGTCTACCAACTCGTTGCGCCATACTTCACCGCGCGAAATCGTCTGCCAAAGCTTTGCATAGAAGGCGGAATCCTGTTTGCCGGAATTGAGGATATGGGGCGTCGCACCTAGTGCTTCCCTCTCGCCATAGCCGGTCAAGTCAGTAAACGCCCGGTTCACCCACTGGATGCTTCCCGTCTTGTCCGTAATGAAAACGCCATTGGCCGTGGCCGACAGGGCGGAGCCCAGCAACATGAGTTGCTGTTGATCCATGGCCGTTTCCATGGCAACGCAAAGCCGACTGACGATACCTGACAGACGTTGCAGTACGTCGGGCTGATCAAAGCCGTGCTCGTGCTGGGAATAGAGCGTAAAGGCCCCGTAGATTTCGCCCCGGATGATGAGTGGAAGTCCCAGGATGGTTTTGAATTTGTGGCGTTTAGCGGCTTCATGCCAGGCCTGAAGACCGGTGTCTGAAACATTGAATACCTGCGCTTGCCCGGTTCTGATGGACATGCATGTGGGCCCTTTGCGTTGCGACGCACCATCCCAGCGTATTCCGCCCCGCTCCAGTTCGTCGCGAAATTCCGAAGCCGGGCCTGCTCCGGCGCAGACCGCAACCATTCCACCTTCTTCCTTGCGGCCAATCCACGCATAGGGATAGCCGAATATTCTTGTCACTTCCGCGCAAACGTACTTGAAAACCTCGTCTATGGGCTGGCCCCGCAATACTTGCTGATCGATGCCGTGAAAGAGCTGGTCTATCCCCTGCAACTGGCGCTGCTCTGTGACATCCGCAGCATAGACCGCAAGATTAACGACCTTGCCACCGGCATCAAAAATCGGATAAAGATTGATATCGAAATGAATGCCATTGCGGACATCCTGTAGATGGGATGCCTTTCCGGACTGGAACACCTGACGGGCGAATACTTTGCGCGACTGTGCAAGATCCGGCGGCAAGAGCTCGTAGAAATTCCTGCCAATGATTTCAACCTGTTCTTTTCGCAAACGATGTGCGCCCAACTTCGTTGATGGCAATCAATGTTCCGTTTTCATCAACCAGCATCGCCGTTTCCGCAGTGGCATTGATTAACGCCCGAGAAGTGGCCTCGCTTTGTTGAAGCGCCATTTCCGCCTGCCTGCGCTCGGTAATATCGTAAAACCACCCCAGAACGGCGGATTCATTCTCATATTCCACGTTAAGGTAGGATGCAAGCGCCCATTTCAACTTTCCGCCGGGAATGATCAGTTCGACCAGCTTATTGGTAACGTTTTCACCCTGGGACAGATGCAGAAGCACATCTTCATAATCCTGTGGATTTGAATAGTAGCCCTTCGGATCAGCCCCTATCACCTGTTCCGGTTGCAAGTCGATCAGTTCGGCATAACGCTGGTTAGCAAAAAGCACCTTGCGACCTAATGAGCTGGCAATACGCACCGCGATGGGGCTGGTCTTCAGCATATAGCGGAATCTCGACTCATTTTGGCGCAGAGCCTCTTCGGCCCGCTTGCGTTTGGTGATTTCGGTTTTCACCGCAACATAATGAGTCGTGACGCCAGCCGCATTTTTCACGGGTGACAGATAGGCATCTTCCCAAAATGGCTCTCCATTCTTGCGCTTGTTAACCAGTTCACCGTGCCAGACTTTCCCGCTGGTAAGCGACTGCCACATCTCCCTAAAAGTTTCGATTGGGGTCAGCTCTGATTTGAGAATACGTGGGTTGCATCCAATCGCTTCATCCCGTTCATAACCAGTCGCAGTCACGAATCCGGGATTGACGTACTCTATCGTGCCGTCCAGATCGGTAATGACGATAGAAGCTGGGCTTTGCTCAATGACAGTGGAAAACTTGCGCAGTTTATCCTCGGCCGCTTTACGCTCGGTGATGTCCACATCCATGCAGACGAAGCAAAGACGGCCGCCTTCTATTGGGATGCCAAAAGTGGTGGAAAGAACCCAGCCTGTGCGTCCATTCCTATTGCGGAATTGGGATTCATAGGGTCCGATGGGTTGGCCGGTTTCGCTGATCGTGTTGAGAGTCTTAAGGAAATTGGCTGCTGCCTCGGGGGTGCAGATAAGATCGGCGAGTGTCTTGCCGATGGCTTCTATAGACGACCACCCGAACAGCTTTGCCGAGGCCAGGTTCCAGTAGAGCACCTTGCCCGTTTCGTCATACCATTGGATAGCGACGTTAGGGGTGTTTTCCAGCGTTGCCGATAGCTGAACCTTGGCGGCCTCGGCACGCGCCTGGGCAAGAGAAGCGGCCCGCAGCGCGCGAATAAGCACAAGGAAGGCACCCGATAGTAAAAACATAAGCATCAGGAAACTCAGCCGCAGTTGCCAGACGTTATCAGCCTGAACCGGCCAGCCGCCGCGAGGCACCGCTGCAATTTGCCAGGAACCATATGGCAAGGGGATGTTAGCTAGCACGGGATTTCCGGAAAACAGTTCAAGTCGGCCGAAAAACACTCCACCTTCCGCTCCCCTGCCATCCGTGCCGCGAATGCTGAACTCTATGGGCAGCTTGTCGTCCATAAGCCCACTCTTGCGGAAGAGATCCTCGACGTTGATGACCGCGCTTACCAGCCCCCAGAAATGTTCGTGTCCGCCACTTCCCTGAATGAAGACAGGCAGCCGTGCCACGAGCCCCAAGCCGCCCTGCACGAGTTGGACAGGACCCGCCAGCACGATTTGACGCGTGTCGCGAGCCCGCTGGGCCGCTTCGGATTGGCTGGCTATCTTGAGGTAATTGAGGCCGATTGCTTTTTCGTTCCCTTTGAGGGGGTACATCAAACGGATCACCATATCCGGCGCTGCACCAATGTTGCGGAGGCCCGCTTGCCCCTGAAAAAGCGGCTGGGCGGCTTGCTCGAATTGGACTTGGGTCAGGTGGGGATCAAGGTGGATGACGCTAACCAAGCCTTTCGCTAGCGAAATGTTGCCATTCAGATTACCTTCAAGTCGAGCGCATGTCTCGGCAAGACGATTCTGCACCTCTGCACGAACTGCAACGGTATAACGCTCGTTGTTGACCCGCTCCCCGATAAAATCAGCGAGCACGATGCCGCAGCCGAGTAATATGATCGCCAAATAATGAAATGTGAATTTCTGGTCCATAAGAAAATTCGTGAGTATCTTGAGTCTGAGTATGGATCCTTCGAAGGAAATATCCGGTGCCCTTTTAATATTAATTGCCAGTGTACCAATAAGCAGAGTTATTAAGGAACGGTAAAGTGCAGTTCACATGTGCCCCCTTAGCGTATCTCAGGATGCGTATCTATTAAGGTGAGCGGTCGGGTCGGCCAAGTTCCTGCCGGAGTACCAAGCGTCAATGAAGGTCTGCTCCTACTTGGAGCAGACCTTCATGCGTTGAGATATTTTGCGCTGTCAATGACTCATCATGGCACGGAGTACTCATAGCGCCTTGCTAACAGCATGCCATAAAGCGGACGTCCATGGTCAATTAAGTCCTGCTTGGGAAGACCGTCCGGTAAGGCCGAACTCCGGTCCGATGGTATCGGGCTGGTCATCGGCCAAAACAGGTCATTCACAAGCACCCTCCAATCAGGCAGTCACGGATAAATCTGGCCGATTCTATGAATAGATTTCATCATTTCTAATTAATTTCTTCATTATTTTGTAATTAGCGCCATTTATAAAGTCGAGCATGTTTTATGAAATCGTTTATCCGGCTACAAGAGCGCTTTTATCTACTTACTACTACATCGGGGAGAAAAAATCATGAAGTTGATTGGAACCTTGCTTGCCACCCTTGCCGCCAGCGTCTTACTCGCTGGTTGCGGAGGTGGTTCATCCACTGCCGCATCACCGTCCGCGACACGTACCGTTATCATGGTATGGGATGGCCTGCGCCCGGACTCGGTAAATGCCACAGACACCCCAAATCTGTACGCACTACGCAATACCGGAGTCAACTTCAGCGATAATCACTCGACTTATCCGACCTTCACCATGATGAACGGATCGTCCTTTGCTACTGGTTCTTTCCCCAAGACCAGCGGCTTTTACGGAAACACCTTCTGGACTCCACCCCAAGGCGCGTCGAACACCATTCCAGTCGGCACCGGCGCCAGCGGTGCCAATCAGGATTACACAGACCCAGTATTTACCGAAGACTATCAAGTTCTGTCCACACTCAACACCTACTATAGCGGCCAACTGCTGCTGGTAAAGAGCTTGTTCGCCACTGCACAAAGTGCAGGCTTGGCGACCGCGACAGTCGGCAAGTCTGGAGCAGCCTACATTCAGGATCTGGGCCAAGGCGGTTTCTTCCTAGATGAGAACACCGTAATGCCTCGCAGTTTGGTCACAGAACTGCAAAGCAACGGCTTTGCCATTCCAGCCAACACCGTCCACGGTTACTCGGGATCAGACACTGTTACGCTGACCAGCAACAATGGCAGCCCGACAAACAAAGCAGGGTATGTCACCTTTAACACGACTGCTTATGATGCGGCCAGCAGCGTGATTGCAATATCTTCCCGCGACTCCACCGATACTACTCAGGGCGCGCCAGAGGATGCCTCCAACAAATACATGATGTCGGTATTTACCCAGTACCTGCTGCCCGTCAAAAAACCGATGCTGTCTCTGATCTGGTTCCGTACTCCAGACAATGTCGAGCATGGCTACGGCCCGGGTACGGCCAACATGAAGGCTGGCTTGCACTCACAAGATGCACGTTTGGGCGAACTAATCTCTGCCCTACGTGCCAATGGCATGGACAGCACGACCAACATCGTCGTTGTGTCTGACCACGGACACAGCAGTGTATCCGGTCCATTAAGCATGTATCCGCTGCTCACGATCAACCCGTCCACCACGCTGCCCAATGGTGCGTTGATAAACGGTTCGACCAGCGGCACGACCACCGCCTCGATAGGTGCAGCGAATGTCATCAGCGGCTACTCGTTCTCAGGAGATGTGAGATCAGCCGACCTGCTGACCTATCGTGGCTTCAAGGCCTACGATGGCAGCGGTTGCACAACCTCCGCCATGTATGGCTTGAGCGGCGCATCAGGTGTTCCGACTGTCCCCGTCAGGACGGATACTGCGGGCACCTTGTGTGGAACAGCCGGTACCAAGTATCAGGCGATCAGTCCGGTTGCATCGTTCAAGGTTCCTGCTCCGGGTAGCCTACCAGCCAACGGCATTGTGGTAGCAGCAAACGGCGGTTCCGACTATTTTTACGTACCGGGACATGACGCCACCACGGTAAATAATCTGGTCAAGTTCTTGCAACAACGAGAGGAATACGGTGCGATCTTCGTGGACAGCCGTTACGGCTCAATCTCTGGCACTCTGAGTATGGCGCAAGTCAACCTGGAAAACGCAAGCCGTCAGGACAAAGGTCAACCCGATGTGGTGGTCAGCTTTAGCTGGGATGATACTGCAACAATTCAGGGCATGACCGGTATCGAGTTTGAAAGCACTGGAGGACAGCGCGGTATGCACGGTAGTTTCGGCACCTCTGATGTGCATAACACTCTGATCGCAAATGGCCCGTCTTTCAAGCCAGCGACCACCATCGCCGGCCCATCGGGAAATGTCGATGTTGCACCGACCGTGGCTTACCTCCTTGGCCTGTCCATGCCTCAGGCAGATGGTCGTATTCTCAACGAATCGCTGGTGAAACCTGCCAGCCAGTCCACACCTAGCGTGTCCTCGTCCACAGTAACCCCGAGTAGCGCGGCGACTGGCCTGAATTTCGAACTGCCAACCGACCCGACTGGCGCCACGAAGGATACGGCGCTAACCACAGGTTCCTACACCATAAGCCTGAAGGTGAAGGATCTGACTGTGGACAGCAAGACCTACCGCTACTTTGACTACGCCAAGGCAGTGCGCCAATAAATGCAACGTTTTGATAAGAAATTTGGAGATTTATCTTTGAAAAAATTCTTCCCATGTAGCCATTGGGGACTAGGGCTGCGGCTCGCCACACTTTGTTTGGTGGCCGCAGTTTCTCTGGATGCCTCGGCTAAAGAAATAAAATTCGAACAGGTTTTCAGTGGCAAGGGCGAACCGGGTTCCTTGCACTTTCAGGCGACATTCACCTCCAAAGGTGCCAAGCACCAAATGGAAATTTGGCGTGATGGAGACCAGCGCGTGAAGCGCCGCACTGATGATGTAATTGAGACCTATGCCTTCCACAACCACGGGGATTCAGAATTCAAAATGACGGTTCTGGACATGAAGAAACGGATCAGCACCCAGATTGACCGGACAAATCTATATCGCATCGGCAACTTCACCGACTGGTTCGATCTGACGCACGGCCTGAAACATCCCATGGGTAAATATCGGGTAGCCAAAGCCAAAGCACCGGATGACGCCCCTCAGCCCTATAAGGTATGCCAGTGGTACGACCTGACTCAGGATAAACGCACCACCCATATCTGCTGGAGTACGCAAAGCCGCATCCCTCTAATGATCCAAGTGCAGGGCGGTGAAGTGGTTTGGCAAGTAACAAGCCTAGATATAAAGCCAATTCCCGCGAATACTTTCGATATCCATGACGAGGGCTTTATTCATAACGATGCCAATCAGGATATTGAAAGCGACTAAATACGGAGAGTCAAGCCCAAGCTGCAAAGCTTGACTATGTGCCGCTGCCTGAAGCCACCGTTAAGCTGATTGAAAGCTACACCAAGACCAAGCTGGGCGTTTAATCTGCCAGTAATTGATTTTGCCAGCAATAGTGAAAAGGGCCGCGTTGCGGCCCTTTTTTTCTACTGCGAAATCAGTTCGGTATTCAAATTCTTCAGAACTGACATCCTGTGTCGTTAATGTAAAATCATTGCGATGCTGAGCCCATGGGCTTTTGTTTGACTAGCACATTGATCGATAAACATACTGCTTATGCCACTTTGTCTATGATATTTTTATACGCCCGAAATGGAGGGTGCTCTCGAAGGGCTGCTCATGGCACGGAGCACTCATAGTGTAAGGATATTCTTGTTTTCAAAACTCATTTGCCGTGTTAGAGCAAAAAATCCATTTGCAATTGAATGGCCAGTTGTTTGTGAGCGGCTCTCTTGCGTTCACGCAACTTTTGCAGGATGTGCCAGCGCGGAATAATGATGTCCACTTGCAAGTGAACAACAGACGTTGGATGATTCAAAAACAAACGGGCATCGTTTATTTCGGTTGCTGTGATGACAATGACATATGGATCCTTGGTTGGCCATTGGGCGACGCTACACAGTCTGATCGTGATGGTGGGCTTGTCCATTTATGTCACCACCTCACACACCTTGCACCTACGCCGCCATCCGTCGGCAGCTATCGCTTGGGTTGTGGCACTCGTTTTGTTGCCTTATGTAACCCTTCCGCTATATCTGGTGTTCGGTATTCGTAAGGTGAAGGGCTACCAGAAGTCCGCCAAGAAATATGAATCTACTTCGCAAACATCAAATTCGGATGCACTCAAGGATCGGGTCCAAGAACTCGCCGCAATCATGGCACTTCCCGCAGCTTCGAATTACCACCAACTGAACATTCACGAAGATGGCGCGCAAGCATTGCAATCGTTGCGAAACATGATAGATGGCGCGAAGCGCTCAATTGACCTCTGCACTTTTATATTCGCGCGCGATGGGCTAGGTGACGAAATCGCTCAAAGCCTTAAGCGTCGAGCGCGGGAAGGAATACAGGTAAGGTTAATGGTCGATGGTGTTGGCGCATATCTTGGTGGTCGTACCGATTTTAAGAGCCTGTCAGCTGAGGGAGTTCAGGTGATTTTGTTCGTGCCCCCTTTGCGTTCATCTTTGCGAGGCCGGACCAACCTGCGGAATCATCGCAAAATGGTCATCACGGATAATGAGTGGTTATGGTGCGGAGGAAGAAATCTATCGACTGACTATTTCAAGGCTGACGATTCAATCGCTTCTGAAAGTCAGCCTTGGGTGGACCTGAGTTTCGATCTGCATGGCGCATTGGCAATGCAAGCGCAGCAGCAGTTTGAACAGGACTGGGTATTTGCGAAACAGGGCACTGTTGTCGAACCAGACCCTCCGGTCAGCCCGGAATTATCGACCGGCCCCGCCATTGGCCAACTGATTGCTAGCGGCCCGGATCAGATAGACGATACGCTCTTCACAATATTAGTCTCATGCTTCTTCATATCCCGCAAACGCATTTCGCTTGTCACTCCCTATTTTGTTCCCAACCCAATGATGCTCATGTCGCTAACGCTTGCAGCACGTCGAGGGGTTATGGTTGACCTGCTCATGCCAAAAAAATCAAACCATTTTCTGGCAGACCTTGCCCGGCACCGCGCACTAAGAGAACTCACAGCGGCAGGAGCCCGTGTCTGGTTCTTGCCCTACATGATTCATGCCAAAGCAGTAGTGGTTGATGATGAGCTCGCCTTGGTGGGTACAGCGAATCTGGATGAGCGCAGCCTGTTCTTGAACTATGAACTGATGGTCTCTTTCTATGAACCGGCTGAGGTGAAACGTTTCGTCCAATGGATAGAGCGTCAGAAATATCCAGCCGTGCTGTACCGACCTCAGCCGCTCAGTTTTTGGCGAGAGATCAGGGAAGGCTTGCTGTTATGGCTGGCTTTCCAACTATGAATTGAACCGAATAGATTATGTTGAGTTGTGTCTCAGATTGAGCCACTTGGCCCCAATTATTGCAATGAGTGGTATACACATCGGTGATAAAACAAGGTGAACTAACGTCACAGATATTTTATTTCGTAGATCAACTTCATGATTCTTCCCACTGCAAGATTTGTTGCGCTACCCAGATGCCATCATCCAGCGGCAGGTCGTGACCGGCAGTCGGATGCAGCCTAATCGGGCACCCCCAGCATTGTGCTAATGTGATCGAACATTGCACATTAACTAATCGGTCTTGTTGTCCTGCAAGCAATAATGTGGGCACAGGTGGTTTGGTAGGGGCGGCACGATAATTGATCGCGGCGCGTAGTTGGCGCAATGCGTTACTGCGTGTGACAGGATATTCGCACGCAAAGGCGACCCATTGTTTCAGAAGTGTTTCTTGCTGAAGAGCTTTGCGGCATCGTGTGCTGGTGAGACGCAGTATCAGGCTTTCTCGCTGCATAGCTGAACCAAAGAGTAGAACGCCAAGCAGGGTAAAATAATTGCTCGGTCGCAGCCTGTGGTAGAACGGGTTGTAAGGCGCAAGGCTGGTGTTAATCAAGACCAGCTTTTCGATTTCTTCCGGGTGTTGTGCACTCCATTCCACTGCGACCATCGCCCCCAAAGAAAGAGCAAGTACACGGTAAGGTGGTGTGTTACCTAGCAGCTTGAGTTGCATGCGGCAGTGGTTCGCCATTTCGGCAACACTCATCTCGCTTGGTAACGCATGGAGCGAGCCATTGCCGGGAAAATCCAGCGTAACTATTTGTTGTGCGCCCATGACTATTTGAAAATGCATCGGGAACTCCCCCCAGTGACGCGCTTCGCGCACTAAGCCACGCAATAAGACCCAGGCCGTCATTTTCTATACCAGCGTGCGACGGCACGTTCCTGCATACGCAAACGTTTAGGGCCATCGATCATCCATTTGTCGTAACCACAGGCGGCGCGCATTAGAAAGTCTAACCACACTGCATGCCGACGCAGCACCCGATGTTGGCGATGTGCAACAGATGGATTGAAAATACCGTGACGAGAAAACAGTTGCAGTGGATTCTTCTTGACCCACAACCAAGAGCCCATTTCCAGCGTCAAAGGAAGAAAGGTTTTGGTCTTGTCCTGCTGGGCCTGCAGGTAGAGGTAATCCCAAACGTCGCCATGAGTGCGGTAATGCATGCTTTGCGGTTCAAACAGGTATCTGTTGTTTGGGTAGGTTTCCTGGAATAACTCCTCCAGCCTGACGATGTCGGCCAATTGATCTATCGGGTGCACGCTGTGCGCATGTGGAAACCAGACTCGGTCGCGCAAGCCAAAACCGGAGTGGCAATCCACAGCAATACTGAAAGGTCTTGTCAGCAGTTCCTCGGTTACGGTATGACACAGCGCAATATTTTCGCTCTCCATTACAGCCCCTTCTGGGCCGCGATACCAAGGCAGGTGCGGGCTGATCCGGTGCCCACCCAGCAGGAAAGGTACGCTGCCTGTTGCCTCTATGGGTGCGTTGCGCATCAGATCCACCCCCCGTGGGTTGCAGCGTGTTGATTGCCACATGCCCCCAGGATTTATCAAGGGCATGAATACCAAGCGCACATCCCGTAACAAATGATGCAGGCTTTTGTCCCATTCCAGTCGTGTGAGCAAGCTGTGCAAAAAGTACAACAAGACTTGCGTACCAATGCGCTCCAAACCGTGAATGCCACCAAAGAACCCAATCGATGGCAATTTTGGATCGGGGTTGCCCAAGGCAAGTCGGTAAACCGGAAAGCACTTGTTCCCTGCGCTGACTTCGCACTCGACGTGAAAGTCCAGATGGCGATGGCCAAGTTCAAGAATACGTTCCAGTTCTCTTAACTCTGGCAGGGAAGTCATGAATCGGGAGGCTGCAGATCCTATTGTATGCGCTATCTGCATTATGCAGATTCTAGTGTTGGCGCATAGCTTAATAAAACTGACATATAAGAACTTTAGAATTAAAGTAAGGAGGGCCTATGGCTCGAAAAGCACATACGTTTACAAAATTCGATGATGAATTAAATTCGATTCATACGCACATTATGGAAATGGGCGTGCTGGTCAACTCACAATTCAATCAGTCTTTGTTTGCACTTTTTGAATCAAAGCCAGTTGTTGCGAAACAGGTAGTCGATCAAGATTTCTCAGTTAACCAGTTAGAAGTGATGATTGATAGATTATGTTTCACTGCCATTGCACGCCAACAACCGGCAGCAAGCGATTTGCAGTCGATAATAATTGCCTCGAAAGTCGTTATTTATCTGGAACACATTGGTGATGAAGCTAAGAACATTGCTTTAATCGCAGAGCGACTTGCTTATGGAAATGGTTTGCCAAGACGGCGTTATGTAGAAGTCAGCGTTACTTCAGAATTAGCACAACACAAACTAACCGAAGTTATCGAAAGCTATTCCAAGCTTGATAAGACCATAGCGCTCAAATTGATGGATACCGAGGAATTGATCAATAAAGAAAGCAATGTCGTATCAAATTGCCTGCTAAAGAGCATGACTGAAGACCCTCGCACCATTTCCACTTCACTTGAAATCCTGTTTGTAGCAAAAGCTCTTGAGCACGTTGGGAGCCACATCAAAAACATTGCAAAGCTCATAGTAGATGCTTCCGACAGGTATAGCCAAATCTAAATCGAGGTTGGTCATACTGCGCCGGATTCAAATAACACACGTTTGTACTTTTTGCTCTGCAGTCTTTCCCGACGTGGATTCTGCATTTGGGTGGGCAACCTTTGGCTTGGTATTCATGCCTTTCAGGGCTTTCGCAAACAATACGCGCGTAAGCAGACTTAATAAAAGGGCAAAAATATCTGTTTGGCAAACCTGCAACGATAGTGCAGTTTGAGACTGACCTTCCCCCGGTTTTTCGTCTTCCAAGAGGTGGGTTTCATGCTGCCAGTTTTTTCTGCTGTTAATCGGTGGCCAGCCCACCACTTCCCGGTTGAACAGGTCGAGCACGATGGCCAGATATAGCCAGCCTTCATTCGTCCACAGGTAGGTGATGGATGTAACAATTCTGTGTTAGCTAATTGCGTTTTAGAATGTTAAATTACCGCGTCAAAGTCATGGAGGATGGGATTTGCATTATGAAAAAGAGAATTGCTAGCGAGGAGTATTTGTTAAGGGCTCAAAAACTTACTAAAAAGCAGACTGAGTATTTGTATTCACGAATGGGCGGTAAGCTGGGAAGAAGACTTGAAGATCAGAAAATTGCTCCTTTGGAGGCTTTGGCAATTCAGCTTGAAAAGGAAGACGAGGATCTTAAGGAATGGCGTGAAAGATTTTCTGAAATAAAGGCAAACAAAGGCAAAGGTGATAATTAATATCAAGCGTTCAATTGAACACACTGCCCACCCGGCCATGATGTAAGTGGACATCCAGATTGATCGACTCGCTGATATCTGATATCGGCCGATTCTGTAGAAAAAATCTTTTCTTAGGCTATTTTAGAAAATATTAGCGTCATAGGGTTCGCTATGTACCGAAAATATTATTTCCCTTTTCTTCTCCTGCTGTCTTTGAATTGCGAAGCTCATGAGTCGCAAACATGCGCCACAACGATCAGTGAATTGAGAGTTATGCTAGGCGATCAGGCTTATCCTCTGAAATGGGAAGAGACTACGATGGATGACGGGAAACCGTTGGTATTATCAATTCTTGAAATCAACGGACATCTCTTTTTGAAATTTGACAAAACCAGAGACGGTCTTTGGGCAGAGGGCGTCAGCGTCATTTGTAAAACTGGCACGGATCTCGAAACCCAGTTTACCGGGGAGCAGATTCGCTTGGGGTCGGCGGCCAACTGGGTTTTGCGCCTTGCACTTCAAAACGGTGGCAAATTCATATTGAAGAGGGTCGGGGCTGGACAATTGCGAATTGCGACAAACGGTTGGAGTGGTATTTTTTCTCCCATTAGTGAACAGCATTGACTTTAACGTAGCTAACAGCCACTGACGGCAGCGTGCCAACCAGCCGTTCGAGCGTGTCCCTAATTTGCGACAACAAGGTGGCGTTGTTCAATTTTCATTGTGCCTGACCAATAATGAAACCTCCCGGTATAAACCTTTGCAACAGACAGCTCTAGGAAGCGGTCTCCCTGTGCAATCGTAATCGACTCAGCAAATCCATCAGACCGTTTGATTTTTCTTTCTCCTGCGGATCGTTGATGGGAGCAACTGCGTTGCGGGTTTGCAGCATGGGCGCGCTGCATAATGCGTGGAAGCGCTCGATCAGATATTCCAGATTGCGCCCCAGAATATTCATGCGCAACGGCTTGGGCGGTAAGCGGTCATTGACTATGCGAAAAGCAAGAGGCCGGTATGGGTCATAGCGGACATCAGCGATTTAATGAAATAGATATTGGTTCGGGCAACATGGAAGTCCGCTTCAGATCAAGGAGCGGACATAAAATCTGGCAAGCAATAATCAGTTCGACCGGCTCTTCCTAACCCAAACCGGCCATACAAGATTCTACATAGCGGACACTTGTTTAATACCTAGATTTATTTGAACGCCCAAAATCGGCTGGCCGGTCAGCGCCACAGTCTCATCCGATCGCTCCGTTTGATCACTCTGGCAACTTGTAACATCGGTCATTGCAATAGCCAGTATCCGTGTTCGAATTGACCCCCCGTAGGATGGGGAAGTAAACTGTTCTCATTGTTTGCGCCGCAAAAATGACGCTTGTTGTTGGTATTGGAGAAAATAAATCATGAAGAAAATCGTTATCGCGGCGCTGCTGTCGGCTTTTATTTCCACTCCCGCCCTAGCTGACAACACGGGAACATATTATGTTGCGGGAGATTTTGGTTCTGCCACTTACAGTGGTTTGCCTGGCTGGTCTAATCCGAACATTGTTCGCATCGCGGGTGGTTTCCATTTCAGCCCTGTATTTGCCGTTGAAATGGGTTATTCCATGTTTGGTGATTCCAATACGATAGATCCCGTTTATGGTCCCGCTATCATCTCGGCCTCTTCATTCCAGTTATCTGCTGTGGGCACCTTTCCGCTGAGTCCACAATTCGATTTGATCGGCAAGCTGGGTTTGGCCAGTAACGTCGAAGACTATTCTGACGCATCTGGAGGGTCTGCTAGCTATTCACGTAACGACTTGTTGATTGGCTTCGGTGCGCAATTTAACGTTAATTCACAAGTCAGCGTGCGTGCGCTTTATGAAAACTATGGAGCGTTCGATAATTTCTTCCCTCCTATGAAGGCGACATCTTTATCTCTGGGTGTGGTTTACAATTTCTAAGGTTGTTGTTTCGCTCATGTATCAAGCCGGGTGAGTCCGGTTTTTTAATTTGCAGCACCCGCTACATGGATGCATCAGTTTCGAATGTCCAGAATTGGCACGATGCAGATATAACGCCTCGCGAATTGCCTGCCAGAAAGCGGACGCCACAGTCGATTCAGCCCTGCTTGGGATGACCGTCCGTTCAGGCCGATTAGTGAGCATTAGATAAAACGTCGTCAAGTGACTGTTCATGCCCATTTGAGACCTTTGTTCTATCGTTCCAAAGATGATTCTATGTCGAAATCAATAGGGGCAGACTCCATTGATTCAAGCAGACAGGCTGCCAGAGGCGACACTGTTAGAATCCGATTCTTCTCCCTCCCTCCTGATCAGCCGCTCATGACCAAGAATCCACACGTCACCATCCATCGCAAAGACTACACTGCCCCGGCCTATTTGGTGAACACCGTTGAAATGGGTTTCGATCTCGACCCTGCGGCAACCCTTGTGGCCACGCGCATCACCATGCAGCGCAATAGCGCATCGCCCAACAAGGATGTGGAACTACTGGGCGACGGTGCCAGGCTGGTGGCCTTGCGCATGAACGGCAAGACGCTCCGCAAAGGTGCCAAAGGCTACTCAATAGCAGACGGGAAATTGCGCATCGCCAACGCACCGGACGAAATCACGCTAGAGATCGAGACACTGATTGAGCCCGAGAAGAATACTTCGATGATGGGGCTGTATATTTCCAACGGCAATTTTTTTACCCAATGCGAGGCCGAAGGTTTCCGCAAGATCACCTGGTTCCCCGATCGCCCGGACGTGATGGCGAAATACACCGTGATGCTGCGCGGCGACAAGAAAAGATATCCGGTGTTGCTGTCCAATGGCAACCTGATCGAACAGGGATATCTGCCCAAAGGCCGCCACTATGCCAAGTGGGAAGACCCGTTCAATAAACCTTCCTATTTGTTTGCGCTGGTGGCAGGCAAGCTGGAGTGCCAGGAAGAAACATTCAAGCTGAACAGCGGGCGCCGCGTGCTGCTGCAAGTGTGGGTGGAGCCGGGCAATCTGGACAAGACGCAGCATGCGATGGAATCGCTCAAGCACAGCATCCGCTGGGATCAGGAACGTTACGGGCTGGCGCTGGATCTGGACCGGTTCATGATCGTTGCGGTGGGCGACTTCAACATGGGCGCGATGGAAAACAAGGGCCTGAATATCTTCAACACCAAGTATGTGCTGGCCAACTCCAGCATCGCCACCGATACCGATTACGCCAATATCGAGGCGGTGGTCGGCCATGAATACTTTCATAACTGGACCGGCAACCGCGTGACCTGCCGCGACTGGTTCCAGTTGTCGTTGAAGGAAGGCCTCACTGTGTTCCGCGACCAGGAATTTTCCGCCGACATGATCGGCACGGCCAGCGGTCGCGCGGTGAATCGCATCGAAAATGTGCGCATGCTGCGCCAGGTGCAATTTTCCGAAGACGCGGGGCCGATGGCCCATGCGGTGCGGCCGGACAGTTTTGTGGAGATCAGCAATTTCTATACGGTCACTATTTATGAAAAAGGTGCCGAGGTGGTGCGCATGTACCAGACCCTGCTGGGGCGTGACGGCTTCCGCAAAGGCATGGACCTGTACTTTGCACGGCATGACGGGCAGGCGGTTTCCTGCGACGATTTCCGCGCGGCTATGGCACACAGCAGCGGGCGCGACCTGAGCCAGTTCGAGCGCTGGTATAGCCAGTCCGGCACGCCGCAGCTCAAAGTGCAAAGCCACTACGACGCCGCCAAGCAAACCTATGAACTGACGCTCAGCCAGCGCTGCAAGCCCGGCGCCGTGCAAAAGAACACCCTGCCTTTCCATATCCCCGTTGCGGTTGGCCTGCTCGATGCCCGAGGCCGCGACATGGCGCTGTATCTTGATGGGCATCTTGCCAAGAACCTTACCAGTGCAGCCTCTTCAAAGCCTGCCACCACCTGCGTGCTGGAGCTGACCAAGGCAAAACAGACTTTCATCTTTAACCGCGTCATCACAAAACCCACGCCATCATTACTGCGCAACTTCTCTGCGCCGGTGGTGATGGAATACAACTATACCGACCAGGAGTTGGCGCAGCTGATGGCGCATGACAGCGATGCCTTCAACCGTTGGGAGGCCGGACAACGCCTGGCTATGCAACGTCTGTTGAATCTGATCAAGCAGGTGCAGGCGGGTGAAAAGCTGACGCTGGATGACCTGTTCATCAACGCCTTGCGCACCACGCTCAACGACCAGACGCTTGATCCGTCTTTCCGCGAAGTGGTGCTGGCGCTGCCTTCGGAATTGATGCTGGCCGAACAGTGCGAAGTGATAGACCCGCAGGCGATTCACACTGCGCGCCAGTACATGCGCAAGACGTTGTCTGAAAGACTCAAGGCCGATTTCATCGCCGTCTATGCAGCCAACCTGACACCCGGCAAATACAGCCCCGATGCAAGATCGGCCGGCAAGCGCGGACTGAAGAACCTGTGCCTGTTCTACCTGCTGGGTTGGGAAGATGAATCCACGCTGCAACTGGCTCACGCGCAGATCGACGCAGCCGACAACATGACAGACCGCTTGGGCGCGCTGATGGCGCTGGTCAACACCGGCAGCAAGACGGCACAACAGCCATTGAACCGCTTCTATCGGGATTTCAAAAACGAGGCGCTGGTGGTCGACAAATGGTTCAGCCTGCAGGCGGTAGCGATGCATACCGATGTGGAAGCGGTATGCAAGCTGATGACCCATCCCGCGTTCACGCTGAAAAATCCCAACCGCGCACGCAGTCTGATTTCCAGTTTCTGCAACGGCAATCCGTCACAGTTCCATGCAGCGGATGGCAGCGGCTATGCCTTCTGGACAGAACAGGTGATCGCGCTGAACAAGCTCAATCCGCAGGTGGCCGCACGTTTGGTACGCACGCTGGATCACTGGAAAAAATACCAGCCTGCGCTAAAACAGCAGATGCAGGCTGCGTTGCAGAAAGTAGCAGCGGCCAAAGGCTTGTCCAAGGATGTGCAGGAGGTGGTGTTTAAGACTTTGGGGTATAAGCACTAAAAAGGTCGCAGCCTCGTCAGCCAACTCGCTAGACAGCGGCGGACAAGGTTTAGCAGGTAATCTTGCCAGTGCCGAGCTGTATTGGTAATAATGCGGTTATAGGCCAGCAAGTTGGTTGAAGTGACAGAAGAGCCGGAGCGATCCGGCTCTTTTGTTTTTATGGCGCGCAAATCGAGGTGTGGATTGCGTCTCATGCAAAGCCGGTAGCCGCAAGGGTATCTTGGGGGCAGGCATTACATACCTAACCAAAGGTACCGGAGTCGAATTGTTTTGAAGGTGGTAACAAAACTGAAATGAAATCGACTCCAGCACCTTTGATTTTGTTATTTTCTGCACTAGACTCGGCAATATGCAGCATATTTACATCAGGTGAAGTATAATTATGCAACTGATTTAATTGATTTAATTGATTGACGCCCCAGTGGTGGCTTAGGAATACGACCGTTAATTCGCAGGTCGTAGATTCGAAGCCTACTCGGGGAGCCAGACATAGCAAGCAATCAGGCCATCCTTTGAGGTGGCTTTTTGTTTTTTCGAGCGGATCAGTCCCTGACCGCCGGCGACGATGAGTTCAAGAACGACTCGGGCGCAAGACATGATCGCTTCGAAGCTGTTTTGGCAGACCAGGAGTCCAGCGGGTGATCCCTTCAGCGAGGGGTGATCCCAGTGGATTTCAACTAATATATGGAGCAATACCAGTGACCAATGCACAACGCAAAGCACTCAGCCGCATGGCTGAAATGAATTCATCAAGTAACGACAGTAAGCCTGAACCAACGCACAGCAGCGCGTTCTGCCCGCATGAGGCAGGCGCGTATTACCTTGCGACGGTGGGGACTGTCGGCAAGATCATCAAGCTATTCGCCAAGGAAATCGAGCCGCCCGTTTACACCTACACCATCACCACCATTCATTTTGAACAGGATCCCGATACCGGCAAATGGATCTGGTTTGATGGTAAGGAAAAGTTATCCCCGCGCAAAAACCAGGATGGTTGGCGTCTTGGCAGCAAGAAGTTATATGACACACGCGAAGGCGCTGAGGCTGAGCTTCAGCGCGTGATGGTCAAAAACGGTGACCGGGTGACCAAGGTACATGACCTGCCAGACTGTATGACTAAACTGAGAAAGATACGTAGTGCCCATCATCCAGACCGCAATAACCCCGATTCAGATCATGATCTCTATCAGGCTGTTATCGAGAAAATGGACAGGATGCGTGCGGTGAGTGTGTGAACCACACCGTAGTCTGACCGAGTAACCCACCTTTGCCCGGTGGGTTTTTTTTCATGGCGAAACATCGCACAGCTTCACCTTCTTTGGATTGCTTTTGGTGAAATTCATATTTCCCGATAGTCGTTCGGGACATAAGGGACGGAGCCCAATTGATTTTGTGAAAAGAATAGGGCTCCGTCCCCAGTAGTTCGATTGTGACTGTTCATGTGAAGCGGACATTGCGGCAGGTCACGCCGACACCATTTTCATAAAAATCCCCGGGGTCTCCTTAGGCCGAAATGCGGAAGCAGCAGCGCAATCCAGAAGTTGCATTCCTAGCACCTTGATACTCGCTTGCTATTTTTCAATCGAGTTTTCCAGAGGATTGCCAATTTGCTTGGCAAGTGCTTTCCGCGCGTCGTCATAGGTCACATCAACATCAGGCATGTTGATTACAACGTTCGAAATGATAGCCATAGCCCGCAAGACAACATTTGTCAGTACTAAATTATTGTTGGATAGATGGTAAGCAAAGGCTCTGAGATACTCGGTTTTTAGGCTATGCTGTCGACTATCAATTGCAGCGCCAACCGCGCCGTATTCACTGAGATTATATTTCTGCGCCGCTTTCGCTACAGTTTCCAGCAGCGACGAAAATGGAGGGGCTAGCCCCCACACATAGCGCAGGGTGTCTCTCGCTTGTTCTACTGGGTCAATCTCCGGCTTATCTCCCGACTCCAGAATGCGTATAACAATCTCTGGTGCATTCCCTGAATTATCGCCATCGGACGATTGTGCAGGCTTGTCTACTGGAATAGCTCGCCTGTCCGACTCGCCCAAAACGTACTTTCGCATCGAACGCCACATTGCTGCGTTGTCCTGTCCTTCTTCGGTGTTTTCGGTTTTTCTAAGAAGTGCAGGGATACTATGAAATTCATCTGGCCCATTTACATGGGTTTCCTCAAATTGACGGATCAATTTTGCCAAGGTATTTGCTGCATCGGATATTTTGTCTTTCAGTTCCGTCGCTCGTTTTAATCGTTCGCGGAATATTCGATAATCAATTTTTGCCGACCATGCCGAATGGATAAAGCTTCGTAATTGCTGATCGCTAAGATTCTCATGGGCAATCAAGGCGAATAAATCGCGCATTCGTGGGTCATGCGCTAGCCGTCGCAAACAATCCACATCGCTTGCCAGCGCGTCCCGATGGTTGACTTCATCAGTTCTCTGCTTTCGCAGGCTACTCAGCTTATCGACTTCGCCTCTCTGGGTACTGCACTCTATCGCTCTCTCGATCTCAGCAAGAGCAAGCTCGGCTTTCGTTAGCAGTTCGGCATAGCCAGGAATGTCCCTATCGATTTCGCCTTCCAGATAATGCGCCAGATGCTCGCGGACTACCGAAGGAATATATGCAGGAAAATCCATTGCCGCACCCTTTCACGATCCATCTTGAGTAGATGCCGCACCAGCATGGCACGGGTATCCATACGTTCGCCCCGTCGGGCTAGGTGAAGCAAACTGATTATGCTGCCTTGAGCGGAATAACTTCCGCGCCTGCTTCCACTTTGTCGAGATAGTCCGCCCACTGCTGCATGATGCCGCGCCGCTCTTCGAAGTAGGAAGTTCGCACATAGGCCGCTGCCGTTTCATTGGCTATGGCATGGGACAGCATCGCCTCCAATACTTCCCAGCGATAACCCATATCACCAAGGATAGAGCGGGCGAGGCTTCTAAAGCCGTGTCCAGTCATCTTGCCTTTGAAGCCGATGGTTTCGATTATTTTAAGTGCGGTGTTTTCGCTGATAACCCGCCCCGTGCTGTTGCGGTTGGGGAATACATACTCACCTTGGCCTGTTACTGGATACAGACTTCGCAGGATTGCGACTGCTTGAGTGCATAACGGCACAGCATGATCCTTACGCTTACCGAATTTGCCTTTCCGTCCTTTTTGTTCAGCTGGCACAATCCACGCACCTGCATCTAGATCAAAGTCTTTCCACTTAGCAAAACGCACTTCGCTAGTTCTGGTAGCAGTCAGCATCAATAGGCGAAAAGCGGATATTGCAATTGGCGAAACTTTCCCGCGTGTTTCGTATGCAGATACAGCACGAAGAAAATTTGGTAACTCAACGGCACTTACGCAAGGGTAGTGCGCTACTGTTGGGCGCTTTGTTAGTACTGTGCTTAATGCTGCGGCTGGATTGTGTTTCGCACGACCTGATCCCATTGCGTATTTGAACACTGCACCAATGGATTGCGCTAACCTGTCTCGCGTCTCGTAAGTTTTTCCTTTTTCAATATCTCGCATGATGTCTAACAATTCCATCGGTTCGATCTTGTCTACTTGTCGATCACCAATGACTGGGAATACAAAGCGTTCCATATAGAGCAGCCAGTATTTTGCATGTCTTTCTGTCCACGTTGAGATGCGTGCCTTGTGAAATTCTCTTGCGATGTTTTCAAAGCTGTTAGTCGCTGCCACCTGCGCAGCCCGTTTAGTTTGTTTTTTTACCTCGCTTGGGTCTGCATCGTTCGCAAGTAGCTTGCGAGCATAATCTCGACGTGTGCGTGCATCTGCAAGGCCGACATCAGGATATACACCTAATGCCAGCCGCTTTTCCTTGCCACCAAAACGATACTTGAGCCGCCAATACTTTGAGCCGTTCGGCATTACTTCCAGATACATGCCGCCACCGTCCGACATCTTGTAAGCCTTAATCCGTGGGGCGGATTTTTTTACAGCAACATCTGTTAGTTTGTTCATGATCTCACCTCTTTGGCGACGCATGACTAGTGGGGGCACTAGATTAGTGTGGAGAACTTATGTCCCCAATTATGCCCCCAGTATCAGCAAGATGCAATGAGATCGTTTAGGCCGCAATAAGCGCATATCCGCTTATGTAAATTGGCATTTGGTGGAATTGTGAGATTGATTGAAACAGGCAAATAATTGCAAATGGTGGAGGTGATCAGGATCGAACTGACGACCTTCTGATTGCGAACCAGACGCTCTCCCAACTGAGCTACACCCCCCACGGCAGACGAATCCTAAAGGCAAATGGACTGTTTGGAAAGAGTTGTCTGGATATAGAGTTAGCGAGGTTTCTAAATTTACGGATTCCTGCAATAATCACCCGCACGAAACAATATTACTGATTACTGAATCGAGATACGGTATGGCTATGACACAAGACGATATGAAACGCGCGGTTGCCCAGGCGGCTATTGCTTATGTACCAAACGACTGCATAGTGGGTGTGGGCACCGGTTCCACCGCCAACTTCTTCATTGATGAACTGGCCAAGATCAAACACAAGATACAAGGCGCGGTAGCCAGTTCCGAGGCGTCGTCCAAACGTTTGCAGGGGCATGGCATCGAAGTGTTTTCGCTGAACGATGCGGGCGATCTGCCGGTGTACATTGACGGCGCAGACGAGATCACGCGCCACATGCACATGGTCAAGGGCGGCGGTGGCGCACTGACGCGCGAGAAGATCGTGGCGGCGGCCAGCCACAGATTCATCTGCGTGTGCGACAGCAGCAAGCTGGTGGATGTGCTGGGTAAATTCCCTTTGCCTATTGAGGTGATTCCAATGGCGCGCAGTTACATCGCGCGCGAAATTGTGAAGTTGGGCGGACAACCGAAGTTGCGCGAGGGTTTCACCACCGACAACGGCAATGTCATTATTGATGTGCATAACCTGCAAATCATGAATCCGGTGGAATTGGAAACGACGCTGAACCAAATGACGGGTGTGGTGACTAACGGCTTGTTCGCGCGGCGCGGCGCGGATGTGTTGCTGCTCGGCACGCCGGACGGCGTGCAGACGCTTACCGCAGCGTAACAAAACTTTAACGAAATATCGGTAGCATCCGTCATTTGCAATAATTCCTAAGGAACAATCATGGCCAGTAACGAACATACCTCGAAACAATTCGACGCGGAATTGGAAGCGGTGCGCGCTCGCGTGTTGCAGATGGGTGGGCTGGTGGAAAGCCAGATCAGTCTGGCCATCGAGTCACTGATTACCGGCGATGTGGCGCTGATGAATCGGGTGATCGACGACGACCATCGTGTAAATGCGCTGGAGGTCGAGATCGACGAAAGTTGCAGCCGCATTCTGGTGCGCCGCCAACCGGCGGCGGGCGATCTGCGCCTGGTGATGGCCATCATCAAAACCATCACCGATCTGGAGCGCATCGGCGACGAGGCGGAAAAAATCGCGCGTATGGCCAAATTGCTGTCGCAAAAAGATCGTCTGCATCTGCCGCGCTACCACGAAATCAAACACGCGTCTGACATTGCCATGGACATGCTGCGCAAATCGCTGGACGCGTTTGCCCGCCTCGATTTGGCTACTGCCGCGCAGGTTGTGCGTCAGGACGAGCAGGTGGACGAAGAGTTCCGTTCCATCATGCGCTATCTCATCACGTTCATGATGGAAGACCCGCGCACCATTTCCACTTCGCTGGAAATCCTGTTCGTCGCCAAAGCCATCGAGCGCATCGGCGACCACGCCAAGAACATGTCCGAGTATGTGGTGTACATGGTCAAAGGGCGCGACGTGCGTCACGTCACGGTGGAAGAAATCGAGCGCGAAGTGCAACAGAAGTCGTAGTCCGCTTTTCCCCGTGCATCAGCAACCCATCCTTGCCGCGGTCGATCTGGGTTCAAACAGTTTCCGTTTGCAGATCGCCCGTGTAGTGGATAACCAGCTTTACATGCTGGACGGCCTGCGTGAAGCCATTCGCCTCGCCGCTGGACTGAGCGAAGACAAGCTACTCGATCTATCCTCACAACAACGCGCCCTTGCCTGTTTGCAGCGCTTCGGTGAACGTTTGCGCGAGCTGCCGCGCGAAGCGGTGCGCGCAGTCGGCACCAATGCATTGCGCATCGCCAAAAATGCGCCGGAATTTCTGCAACAAGCCGAGGTTGCACTCGGCTTCCCTATCGAAGTCATCGCCGGTCGCGAAGAAGCGCGCCTGATCTACCTCGGCGTGGCACAGGGTATGCCGCATACCGATGAGCTGCGCATGGTGATGGATATTGGCGGCGGCTCCACCGAATTCATCATCGGCAACGGCATGCAGCCGTTAAAGCTGGAAAGTTTGTACATGGGTTGTGTCAGCTACAGCGTGCGCTACTTCCCCGACGGCAAGATCAATAAGTCCAATCTCAAGCAGGCTGAACTCGCCGCGCGCAACGAAGTTCAAACCATCGCATCCGGGTTCGCCAAGGGGCATTGGCACATCGCGCTCGGTTCCTCCGGTTCCGCGCGAGTACTGTGCGATATTCTCGAACAGAACGGTTACTCGGACGGCGGCATCACGCGCCTGGGTCTGGAAGAGTTGCGTGCGCATTTGCTCAAGGTGGGTGATATAAACAAGCTGGAAATGCCCGGTTTGAAGGCGGATCGCTTGCCGGTGTTGCCCGGCGGCTTTGCTATCATGTACGGGGCATTCTGCGAACTTGGCATCGAGCACATGCAGCCCGCCATCGGTGCGTTGCGCGAAGGTGTGTTGTACGACTTGCTCGGGCGATCGCACAATCACGATATGCGCGAAGTGACCGTGCAGCAGTTCATGAGCCGTTATCATGTGGACATGCAGCAATCCCGACGAGTGTCCGCGCTGGCGGGATTGCTGGCACGGCAACTTCTCCTAGATCAATTTAGTGAAGATGAATCGCATCTGTTGGCATGGGCGGCGAACCTGCACGAGATCGGCATCAGCGTGGCGCACAGCGGCTACCACAAACACAGCGCCTATATCCTTGCCAACGCCGACATGCCCGGCTTCTCCAGGAAAGAACAGAACCGTTTGAGCGTGCTCACGCTGGCGCATCGCGGCAAATTGGAAAAGATCAACACCCTGCTCACCGATTCTGCCAATGTGGCGCAAATCTTTGCGCTGCGTTTGGCTTCGCTGTTCTATCGCAATCGCAGCGACATTGTGTTGCCGAAAATGCATGTCCACTTTAGCGGCACAAAATTTCATTTGAATTTGAACCGCGACTGGCTGGCGCAAAACCCGTTGACAGAAACTGCGCTGGCAGAAGAAAGTAAATTGTGGAAAGACATAGGCTACAGCGTGCAAGTGGAGGAAGCCTAAGCGGCGCGTGGTAGTATCCGCCCCGAAGCTGGCTAGACAGTCGCTGCACACTTATGCTGTGTAGAGGAAAGTCCGGGCTCCACAGAGCAAGATGCCGGTTAACGACCGGACGCCGTGAGGCGATGGAAAGTGCCACAGAAAATATTCCGCCGATGGCCGGACTTCGCCGCCCGCAAGGGCGGCAAAGTCTTTCAAATAGAGGAGGGGCGAAAGCCCGGACTCTATTTGAAACGGATCAGGTAAGGTTGAAATGGCGAGGTAAGAGCTCACCGCGCTGGTGGCAACATCAGTGGCAGGGTAAACCCCATCTGGAGCAAGACCAAATAGGCTGGCCATGACGTTGCTCGCGTCGCCAGCGGGTAGGTTGCTTGAGCGTCAGGTAACGAAACGCCTAGAGGAATGACTGTCCACGACAGAACCCGGCTTATCGGCCAGCTTCACCTTCTTCCGACCCATGCACAGACACGCGTCTGTGCCCCTGCGCCCACTTCTTGAAATCAAATCTCGTGGGAACGCCCGTCAATAGGCGATCTACATCATATGCATGCCGTAGATTGCCTATTGACGCGGCTTGCGAGCCAATAGGCATTCAACAAATTACTTGGCGTTATCGTCCAGCGCCTTTTCCAGATCGGCGGCGGGCATGTAGCCGGGGTTGACTTGCCCGTTGGCGAAGATCAAAGCGGGCGTGCCGTTCACTTTGAGCTTCTTGCCCAGCGCCAATACTTTGTCGGAAGGCGTGTCGCACTTGCCGGGAGCAGGCTGCACACCGTTCAGCATCAGGTTGTCCCAAGCCTTGGCCTTGTCATCGCTGCACCAGATCGCCCGCACTTTTTCCGCCGAGCCGTCGAAGATGGGGTAGAGGAATAGATACAAGGTGACATCGGTCACGTTTTGTAGCTCGTGCTCCAGTTTCTTGCAGTAACCGCAGTTCGGGTCGGTGAAGTAAGCCATCTTGCGCTTGCCGTTGCCCTTCACTTTTTTCACAGCCAACTCCAGCGGAAGCTTGCTGAAATCGACAGCGAACAATTGGCGCGAACGGGCTTCGGTGATGTTGCGGCGTGCTTTCAAGTCAAACAGGCTGCCATCGATGAGATAGTGCATGCCCTTGTCGGTGTAGAAGATGTGGTCGCCGGTGACCACTTCATACAAATCGGGCATGGGCGATTTGTTGACCTGATCGACCGGGCCGATCAATTGTTCATAGTTCTTGTTCAGATTGTCTTTGATGGCGGCGGCGGTTTGGTCGGCTTCGGCAGCATGGACAAAAGAGAAGGAGAGCAACAACAGCAAGAGAGTTTTAAACATCACAAATTCCTTAAAAGAAAATCAGAGAAGCGCGTGGCGTACCAGCATGTTCTTCAGCGGTACGAATTGGTTGGTTGCGTTAAGCCCGAGGTTGCGCAGGGTGCGCAGCAGCGGGTTGTTGTTGACGAACAGACTCTTCAGCGTGTCGGTGGTGAGCTGCATGGACATGATGTCCATCTGCCTTGCCTGATCGTAGCGGCGCAGCAGACTGGCATCGCCGCAATCCAGCGCGCCGCGTTGCAGAATCACATTCGCCAGTTCGCGCGCATCGCGCAAGCCAAGGTTCACGCCATGCCCGGACAGCGGATGGATGTTGTGCGCAGCATCACCGATCAAGGCCAGACGCGGGCGGATCAGGTGCGCCAGATTCAGCACGCGCAAGGAGAAGGCGGCGGGCGGGGTGATGACTTGCAACTCGCCCAGCGTGTGGTTTGCGGCTTCCGCCACGCGCGCGCTGAGTTCCTCGTGAGTGAGCGCCAGCAGTTCTGCGGAATGCTCCGGGCTGACCGACCACACGATGGAGATGCGCCTTCCCGGCAGCGGCAGCAGCGCAAGGATGCCTTCGGGTGTGAACCACTGGTAGGCGATGCCGCGATGCGCCTTGCTTGTGTTGAAGTTGGCTACCAGCCCTTGCTGGTGATAGGGCGTAGGCACTTCCGGCATATTGGTTTGATGGCGCACCCAGGAGTCGCGCCCGTCTGCGCCGACGATGAGCTTGGCCTTGATCTCGCGGCCGTCTTTCAGTTTCAGATGCGCGGCTTCGTCCTGCATGGTGAGTTGCGCGCATTGCGCCGGTTGCAGAATGGTCAGATTGCTCTGTTCGCGCAAATCTTGCCACAAGGCGTGTTGCAGCAAGCGGCTTTCCAGAATGAACGCCAGCTCGGACGCGCCGATCTGATAGGCGCTGAAATTCAGCCTGGAATCGTCATCGCCGAACACGCGCATTTCTTCCACTTGCTGCACGCGCGACATATCCAAACGCTGCCAAGCCCCGCATTCCTTGAGGAATTCCACATTGCCAGGGGTGAAGGCATAGATGCGACTGTCCCACGCTGAATCAAGGCTGGGTAAGGGATTACTTTCCACCAAACCCAGCTTCAGCCCGCTGGATTTGAGTGCGCTGGCAAGGCTGGCTCCCACCAAGCCGCCGCCGACGATAACGACATCGAACTCCAAAAATGCCTCCGTGCAGAAATATCTGTGGGCATCATAGCATGGGCGTATTGATTAATTTATAATCGCTGCCCCCTTCGGAAATGATGGAGGGGAACCTCGAATAATCGTCGTGAGCGGCTTGAGTGCAAGGCGCACGGAGCGCAGCGACGAAGACATACCAGATAGGTAGGCGAGAAGCGAGCACCATGCAACGACGCAATCAAGTCGCGCAACAGATTATTGAGATTTCCCCATGCAAATCGGTTCCTACAAGCTCAAGAACAACCTGATCGTTGCCCCCATGGCGGGTGTGACCGACAGGCCGTTCCGCATGTTGTGCAAGCGCATGGGCGCGGGCATGGCGGTGTCCGAAATGGTGGCCTCCAATTCGTTGCTGTACGGTTCGGAAAAGACCAAACGCCGCGCCAACCATGCAGGCGAGGTTGACCCGATCTCGGTGCAGATTGTCGGCGCCGATCCAAAGATGCTGGCGCAGGCCGCACGCTATAACGTGGACAATGGCGCGCAGATCATCGACATCAACATGGGCTGTCCGGCCAAAAAGATTTGCAACGTGATGGCGGGTTCGGCGCTGATGCAGAACGAAAAACTGGTGGCGCAGATTCTGCAAACGGTGGTCGGCGCGGTGAACGTACCGGTCACGTTGAAAATTCGCACCGGCTGGGACAAGCAGAATCGCAACGCGGTGAACATCGCGCGCATCGCCGAATCATGCGGCATTCAGGCGCTGGCCATCCACGGTCGCACGCGCGCTTGCGCCTATACCGGTGAAGCCGAATACGACACCATCCGCGCGGTGAAAGCGGAAGTGCGCATCCCCATCATCGCCAACGGCGACATCGCCACACCGGAAAAAGCGCGCTTGGTGATGCAACATACCGGCGCGGATGCAGTGATGATAGGACGCGCCGCGCAAGGCCGTCCGTGGCTGTTTCGCGAGATCGAATATTTTTTGCAAACCGGCGCGCACTTGCTATCGCCGCAAGTCGGCGAAATTCAAAATGTACTGATCGCGCATCTGGCCGACCTCTACGATTTTTACGGCGAACACACCGGCCTGCGCGTAGCGCGCAAACACATCTCCTGGTACACCAAAGGCTTGCCCGGTTCGGCAGTGTTCCGCCATCGCATGAACCAATTGGAGAGTGTGGATGAACAGATGCAGGCTGTAACAGAATTTTTTGAAGAACAAAAAGCAAGCAGTGACAGACTGCTTTACGAAAGGGAGATGGCAGCATGAGCAGCAAGCAGGGGCCCCGCAGTGCGGGGATGTGCGTGTTCGCGAATGCTGCCTGCCACCGACTAAATGCAGACCGAGTTATAGAGAAATAAAAAGAGGTGGCAGCATGAGCGAAGATTGCAACATCAACGAGAACGACATCGCCAAGTATGTACGCCGAGCGGTGAACGACTATTTCAAAGACCTCGATGGCGAAGAGCCGTCGGTGGCGATCTATAACATGGTGATCTGCTGCGTGGAAAAGCCGCTGATTGAAACTGTTTTGTTTCACGCGGGCGGCAACCAGACGCGCACCGCCGAATTGCTGGGAATCAACCGAAATACGCTGCGCAAGAAAATGCAGGATCACCAAATCAAATAACCAAGGAAAGAATACAAATGGCCATCACACAAGCACTCATCAGCGTGTCGGATAAATCCGGCGTCCTCGAATTCGCCAAGGGTCTGCACCAGCTCGGCGTAAAGATTTTGTCCACCGGCGGCACGGCCAAGCTGTTTGCCGACAACGGCATTCCGGTCACCGAAGTGGCCGACTACACCGGCTTCCCCGAGATGCTCGATGGCCGCGTGAAGACGCTACAACCGAAAGTGCATGCGGGTATTCTGGCGCGCCGCGATATTGCCGAGCATGTGGCCACGCTGAAGAAGCACAACATCCCGACCATCGATCTCGTGGTGGTGAATCTGTATCCGTTCGCGGCAACTATCGCCAAGCCCGGCTGCACGCTGGAAGACGCGATCGAGAACATCGACATCGGCGGTCCGACCATGGTGCGCTCCGCTGCCAAGAACCACGCGCACGTCGCCATCGTCACCGACCCGGCAGACTACGCCGACGTGTTGGCGGAAATGCAGACCAATAGCTGCACGGTTTCTGAAGCCACTCGTTTCGATCTGGCGAAGAAAGCTTTCTCGCATACCGCTGCCTACGACAGCATGATCAGCAACTACCTCACCGCGATCAACAGCGACGGCAGCAAGAGCGCGTTCCCGGCACAGATTAATTTCAACTTCGCCAAAGTACAGGAGACGCGCTACGGAGAAAATCCGCACCAGCAAGCCGCGTTCTACCGCGACCTGATTCCGTTGGCGGGCAGCATCTCCGGCTACACCCAGTTGCAAGGCAAGGAACTTTCCTACAACAACATCGGTGACTCCGATGCGGCGTGGGAACTGGTGAAGACCTTCGACCAGCCTGCCTGCGTCATCGTCAAACACGCCAACCCGTGCGGCGTGGCGATTGCCGACAGCGCGCTGAACGCCTACAAGCTGGCCTACTCCACCGACACCACGTCCGCCTTCGGCGGCATCATCGCCTTCAACCGCGAACTGGATGCCGAGAGCGCCGCGCAGATCACCGCCAACCAGTTCGTCGAAGTCATCATCGCGCCAAGCGCAAGCGAAGCCGCATTGAAGATCACCGCCGCCAAACAGAACGTGCGCGTGCTCAGCGTGCCTCTGTCCAATGCGCATAATCAGTTCGATTTCAAACGCGTGAGCGGCGGCCTGCTGGTGCAGACACCGGACACCCTTAACGTGCAACTGGCGCAACTCAAAGTGGTGAGCAAGGTTCAGCCGAGCAAGGAACAGCTAACCGACCTGCTGTTCGCCTGGCGCGTGGCGAAATACGTGAAGTCGAATGCCATCGTATTCTGCAAAGGCGGCCAGACACTGGGCGTGGGCGCAGGCCAGATGAGTCGCGTGGATAGCACGCGCATCGCCAGCATCAAGGCGCAGAACGCCGGACTGAGTTTGGCCGGATCGGTCGTGTCGTCCGATGCCTTCTTCCCGTTCCGCGACGGCATCGACGTGCTGGCAGCAGCAGGCGCGAAGGCCGTCATTCAACCGGGCGGTTCCATGCGCGATGAAGAAGTGATCGCGGCAGCGGATGAGCATGGGCTGGCGATGGTGTTTACGGGCTTCCGTCACTTCAGGCATTAAAAACATTTAGCCACAGAGAACACGGAGTTCACAGAGCAAACCATTAACCCCTTCTCTGTGCGCTTGGTGTTCTCTTGGTAAAACAAATAGCCATTCGACTAAGCTGGCAAAAGACGCCAGCCAAGTCGCTGGTTATGTGGCAAAGGGATTGAAATGAAGATTCTGGTTATCGGTAACGGCGGACGCGAACATGCATTGGCATGGCGCTTGGCGCAGGGCGCAAAAGTGCAGAAGGTGTTTGTTGCGCCCGGCAATGCGGGCACGGCGCTGGAAGACGGAGTGGAGAATGTCGCCATCACGGCCATTCCAGAACTGATCGAGTTCGCCAAACGTGAAGACATCTACATGACCGTAGTCGGCCCGGAAGCGCCGCTGGCGGCGGGTGTGGTGGATGCGTTCCGCGCGGCAGGGCTGAAAATATTCGGCCCAACCAAAGCGGCGGCGCAACTGGAATCTTCCAAGGATTTCGCCAAGCGCTTCATGACGCGCCACAAGATTCCCACGGCGTTCTTCGAGACGTTCAGCGAAATTACCCCGGCCAAAGCCTATGTTGAAAAACACGGTGCGCCTATCGTGATCAAGGCCGACGGTCTGGCAGCGGGCAAAGGCGTAGTGGTGGCGATGAGCAAGAATGAAGCGTTCGCCGCCATCGACATGATGCTGTCCGACAACAAGCTGGGCGACGCCGGTGCGCGCGTGGTGATCGAAGAATTCCTCACGGGCGAAGAAGCCAGCTTCATCGTGATGGCCGACGGCAAGAACGTGCTGACCATGGCCACCAGTCAGGATCACAAACGTTTGCTCGACGGCGACCAAGGCCCCAACACCGGCGGCATGGGCGCGTATTCGCCAGCACCCGTGGTCACGCCCGAAGTGCATGCGCGTGCCTTGCGCGAAGTCATCATGCCCGTGATGCACGGCATGGCCAGCGAAGGCATCACCTACACCGGATTTTTGTACGCAGGCTTGATGATCTCGCCCGACGGCAGCATCAAAGTGCTGGAATTCAACTGCCGCATGGGCGACCCGGAGACGCAGCCGATCATGCTGCGCTTGAAGAGCGACTACGCCGCGATCGTCGAACACGCCATCGCCGGCACCTTGGACAAGGTCGAGGCTGAGTGGGACAGACGCACCGCGCTCGGCGTGGTGATGGCTGCCGCCAATTATCCCGATACGCCGCGTAAGGGCGATGTCATCAGCGGCCTGCCGAAGAATCCTGAGGATGCACATGTGTTCCATGCCGGCACCACCATGCAGGATGGCAAGGTGGTCACCAACGGCGGGCGCGTACTGTGCGTGGTTGCCCTCGGCGATATGGTGAAGCACGCTCAGCAACGCGCTTATGAGATCGCCGACAGCATTCATTTTGACGGCAACCAGATGCGTAGAGATATCGGTTATCGCGCCATCGGGCGCAAATAAAAATCCGTTCGCCCTGAGTTTGTCGAAGGGCGACGACATCAAGGTGATTTAATCCGCTTATGGTTCGACAAGATCACCACGAACGGAATAAATCTTCGTCTCAATAGCTAGAGGTGCTCTTGTATCGTTCAACTGCATCTGCCCGATCAGTCGCCGCCCACCTCAAACGCGGCGGCCTCATCGCTTATCCCACCGAGTCCTGCTACGGCCTCGGCTGTGATCCGGCCAATCGTAAAGCAGTGCTACGCATCCTCAAACTCAAGCAGCGCCCGCAACGCAAAGGCTTAATCCTGATCGCGTCGCACTACCCGCAAGTTGCGCGCTACTTGCGACCACTCATGCCGGATGAACAAGTGAAATTAAAAAATGACGGCGCGCAGGCAATCACTTATCTACTACCAGTCAAGCCTTCCTGCCCGCGCTGGTTGCGCGGAAAACATGACACTCTGGCGGTGCGCCTCACCGCGCACTCATTCGCCAAGAGCCTTTGCCGTCGCGCCAACAGCGCGCTGGTTTCCACCAGCGCCAACCGCAGCGGACAACGCCCAGCGAAGACTTATGCCGAATGCCAGCGCTTGTTTGGCAATAGCGTGTGGGTCATGCGCGGACGCGTGGGCAAGCGCAAACAGCCTTCGACAATACGTGCGTGGGTGGGTGGTAAGATCATTCGCAATTAAATTTACAACCCGTTATTCCGGCGCAGGCCGGAATAACGGAATCACCGGAGTAAACATGGATAGCAACGCCGTCAAAACCTACTTGCTCGACCTGCAACAGCGCATTGTCGAACGCCTCGAACAAGTCGATGGCAAGCAGTTCCTGCGCGACAAATGGCAGCGTCCATCCGGTAAGGGAACAATTGGCGAGGGAATCAGTTGCATCATCGAGGAAGGCAATGTGATCGAGCGCGGCGGGGTGGCGTTCTCGCATGTACAGGGTGACAACATGCCGGCCTCCGCCACCGCGCACAGGCCCGAACTGGCCGGATGCAGATGGGAAGCGATGGGCATGTCGCTGGTGATGCATCCGCGCAATCCCTACGCGCCGACCTCGCATGCCAACGTGCGCATGTTCATGGCGTACAAGCCGGATGGCGACACGGTATTCTGGTTCGGCGGCGGTACGGACCTCACTCCGTATTATGGCTTCGAGGAAGATGTGGCGCATTTCCACCAGACTTGCAAGAACGCACTCGCTCCGTTTGATCCGTCGCTGCACCCGAAATTCAAAAAATGGTGCGATGAATATTTTTTCCTCAAACACCGCAACGAGGCGCGCGGTACGGGCGGCATCTTTTTCGACGACTTGAGCGAGCCGGATTTCGATACTTGTTTCGCCATCATGCAAAGCGTCGGCAACCACTACCTCGATGCTTACCTGCCGATTCTGGAAAAGCGCAAAGACACGCCCTACGGTGAACGCGAGCGCGACTTCCAACTTTACCGACGCGGACGCTATGTCGAATTCAATCTGGTGGTGGATCGCGGCACCATTTTCGGCCTGCAATCCAATGGCCGCACCGAATCCATCCTGCTCTCCATGCCGCCGCTGGTGAAATGGCGCTATGATTGGCACCCCGAGAAGGGTACGCCGGAAGCGGAGTTGTACGAGAAATTTCTGGTGCCAAAGGATTGGGTATAACTTTTTAGCGGGAGAACAGCATGCAATCCAAAGCTCATTGGGAAAACGTCTATGCGACCAAAGCCACCGACGCGGTGAGCTGGTTCCAGCCGCATGCCGATGTGTCGCTCGGCCTGATTCGTTCCACGCTGCTGGGACACGATGCGGGCATCATAGATGTGGGCGGCGGAGCTTCTACGCTGATCGATGATCTGGTGGCGAATGGATACACCGACCTGACCGTGCTCGATTTGTCAGGCGCCGCGCTGAATGCGGCACGCCAACGCCTTGGTGAAAGAGCCAGCCAGGTACACTGGATAGAAGCCGACATCACTCAGGTGGAGTTGCCCACCAACCGTTACGACATCTGGCACGACCGCGCCGTATTCCACTTCCTCACCGACCCGGCAGACCGCGCCGCTTATGTGCGCACCGTGCTGCGCTCGGTGAAACCGGGCGGCCACGTCATCGTCGCCACCTTTGCCGAAGACGGCCCGCTTCAATGCAGCGGCTTGCCCGTCATGCGCTACCGGCCAGGCGAATTGCACGACCAGTTCGGCGAGACATTCGTGCTTCTGGATCACCGCAAGGAAGAACATCACACCCCCTCCGGGGCTGCACAGTCGTTCGTGTATTGCTATTGCCGCAGGGTGGGTTCGTAAGGAATTTCCGATCAGCGCTTTCTTCGAAATTTTAGATTCTTGTCTAATCGCATCGGTATCTCTTCGATCTCTACTTGGTCCAAACGTACGAATATAAATCCGGCTTTGAGCAGATAAGCCAACCCGACAGCAAGACCTTCGGCGGTGTCGGACGCGGGTTTGTTCATATGAGCGATGATGATGTCGCCAGCTTTGATGTGTTCTAGCCTTTTTTCTATGGCAATCTTTTTAAGCGTCGCTCCCTCATCTGCATTCACAGAAAAGCCCGCGATCTTGTAGCCCAACTTGGCGATTGCATCAATTGATTGAGTGTCGTACTCGGCAGTGGCATCTCTGTACCAATGCGGGGCGACGCCGATGGCTACTTCTATGGCTGATGCCCCTTCCAGCACTTCGCGTTGCAGATGGATAACGTCCGGTTCACCGAGAATTCCATATACTTTTCTGCCGACACCGATGACAGCCGGAATATGTTTTGCACCATGATCTTCAACATCAAACAAATCAAGATGTGCCTTAATGACAGACAGCCCATAAGGATTTTGTTTAAGCCATGTCTGGGTTGCAAAGATTGTTGCCGGAATTCGGTTGGCGATTAGAAAATTGATTAGATCGCCGTCGTATTTTCCAGAACAGGCATCCAGAGTCAGGGCGATCTTCTTGTTGGGTTCGGCTTGTGCAACCAGCAGGTCATGAATTTCGACAGGTCGCTGCTCTATGCCCGCAGATAGCGTGGCAAACGAAATAACAAATATAGATAAAAGAAACTGTTTCATTGGTAGCTGCGCGCCCATTGAGAGTACCGTTTCTACATTAAACAGTGTGGACGCAATCAGCGTCGTGCGCAATGGTCCCGATCGCCATATCTACAGAGCGATGCACACGCAAACCGCGCAAAGCAGATTTCGGAAAGCGGTGCCTAGTTGATAGAAGCAACTTGATTTTGACCCTTGCCGGAAGGTCGAATTATTCTAGCGAGGATGACGTGAGTGATCCGCGCACCATCATTGCAGGTGGCTGACGATCAGCGGCTATTGGGCGGACAGGTCTATCGCAAGCCTGAAATTATTGAATGGGCAGCGCATTGCACCGGATTTTACTGCTACTCATTTGGTGCAATGCACAGTGGTGGTCACATCCAACAACGCAGCCAAGTTTGAAAAATTACAACTTCTGGTGGCTTCCGTCGCAAGTCATACCATTGGCGCTATGCTTGCAGCCGCAAAAATGGACAGTCTCGGACTTCTCCGCCTTGAACTCCTTGGGCACGAACTCGCTGCCTTTGTGGCTGCCGTCGCAAAAAGGTTGTCCGGCGCTCTTGCCGCAAGTGCAATACCAATAGCTCTTGCCCGCTTCAACGGCAACGGCGCAAGGCGATTTTTGGGCGATATGGGGTTTCTGGTTGGTCATATTAATCCTCTGATTACTGCGGCACCCCGTCAAAACTCTATGTCATCGAGCTGAAGGGAAACCTTGCACATACAGCAGAACAGCGCTGCCCCGGCCTTCTGGTTAATCCGGAATCAGTGGAAGAAAGCGAGTGTATGTTAGGTGTATCGCCAAAATTTATAAAGTGCTTGAAACGAAACAGGCTGTTCCACAAATGGAACAACGGATTATTTGTGAGGGCATTTGGACGAACAACTGGTTCTTAAATCTATAAATATTGCTTGCCTGAAAGACAATAGATACGAGCGTCTCCGTGCAATAAGCATTGCAGAGTGCCTAATGACGGGCATTTCCTTGCGGAGAAGCTATAAAAATATTAGATCGGGAGCGTTGCATTAACTAACTCAACCTCTCGGATGCTGCATCGCACAAAGCACCTACAGTCGTTCGCGTGCCACGTTTGTGTAAATCTGCTTGGTTGAAATATCTTGTTTCGTTTTAGTTGATTGTGGATCGTTAATCGCGTGGGCACATAAAACGTGCCCACCTTACGACTCTGCCAGAATACCTTTTCCTTCTTTACTACTTCTCGAAAAAGCTGATCGCGTTGAGCAACTCCGGAAAATTGTAGATGATGTAGTCGGGCTTCACGCCCGCTTTTTCTTGCGTGCCTTGGTTGGACTTGAAGAAGACAGTTTTCATTTTGAGTCTTTGCGCGCCGTAAACGTCGCGGTACATGTCGTTGCCCACAAAGACCACTTCTGTCGAGTCCATTTTCATGGCGCTCAAGGCGGCGATGAACAGGCGTAACTCTGGTTTGCGATAACCGTAGTCGCCCGAGATGATGATGGGGTCGAAATAACCGGAGAGTCCGACGGCATGCAGTTCTGCGAGCGCGTAAGCGGACTGCGCATCGGAAATGATGGCAAGGTGATATTTCTGCTGTAGTTGGCGGATAGTGTCGGCCACGCCGGGATAAAGATGCAAATGGAAGCGCGATGCGGCGCGGTGTGTTTCGGCAAGAATGAGCGGAAGTTGTTGCAGTTTTTCTTTCGGTAAAGCGCGGGTGAAGTCGGTGGCATGTTGGGCGATGATGTCGCGGAAGATGGCGACAGCATCGAATTCCTGATGCCGATCAGCGTTTGCTGTGCGCTGCTTTTTCATAAACTCGAAATAGAGACTCTTCACTGCATCTGCATCGAGCGATATGCCTTGATATGACAATAGATTGCTCAGCACTCGATAAATATCGTCGTGCCATTCGTTGGTATGAATATCCGATAGCGTGCCGTTGATGTCGAAAATAATGCCTTTGATGCTCATTCAAAATCTCCTCAGGCATTCTTTCGCCTCGTCGATGAGACGGCGGCGGTAGGCCGCGTCAATCCAGCTGTTGCGCGCGATGCGTAGCAGCGTGATGCCAATGTAAAACGGCGCTCTGCCAGTGATTGCTCGGAAGGCATTTTCGCGGTCGGGAAAGTGGCATGCATATTCCCACAGAAAATGGCCGATGAAAGGGTCGGCGGCATTCCTGTCTCCGGTGGCGCGCATGAAGAAATGTTTCAGTTCTCCGGCGATGCGTCCCGTGTCGAACATGCGATCTGCGCGTTTGGCTCGTTCCAGATCGAATGCGATGACTTCCAGGCCATTGCCGAACATGAAGTTCTCCGGTGTCGCGTCGCCATGCACCATCACCTGCTGGTCTTGCCACATGCGCGGCTGATTGCGCCACTGGTCGCGCAGCCAGTACAGTTCCTGCGCCTCGTCGCCGCCGGTCGCCCATTGCTCGCGCAGTTTGTCTATCAGGCTATCCATGTAGTCGCAGTCTTCGTGGAATGCGACACCTTCGCCGTTGGCGGTGCGGTTGTGAAAGGATGACAGGAAGTACGCAAGTGCGGTGAGCTTGTAATACAGTTTGCCGTGGTCGCCGTTTCGGATCGCATCTGTGATGACTTCGCTGAGTAGTTGCCCGTCGCTGTATTCGGTGACCAGCAGCGCGTTCATCGCATAGTGGCGACCAAGCGGCCTGACCACGTGGTGGTGCCCGGTCATCCCGTAATTCCGCATCATGCACAGATTGTCGAACTCGCGCGTCAGGCGCGTTGCCGCCTTGTCCGCGTTGCGCTTCCGCGCAGAGAGGAAAAATTTTCCGATGACCTTGCTGCCGGTATTGCGGTCTTCGTACATATACACGTCGTTCGAGCCATTCAGCCCGAATACGCGATACGTCGAATCGCCAGAATCGCCGCTGATCTGCGGCTGAATATTGTGTTGCAGATAGTTGTGCATAGGATCGCTCTGCGGCAGGCGACCCAGATAGACTTTGCTCATGGAAATTTTTCCGGACTGACAATGCTCCAGTTCATCCTAGGTAAATGTCAAAGACAGTTCTGTGCGCTGTCGAACGCTGAAGGGAAATCCGCAGCGTGTTCTCGTTCCGTCCATGCTCGTGATTTGAAATATAATGCTGCGAACAATTCTTTGGCTTGTCCACCGATTCAAGGAGTAATCCAATCACCATGCCTGCCGTCCCCCTTAGATCTTCGCCCGATTTCGTTGCGTGGTTCCGTTCCGTTGCGCCGTATATCAACGCCTTTCGCGGCAAGACGTTTGTGGTGGCGTTCGGCGGCGAGGTGGTGGCGGATGGTAAGTTCGTCGAGCTGACGCACGATTTCAATCTGCTCGCCGCGCTGGGCATCCGGCTGGTGCTGGTACATGGCGCGCGGCCGCAGATCGAGCAGCATCTGGCGCGCAACGACTTGGCGGGCACGTTTCATCAGGGCATACGCCTGACCGATGCCGAAGCCTTGCAATGCGTGAAAGAAGCAGTCGGTCGCGTGCGGCTGGAGATCGAGGCGCTGCTGTCGATGGGGCTGGCGAATTCGCCGATGGCGAATGCCGACATCCGCGTGGCGGGCGGCAATTTCATTACGGCGCAACCCATCGGCATCATCAACGGTATGGATTTGCAACATACCGGCAGGGTGCGCAAGGTGGATGTAGCGGCATTGCGCGACCGCATGGAATTCGGCGAAGTGGTGTTGTTATCACCGCTGGGTTATTCGCCCACGGGTGAAGTGTTCAACCTCACGCTGGAAGACATCGCCACTGCCACCGCCATCGCGCTGGATGCCGACAAACTGGTGTTCATGATGGACACCGACGGCGTGCAGGAAAAGAGGGGCAAGCTGGCCAAGGAGCTGACCATTGCGCAGGCGCAGGCGGTGCTCGATAAAAAACGCGCACTGCCGGATGACGTGGCGTTGTTCCTGCCGTGTGCGATCCGTGCCTGTGAGGCGGGTGTGGCGCGCACGCACCTCATCAGCCGCCACACCGACGGCGCACTGTTGCAGGAATTGTTCAGCGACGAAGGCATCGGCACCATGGTGGTGGAATCCACGCTCAATACATTGCGCGCGGCAACTATCGAAGACGTGGGCGGTATTCTGCAATTGCTGCGGCCACTGGAAGAAGAGGGCATTCTGGTGCGCCGTTCGCGCGAATTGCTGGAGCGTGAGATCGTGCGTTTCGAAGTGCTGGAACACGACCACCGCATCGTGGGTTGTGCCGCGCTGTATCCGTTTCCGAACGAGGATTCGGCTGAACTGGCCTGTCTGGCGGTGGATGCGCAATGCCGCGACCGGGGCTATGGCGAGGCGATTCTTATGCACATGAGCAATCTCGCCAAGGCGCAGGGCATGCAGAAGTTGTTCGTGCTGACCACGCGTACCGCGCACTGGTTCATTGAACGAGAATTCAAGGAGGCAGGCATCAATCAACTGCCCAAGGAAAAAAAGGAGCTGTACAACTACCAGCGCCGCTCCAAGGTGTTTGTGAAAAATTTGAAGTAAAAGGCAGTTTCATCTGCGTGTAATATTGCGCATCTATTATCAATTAGTTGTGGAGAATAAAATGACAAGAATGGTGCAGTGTGTGAAGTTGGGTCGAGAGGCGGAAGGTCTGGAGCGTCCAACCTATCCGGGTGCGTTGGGTCAGCGCATATTTGATAACGTGTCGAAAGAAGCGTGGCAAGGCTGGATCAAATTCCAGACTATGCTGGTGAACGAGAACCGCCTCAATTTGGGCGACATCAAGGCGCGCCAGTATCTGGCGCAGCAGATGGAGAATTATTTCTTCGGTGAAGGCACACAAATGCCCAACGGCTACGTTCCGCCGAAAAACTGAAGTAACGCAAAATCCTTGGCCAAAACTTATCCCGCGCAGAATTTTCTAAACCGCGAACTCGGCTTGTTGGAGTTCAACCGCCGTGTGCTTGCCCAGGCGGAAGACGCCACGGTTCCTTTGCTGGAACGCTTGAAATATCTGTGCATTGTCAGCAGCAACCTGGATGAGTTCTTCGAGATTCGCGTCGCCGGGTTGAAAGAGCAGGCCAAGCTGGGCGGACTCGCCACCGGCCCGGACGGGCTGGAGGCCACGCAAATCCTCAAGCGTCTGTACGCGCCGACGCACCAACTCATTGCGCGGCAATATCAGTTGTTCAACGAAGAACTGGTTCCCGCACTCGCTGCGCAAGGCATCAAGTTTTTGCGCCGCACGCATTGGAACGAGGCGCAGCAAATCTGGGTCAAGGATTTCTTCATGCGCGAGGTGATGCCGGTGCTCACGCCGATCGGGCTTGATCCGGCGCATCCATTCCCGCGCGTACTTAACAAGAGTTTGAATTTCGCTGTCGAGCTGCAAGGCAAGGATGCCTTCGGGCGCAATTCCGCCAAGGCCATCGTGCAGGCACCGCGTTTGTTGCCGCGCGCCATCCCGGTGCCACCCGAAGTCTCCGGCTGCCCGCATGGCTTCGTGTTTCTTTCTTCCATCTTGCACGCGCACGTCGGTGAGTTGTTCTCTGGCATGGAGGTGCTGGGTTGTTACCAGTTCCGCGTCACGCGCAACAGCGACCTGTTCGTGGATGAAGAGGAAATGAAGAACCTGCGCGTCAGCCTGCAGGGTGAATTGCCGCAGCGCCATTTTGGCGATGCCGTGCGTCTGGAAGTCGCTGAAAACTGCCCGCAAGCCATGTCCGAATTTCTGTTGCAGCAATTCGAGTTGAAGGCGGAAGATCTGTTCAAGGTCAAAGGACCGGTGAATCTGGTGCGCCTGATGCGCATCCCCGACCAGGTGGCGCGCGACGACCTTAAATTCCCGCTCTTTGTGCCCGGCATGCCGCTCTTGCTGCAAAAAAAAGGCGAGGACATGTTCAAGGTGCTGCGCAAGAACGACGTGCTGCTGCACCATCCTTACCAGTCGTTCAAGCCGGTAATCGATTTCATCCAGCAAGCCGCCGCTGATCCCAATGTGGTGGCCATCAAGCAGACGGTATATCGCACAGGTACCGATTCGGAATTGATGGAAGCGCTTATCAACGCGGCACGCGGCGGCAAGGAGGTGACCGTGGTGGTGGAACTGCTGGCGCGCTTCGACGAAGAGGCCAACATCAACTGGGCAGGGCGATTGGAAGGAGTGGGCGCGCATGTGGTGTACGGCGTGGTCGCACACAAGACCCACGCCAAGATGCTGATGGTGGTGCGACGCGAAGACGGCAAACTGCGGCGTTATGTGCATCTCGCCACGGGTAACTATCACCCGCGCACCGCCAAGCTTTATACCGATTTCGGCATGTTCACCAGCAACGAAGAAGTGTGTTCAGATGTAAACGCAGTGTTCACGCAACTCACCGGTCTGGGCAAGGCCAGCAAGTTAAAACACTTGTGGCAATCGCCGTTCACCTTGCATGCCAACGTGCTGCAAGCCATACGCAACGAAACCAGACTGGCCAAGGAAGGCAAGCGCGCGCAAATCATCGCCAAGATGAACGCGCTGCTGGAGCCGGAAATCATCACCGCGCTGTATGAAGCTTCGCAGGCCGGAGTGAAGATAGACCTGATCGTGCGCGGCGTGTGCGCTCTGCGTCCCGGCGTCGCCGGATTGTCCGAGAATATTCACGTGCGCTCCATAATCGGGCGGTTCCTTGAACACACGCGCATCTTCTATTTCCGCAACGACACGGCGAACGATGTGTATCTATCCAGTGCAGACTGGATGGATAGAAACTTCTTCCGCCGCATCGAAGCCTGCTTTCCGCTGCTTGATGCCAAACTGAAAAAACGCGTGATCGACGAAGGGTTGAAGATTTACCTGAAAGACAACAAACAGGCGTGGGAGATGGACTGCAACGGCTTCTGGCACCGCAAGACACCCGGTCGCGGTGCAGAAGTTTGCGCGCAAACGACTCTGCTGCAGGAACTCGGGCAGCCGTTCGTGGCTGCCGAGAGTTAGTCTTTCTTTGGCCGTCCGGTCTTGATTTTTTCCAAGCCCGAGACCGCTTTCTTGAGTTGCGCTTCGGTCAGTTTGGATAAAGCCTGCAAGCTTATGCGCAACAGCTCGCTTTTCTTCACGTGCAGTCCGGTGTTCAACGCCTTCAGCTTGAGCTCCGCGATCAGATCGTAATCCGCCTGCGGCATGGTGAAGCTGTCGCGCACCACTTTGACCTTGCCGTTTTCCTTCTTTTCTTTTTTCAACTTCTTCGCCGGTTTGGCAGCGGCCTTGGCCTTGGCGGGCTTGGATGCAGCAGCAGTCTTTTTCGCAGCGGGTTTGAGCGGGGTAGAATCGTCCATGTCTGTCTCCAAAAGTGAATGTGGTAAAAACAGTATATACGGTATATCCTGACGCCCGATAGTGTAATAAATGGGGGAGGAAATGGAACTGATTCTGTGGCGGCACGCCGAAGCGGCAGATGGAACTCCTGACGATGCGCGTCCACTGACTGCAAAAGGCCGCCGCCAAGCCGAACACATGGCAAACTTCCTTTCCTGCAGATTACCGCAAAAAACTCGCATTCTGGTCAGTCCCGCGTTGCGTGCACAGCAAACCGCTGCCGCCCTCACCGAACAATTCATCACTGCATCCAACATCGGCACCCACGCCACACCGCAGACCGCCATCGCCGCCGCAGGCTGGCCGAAAACGGGCGGCGCAGTGCTGCTGGTCGGCCATCAGCCCTGGCTGGGCGAGTTGGCTGCCTTGCTGCTGACCAATCGCGTGGAATACTGGAGCATCAAAAAAGGCGCTGTTTGGTGGTTCAGTCGGCGCGAACGCGAGGGCGATTATCAGACCATACTGCGTCTCGCCATCGCACCAGATCAACTGTAATTCTGAAAGGAGCCATCATGTTTGAATCTGCCGAACTCGGACACAAGATAGACAAAGCCACTTACGACAAGGAAGTGCCCACGTTGCGCGAAGCGTTGCTCAATGCGCAATTCGATCTGTCGCAGAAAGGCAAATTTCCTGTGATCATTCTGGCGGGCGGCGTGGATGGCGCAGGCAAGGGTGAGACGGTGAACCTGCTCAACGAGTGGATGGATCCGCGTTTTATTCAGGCGCATGCCATGGGTGAAAAAACCGACGAGGAACAACGGCATCCGCCGATGTGGCGCTTCTGGCGCGCGTTGCCGCCCAAAGGCAAAATCGGCGTGTTCTTCGGCTCCTGGTACACCGCGCCCATCGTGCGGCGTGTGCTGAAACAAACCAGCGCGGCGATGCTCAATCAGAGCATCGAACAGATCAATCACTTTGAAAAGATGCTGACCGATGAAGGCACGCTAATCATCAAATTCTGGTTTCACTTGTCCAAAGACGCTCAGGAAAAACGCCTGAAGTCGCTGGAGAAAAACCCCAAGACGCGCTGGCGCGTGACCAAGCTGGATTGGCAACGTTTCAAAAGTTACGACAAATTCCGCAAAGTATCGGAACATGCCTTGCGCGAAACCAGCACCGCCGAAGCGCCGTGGATCGTGGTGGAAGGCGCAGATACACGCTACCGCAACCTGACCGTGGGCAAGATATTGCTGGAAGCGCTGCGCAAACGCATCGACAGTGCAAACAAACCTTCCGCGAAGGATGTCGCGCCGCTGCATGAGCCGATCGACCATCTCAATGTGCTCGACAAATTGAACATGGCGCAGAAGCTCGACAAGAAGAAATTCAATGCCGAGCTGGAGAAATACCAAGGCAAACTCAATCTGCTCACGCGCGATCCGCGCTTCCGCAAAATGTCGGTCATCGCCGCATTCGAAGGTTCGGACGCGGGCGGCAAAGGCGGAGCGATTCGTCGCATCACCGGTGCGCTCGATGCGCGCTATTACCACATCATTCCGGTCGCCGCGCCCACCGAGGAAGAGCGCGCACAACCTTATCTATGGCGCTTCTGGCGCTACGTCCCGCACACCGGCCACTTCAATATTTTCGACCGCACCTGGTACGGACGTGTGCTGGTCGAACGCGTGGAAAAATATTGCTCGGAAGCGGACTGGATGCGCGCCTACCGCGAGATCAACGACTTCGAACAGCAACTGGTGGACAGCAACATCGTGCTGGTGAAATGCTGGTTGGCGATCACCAAGGAAGAACAACTGCGCCGCTTCAAGGAGCGCGAAAAGATCGGCTTCAAGCGTTTCAAGATCACCGAAGAAGATTGGCGCAACCGCGAGAAATGGGATGACTACGAGCGCGCCGTGTGCGACATGGTGGATAGAACCAGCACCGAGATCGCACCGTGGACATTGGTTGAAGCCAACGACAAGAACTTTGCGCGCATCAAGATTTTGAAGACGCTATGTCAGCGCATCGAAACGGCGATGAAGAAAATTCCCAAGGACTGAATACACAACCTCGTGAAGATGCCCGTCAATAGGCGATCTCCGCGATGCACTTGATGGAGAATGCCGTGTTGATTGGCTTGCGGCCAAGTTCTAATGCAGCTTTTTCTCCGCTTGCACCAGCACGAACGGGCTGACCACCACCGCCCACACCATGCTGTCCGCCTCGTACCACGCCTGCGCCTGCTCATCCGACACGCGCGCGACCACTCCGTCTTCCATCCAACGCTTCACCTGCGCGCGGTTGTCTGCATAGATTTGGTACGCCACTTCGACCAGATCGAGTTCGGCACTCACTACGATTGCCGTACCGTTGGCGAAGAAGCGCTGCAACTCGCGCCAAGCGATGCGCGAAGTCTCCATATTGATTTTGGTGCGGGTGATTTCTTCAAGGTTGCTTGTTGTCATGTTCGACAATCTTTCAATTTAGTGTTGGTGCAAAAATTGTGGTGCCGTTCGTGGTGTACTCGCAAGGAGTAGGCCGTGGCTGTAAGGGGCATTCGCCCCAACAGCTCACGCACAGCCTGTCGAACCACATGCCCTTCGACAAGCTCAGGGCGAACGGATTAATTATTATTTTTTGAACAACAAAGCCTACGCTTTCGTTGCGTTCAAGTAATCGTCCTTCACCTGTACATAATGTTCGGCGGAATAACGCAACTTGCCGATCTCCTCCTCGCTCAGCGCGCGCACCGCCTTGGCCGGACGGCCCATATACAGCATGCCGCTTTCCAGCGTCTTGCCCGGCGACACCAGACTGCCCGCACCTATCATCACGCGGTCGGGAATCACCACATCGTCCATGATCAGACAGCCCATACCGATCAGGCATTCGTTGCCGATGGTGCAACCGTGCAAAATCACCGAATGGCCGATGGTCACGTAATCGCCAATGATGAGCGGCGAACCGTCCGGCTTGTCCGCCGATTTGTGCGTCACATGGCCCATGGTTAGATCCTGCACATTGGTGCCGCGCCCGATCACGATGCGGTTCACATCGCCGCGCAACACCGTGTTGCACCACACGGAACTGTCGTCGCCGATGGTCACATCGCCGATGACCTGACAGGAAGGATGAAGAAAGACGCGCTCACCGAGGATGGGGGAGGTGCTGAGGTAGTTTGAAATTGGCATGATGAATTTTAGTGCTAGAAAGTTTAATTTTAACCTGACCCCAATAGTTCATCTTGATATGAAGTTTCATAATCAATTCGAGCCTGGCCCCTTTTGCTATTTTGCTACCTTCTTCGTAACGCCCTGAATACGGCCATCTTCAACCATCGCTGCTTGCAGATCGCCTATTGACGGGCATCTTCGGGCAGTTCTGAAACAAGTAGGGTGCGTTTACGCACCATGGCAAAAGGTGCGCAAGCGCACCCTACTCGGCTGAATCCCTTAAGCTATACGCGCTATTCCTGCTTGGCAAAGAGCACTATCATTCACGAATTGAAAATCATCACAAGCATCAATTAATCGCTGTGATGCTTTCTTAACAACACTCACAACACCCGTTCGGCAGCCAAAATCCTCTACTCGCTTTAAAGCTACTGCAAAGTCAGTGTCATTAGAAATAACCACGGCATATTGAAAATTTTTCATCGCAGCGTGATATACAAGATCTGCAACTAATAAAGCGTCAACCCCCTTTTCACGATGTCCTCCATTATTTAAAGGGATGCTATCTCCTAATACAATTCTGCAACCTGAAAAACATTCTTGGCCATTGCTTGTCTTTGCGCTTTCAAGCTTTTCTTCACTGGTATAGACATAAACCCGCGTTAATTGGCGTGAGCCGATTGCAAACCGCCCCAATTTATAGAAATTTGGAACCACCAAGTTAAATTCGCGAAGGTTTGGGAAAATATTTGAGCCATCGATAAAAACCATTGCTCTTTCATAAGAAATTGGCTGTGGAGCTGTTGATGAAAATCCGCCCATTGGAAATCCTAACTAAATAAAATTATGAAAAATTGACCATTGCGTTACACATTCAACTTCCACTTCATCTTTTCCCCAGCCCTCAGCGGCACCAGCCTATGCTCGCCAAACCCCACCGACTGCGGCACTTGCCACTCTTCGCGCCGCAGTGTGATGCTGTCTGTGTTGCGCGGCAAGCCGTAGTAATCCGCGCCATAAAAGCTGGCAAAGCCTTCCAGTTTGTCCAGCGCGCCCGCCGCCTCGAACGCTTCGGTATACAGCTCGATGGCGCTGTGCGCGGTGTAGCAACCGGCGCAGCCGCAGGCGTTTTCTTTGGTGTGCTGCGCGTGCGGGGCGCTGTCGGTGCCGAGGAAGAATTTCTTGTTGCCGCTGGTGGCGGCTTGCACCAAGGCTGCGCGGTGCGTCTCGCGCTTGAGGATCGGCAGGCAGTAGTAGTGCGGGCGGATACCGCCGACCAGCATGGCGTTGCGGTTGTATAGCAGGTGTTGCGGGGTGAGCGTGGCGGCGATGGTGTCCGGTGCGCTGATGACGAATTGCGCGGCTTCCTGGGCGGTGATGTGTTCGAACACCACGCGCAGCTTGGGCAAATCTTTCAACAGCGGTTGCATCACGCGTTCGATGAACACGACTTCGCGGTCGAAGATGTCGATGTCGGCGCTGGTCACTTCACCATGCACCAGCAGTGGCATGCCGCAGCGTTGCATTTCTTCCAGCGCGGCGTAGGTCTTGCGCAAGTCGGTCACGCCCGCGTCGGAGTTGGTGGTGGCACCCGCCGGGTACAGCTTCACCGCGTGCACAAAGCCGCTGGCTTTGGCTTTCCTGATTTCTTCGGCGCTAGTGTTGTCGGTAAGGTACAGCGTCATCAGCGGTTCGAACTTCATGCCTGCCGGCAACGCAGCGAGGATGCGCGCCTTGTATTCCAGCGCTTGCGCAGTGGTGGTGACCGGCGGTCGCAAGTTGGGCATGACAATGGCGCGGGCGAATTGGCGCGCGGTGTCGGGCAGCACGGATTGCATCAAGGCGCCATCGCGCAGATGCAGGTGCCAGTCGTCGGGGCGGGTGAGGGTGAGTGTTTTCATGCTTGGCATTCTAGCAGTTGGCGGGGTGTGTATTTGAAACAGGATTGTTTATCAGTCCGTCATTCCGGCGCAGGCCGGAATCCAGTTAATTAAACAAACCCGCGCAGCGATACAACATCCAGTTTTGTCCGCTTTGCGGGATGCATCTTTTTGCTGGATTCCGGCCTGCGCCGGAATGACGTGGCTTTTGCTAATCGATGAACTTGCTGAATGAAGCGTCCTTCTTGCTTCCCGCGATCCACTGCGTAGCCACTTCCGCCACGCGCTGTCCGAATAGTTTCGCGGTTTCCAGATCGCCGGGCAGCATTTCGCCGGGCGAGGCATCCACAGGCGTGGTGGACATTGCGCCGCAGAACGAGCCGACGTAGTTCACGTGGTTGCGCTGTGCCGCTTTGTTGTTAGAGGGCAGGATGCCCATGCCCGTCCAGATCATGCCGTGCTGCATGGCCAGAGTGAACATGTAATGCAGCGAGGAAAGTTTGTCGCCGTTCATGGTGGCGGAATTAGTAAAACCGGCAGCTATTTTATTTTTCCATTTTTGGCCAAACCACGGCTTGGAGGAGGCATCGGCAAATTTTTTGAACTGCCAGCTCACCATGCCCATATAGGTGGGCGAGCCCATGATGATGGCGTCGGCCGCTTCCAGCGCCGACCATTCGTTGTCGGTCAGGTTGCCTTCGGCGTTGATCGCGATGAGTATGGCGCTGGCGCCCGCCGCTACGGCCTCGGCCTGTCTGGCAGTATGTCCGTAACCGCTGTGATAAACCACGATGATGTTCGCCATGATGCTCCCCCTTTTTGTCGATAGTGCGTAAAGCCTAACACTTTATCGGCGGATGGCAACCCTGTGCGCACGTCGATTATTCCACTACAGATTTCAGCAGCAGTGCGCGTTGATACAGCTCGTTCTTGCCCGCGCCGGTGATCTTCACCGCCAGTTGCACAGCTTGCTTGAGCGGCAGTTGTTCCAGCAATACATGCAGCGTGCGCTCGACTTCGGCATCCAGTCCTTCGTGCGGCAATGCGCCAGAAATCAGCAGCACAAATTCGCCGCGCTGATTGTTGGCATCGTTGTGCAACCATTCCATCGCCTCGCCCAATTTGCAGCGGTGGATGCTCTCGAACAATTTGGTGATCTCGCGCGCAAATACGATCTCGCGTTCAGCGCCGAATACTGCCAGCAAATCTTCGGTGCATTCGAGGATACGGTGCGGCGCTTCATAGAAAACCAGCGTGTAAGGATGTTCGGTCAGCGCCTGCAAAGCCGTGCGCCGCGCGCCGGACTTGTTCGGCAGAAAACCATAGAACAGAAAATGCGGCGCCGCCAAACCGGAAGCGGACAGCGCAGTGACTGCAGCACTTGCACCGGGAATCGGAATCACGCGGAAACCTGCGACGCGTACAGCCGCCACCAACACTGCGCCGGGATCGCTCACCGCCGGAGTTCCGGCATCGGTCACCAGCGCTACGCTTTGCCCTTGCTGCAGCAGGGCGATGACTTTTTCCGCCGCGCCGCGCTCGTTGTGCTGGTGCAGCGCCAGCAGCCGCGCCTCGCTGATACCGTGGTGTTGCAGCAGGTGTTTGCTGTTGCGCGTGTCCTCCGCCGCAATCACATCGGCAGCGCCCAACACCTCCAGTGCGCGCAGGGTGATGTCACTTAGATTTCCAATCGGAGTAGCGACTACATATAATGCGCACTCTAATTGTTGTTTGGTTTTGATATGCAAACTATGGCCTCTGTACTGAAATGGACTCGCGGTTTATTGCTCGCCGCACTATACGTGAGCATGTTTGGCTGCGCCACTGCGCCGGCACCAACGCCACCCGTAGCCGCACCTGCGCCGGCGGCACAAGCACCTTTGCCACCACCTGCCGCCGTGCCGCCGCCCGTAGTCACGGGTGTGGTTGCCGAGCCTGCACCCGTGGTGATAACAGTCGCCCCGGTAGCGGGAGCCGCGTCGGCCGAAGCGCATATCGCGCTGATTCTGCCGCTGAAATCGCCGGTGTTCGGCGATGCGGCTGAAGCTGTGCAGCAAGGTTTTCTCGCGGCGGCGAAATTGCAAGCGAATGGTTTGCCGGTGCGCGTCTATCCCTGTAACGATGAAAAAATCGAAGTCAAAGCGCTATACCAGCAGGCAATAAATGCAGGCGCTGTTGCCGTGGCCGGCCCGCTTACGCGCAACGGCGTGGCGGCATTGGCGAACATTCCGAATATCATAGTGCCCACGCTGGCGCTGAATGTAATCGAATCCAAGCGCGTCGATGAATTGTATTTCTTCGGTTTGCCGCCGGAACAGGAAGCACGCCAAATCGCACAGTTGGCCACCAAAGCAGGCATGCTCAGTGCCACCATTGTGCGCACCAATACCTACCTGTCCAAACGTCTGGCGCAGGAGTTTGCGGAAAGCTGGAAGCGCGCGCGCGGTACCATCAAATCGGAAATTGTTTATAGCGGCGATCCCGATTCATTGCAGTTGATCCCCACCGCCCCGGGCAACATGGTGTTCCTGGCGGCGGAAGTCGATCAGGCGCGCTTGCTGCGCCCCTACATCAGCAGCTTGCTGCCGGTGTATGCCACTTCGCAGATATTCGGCGGCAATGCCAACAATCTGGTCAATTACGATCTGGCCGAAGTCCATTTTGTGGATATGCCGTGGGTCGTGCAGCCGGATCATGCAGCTGTCATGGTCTATCCGCGTGCCACGCCGCCGTTGCCGCAGGAAATGGAGCGGCTGTATGCGTTTGGCATCGACGCCTATCGCTTGTTGCTGTTGCTGTCCCGGCACACTACCCACAGCGCGCTGCCGCTGGATGGTGTAACCGGCAAGGTGACTCTGAGCGACCATCTGTTTCAGCGCGAAGGCGTGGCATCGGTATTGCGTCAAGGTCAAGGCATTGCGCTCGACAGCAAACTGCTGCCGCCGTTACTCAAGCCACAAACAACGGACAGCAAATCGCCGCAATGAAGCCCGGCGCGCAGGCCGAACAAACTGCCGCGCGCTACTTGCAGCAGCGCGGATTGCAGCTGGTGCAAGCCAATTACCGCTGCCGCATGGGCGAGATCGACCTGATCCTGCGCGAAGGCGAAACGCTGGTGTTTGCCGAAGTGCGACTGCGCGGTAGCAGCGACTTCGGCGGAGCCGCCGCCAGCATTGATGCGCGCAAACAAGCCAAACTCATTCATACCGCACAACATTACCTCGCCAGCCTGCCGCGCATTCCGCCCTGTCGTTTCGATGCGCTGCTGTTGACTGCTGCCGATGGCAAGTCGGGTATCGAGTGGCTGAAGAACGCTTTCGAGGTTTAAGGTAGAATTCGGCGCATTCATTAACACTCATCAACTGAGACATGACACTCACCAAACGCATCAGTAAACACTTCGACGACAGCGCCGAAATCAAGCTCCAGAGCAAGAAAGTATTGGCCAAGCCCATCGGCGATGCGGCACAAGCCATGGTCAATTGCCTGATGAGCGACGGCAAGATATTGATCTGCGGCAACGGCGGCTCGGCGGCGGATGCGCAGCATTTCGCGGCTGAGCTGATGAACCGCTTTGAGGTCGAGCGTCCCGGACTGCCCGCCGTGGCGCTCACCACTGACAGCTCTGTGCTGACTTCCATCGCCAACGATTACGACTATAAACTGATATTTTCCAAACAGGTGCGCGCGCTGGGCATGGGCGGCGACGTGCTGATCGCCATTTCCACCAGCGGTAATTCGCCCAATGTGATGGAAGCCATCACGGCGGCACATGATCGCAATATGGTGGTAGTTGCGCTCACCGGGCGCGACGGTGGCAAGATGGGTACGATGATGCATGCGGGCGATTTTCATCTGTGTGTCCCGGCGCAAAGCACCGCGCGTGTGCAGGAAGTGCATCTGCTCACGCTGCATTGTATATGCGATGTAATCGATCATTTATTACTCGGAGGTGAGTGATGCGTAATGTATGGATATTGGCGGTATTGCTGGCGGCAGGAGTCATGTCAGGTTGTGCGCAGATGGGCGGCGGTTTGAATGCCGCAAACGAACGGCGCACTCAAGGTACGGTGCTGGATGACCAGAACATCGAATCCAAAGCGCAACAACGCATCGCGGAGAAATACAAATTCAACGCGCAGACGCATGTGACTTGCTTCAATCGCTATGCGCTGATCACCGGTCAGGTTCCCAATGAGGCGGCCAAGATCGACATCGAGCGCACTGTCGGCGGCATCCCGCCGGTGAAAGGTATCGCCAATGAACTGCAAGTGGCGGGCGTGTCCAGCAGCGGTGCGCGCAGCAGCGATTCCGGCGTGACCGGCGACGTGCAAAAGCGCTTCCTGAGCAGCAAAGCTTTCAACCGCGATCACATCAAAGTCTATACCGAAAGCGGCGTGGTTTATCTCATGGGCATCGTGACCCATGCCGAAGCGGATGCATCATCTGAAATAGCCAGCACCACGACGGGCGTACAGAAAGTCGTGCGCGTGTTCGAGTATATGGATTAGCGTGTACCCGACTCCCGCTTTCGAAAACAAAATCTGTACGGCGCAAGATCTCGCGGCGAAAGTTGCCGCGTTGCCGCGCCCGCTGGTGTTCACCAACGGCTGCTTCGATGTGCTGCATCGCGGTCATGTCACCTATCTGGCACAAGCCCGCGCCCTCGGCGCATCGCTCATCATCGGCGTGAACAGCGATGCTTCGGTGAAGCGTCAGGGCAAAGGCGATGACCGTCCCATCAACCAGCAGGGCGATCGCCTCGCCGTGCTGGCCGCGCTGGAAGCCGTCAGTCTGGTGGTAGTGTTTGAAGAAGACACACCGCTCAACCTTATCCTTGCCTGCCATCCCGATGTGCTGGTCAAGGGCGGCGACTGGAAACCGGAAAACATTGTCGGCAGCAAAGAAGTGCAAGGCTGGGGCGGCACCGTCCACAGCATCCCGTTCCTGCATGAACGTTCCACAACCTTATTACTCAAGAAAATACGCTCACTATGATCCCTACTGAAATCACCTTGCACAAACAATCCAAAATGCTGGAGATCGCCTTCGATGAAGGTTCACGATTCAAGCTGCCGTTCGAATTCCTGCGCGTGAATTCGCCCTCCGCCGAAGTGCGCGGCCACGGTCCCGGACAAGAGACGCTGCAAGTCGGCAAACGCAACGTGCTGTTGGTGGAGATCGAACCTGCCGGCAGCTACGCCGTCAAACTGGTGTTCGACGACGGCCACGACAGCGGCCTGTTCACCTGGGAATATCTGTACGAACTGGGCAAATATCAGGACGCCATCTGGCAGGAATATCTGAACAAACTGGAAGCAGCGGGCGCATCGCGCGATAAATAAATGAAAGGTCGTTCGCCCTGAGCCAGGCTAAGGGTTGAACGCCAACAGCATAGGAGCATCAACATGGCAAACACCCATTTCGGATTCAAAACCGTCGCCGAAGAAGAAAAGGCCAAACACGTCGCGGGCGTGTTCACCTCCGTCGCCAGCAAATACGACATCATGAACGACCTCATGTCAGGCGGCCTGCACCGCCTATGGAAGCCGTTCGCCGTGGGCTTGGCCAACGTGCACGAAGGCCAGCGCGTGCTGGACGTGGCGGGCGGCTCGGGCGACATGACCAAACTGTTCCTGAAAAAAGTCGGGCGCACCGGACAAGTGGTACTCACCGACATCAACAACGCCATGCTGCGCGTGGGACGCGACCGCATGATAGACGACGGCAGCCCCATCCCCACCGCGCAATGCGACGCCGAACACCTGCCGTTCCCCGACAACTATTTCGACTGCGTCAGCATCGCCTTCGGCCTGCGCAACGTCACCCACAAAGATGCTGCCCTGCGCGAAATGAAGCGCGTGCTCAAACCCGGTGGCCGCGTCATCGTGCTGGAATTCTCCAAGATCGCCAAACCGCTGGAAAAGATCTACGACCTGTATTCCTTCAAGCTGCTGCCCAAGATGGGCGAACTCATCGCCAACGATTCTGAAAGCTACCGCTACCTCGCCGAATCCATCCGTATGCATCCGGGACAGGAAGAGATGAAACAGATGATGATCGACGCGGGGTTGGAGCGGGTTGAGTATTTCAATATGACGGGCGGGGTGGTGGCGGTGCATAGAGGCTATAAGCTATGATTCTTCCAACCTAACAAGTTTGGAAAGTTTATCCAATGCTAAAGTTTGAATGGGATGAGGCAAAGGCATTAGCTAACAAAGGCAAACACAACATCACTTTTGTAGAAGCAGCTACCGTTTTCAGTGACCCGCTGTCCTATACATTCAATGACCCGGATCATTCAGTTGGTGAACATCGTTTGCTGACCTTTGGAATTTCAAACAAAAATCGAGTGCTAGCAGTTGTGTATCTTGATGAAAGTCGCAGCATTCGCATTATCAGTGCCCGCAAGGCAACACGACATGAGCGAGGAATATATGAGCAAGGATAAAGATGAAATGCGCCCCGAGTATCGTCGCGAAGATTTGGGAAAAGGCGTTCGCGGTAAATATGCCGCACGCTATGCAAAAGGAACGAACCTCGTATTGCTGGACGATAAGGTCGCCAAAGCATTTCCCACTGCTACAGCCGTTAACGAAGCCCTGCTTGGCTTGTTGCAAATAGCCAAGTCTGCGGGCTTAACGCCGCACGCAAGTGCCAAGCGAAAAGTGGGTTAGCTCTTTCTCATGCTCAATTCCTACATGTCGATGCCCGCCTTGCTTCTGAAGGCGTGGCAGAGCGACAAGACTCACATCCGTAGATCGTTAGTTGCCGTTGCCATTCTTGGTTCGCTTGCGCTTGGTGTCGGCCTGCTCTCCGAAATAGGAGTTCTAGATAAGAATTTTGCTAGGCTATTTGTGTTCACAGTAGGAGTTGCTTCAGGGGTTATTACAGCAGGAGTTATCGCCTACCAAAATTTGATTGAGCAACAGGTTAGAGAAAAAAAAGTAGAACTTGTTGAAGAACGATTGCGAGAACATCCTGAGAGGCCACAGCTTGCTTGGGATTTGGCCAGAGCAAAGCTTGAGAGCTATCTAGATCGAAATCTTAGCCAAGTTCGTTCCATTTACTGGCTTACTCTGCTGGTGATGTTTTGCGGGTTTGGATTTGTAATGTACGGTCTTTTGCAAGTAGCACAGAACCCTGACAGGTTGCCTGTGTCAATCATCGCATCTGCTTCTGGTGTTCTTATTAGCTTCATTGGTGGTTCGTTCTTACTGATCTACCGCTCTATCCTTTCTCAGTCGAAGGAGTATGTGACAGTATTGGAACGCATCAATGCTGTAGGTATGGCAGTTCAGGTTATCTCAAGCATCCCCGACGCAAATTCAGAGTTAAAACACAGAACTACAGCAGAGTTGGCCAAGCAACTGCTTGGCTTATATGCTAATCCGCAACAATCATTACAGACGAATGCTGATGCCAAGGACTAGCGCTGCGTAGTAGCTACGCGTAGCCCGGATGAAATGTAATCCGGGTTGATCTCTCCCGGATTTCGCTGCGCTTCATCCAGGCTACCTATTTTTTCAAATCATTAACAGGAATCACCATGACCGCTTTACCCAAATGCCCCAAATGCAGTTCCGAATACACCTACGAAGACGGCAGCAATTACGTCTGTCCCGAGTGCGCGCACGAGTGGGCCAAGGATGCGCCAGCCGACAGCGGCGAGCAGGCTCGCGTTTACAAGGATGCGTTCGGCAATGTGCTGGTGGATGGCGATTCGGTGACGGTGATCAAGGACTTGAAGGTCAAGGGTTCGTCGTCGGTGGTGAAGGTGGGAACCAAGGTGAAGAACATCCGGCTGGTGGATGGCGACCATGACATCGACTGTAAAATAGACGGCATCGGCGCGATGCAGTTGAAGACTGAGTTTGTGAAGAAGGCTTGATAGATTGTTATCCGTTCACCCTTCGACAGGCTCAGGGCGAACGGCATTTTTGTTTAGCTGAAGGATTTGGAAAATGAGTGGCTGGGGTTGTCCGCACGAGGTTGATGGCATTTGTTTGCGCGTGAACAATATTCCGTGCGACATGGGCATGAAGGGATGCGTGCTGTTCGGGCGTTTTCGCTTTGCCGATCCGAGCAAGAACCGACCTAAGAAAACGCCGTTAGCGGAATCACCAGCAACCGGCGATCAACAAGCTGAACCGCAGGAATAAAAAATCATGATGACGTTTACACAACGCCCTTCGACTTCGCTCAGGGCGAACGGATTTTGTACTGCGTTGCTGGCGTTGGCGATGTTGGGTTTTGTGCCAGCCGCCAGTGCAGCGGCGCATCCCTTGCCGCGCCCCGATCACATCGTCATCGTTATCGAAGAGAACAAGCCGTTCTCCAAGATCATCGGCAACGCGGACGCGCCTTTCATCAACGCACTGGCGCAACGCGGCGTGCTGTTCACTAATTCGTTCGGTGTCACCCATCCCAGTCAGCCGAATTATCTGGCGCTGTTTTCCGGTTCAACGCGCGGCGTGCGCGACGATGCATGCCCGTTGGAGATGCAGGGCGAGAATCTGGCCAGTGCGTTGATTGCGCATGGCCTGAGCTTCGCCACTTACTCGGAATCCATGCCGCAGGCGGGCTTTACTGAATGCAGTAATGACGCTTACATGCGCAAACATAATCCGGCGGCGGACTGGCAGGAGCTGGCAGCGTTCAACCAACCATTCAGCGCTTTCCCGCAGGATTTTTCCAAACTGCCGACGGTGTCTTTGCTGGTGCCGGATCAACGCAACGATATGCACGACGGCAGCATCGCGCAGGGCGATGCGTGGCTGGCGCAGAACATCGAACGTTATGCGCAGTGGGCACTAGCGCACAACAGCTTGCTGATCGTGACGTGGGATGAAGACGATAACTCGGAAGGCAATCGCATCGCCACCCTCTTCGTTGGTGCGACGGTGCAGCCCGGCAAATCGGCGCAGCGCATCAACCACTACACCGTGTTGCGTACCATTTCGGCAATGTACGGCTTGCCGCTCATGGGTAAAAGCGCAGGCGAGAAGATGATTGCTGACGTGTGGAAAACGCCGGGCTAGTGACTGCTGCGCCAGAGGTTTCCAGTTAGCCAACCCTCTGAAGATGCCTGTCAATAGGCGATCCGCACACTTCGCATGATGGAGATGCCCGTGCCTATTGGCTTGGCGCAGGGTGGGCAAAACAGCGTGCCCACCCTTGCAGGTAAATCACCCCACCTTCGGCAGATTCGCCAGCGACGCTTGTATCGCCGAGTCTGGATAGTGGAAGTCATCCAGTTCTCCGGCGAAATATTTGTCGTAAGAGGCCATGTCGAAATGGCCGTGGCCGGACAGGTTGAAGAACAGCGTTTTCGCTTCGCCGGATTCCTTGCAGCGCAGTGCCTCGTCGATGCAGGCGCAGATGGCATGGTTGGATTCGGGCGCGGGGATGATGCCTTCGGCGCGCGCGAACTGGACACCCGCCGCAAAGGTGGCGAGTTGCGCCACCGACACCGCTTCGATCAAGCCTTCGTGATACAGCTGCGACACCAGCGGCGAATCGCCGTGATAGCGCAGACCGCCCGCATGGATGCCGGGCGGCATGAAGTCGTGACCCAGCGTGTACATTTTCATCAGCGGCGTGAAGCCGGCGGTGTCGCCGAAGTCGTAGGCATACACGCCTTTGGTCAGCGTCGGACACGAAGTCGGTTCGACCGCGACCAGGCGAATGTTCTTGCCCGCCGCCTTGTCGGCGAAGAACGGGAAGGCCACGCCGCCGAAGTTGGAACCGCCGCCGCACGGCGCGAAGATCATGTCCGGGTAATCGCCAACTTTTGCAAATTGCTTTTTGGCTTCCTGTCCGATGACGGTCTGGTGCAGCAACACGTGGTTGAGCACCGAGCCCAGCGCGTAGTTGGTGTCGGCGCGCGAAGCGGCTTCTTCCACCGCTTCGGAAATGGCGATGCCGAGCGAGCCTTGATTGTTCGGGTCTTTCGCCAGAATGGCGCGTCCGGTGTTGGTTTCCATGCTCGGGCTGGCGAACACTTGTCCGCCCCAAGTCTGCATCATGGAACGGCGGAACGGCTTCTGGTCGTAACTTACGCGCACCATGAAGATGCGCACTTCCAGACCGAACATGTGTCCGGCCAGCGAGATCGCCGAACCCCATTGACCCGCACCGGTCTCGGTGGAGAGGCGCTTGATACCCGCCTGCTTGTTGTAATACGCCTGCGGGATGGCGGTGTTGACCTTGTGCGAACCAGCGGGAGAAACGCCTTCGTATTTGTAATAGATCTTTGCTGGCGTGCCGAGTACGGCTTCCAGCCTGTGCGCGCGGAACAGCGGCGAGGGGCGGTACATGCTCAAAGCTTCGCGCACCGGCTCGGGAATCGGTATCCAGCGTTGCGCCGAGACTTCCTGCTCGATCAAAGCCATTGGGAAGATCGCCGTCAAGGCTTCCGGGCCGATGGGTTGCCCGTTCGGCCCCAGCGGCGGAGTCGGCGGGTTGGGCATGTCGGCGACGACGTTGTACCAGTGTGTCGGAATATCGGCTTCGTCCAGCAGAATCTTGGTTTGCTGCATGTGTCTCTCCTCACTTGTAAATCGTTATAGAAGAACCTCCCTGATGCGAAGGCAAGTGTACTGCAACGGTTCGCAGATTTCACGGGCGCAGTAGTTCTAACGTTAAAGCAGCAGTTCCCGCATGTTAAAATCCGCGCCCCTTTAGAAAGCGCGCACCATGAACCACAAACCGCACCCCATCGAAAAACTCCTGCAACAACGCATCCTGATTCTGGACGGTGCGATGGGCACCATGATTCAGCGTTACAAGCTGACCGAGGCGCATTATCGCGGCACGGAGTTGTATGGCGATTATCAGGGTGCGCGCCGGAGTTTCGCCGAGCATCCGGTGGATGTGAAAGGCTGTAACGACCTGTTGCTGCTGACTCAGCCGCAGGTCATCGGCGGCATTCATCGCCAGTATCTGCAAGCGGGCGCGGACATTCTGGAGACCTGCACCTTCAACTCCACCTCGGTGTCGATGGCGGATTACGAGATGCAGCATCTGGTGTACGAGTTGAACGTGGCTGGTGCGAAATTGGCGCGCGGATTGTGCGATGAGTTTTCCACCCAGGACAAACCGCGCTTCGTCGCTGGCGTGTTGGGACCAACCGGGAAAACCGCGTCCATCTCGCCTGAAGTCAACGACCCCGGTGCGCGCAACGTCACGTTCGATGAACTGGTGGAAAGCTACACCGAAGCGATACGCGGCCTGCTGGATGGCGGTGCGGATATTTTGATGGTCGAAACTATTTTCGACACGTTGAATGCCAAGGCCGCGCTGTTCGCCATCGAGCGTTATTTTGAGCAACACAAAGTGCGCGTGCCGATCATGATTTCCGGCACGATTACCGATGCTTCCGGTAGAACGCTTTCGGGACAAACCACCGAAGCCTTCTGCAATTCTCTGCTGCATGCACGTCCTCTATCCATCGGCCTCAACTGCGCACTGGGTGCGGAACTGATGCGGCCATACGTGGAAGAAATGTCGCGCGTGGCGAGCTGCTATGTGAGCGCGCACCCCAACGCTGGTCTGCCCAATCCGCTGTCGGAAACCGGCTACGATGAGCTGCCGGAAAAGACTGCGCGTCTGGTGAAAGAGTTCGCCACCAGCGGCTTCCTCAATATCGCGGGTGGCTGCTGCGGCACTTCGCCTGCGCACATCAAAGCCATCGCCGATGCACTGAAAGACGTGCCGCCGCGCAAGCTGCCTGACATCGAAAAGAAGTGTCGCTTGTCCGGCTTGGAGCCGTTCAACATCGGCGATGACTCGCTGTTTGTCAACGTCGGCGAGCGCGCCAACGTCACTGGCTCGGCCAAGTTCAAACGTCTGATACTGGAAGGCAAATACGACGAGGCACTGGAAGTCGCCAAGCAGCAAGTGGAAACCGGCGCGCAGGTGATCGACATCAACATGGACGAAGCCATGCTGGACGGCGAAGCCGCGATGGTTAAGTTTCTCAACCTGATCGCGTCCGAGCCGGACATTTCCAAAGTGCCGCTGATGATCGACTCCTCCAAATGGAGCATCATCGAAGCGGGTTTGAAATGCGTGCAGGGCAAGTCCATCGTTAACTCGATTTCGCTGAAAGAAGGCGAAGAGAATTTCATCAAGCACGCCACGCTGGTGCGCCGCTATGGTGCGGCGGCGGTGGTGATGGCGTTTGACGAACAAGGCCAAGCTGACACTTATGCGCGCAAGACTTCAATCTGCAAACGCAGCTATGACATTCTGGTCAACAAGGTCGGCTTCCCGCCCGAAGACATCATCTTCGACCCGAACATCTTCGCCATTGCCACCGGCATCGAGGAGCACAACAACTACGCGGTGGACTTCATCGAGGCGTGCGCGTGGATTCGCAAAAATCTGCCTTACGCAAAGATCAGCGGCGGTGTGTCCAACGTGTCGTTCTCCTTCCGTGGCAATGAGCCGGTGCGCGAAGCGATCCACACCGTGTTCCTGTACCACGCCATCAAGGCCGGCATGAACATGGGCATCGTCAACGCCGGACAGCTCGGCGTGTATGAAGAGATTCCCAAAGAGTTGCGTGACGCAGTGGAAGACGTGGTGCTCAACCGTCATCCCGATGCGGGCGAGAAGCTGGTCAAGCTGGCGGAGAACGTCAAAGGCGGCGGCAAGGAACAAGTAGAAGATTTGCAGTGGCGCAAAGGCACGGTGCAGGAACGCTTGACCCATGCGCTGGTGCGCGGCATCACCACCTTCATCGTCGAAGACACTGAAGAAGCGCGCCTGCAAGCCAAATTTCCGGTCGAAGTGATCGAAGGCCCGCTGATGACCGGCATGAATTTCGTCGGCGACTTGTTCGGCGAGGGCAAAATGTTTTTGCCGCAAGTGGTGAAATCGGCGCGCGTAATGAAGCAGGCCGTGGCGCATCTGGTGCCATACATCGAGGCGGAAAAATTGCGCTCCGGCGACACCAGCACCAAAGGCAAGATCGTCATGGCAACGGTGAAAGGCGACGTGCACGACATCGGCAAGAACATCGTCACCGTGGTGTTGCAGTGCAACAACTTCGAAGTGGTGAACATGGGCGTGATGGTTCCTTGCCAGCAGATACTAGACACCGCACGCGAACACAACGCCGACGTGATCGGCCTCTCCGGCCTCATCACGCCGTCGCTGGAAGAGATGGCGCATGTGGCGAAAGAGATGGAGCGCCAAGGCTTCAAGATACCATTGCTGATCGGCGGCGCGACCACTTCGCGCGTACACACGGCGGTGAAGATCGAACCCAACTACCCGAGCGGCACCACGGTGTACGTCACCGATGCCTCGCGCGCGGTGGGCGTGTGCAGCAATTTGTTGAGCAACACCTCGCGTGGGGAATATATCGCGGGCATCAAAGCGGATTACACCGTGGCGCGCGAGCAGCATGAAGGCAAGAAGGGCAAGGCAAGTTACGTCACGCTGCCAGAAGCGCGGGCGCACGGTCTGAAAACAGATTGGAAGAATTACACACCGCCCAAACCCAAACTGCTCGGCGTACAAAAACTGGAAAACTACCCGCTAGAAATCCTGGTGGATTACATCGACTGGACTCCATTCTTCCAGACATGGGAAATGTCCGGGCGCTATCCGAAAATCCTGCAAGACGAGCTGGTCGGCGAGGAAGCACGCAAGCTGTTTGCCGACGCGCAAGACATGCTGAAGAAGATCGTCAAAGAGAAATGGCTCACTGCGAATGCCGTGTTCGGCCTGTTCCCGGCCAACACGGTGAACAGCGACGACATCGAAATCTACCGCGACGACAAACGCAGCAAAGTGGCGATGACCTGGCACAACCTGCGCCAGCAAACCAAGAAGCCGGAAGCCATTCCGAACTACTGTCTGGCCGACTTCATCGCGCCCAAGGAAAGCAAGGTCAAGGACTACATCGGCGGCTTCGCCGTCACCACCGGAATCGGCATCGACGCGCGCGTGGCGGAATTCGAAAGGCAGAATGACGACTACAGCGCCATCATGCTGAAGGCACTCGCAGATCGGCTTGCAGAGGCGTTTGCCGAGCACCTGCACCTGCGTGTGCGCCGTGAATTTTGGGCTTATGCGGCGGATGAACAACTGAGCAATGACGACATCATCGCCGAAAAATATCGCGGCATCCGCCCCGCCCCCGGCTATCCCGCATGCCCCGAGCACAGCGAGAAGGGGCCGCTGTTCGAGCTGCTGCAAGCACCCAAGAATGCAGGCATCACGCTAACCGAAAGTTTCGCCATGCTGCCCACCGCAGCGGTGAGCGGCTTCTACTTCTCGCATCCGCAAGCGCAATACTTCGCAACGGGGAAGATCGAAAAGGATCAGGTCGCGGATTATGCACAGCGCAAGGGCATGACGCTGGAAGAGGCGGAGCGGTGGTTGGCTCCGGTGTTGAGTTACTCTTAATTTGAAGTTGATAGCTAAGGAGAAGAAAATGAAGAAACTGAGTTTCCTTTTGCTGATGGTGTTTGGATTTTATGGAGCAACAACGGCAGGAACTGTGACAAGAAATTTGAATAACTTTGGATCTTTCTATTCGCTATTCCAATTCTTTGCCCTAATTTCTCAATTTATTGGTCTGCTATTGATATACAGAATCTACTTGTTTATTAAGCATCGCTCTATTGTTGTGCCAGAAGAGTATTCGGGTGGCATGGCCATGTTCAGTTATTTTTGTTTAGCCCTTCCCATAGTCGCAATTGGTGGCTATGTAATTATTTCCCTTGATGGAGGAAAAAGTGGCTTGTCAGGCATTCCGCTAGGTGTTGCTTTATATATATCAGCAACCCTTTGTACCTTGGCATATTTCATTTGTGAAACACAGGCAATTGTTGCTGCATTTCTCAACAGAAATTCTGCCAAGTAAATAAGTTATTCGCGTTGACCAAATCTGCACTAATAAACATTATCCACTCAAGAAAGCTATTAGCATGACCACCCTCATCAAAACCGACACCAAACTAGGCGAAGGCGCAGAAGCCCAAGCCGGACAAACCGTAATCGTGCATTACACCGGCTGGCTGTACGACGCGAACGCACCGGAGAACAAAGGCACGAAGTTCGACAGTTCGCTCGACCGCAATGCGCCGTTCGACTTTCCGCTCGGCGGCGGGCGCGTCATCAAGGGCTGGGACGAGGGCGTGGCGGGGATGAAGGAAGGCGGGCAGCGCACGCTAGTAATTCCGCCGGAGATGGGCTACGGTCCGCGCGGTGCGGGCGGGGTGATTCCGCCGAACGCGACGCTGGTGTTCGAGGTGAAGCTGTTGAAAGTCATCAAAACGGATATGGTCGATACCAAGCTCGGCGAAGGTGCTGAGGCGCAAGCAGGGCAAGAGGTCTCCGTGCATTACACCGGCTGGTTATTCGACAAGAACGCGCCGGAGAACAAGGGCACCAAGTTCGACAGTTCACGCGACCGCGACGAACCGTTCGACTTTCAGCTCGGCATGGGCGAGGTCATCACGGGCTGGGACGAAGGCGTGCAGGGCATGAAGGTGGGCGGTCAGCGCATGTTGGTGATCCCGCCGGAGATGGGCTACGGCAGGCAGGGTGCAGGCGGCGTGATTCCGCCGAATGCGACGCTAGTGTTCGAGGTGGAGTTGCTTGAAGTAAATTAACGCCGTTCCAACTAGCGCGGGGCAATAACCAACAGGCATTGCTCCCTGTGAAAATATTGAGGAGAAATAATTATGAAACGCATCACATTCGTGCCGCTGGCCTTGCTGATTTCAATCAGTTTGATTTCAATTACCGCCTGCACGCAACAGGCATTACCACCAAAGGAAACTAAACCTATGACCGAACTTATCAAAACCGACACCAAACTGGGCACAGGCGCTGAAGCCAAAGCCGGGCAATATGTGTCCGTGCATTACACCGGTTGGCTGTATGACGCAGCAGCACCTGACAACAAGGGCAAGAAGTTCGACAGCTCGCGCGACCGCAATCAGTCCTTTGAATTTCCGCTCGGGGCAGGCCATGTCATCAAGGGTTGGGATGTGGGCGTGGAAGGCATGAAGGTGGGCGGACAGCGCACACTGATTATCCCCGCGAACATGGGCTACGGCGCGCGCGGTGCGGGCGGCGCGATTCCGCCGAATGCGACGCTGGTGTTCGAAGTGGAATTGTTGGGCGTGAATTAAGTATCCGGCATTCGAGCGATGAACCTGATTTCCAACCCGCTGCTGGTCACCGCATTGATGCTGGCGGTGTCCAATCTGTTCATGACTTTCGCGTGGTACGGGCACTTGAAAAATCTGGCGTCTTCGCCGTGGTATGTGGCGGCGCTGGTGAGTTGGGGTATCGCGCTGTTCGAGTATCTGCTGCAAGTGCCTGCCAACCGCATCGGCTACTCGGTGATGAATCTCGGGCAGTTGAAGATTTTGCAAGAAGTCATCACGCTGACGATCTTCGTGCCGTTTGCGGTGCTGTATATGAACCAGCCGTTGAAGATGGATTTTTTGTATGCGGGGCTGTGCCTGATGGGTGCGGTGTATTTTATTTTTAGAACTTGAAAAATATCCGTTCGTGCTGAGCTTGTCGAAGCATGAACACTGCGCGCTCGTTCACCCTTCGACAAGCTCAGGGCGAACGGAGTTAAAAAGTTTCAAAAAGCATTTGGACGAATACATGCAAAAACACATTCACATTCTCGGCATTTGCGGCACTTTCATGGGCGGCATCGCGGCTATCGCCAAACAATCCGGCTATCGCGTCACCGGTTGCGATGCCAATGTGTATCCGCCGATGAGCACGCAGCTTGAGGCGCAGGGCATCGAGTTGATTGAGGGCTTCGGCGTGGAGCAGCTTGCACTCAAGCCGGATGTGTTCGTCATCGGCAACGTGGTGTCGCGCGGCAATCCGCTGATGGAAGAGATTCTGAATCGCAACTTGCCTTATGCCTCCGGCCCGCAATGGCTGGCGGATACGCTGTTGCGCGACAAGTGGGTGCTGGGTGTGGCGGGCACGCACGGCAAGACTACCACCTCGTCGATGCTGGCGTGGGTACTGGAATACGCGGGGCTGAATCCCGGATTTCTGATCGGCGGTGTGCCGCAGAACTTTGGCATCTCGGCGCGTATTACCGATACACCGTTCTTCGTGATCGAAGCCGACGAATATGACACCGCCTTCTTCGACAAGCGTTCCAAATTCGTGCACTACCATCCGCGCACTGCAGTTTTGAATAATTTGGAATTCGACCATGCCGATATTTTTCCTGACTTAGCAGCCATCGAAACGCAGTTCCACCATCTGGTGCGCACCGTGCCGGGCAACGGCTTGGTGGTGAGCAACGGGCGCGAAGCATCGTTACAGCGTGTCATCAAGCGCGGTTGCTGGACGCCGGTGGAGAAGTTCGGCTGCGACGATGGCTGGAATATTGATGTCAACGATCAGGTTTCGCAGGACGGTAAAGTGCAAGGCACGCTGCACTGGGACTTGATGGGCGAACACAATCGCATGAATGCGCTGGCCGCGCTGGCCGCTGCACGCCATGCCGGAGTGTCTGTAGATCAAGGATTGGCGGCCTTATCCGAATTCAAGAACGTTAAGCGCCGCATGGAAGTGCGCGGCACGGTCAACGGCATCACCGTGTATGACGACTTCGCGCACCATCCCACCGCGATCGAGACGACTGTTGCAGGCTTGCGCCGAAAGGTTGGCAGGGCGCGCATCCTCGCGGTGCTGGAGCCGCGCTCCAATACAATGAAACTGGGGGTGATGAAAGACGCATTACCCGGCAGCCTCAAGCATGCCGACCTGACGTTCTGCTATGCAGGAAACCTCGGTTGGGATGCGCGCGGCGCGCTTGCGCCGCTGGGCGACAAGGCTATAGTGAAAGACGACCTCAACGAATTGATTGAGGCCATTGCAGTGGCGGCGGAATCAGGCGACCAGATTCTGGTGATGAGCAACGGCGGCTTCGGCGGGATACACGAGAAGCTGTTGAAACGCTTTCATTGACCCTATGATTTCTTCTCGTGCTCTTCTACCAGAGCATGCAGCTTCGCCAGACAGGCCACCGTTTTTCTGGATTGTTCATCAAACGCTCCGGTCAGGATTTCCTTGGCAAGTTTGTCGTCGCCCTTTTGATGCGCTTCGACAACATTGGCGGCATGCACATGGAATTTTGCGTGCTCTTCCACAAGATTGACAAAATCTGGCTGATCCCAGAATTGAGCTTTGCCGCTGCCGTGTATCCACTTGCCTATTACACAAAGATTATCCACGCCGATTTTAGCGGGCTGTAAATCCTCTTTGGAGCGGCCTTCAAGATAGTCCGCCAACCGGCTCTTCCAAGCTCTGTGCGCCAGCACAGCGTCATAAACATTTATTACCTGACCGACTTCATTTCCAGACTCACCGCGGCCAAACACGGAAATTAACTTATTAAACATTTCTTCCCTTTCAGAAAGTAGATTAGAGATAAGTTATAGCTAAAACGGGGAATAGTCTATGACCCGTATGGGCGAAGGTTAATATTGTCCCACAACTTTGTAAAAAGTTTGTGGCAGGTCTGGTAAATGCGCAATGACTCCAGCGATTTAGCCATTCGCCCCGAACATCATCTTTTTAGCCACAAATTTCTTCACGGGCAGTATGGAATCCAGCACGGTGAGCGCAGCAGAACGCACATGTCCCAGCAGCGGCATGTCGTTGGAGAAAAGGCGCACGAGGCCATCGGTGAAGCGGATGCCGGCGTTGCGGTCTATGCGGCGCGATTTGCGGTAAGCGGCGCACATTGTTGCCGTGCCGATGTTGTCCGGCGCGTGGTCAAGGATGACTTGCGCCAGTTCCCATGCATCGCGGATACCCATGTTGAAACCTTGTCCGGCCACCGGATGCAGTGTTTGCGCGGCGTTGCCGATGAGCACGGTGTAGGGAAAGGTGATGTCGGGTGCGCGCTTCAAGCGTAGTGGGTAGCAGCTGCGTTTACCGACGCTGGTGAAGATGCCTACGCGGTCGCCGAAATGCTGCTGCAGATAGCCTAGGAAGGCGGAGTCATCCCAGGTCAGCATGTCTTGCGCGGCTTCATGCGCGGCAGTCAGTACCAGTTCATATCCGTCCAGATACGGCAGCAGCGCCATCGGGCCTTGCGGGGTGAAGTGCTCGAAAGCCTTCCCCTCGGCTGGTTGCGAAACGGTGACATGGGCGATGATGCCGCTTTGGCCGTAGTCTGTAATTTTTGGCGGATGCGTCGCTTCGAGCAATTTTCCGCCTTCGGCCACGACGGCTAGGCGTGCGCGGAGGACGTGTTCCTGCCCTTGGTGCTGATAGGTAATGACGGCTTCTCCGTTCGTGCTGGATAGATTGCTCACTGTCGCGCCGTACAAACAAGTGACATCGCTCTGATGCAGGGACTGTTGCAACGCGGCATGCAGCGCGGTGTAGGGCAGCACGTAACCCATCGCATCAACCCGCATTTCCTGCGCGCGGAGGGTCGTGCGGCCGCTGGAATTCTTTTGCGTAACCTCGATGGTTGCTATGGCGCTCACATTGGGGATGGTGTCCCATGCGTGCAGGCGTTGCAGCAACAAGCGCGTGCCATAAGACAATGCCAGTGCACGCGGGTCGGTGGTGTTGATCGCGGATTCGCGCGCTTCGAGCAGTACCACGTTCAGGTCGTTACCTTGCAAAGCAATAGCCAGCGCGGCGCCTACCGGCCCGCCGCCGATGATAGCCACATCGCAACTCTGATCATTCATGACGCATGGTCTCCTCAATCTCGCTGACCGTTTTCGGCGCATTTTGGGTGAGCACTTCATTGCCTTGCTCTGTAATCAGCACATCGTCTTCGATGCGGATGCCGATGTTCCACAGGGCGCGCGGTACAGCATCGTTGGGGCGGATGTAGCAGCCGGGCTCGACGGTGAGGGTCATGCCGGGCTGCAAAGGTCGCCATTGCTCCTTGACCTTGTATTCGCCGACATCATGCACATCCATGCCCAGCCAGTGGCCGGTGCGGTGCATGTAAAACTGTTTATAGCTTTCGCTTTCAATGACCGAATCAACGGAACCTTGGCATAGTTTGAGGTCGAGAAAACCTTGCACCAGCACGCGCAGCGCGGCTTCATGCGGCGCGTTCCACAGTATGTCCGGTTTTGCGGTAGCTATCGCGGCAGCCTGTGCGGCGAGCACGATTTCATAAACTTCTTTCTGCGCGGCGCTGAACTTGCCGTTGACCGGGAAGGTGCGGGTGATGTCGGCGGCATAGCCGTCCAGTTCGCATCCCGCGTCGATCAGCAGCAGTTCGCCGCTGTTAAGGCGCGCGTTGTTGCCGACGTAGTGCAAGGTGCAGGCGTTTGCGCCGCCAGCGACAATGCTGGTGTAGGCAGGATGACGCGCACCGTGGCGGCAGAATTCATGCAACAGTTCGGCCTCCACTTCATACTCATATTGGCCGGGGCGGGTAACGCGCATGGCGCGGCGGTGTGCATCACAGGAAATGTTTGCAGCACAGCGCATGATGTCCGTTTCGTGCGCGTCTTTAATCAGGCGCATTTCGTTGAGTGGTTCGCGCACATCGCTGATCTTGTTAGGAGCGCGAATGCCACCGCGAGCTTTTTCTTTCAGGGCTTCGCGTAACTTGAGTAAACGCGCGTCCCACACTGCATCTGCACCCACCGGAAAAAACAGCACCGGCTGGTTACCCATCAACTCGATGAGCTTTTCGTCGAGTTGTTCGATGGGATAAGCAGCATCAAAGGAAAATTTTTCCTTGGCGGCAGCCGGGCCGAAACGAAAGCCATCCCACACCTCGCGTTCGAGGTTCTTCTCGCGGCAGAACAGAATACTTTGCTTTTTGTCGCCCGCGAGCAACACCAGCACGGCCTCCGGTTCGGCGAATCCGGTCAGGTAATAAAAATGACTGTTATGGCGGTAGTCGTACAGCGTGTCCGCATTGCGCGCCACTTCCGGTGCCGTGGGGATGATGGCAATACCGTGCTGCATTTTCTCAGCAAGACGGGTACGACGGCGGCGGTACGGCTTGATGTCGAGCATAAATGGGTAAGGCTTATTGGATAGTGTTGATGGGCAATGAAGCACCATTGAATAAGTGATAAAAATCCCGATCCATTTTATGACGTTGTACAAAACAATACCACCAGACGGATACAGGCAATATTCAAAACAAAGAAGCGCGGAGTCGCCGATCCAATTCTTGCAGCCTTTGCGGTGTGCCGACATCAACCCATGCTCCGCGATAGTGTTCGCCGCTGACTTTGCCAAGCACCATCTGCTCTCGCAGCAATGGTGCGAGCGGAGCTTTGCTTCCTTGCGGAATGTGGGCGAATAGTGACGGTTGGTAGAGGCCAATACCGCTGAAAGTCCATTTAGGTGCGATGTCTGCTACTCGTCCATTGCATAGCCCGAAATCGCCCTCGGCATGATGCATGGGATTGTCAACCAGCACGAGGTGCGCCATGTCATGTTGCTCCAGCATCTGTGCGGCGAGAGATGGCAGACGTGCAAAATCGTAATCGCAATAAATATCCCCATTCACCACAGCAAAAGGTTCGTTGCCCAGCAAGGGTAATGCAAATGCGATCCCGCCCGCAGTTTCCAGCGCCGTGCCTTCATCCGAGTAGCGTATGGTCGCGCCGAACTGTTTGCCGTCACCCAATGCTTGTTCTATCTGCTTGCCAAGGTGGGCGTGATTGATGACAAGCTCGGTGATGCCAGCGCGCACCAGTCGCTCGATGTGCCATACGATGAGCGGCTTGCCGCCTGCCTGCAGCAAGGGCTTGGGCGTGTGATCAGTGAGCGGACGCATGCGCTCGCCGCGTCCGGCAGCAAGGATCATGGCAAGCATAAAATAATGCCTTTCACATTTGACTGATCTCCCTCTTGCGGAAGAAGTGAATGTGATGCTGTCGCGCGAAACCAATAAACACGGGAGTCTTCATGGTGTGCGTGATGTAGATCGCCTATTGACGGACGTTTCCGCGGCATGCCATATAAAAACTGTGGCGTGAGAGAGATGTGCAGCATCATGCTCAAAACGAATAGCCCGTTTGTGTCGTACGCGGCTCCAACTCATTCAGCAGATTTAGCAGTGGCTTGAGGTCAATATAGCGTTCGCAGGCGCGGCGCAAGTAATCCATTACCAGCGGCATGTCTTTCAGGTAACCATCCTTGCCGTCGCGGTGATACAAACGCGCAAAAATGCCCAGCACTTTGATGTGGCGCTGTACGCCTATCATTTCGTAGTCGCGGTAGAACTCGCCGAAATCTTCTCTGACAGGCAGCCCGGCTTGACGTGCTTTCTCCCAATAACGAATGAGCCAGTCCATAACCTCCTCTTCTTCCCAGCGGATATAGGCATCCTTGAACAGCGAGGCAAGGTCGTAGGTGATCGGGCCAAATAGCGCATCCTGAAAATCCAGGATGCCGGGGTTAGGTTCAGTAAACATGAGATTGCGTGAGTGATAGTCACGGTGCACATATGTTCGCGGCTGGGCGAGGTTGTTGGCAAGGATGCGTTGAAATGCTCTTTCCAGGGAGTTGCTCTGTTTGGCGGTAAGTGTCACACCCAGATGCTTGGAGATGTACCACTCGGGAAACAGATTGAGTTCTCGGCGCAATACCGCCTCGTCATAAGGCGGCAATTCGTTTTCGCGCGTGGCAAGTTGAATCTTGATGAGCGCGTCAGTTGCCGCACTATAAAGTTGTGGAGCGTTGTCTGCTTTCAAGGCTTGCAAATAGGTGGTGTTACCCAGATCAGACAGCAGTAAAAAACCTTGTGTCAGGTCTTGCGCATACACGTGCGGCACGTGCGTTCCTGCCGCTTCAAACAGTTGGCCGACATGAAGAAACGGTTTGCAATCTTCATGTTGCGTGGGTGCGTCCATCACCACGCGCGTTGTGCTATCAGCGAAGGTGACGCGGAAGTAGCGGCGGAAGCTGGCATCGGCGGAAGCAGGTGCGAGGGTGAAGGTTTGGTTGGGGTACAGGCTGAAAAGCCAAGCGGAAAGCTGGTTCTGGCGTTGCATCGGTTTGCCTTAATGGTGTTTTTGTGAGATTTTAGCATCTTAATTTAACTGAACCTCTCATGCTTTTTCATCCGCGTTTTGTCACTCTCTGCCTTCTTGTCGTGCTGCCCTCATTGGGCCATGCCGAGGATGAGCCGCTGCCGCTTAAACTGGATCGCACCTTTAAAAGACTTTCTGCCACGGAGGAGCGCCCGGTGGCTTTTATCAGTGCGCAACGAGTGGAAGCCAAGCAAGGCGGGCAGCTTGAAGCAAATGGCAATGTCGAGTTGCGTCAGGACAACCAAGTTATCAGTGCCGATTATTTGCGCTACGACCAGGACAGCAAAAACGTGGTGGCCGAAGGTAATGTAACAATTGATCAAAGTGGCTCGTTTGTGCGCGGCCCCACATTAAAGCTCAATCTGGACACCAATCTGGGCGTGATGACGCAGCCGGAGTACCAGTTTAGTGAAAACCACTCGCGCGGCAGTGCGACTACGGTAAATATCGAGGGCAAAAAGAACTACACCTTCGAGCATGCAACCTATACCACCTGTCCGATTGGCAATGATGATTGGCTGATGAAGATGAGCCGACTGGAAATCGACCGGAATACGCAGGTCGGTGTGGCGTACAACACGCTGGTCGAGTTCAAGGGTGTACCCCTGCTGTACACGCCGTGGATGGACTTCCCCTTAGGCAGTGGCAACCGTTCCGGCTTTCTGGGGCCGACTCCCGGCAGCACCAACTCGGGCGGTGCCGAGATTACCATACCCTATTATTGGAGCATTTCGCCCAACATGGATGCGACTTTCTCCCCGCGTTTCATCAGCAAGCGCGGCACGCAGCTAAATAATGAGTTCCGTTATCTGGAGCCGCAATATGGCGGCGAACTGCATCTGGATATGCTGTCCGGCGACCGGGTAAGCGGGACGGATCGCTCGCTCTTTTCTTTAAAACATAGCCAGAATTTGGGCAATGGATTCGGCGCATCACTGAACATGACACGCGTTTCAGACGATGCCTATTTTCGCGATTTGTCTGACTCGGTAAGTGTGACTTCGCAGACGAATTTATTACGCGAAGGTGTTGCTACCTATACCAGCGAATCGGTGAATGCTTCAGCACGGGTACAGCGCTACCAGACTTTGCAGGACCCGCTGGCGCCGGTTGTGGAGCCGTACCGCAGCCAGCCACAGCTCAGTCTGAACGCGCATCATCCGCTGGCTGACGGCACGCTGGCGTTGAGCAGCGAGTATGTGGATTTCCGCCATCCCTCACAGGTTAACGGACAACGTCTGGTGATTTATCCTTCGTTCAGCTATCCGTTATTGAATGAGCCCGGATATTTTTTAACTCCCAAGCTGGGTACCCACTACACCAGCTATGCGCTGGACAGCAATAACTCCGCTGATTTGCCGAATAGTACGCGTACCTTACCGATTTTTAGTCTGGATGGCGGAATGGTGTTCGAGCGTAACAACTTGATCCTCGGTAACAGCTATATGCAGACGCTGGAGCCGCGCGCTTATTACGTGCGCATTCCATACCGTGATCAAAATAACATCCCAATTTTCGATACGGCTCAGGCGCCTTTCAGTTTCAGTCAAATGTTTACCGAGAATCGATTTCTGGGCAGTGACCGAGTGGGCGATGCCGACATGCTGACGCTGGCGCTGACTTCGCGCGCGATAGATGATGCGGACGGAACCGAAAGATTGCGTGTGGGGCTGGCGCAACAGTTCAGTTTCCAAGCGCCCCAGGTGACTTTGCCTGGGGCGACAGCCGACAGCAACAGCCGCTCCGATATTTTGTTGATGATAGGCGGCAAGATGACGCGCGCCTGGAGTCTGGATAGTCTCGTGCAATACAATCCGAACCAGGTACAAACCGAAGCTTATAGCGTGGCGGCACGCTATAACCCTGAAGCAGGCAAGTTGCTCAATCTGGGCTATCGCTACACGCGCAACACGTTACGGCAAATGGATATTTCCTCGCAATGGCCGATCTCCGGGCGCTGGCATGGCGTGGGGCGCTTCAATTACTCGTTGCAAGACAACCGCATTTTGGAAGCGTTGGGCGGGCTTGAGTATAATGGTGGCTGCTGGACGTTACGTATGGTGGCACAAAGTTTTACCACTGCGACGCAGGATAGAACCACCGGAATATTCGTCCAGCTGGAACTGAACAATCTGGTCAGCATTGGCATCGATCCGCTGACCGCCTTACGCAACAGCGTCTCCGGCTACACTAAATTGAACGACCTGCCAGTTGAACAACCTGTTCAAGGCTTGAAATAATCTGGAAAAGATATGCTAATTAAATGGTTTTGCGCTTTGCTGCTGTGCTGTTTGCCTTTTTCTGCTGTGGCGGCAGAGCCCGTTACGCTTGATCGCATCCTCGTCGTGGTAAATGACGATGTCATCACCCAACTAGAACTCCAACAGCGCATGGCCACTGTCGAAAAGCAGCTGCAAAAGCAAGGCACTTTGTTGCCAGACAAGAAAGTTTTGGAAAAGCAGGTGCTGGAGCGAATGATTACCGAGATACTGCAAACTCAATTCGCCAAAGAAAGCGGTCTGAGGGTGGACGATGCACAATTGGAAAAGGCGTTGGGTCGAATTGCGCAGCAAAATAAATTTGACTCGGTTGTCGCATTCCGCGCAAAGCTGGAAAAAGATGGTATCGATTACAAAAAATTTCGCGAGGAGATCCGCAACGAGATTATCTCCGTGCGTCTGCGTGAACGCGAAGTCGATAGCAAGCTGGTCATCAGTGAAAACGATGTCGATAATTACCTGAGCAATCAGGAACTCCAGGAAGGTCATGGCGAGGAATTGCAGCTCGCACATATTCTGGTGGTGGTGCCGGAACAGGCCAGTTCGGACAAAATTCAGACTTATCGCAAACGCGCCGAGCAGGCGCTGGAAAAATTACGCGCGGGCGCGCCGTTCGCGCAGGTTGCGGCAGGATTTTCCGATGCGCAAGACGCGCTCAATGGTGGCGATTTGGGGTGGCGCCCGGCGGATCGGTTGCCGCCTTTGTTCGCCGAGCCCCTGCAAAAGATGAAGCCGGGCGAGGTGAGCGATATCCTGCGCAGCCCCAGCGGCTTTCACATCCTCAAACTGATTGACCGGCGCAGCAAGGATACGCCGGTGGTGATCGTGCAGACGCATGCGCGCCACATTCTGATCAAGACCAGCGAACTGGTTTCCGAAAGCGAGGCCAAGAAGCGCTTGCAGGAGATCAAGCAGCGCATCGATAAAGGGGCGGATTTCGCCGAACAGGCGCGGCTGTATTCCGAGGATGGCAGTGCCTCCCAAGGCGGCGATCTGGGCTGGCTGTCGCCGGGAGAAACCGTGCCGGAATTCGAGGGCGCGATGGATGCGCTGAAAGTCGGGCAAGTGAGCGGATTGGTGCAGTCCAGCTTTGGCTGGCATCTGATACAAGTGCTGGAGCGGCGCAATACCGATGTGACGGTGGAGCAGAAACGCCAGCGCGCGCGCAACTCCATCCGCAGCTTCAAGTCCGACGAAGCCTTTGAAGACTGGCTGCGCCAACTGCGCGACCGCGCTTTCATCGAATATCGCAATACAGACAAGTGATGTCACGTCCGCTGGTCATCACCTCCGGCGAGCCGTCAGGGATTGGCCCAGACCTCTGCCTGCAACTTGCGCAATACGAGTTTGAGCAACCGCTGGTGGTGCTGGCCGACAAGTTGCTGTTGCAGCAACGTGCCGCGCAACTCGGCCTGCATGTGCAATTGCACGACTACACCATCGGCTGTAAAGCCCCGTCAATAGGGCATCTGCAAGTGATGCATATTCCAGTACTAGCTGCCGTCCAGGCCGGTCAGCTGAATCCCACGAACAGTCAATATGTGTTGCAACTGCTTACCCGCGCCGCGCAAGGTTGCCAGTCGGGCGAGTTCGCCGGCATGGTCACCGCGCCCGTGCATAAGGGCATCATCAACGATGCGGGCATTCCCTTCACCGGACACACCGAATTTCTGGCCGAGCAGACGCACACGCCGCAGGTGGTGATGATGCTGGTTGGCGGAGGCATGCGCGTGGCACTGGCGACCACGCATCTGGCGTTGCGCGAAGTGGCGGATGCCATTACCGCGCCGTTGCTGGAAAGCGTGCTGCGCATCATGCAGCGAGATTTGCAACGCCGCTTCGGCATCGCGCAGCCGCGCATTCTGGTTGCCGGGCTCAACCCGCACGCAGGCGAAGGCGGCCATCTGGGACGCGAAGAGATCGACGTGATGATCCCGGTGCTGGACAAGCTGCGCGCCGAAGGCATGCAGGTGAGCGCGCCGATTCCGGCTGATACTTTATTCGCCGCGCATAGGCTGCGCGAATGCGATGCGGTGCTCACCATGTACCATGACCAAGGCTTGCCCGTGCTGAAACACGCCAGCTTCGGCGAAGGCGTAAACATCACGCTGGGCATGCCCATCATCCGCACCTCGGTCGATCACGGCACCGCGCTGGAACTAGCGGGTACAGGCAAGGCCAATGTCGGCAGCTTGCTGGAAGCGATCAAGGCGGCGATGGCAATGGCGCAACACGAAAAACTGTTTGACCGGGCTTCCGCATGAGCGGGCATAAAGCCAAAAAAATGTTCGGCCAGAATTTTCTGGTCGATGAACAGATCATCGCCGACATCGTGCGTGCCATTCGCCCCGAGGCCAACGACACCATGGTGGAGATCGGCCCCGGCCTGGGCGCGCTGACACGCCCGCTGTTGAAGCTGTTAAACAAGCTGCATGTGGTGGAGATCGACCGCGACATCATCGCGCGGCTGAAGACCGACTATCCGCAGGACAAGATCGTCATTCATGAAGGTGACGCACTGAAGTTCGATCTGGCCGAACTTCCCACACCGCTGCGCATCGTCGGCAACCTGCCCTACAACATTTCCTCGCCGCTGCTGTTTCATTTCGCCGCTTACGCGACGCACATCACCGACATGCATTTCATGCTGCAAAACGAAGTGGTGGAACGTATGGTGGCCGCGCCCTCCACCCCGGAATACGGTCGTTTGTCGGTGATGCTGCAATACCGTTTCTACATGGAAAAGTTGCTCGATGTGCCGCCGCAATCATTCCGCCCCGCACCCAAAGTTGATTCCGCCATCGTGCGCATGATCCCGCTGCCTGCCGAGAAGATCGTGGTGAAGAACGAAACGCTGTTTGCCAAAATCGTGTCAGCGGCATTCGGTCAGCGGCGCAAGACCTTGCGCAACACGCTCAAACCCTATCTGAATGAAAGCGAATTCGAGCAGCTTGGCATCAATGCCCAATTGCGCGCCGAGAATCTGGGCGTGGCCGAATTCGCGTGCATCGCCAACTACCTTCAGGACAAACCCGCCTTGCCCGCAGGCCAGTAAACACGGCCATCTGCATCAGGCACTGCGTGCAGATCGCCTATTGACGGGCATGTTCAAGCGATGAGATTTTGAATTCGTGCAATAAGCGTAGCGCATTGCACCAAATGTTTAGGCATCACACATGCGGCGCGATGCCCGTAGGTTATTGCCCTACCGGGCTATGGTTTACCAAATCGTTCAGAGACAAATCGAAAAATTAGAATATAAATTATCGCCACACCCACAAACCACCACCCTCCGTCTAAGGCAGATTTAACAGGCGCATAAACAAGTCCAAGTAATATGCCCCCTATTGAATAAATATAAATTTTTTTCATGCTCTACCCACGTTATTTTTTTGCAGTTACTGGCAAAAGGTTCAAAAAAAAGGGGTCAGGCTCGGATTGTTTTCCGGCGCAGCCGCAGCGCCAAACGGAATCCCTATTGCGCCTAGCAAAATCGCCAAGTTGCCAAGTCCTGTTCTCATGCCGTCCCTTTCGCAATTTGCTGCTGCGCACCCTATCCGCCATCCCTGCTGCCGTCAATATGCCAAGCGGCCTATATACTTTGCTGCTGCGTGACGGCTTTGCGCCTGCGCAGCGGATTTCAAAATCGAACCTCTCGCAAACGCCCGTCAATAGGCGATCTGCAACATGCGCTTGATGGAGATTGCCTATTGACGGGCATCTCCATTAGGTTGTGTTTTGAACGCGTAACAAATTCCCGTTCATATTCTCCTTTAGCGTAATCGGGTTCGCTTGCGCACCGCACTCTTGTGCGCAACACTTCCGGCACGGGTTTAAGTTAGAATCACGCCTCATTAGATTAACGCCAGTCGGGGTTCCATCATGTCTGATATTCCACCTTTCGTTTTAACCTTTGCCGCCACCGATCCCAGTAGCGGCGCGGGTATGCAGGCCGACATTCTGACCATTGCCAGCATGGGTTGTCATCCGCTGTGCGTGGTTACCGCCATTACGGTGCAGGACACCAGCGGTGTGGATGATGTGCAGGCGGTGGATGCCGATTGGGTGGCGGATCAGGCGCGTGCGGTGCTGGAAGATATGCCGGTCGCCGCGTTCAAGATCGGTTTGCTGGGCAGCGTGGAAAACATTGCTGCCATTGCCGAAGTGATTTCCGATTACCCAGATATTCCGCTGGTGTTCGATCCGGTGCTGGCTTCCGGTCGCGGCGACGAGCTGGCGAACGAGGATATGCTGGATGCGATGCGCGAATTGTTGTTGCCGCAGACTACCATCCTCACGCCGAACAGCATGGAGGCGCGCCGTCTGATCGTGGATGAGGAAAACGACGCGGATGATCCCAGCCTGTCCGAATGCGCCAAGCGCATCCTGAAACTGGGTAGCGAATATGTGCTGATTACCGGCACGCACGAGAATACGCCCAAGGTCATAAATAACCTGTATGGAGAGCGCGGCTTGGTGCGCAGCGATACTTGGCCGCGTCTGCCCGGCATTTACCACGGGTCGGGTTGCACACTGGCTGCGGCTATTGCCGCGTTGCTGGCGAACGGGCTGACGATGGAAGAGGCCGTGCATGAAGCGCAGGAATACACTTGGGAAGCGCTGAAATACGGTTTCCGTCCAGGCATGGGACAACACATCCCGGACAGAATGTTCTGGGCGCGTGATGATGAAGCAGAAGATGGAAGTGAAACGCGGCATTAAGGGGTTGTATGCCATCACGCCGGATGAATTGAACACGGCTGAGTTGCTGCGCAAAGTCCGGCGCGCCTTGCAAGGCGGCGCGCACGTGCTGCAATACCGTAACAAAGCTGCCGTTGCGCCACTGAAGTTGCAACAGGCGCAGGCTTTGCGTGAACTGACGCGCGAGTTCAATGCCACCTTAATCGTCAATGATGACGCGCTATTGGCTGCGAATGTGGGTGCAGACGGCGTACATCTGGGCGGTGAAGATGGCAGTGTGGCCGCAGCGCGTGCGCTGTTAGGCGAGCAAAAGATCATCGGCGTGTCTTGCTATAATCGCGCGCCGCTGGCGATGGAAGCAGTGCGGCAAGGTGCTAATTACGTGGCATTTGGCGCGTTCTTTTCTTCCAGCGTCAAACCGGATGCAGTGCAAGCAGATGTGGCTTTACTGCAGACAGCTAGGCGTGAATTGCATGTGCCAATCGTGGCGATCGGCGGTATCACACAACTGAACGGTGCGGATTTGATAGAAGCGGGTGCAGATGCACTAGCCGTCATTTCGGCGCTGTGGAATGCATCGGACATAAAAGCCAGCGCACAAGAATTTTCAACTTTATTCAGCAGGACATAAGTCATGACTTCTCAGAATCAATCCCTTTTCGAACAATCTCAGCAAATTATTCCCGGCGGTGTGAATTCGCCGGTACGTGCATTCCGCTCGGTCGGCGGTACACCGCTGTTTTTCCAGCGTGGGCAGGGCGCCTACGTGTGGGATGCAGATGGAAAAAAATATACCGATTACGTTGGCTCGTGGGGGCCGATGATCGTCGGTCATTGCCATCCGCAAGTGGTGAAGGCGGTACAAGACGCCGCCGCACAAGGCTTGGGTTTCGGCGCGCCGACAGCCAGCGAACTGGAGATGGCTGAAATGTTGTGCAAGATTTTGCCGAGCCTGGAGATGGTGCGTTTGGTCAGCTCCGGCACCGAAGCGACCATGACCGCGATCCGCTTGGCACGCGGTTTCACTGGACGTTCACGCATCATCAAATTTGAAGGTTGCTATCACGGCCACTCGGATGGTTTGTTGGTCAAAGCCGGTTCCGGCGCGCTGACTTTCGGCCAGCCCAGTTCTTCCGGTGTGCCCGCTGAGATCGCCGCGCTGACCACGGTGTTGGACTACAACGATGCGGCCGGATTGGAGAAAGCCTTTGCCGAAATGGGCAAGGAAATCGCGGCGGTGATCGTCGAGCCGGTGGCAGGCAACATGAATCTGATTACGCCCAAGCGCGAGTTCCTCGATGCACTGCGCAATCTGTGCACCAAGCACGGCGCGGTGTTGATTCTCGACGAAGTGATGACCGGCTTCCGCGTCAGCCTGCAAGGTGCACAGGGATATTACGGCATCAAACCTGATCTCGTTACGCTGGGTAAAGTGATGGGTGGTGGCTTGCCCGCAGCGGCATTCGGCGGACGGCGCGACATCATGCAATGCCTGGCGCCATTAGGCGCGGTGTATCAGGCGGGCACTCTGTCCGGCAACCCAGTGGCCGTGGCAGCAGGTTTGACTACACTGAAGCTGGTGCAAGTCCCCGGCTTCTACGAACGCCTGTCGCAACTGGCGAAGCAGCTCACAGATGGATTGAGCGCTGCAGCCAAGAAACACGGCATTGCGTTCTGCGCACAGTCCGTCGGCGGCATGTTCGGCTTGTATTTCAGCAAGTCCGTGCCGACCAGTTACGCCGAGGTGATGGCATGCGACAAGGAAGCGTTTAACCGTTTCTTCCATGCCATGCTGGATGCGGGTGTGTATCTCGCGCCATCGGCATTCGAGGCAGGCTTCGTTTCTGCTGCGCATACCGAGGCCGACATCGCGGCGACGGTCGCGGCGGCGGACAAGATTTTCGCGGCCTGGAAATAATGGGACTGTTTTCGCAAGCGGCGTTCTACACCACGGTCAATCACATGAAAGACCTGCCGCTGCATGGAGGCAAGGAAGTGGCGTTCGTCGGGCGTTCCAACGCGGGGAAGTCGAGCGCCATCAATACGTTGGCTAACCATACGCGGTTGGCCTTCACCAGCAAAACACCGGGGCGTACGCAGCATCTGAATTATTTTTCGCTGGGCGAGAATAGCTATCTGGTGGATTTGCCGGGCTATGGTTATGCCAAAGTGCCGCCGGACGTGCAGGCGCACTGGGAACATTTGTTGAGCGAGTACCTGCAAACGCGCGAGGAGTTGTGCGGTCTGGTGGTCATCATGGATGCGCGTCATCCGCTTACCGAACGCGACCAAGGTATGTTGGGTTGGTTCGCACCCACCGGCAAACCCATCCATATCCTGCTCACTAAATCGGACAAGCTAAGTCGTCAGGAGTCCACAAAGACCTTGCGCGAAGTGAAGGAGTTCTTGCAAGAGCATTTTCCGCAATGTACGGCGCAACTATTTTCCAGTTTGAAGAAGCTGGGAGCAGACGAAGCAGAAGCGGTTATTGCGGGTTGGCTAAAGAACTGACAGGCAAAAAAACGCCCCTAAACCAAAGGGGGAGGTCAGGGGCAAGAAGGCCTTTACGCTGTAAAGACACCCGCTCAGGGAGGAGAAACGGGAAGAAGCTTTCGCTACTCGTATGTTCAGACGGGACTATGCGAAAATAGTTCCAGAATTTTTAAAATTTTAGGAAAAGTCATGCAAACACTCGGACAATACCCTCAATCCAGAATGCGCCGGATGCGCCGCGACCAGTTCTCACGGGACTTGATGCGAGAGCACATACTTACTTCAGCTGATTTTATCTACCCTGTTTTTGTATTGGAAGGCAGCAATAAAGTCGAGGATGTGAAGTCCATGCCCGGTGTGCAGCGTAAAACTTTGGACTTGCTTCTGGCGGATGCCGAGCAATGCGTAAAGCTGGGTATTCCGGTCATGGCAATATTCCCAGTGATTGATACCCCGCTGAAAAGTCTGGATGCCAGCGAAGCGTTTAATCCAAACGGTCTCGTGCCGAGAGTAGTTGCCGTGTTGAAGAAGAACTTCCCCGAGCTTGGTATCATGACCGATGTCGCGCTTGATCCCTACACCAGCCACGGGCAGGATGGCCTGATTGACGAAAGTGGCTATGTTCTCAACGACGAGACTATTGCTGTACTCACAAAACAAGCGCAATGCCATGCGGCGGCGGGTGCTGACATCGTCGCGCCTTCCGATATGATGGATGGACGTGTCGGTGCTATTCGCGCGGCGCTGGATGCCCATAAGCGCATACACACGCGCATCATGGCTTACTCTGCCAAGTACGCTTCCAGCTTCTATGGCCCGTTCCGCGATGCAGTCGGCTCCAGCGGTAATCTTGGCAAGGGCAATAAATACACCTACCAGATGGATCCAGCCAATTCAGACGAAGCTCTGTGGGAAGTCGGACTGGATCTGCAGGAAGGTGCTGACATGGTGATGGTCAAACCCGGTATGCCCTACCTCGACATCGTGCGCCGCGTGAAGGACGAGTTCAAAGCGCCGACCTTTGTCTATCAGGTTAGCGGCGAATACGCCATGCTCAAAGCAGCCGCGCAAAATGGTTGGCTGAACGAAGAAGCGTGTGTGCTGGAAGCGCTACTGGCGTTCAAGCGTGCGGGAGCTGACGGGATATTGACCTACTTTGCACTGGATGCGGCGCGGTGGTTGAAGCGAAGCAAATAAGTGGTGTACCACCGCGTTGGGCCGCGATTTATTTCTGTGGCTTTAACTTGCAAGTAACATTTCTACAGCTGAAATATCCGCGTGTGTCTCCGGGTGTCGGCTGCCGCTGTGGCGAGCGTTTTCGGGCAAAACAATGATGTGTGTCTGCGTCCCTGATTCTCCAAGTAGGGAATAACTCGGCACACTTTCTTCGTGCCCGCTTATACGCACTTTCCATTCACCATCTTCAAATTGAATGTTGTGTTTAAGCAGGAATAGCAAAACGGCTTTGGCATCATCACTGAAAAGCATGATGTTTATGTCGGATGCTTCGCCGGCAGTGCCGCTGAGCACCGATCCGGTGAGATAGGGCTGGAACTGCAGCAGCAGGCGCATGGTGGCGAGCGCTTCTTCGCGTAGTTGATGCAGGATTGCAGGATGGCTATCTGGCTGGAACAGCGCGCGGTAGTTGTGCAGTGCCTCATCTATTTCCTGATTGCTGGGCAGGTGTTGAGTATCAGAGGCACCGAGCTGTCGAGCTGCTTTACGCTTGGCAAAGGCATAGTCGGAGATACCTGCCTCTGCCATGAGTTTTGCTGCTTGATGTGCGAGTTGCTCGCGCATGAGGTCACGGCGTTGCAAAGGAACTTTGCGCATTAGAAGAGTTGGTCGCTTTCGCTGCTCAGCGGCTTGGCAACATCAACAGGCGCGCTCTTTTGTTCGGGCGGCAAATTTTCTTCATAGAAATACTCCGTTCGATTTCCGTTGGGGTCGCGCAGTCCATTGTCGTTGATGCGTGCAGTGATGATATGTTGTGGGATGGAGTACTCAACCTCAGGCACATCTTTGAGAAGTGCGCCCATGTAACTCATCCAGATTGGAAGTGCCGCCCCTCCCCCTGTTTCTTTCTCTCCCAAGCTTTGCGGAGTGTCGAAACCAATCCAGGTAACGGCGACGAGCGTGGGATGAAAACCGCAGAACCAAGCGTCCATCGAATCGCTAGTGGTGCCTGTTTTACCCGCAAGATCTTGCCTGCCTAATGACATAGCACGAATGGCAGTGCCGTGTTTGACCACGTCTTGCATCATGTTGACCATTGTAAAGGCGTTGCGCACATCAAGCACTTGTTCAGCACCCTTGCCCGCTTCAACCGGAGTGGCTTGACTGATGATATTTCCTTGCCCATCTTCAACGCGTTGTATCAAATAGGGTGTAACGCGGTAACCGCCATTAGCGAAAACTGAATAGCCGCCTAACATTTGCCAAGGAGTGACATTGACTGCACCCAAGGCCATGGTCAAATAGTGTCCAACCTTGTCTTTGTCAAAGCCAAATTTAGTGACGTAGTCTTGCGCGTAGTCAGTACCGATGGATTGCAAAATGCGTATGGAAACTAGGTTCTTAGATTTGATAAGACCTTGGCGCATACGCATGGGCCCCTCGAATTCTCCTTCAAAATTCTTTGGTTCCCACGGCTCACCGCCTGTGTCGATGGGATCAACAACAAGTGGCGCATCATTGATGACGGAAGCGGGGGTAAAACCCTTTTCTAGTGCGGCGGAATAAATAAACGGTTTGAAACTGGAACCAGGCTGTCTCCAAGCTTGAGTTACATGATTAAACTGGCTTCTATTGAAATCAAAACCGCCAACTAGAGCATAAATAGCACCATTGCGCGGATTGGCCGATACAAACGCCGCTTCAGCTTGAGGCAGTTGTGTGATTTCCCAATAGTCCTTTTCGTTCTTGTGAACGCGAATCAACGAGCCTTTGCGAATGCGGTGGTTTAGCGCGAGTTTATCCCCAAGCGTCTGTTGCGCGAAATGCAAACCATCTCCGCGAATCTCAATGATTTGTCCGCCTTTGATGTACGCACTAATACCTTTGGTATTGACCGACTGTACAACAGCGGGAATCAAATCATCGCTGTTTGGAACATCTTGTAGCGCGTCTTCCAACAGCTCATCAGTATTGTTTTTCTGTAAATCCACATAACCCTCAGGACCGCGGTAGCCGTGGCGCTGATCATAGTCCATCACACCTTTGCGCAATGCAGAATAAGCAACTGCCTGGTCTTTAGCGCGAATGGTAGTGTACACACTGTAACCTTGTGTGTAGGCATCTTCCTGATACTGGTCATACATTTCCTGCCGAACTAATTCGGCGATATAGTTTGCATTGACCGAAAATTCCTGGTGATATGCAGCTTGCTTGGTTTGGATGGTGTCATTCTGGGCGGATTCAAATTCTTCCTTGCTGATGTAGCCCAAATCATGCATGCGCCGCAGCACATATTCTTGGCGCAACTTGGCGCGCTTGGGATTGACTACAGGATTGTAAGCGCCGGGTGCTTTTGGTAAACCAGCGAGCATGGCCATTTCGGCCAGGCTGAGTTGTTTAAGTGGCTTGGAATAGTAAGCTTGTGCAGCGGCACCGAAGCCGTATGCACGTTGACCTAAATAAATGTGGTTGATGTAAAGCTGAAGAATCTCGTCTTTGGTAAGGTTGTGCTCAATTTTGAAGGAAAGCAACATTTCATTGAACTTGCGAGTTAATGTTTTTTCATTAGACAAGAAAAAATTACGCGCTACCTGCATGGTGATCGTGCTGGCACCTTGTTTGACTCCGCCTGAGGTAAAATTAAAATAAGCTGCACGTAATACGCCGATGTAGTCCACCCCGCCATGTTCATAGAAACGGTCATCTTCCGCCGCCAAAATAGCTTTTTTCATCAGTATTGGAACATCATCTATTTTGACCAACTCGCGTCGCTCTTCACCGAACTCACCAATCAATACTCCTTCAGCGCTGAAAATTCGCAATGGCATTTTCGGACGATAATCGGTCAAAGCTTCAAGTGATGGCAGCGTTGGATAAGTTAGAATAGCTGCAAATACCAGCAGCAATATGGGAAATAAAGGCAGAGTCAAAATACCCATTGCGGGATAGAACCACCAGCGAGAAGTCATAACTGATAATCTTTAAAAAATGTGCGTCGCGAATTATATCTCGCAAGGTTAGGGAAGTGCGTTTATAGAAAAAACTTTACACACTTGGGAGTTATTGCTAGGATTTAAACCACTTTGTATGAAAAAGCTCTAACCATCCTATGATTAAAGGAAATTTCGACATCCCGTTAGACTTTTTACAGACGTCGACACCCCCTATGATCGGGGTGGACATCAGTGCCTCCGCCGTCAAGTTATTGGAATTGAGTGAGGCGCCAAAAAAAGGAGGGTACATCGTTGAGCGGTATGCCATTGAAGCACTTCCATCTGATGCTGTAAGTGACGGCAACATAAATAATCTGGATGCCGTGTCCGACGCCTTGCGGCGAGCATGGAAGCGGATGGGAACACGTATAAAAAATGTCAGTCTAGCTTTGCCTGCGGCAGCGGTGATCAGTAAAAGAATCATGTTGCCCGCAGGTCTTCGCGAAGATGACTTGGAATACCAAGTCGAGTCTGAAGCCAATCAATATATTCCGTTCGCATTGGAAGAAGTAAACCTGGATTTTCAAGTAATAGGTATTTCTCCAAACAACCCTGATGAGGTTGAGATATTGCTGGCTGCCTCGCGCAAAGCCAATGTCGAAGACCGAGTGGCTGCAGCACAGTCGGCTGGCCTAAAGGCAGTTGTGGTAGATGTAGAACCATATGCGGCGGAAGCAGCTTTTGAACAAATTAGAACCCAGTTCCCCAATGGTGCAGTCGATCAGTGCGTTGCCGTGGTGGATATTGGTGCAAACGTAATGAATGTGAATGTATTGCGCAATGGACAGTCAGTGTATATGCGCGACCAACAAATTGGCGGCATCCAACTTACCCAGCAAATACAAAGTTCATTTGGGTTATCTGTTGAAGAAGCTGAAGCAGCTAAAAGAAATGGCGGATTGCCAGAAAATTATGAAAGTGATGTACTGTCACCGTTCCGAGAAAATGTGGCGATGGAAGTTTCGCGCGCACTACAGTTCTTTTTTACTTCGACACAATACAACGAAGTCAATTACATAGTATTGGCTGGTGGATGTGCAGCTCTAGCAGGGCTTGACGAGACTGTGGCGACTCGCACTCAAGTCAGTACGCTTGTAGCGAATCCTTTTGAGTTGATGACCTTGTCGAGCCGCATCAAGCCGCGGCAGTTGCAAACTGATGCGCCAGCTTTAATGATCGCATGTGGTTTGGCTATGCGGAGGTTCGACCCATCATGATACGCATTAATCTGTTGCCCCACCGCGAGGAAAAACGTCGCACTCAACAATTACAATTTATAGTGCTTAGTGTTATTTCACTGGTGCTTGGGGCAGTGGTTGTTGGTTTGGTGCATGTGGCCATTAGCACAAGAATATCCTATCAGGAACGGCGCAACACTTACCTGAACCAAGAAATTACTGTTTTGGATAAGCAAATTTCAGAGATCAAAAAATTACGAGAGCAAACGCAGGCATTGCTAGCAAGAAAGAATGTGGTTGAAGATCTACAATCTACTCGCTCCGATGTGGTGCATTTGCTGGACCAATTACTACGTATCCTGCCGGATGGGATATATTTGAAAAATGTCAGACAAACAGGCTATGTCATTAGTCTGAATGGCTATGCACAATCCAATGCCCGTATTTCAACTTTGATGCGTTCGATTGAAGATTCACCTTGGCTGGATACACCAACATTGATTGAAATCCATGCGGTCGGTACAGGCGGGGCGCGACTAAGCGAGTTTTCGCTTACTTTCAATCTGACTAAAACGACAAGTTCCGCCTCACCATTGCCAGGCAAAACGAGCGGAAAGAGTTAAGGTGTGAAAATGAATTTTCTCGAAGAATTAAAGAACATTGACCCCAAAAAGCCGGGGAGTTGGCCGTGGTTGGTCAAGTTGGCTGCGTTCGTATCTATTTTCTTAATCGTGGTTGTTTTGGGAGCGCTTTTCGATTGGCAAAGTCAGTGGCAACAATATACCAATGTTAAGCAGGAGGAGGAAAAGCTACGTGATACTTTTTTGGCAAAAAAACGAGAAGCCATCAACCTAGATATTATCAAGAAGCAGTTGATTAATACCCAAGAGTCTTTCGGTGCACTGCTTAAGCAATTGCCAAGCAAATCAGAAATGGATGCATTGTTAACGGATATAAATCAAGCTGGCCTCGGGCGAGGATTGCAATTTGATCTCTTCCGCCCAGGTGCAGAAATTGCGACCGGAGTGTTCACAGAGCAACCGATTGTAATTAAAGTGAGCGGAAATTATGATGATTTAGGGAACTTTGCGAGTGATATTTCGCAGCTACCGCGCATTGTTACCCTTAATAACATTAGCATCAATCCCGCTGGAGGGATGCTTTCAATGGATGCAACAGCAAAGACATATCGCTACCTTGACGAAAACGAACTGGCGGCTCAAAAGAAAGCTTCCAAACAGACAGGGGCTAAAAAATGAGGTGGTCATACTCAGTACTTCTGTCCATTTTGCTGCTTGGCGGTTGCGGTGGTGAAGAATTCCAGGACTTACGTGACTTTGTTCAAAACGCAGGAGCTGACATGCGCGGGAAAGTCGCGCCTCCGCCGGATATTAAGCCTTACGAACCGTTTACTTATGATAATTCCACCTCATTACCTGACCCGTTTAAACCACGCAAGCAGGAATCACGGAACGCGAGCCGGACTGGACAAAACCAGCCCGACTTGGATCGCCCCAAGGAAGAGCTTGAGGATTATCCGCTGGAAACCCTAAAGATGGTCGGTTACTTGTACCAGCACAAGGTGGGCCATGCGGTTATTCGTTCTTCCGAGGGCAAGTTGTATACAGTTAAAGCAGGCAATTATATGGGTACGAATTTCGGGCAGATAACTCTAGTTAAGGAAACCGAAGTTAAGATAAAAGAAATGGTGCAAGACAGTGCTGGAGATTGGTCGGAACGTGAAAGCAGTTTGCAATTGGTTGAGTGATTAGGAGTAATAATATGAAACAATACAACAAGGTTGCATGCGTGGCCGTTCAATTATTTGCAATTCTGTTTTTAATGATTTCACTAACTGTCCAAGCTCAAGAAGGGGCAAATTCCGTAGATTATTCCAATAGTATTCAATCCATTAGCGCCTCCAGTGAAACGGGAGGAAAATTTGTGATCAGAATTGGTCTGAAAACTGCGCCAAATACTCAACCTGCGGCATTTACAATCAATACCCCGCCGCGTATTGCATTTGACTTTCCTAATACCGGAAACGGGCTTGGGAAATCGCTCCAAGAATTTGGTGAAGGCGACTTGCGCAGTGCAAACATCGTACAAGCTGGAAACCGCACACGATTGGTGATTAATTTAGCTCAAATGCTTAGTTACGATACGCATATAGAGGGCGATAATATATTGATTACTTTACAACCCAAGGGAGTTGGGGGTGGAACACAACCGGTTGCTGCGACGCATTTCGCGGATGCTTTGGCAGGTTCGCAAAAGCATAGCCTGCGCGATATAGATTTCCATAGAGGAAAAAATGGTGAAGGGCGGGTGCAAATCGATTTGTCTGATGCAGACATAGGAATTGACATTAAACAACAGGGCAAAGCACTTGTTGTTGATTTCCAACATACGAATTTGCCAAGAAATTTGCAAAGAAAGCTGGACGTTTCAGATTTCGCAACTCCGGTGCAATTAATTGATGCATTTGTGCAGGGAGGGGATGCTCGTCTTTCGATAGAGCCGAAAGGAATGTGGGAGTACTCGGCATATCAGACTGACAACAAATTCATCGTTGAAGTGAAATCAGTTACGGAAGACCCTAATAAGTTGGTTAAGGGGGGCGTCCCTGGATACTCTGGAGAGAAACTGACCCTGAATTTCCAAAATATAACAACCCGCGAAGCATTAAGTGTGATTGCCGATTTTACCGGGTTGAACATGGTGATTAGTGATACGGTGACAGGTAGTTTGACGCTACGCTTGAAAGATGTTCCTTGGGATCAGGCATTTGACATTATCCTGCAGAGCAGGGGTTTGGATATGCGCAAGAACGGCAATGTTATCCAAGTCGCACCTCGAGAAGAAATTGCAGCTAAAGAGAAAATTGACTTTTCTTCACGGCAGGATATTGCAGAACTCGAGCCACTGAATACAGAGAACTTCTCGCTTTCATATGCAAAAGCGGCTGACATCGTCAAATTGATTTCTGACGATAAACAAAAAATACTATCTAAAAGAGGAAGTGCAAACTTCGATGTACGAACCAATATGCTGTTTGTAAAGGACGCTCCAAAGAGCCTCGAAGAGGTAAGAAAATTAATCAAACTTGTGGATGTGCCCGTACGACAGGTGCTTATCGAGGCGCGTTTTGTTCAGGCTACAAATTCGTATACGAGAAACCTGGGCGGTAAATTAGGCTATAACGGCCAAGGCACGGTTCCTGCCGGAGGTGCAACGCAAGCCAATTTTGCGGTGGGCAGTGGGGGGAGTGGTACCACCAATGTGAATTTACCTACCACTTCTGGCTCTGGAGGTTTGGCATTGGCGTTGTTCAACCAAGCAGCCACCAAAGTATTAACGTTAGAATTAACCGCCTCTGAGACAGAAGGCGTAACCAAAAATATTTCTAGTCCGCGCGTAGTAACGTCGGATAAACAAGCAGCCTCTATATCGTCGGGTGTGCAAATTCCTTATCAACAGGCCACTAGCAGCGGAGCCACCAGCACAGCTTTTGTATCTGCAACACTCAGCCTTAATGTGACTCCGCAAATCACGCCGGATGACCATATCAGCATGAAAGTGGATGCTAGCCAAGATGAGCCAGGAGCAAACCTTGGTGGCGGTAGCGTACCGAGCATCAACTCAAAAAAGGTAACTACTGAAGTATTAGTTGAAAATGGTGGCACGGTCGTAATTGGTGGAATATTTTTACAAAAACAATCTGATGGTGGTGGTCAGGTTCCGTTGTTAGGGGATATTCCCGTTTTAGGCTGGCTGTTCAAGAACAATGCTAAGAGTGATAGCAAAGAAGAGTTGCTAATTTTTATTACACCTAAAATATTGTAGACAATGAACTTGCTCAAATTTAGGAAGTTAAGCTAGCTACTAAGTAGCTTTGAACTGAAAGCAAAAGCGCAAACAAGAGCCCGGGAACTCCGGGCTTTTGTTTTGGGGAAGTGTTAAAGATTTCCGCTACAATTCTAATCATGGCTGAAAAATCATCAAACAAGCGAACCATAAACAACATCATTCTTGTAGGGATGATGGGTGCTGGCAAGACTACGGTGGGCAAGCTGCTGGCTAAGCAGCTAGGCAAAACTTTTATCGACAGTGACGAAGAAATCCAGTGTCGAACAGGCGTCACCATTCCTCACATATTTGATGTTGAAGGTGAGTTTGGATTTCGCCAACGAGAAAGTGCAGTATTGGAAGATTTAATGAAACGCCACGATATTGTATTGGCAACCGGTGGAGGGGCTGTAATAAGTTCTAAAAATCGAGAGATGCTCAAGAAAGGCGGGGTAGTCATATATCTGAAAAGTAACGTACATGATCTTTGGCAGCGCACTCGTCATGATGTTAATCGACCACTTCTACAAACCTACGATCCGCGCGGGAAATTGCAGGAGTTGTATGAACAACGCAACCCCCTCTATTCAGAAGTCGCCGACATCGTGATGCATACCGGAAAACAGAGTGTGCATATATTGCTGTTAAATCTACAACAAAAATTGAACACATTTCAAAATCCAGTCAAAATCGGAGAACAAGAATCTATGCAGACTTTGACAGTCGGGCTGTCCGAACGCAGCTATTCGATATATATAGGCAGTGGATTGCTGGACAAGGTTGAACTTTTGCTCCCGCACATTCCTCAAAAACGCACGGTGATCGTGAGCAATACAACGGTAGCTCCGCTGTACCTTGAGCGACTGAGCTCAGGGCTATCTCAGCGCGGTATTCAAGTACAAAGTATAGTGCTGCAAGACGGCGAACAGTATAAAAGCGCCGATTCGTTGAACCTCATTTATGATTCCTTGCTTAAATCCCATAGCGAACGTAGCACGCCTCTCATCGCGTTGGGAGGCGGCGTCATTGGCGATATTACGGGCTATGCTGCGGCCACCTATTTGCGTGGAGTACCGTTTATTCAAATACCTACGACACTGCTATCACAAGTGGACTCATCGGTTGGCGGCAAGACAGGCATCAATCACTCGCTAGGTAAGAATATGATAGGCGCGTTCTATCAGCCATTGGTTGTGCTGGCAGATACTTCCGTATTAAGTACATTGCCGGACAACGAGTTACGAGCTGGGCTTGCAGAAGTAATCAAATACGGACTTATTCGCGATTTGCCCTTTCTCGAATGGTTGGAAGCCAACATGGCAAAATTGCTGGCGCGCGATACAGCGGCACTGCAATATGCTATCGCGCGAAGTTGTGAGAACAAGGCAGAGGTGGTTGGTGTAGACGAACGCGAAAGCGGCGAACGCGCCTTGCTGAACTTGGGGCACACCTTCGGGCATGCCATTGAAAACGGCATGGGCTATGGCGCATGGTTGCATGGAGAGGCGGTAGCGTCGGGAACCGTTATGGCAGCCGATCTTTCACAACGACTTGGATGGCTGACTGCGGACGACGTACTTCGAGTACGAAAACTATTTGAACTTGCGGATTTGCCTGTCGTCTCACCCAAAATGGGTACCGACAAATATCTGCAACTGATGAGGCTGGATAAAAAAGTGGATGATGGCAAGATACGTTTCGTGCTGTTGAAATCGTTGGGGCATGCGGTAATGTCCAGCGAAGTTCCCCAAATGCTTCTAGAGCAGACAATAGAGGCGTGTAGTGCCTGAAAAAACGCTAGCTCCCTATGCAGTCAGCGTCAGTGCGCATGGTAGACAATTTGCTGAACCAGCCCCATTGGGGCGCAGCGAATTCCAACGTGACCGAGATCGCATAATTCATTCCGGTGCATTCCGTCGCCTCGAATACAAGACACAGGTTTTCGTCAACCACGAAGGCGACCTATTCCGTACCCGTCTTACGCACAGCATTGAAGTGGCGCAAATAGGACGCTCCATTGCGCGCCATTTGCGCTTGAATGAAGACTTAGTTGAAGCAATATCGCTTGCGCACGATCTGGGGCATACACCGTTTGGTCATGCTGGGCAAGAAGCATTGAATGCGTGTATGAAAGATCACGGCGGTTTCGAGCACAATCTGCAATCCCTGCGCGTAGTCGATGTGCTGGAAGAGCGCTACGCTGCGTTCGACGGTTTGAACCTATGCTTTGAAACGCGCGAAGGCATTTTGAAGCACTGTTCATTGGAACACGCAGCACAATTGGGCGATGTTGGGGCGCGTTTTATCAACGACAAGCGACCTTCACTGGAAGCGCAAATCGCCAACCTAGCGGACGAGATCGCTTATAACAACCACGACGTGGATGACGGGCTGCGTTCCGGTTTAATCACGATCGACCAACTTGCCTCAGTACGCCTGTTCGCAAGCCAATTGAATGTGGTGCGTGCGGAATATCCTAATCTGGCAGAACGACGCTTGATCCACGAAATCGTGCGCCGCATGATTAACATTCTGGTTACCGACCTGATAGCGCAGACTGAACACAACATAGGCACATGTACGCCACAAAATGTGGACGATGTGCGAACCGTGCCGCCGCTGGTAGCGTTCAGTACGGAAATGCAAGAACTCAACCGTGAACTCAAAGTTTTCTTGCGCACGCATCTATACCGGCATTACCGCGTGATGCGCATGAGCACCAAAGCGCGCCGCATCATCAGCGATTTGTTTCAGGCATTCACGGGCGACACGCGCCTTCTGCCGCCGCAATTTGTAGCTAAAGATGAAGCCAAACAGGCTCGCCAAGTTGCAGACTACATCGCAGGCATGACTGACCGCTATGCAATTAGAGAGCATCGAAGGTTATTTGCGGTGGAATAGGAAATGGTTATTTGGGTGATGAACTAAGGTTAATTTCTCATGAATGTTAATATTAACTAACGACGATAACTTGTTGTGTTGAGTAAACTTTTGTTGTAGTGTACGATTCATATAACTAACAACCAGCCGCGTAAAGGGGAATCAAAAATGCGTCTCTTCCAACACTACAGCTCTATTTTTTCGTCCTGGTTGTTATTGCTAATCGTTTTGCCAATCCTTTCAGGATGCGGCTCGGGAACAACTACAACCGGCGGTACGACAGGTGGCGGTACGACGGGAACAGGCATTGTGGCGAGCGTAACGCTAGCTTCAGGTGGACCCAGCATCACAGCGGATGGCGCTAGTTCAATCTTTTTGCGCGCAACCGTTATAGATACAGCTGGCGTGGCGATGAGCGGCAAATCTGTAAATTTTGCAACCACAGCCGGAACGCTTTCGGCGACTTCTGCCACTACCGATTCGTCCGGTATAGCACAAGTTTCATTAACAGCGCCAATCATCACTGGCACTGCGACCATGACTGCAAATTATGGTGGAGCAGCATCTACCCCTGTCACTGTTAATTTCCTGCCAGGAGCCGTGGCTGCGATTGGCACAAACCTCGCACCATCAAGCGTCTTGCCGAGCGGCACGACGACACTGAGCATAGCCGTAGTTGATGCGAACGGCAATTCAGTGGCCGCAGGTCAGCCCATCAATTTCACTACTACTGCAGCTGGAACATTCAACACAACGAGTGTTCCAACAGATTCGAATGGCCGTGCATCGGTCAGTTACATCGCTAGCAATACAGCGGGAACAGAAACTCTGACAGCCAAGGCATCGAACGGCATCTCCGGCACGGCGACTCTAACGGTAGCCAGCAACATCGCGGTGGTCGGATCAATATCGGTTACACCAACCATGTCTGTGATTGCGGCTGGCGGCGGCACTTCTACGATAAACGCTAAAGTACTGGATACCGCCTTGCAACCTATTCAGGGTGCAACCGTTGCATTTTCCACTACCTCTGGCACTTTGTCGGCAGCAAGCGCAACAACTAACGCAAGCGGCATTGCCTCTGTCGTGTTGACATCAAGTGCCAACGTGCAAGCCGCTAAAGTCACAGGCAGCGCAAGCGGTTTCGCCGGCACTGCCACCGTGAATTTCAGTGCAGGAGCGCCATCTGTCATCAGCTTGAATGCGGCACCCAACTCGGCGAATCCGGGCGGGCAATCTACAATCACTGCGGCGGTAGTTGATGCTGCCGGTAATCCGGTTATAGGCGAGCCGCTCACTTTCTCTTTTGTACAAAGGGGCAGCGGCACGCCAGCACTGAGTGCCACCAGCGCCATCACTGATGCCAATGGCTTGGCGAGTGTTGGGTATACCGCTGGAGCCAATGCAGGAACGGACATTATCAACGCTATTACCAGCAACTCAGTAACGGCGGCAGGTGCCAGCCGCGCATCGATTACGGTGGCCAGCGGCGCCAACGTGGTGGGTTCGATCGTGGCGACCACCAGCAGGCCCAGCATCCCGGTAACAACCGGCACGACCCTGATCAGCGCCATAGTAAAAGATGCAACGGGCGCGGTACTACCAAGCCAAACGGTAACCTTTACAGCATCCTCCGGAACATTTACCGGATCGGTAACCACAATTACCGCGACCACGGGCACCGATGGCATTGCCACGACCACACTGACAGCCAGTGGCAGCTTGTTGACCTCCATGGTTAGCGCAACTGTGGGCGGCTATACGTCTAACGTAAGCGTAGTGTTCACCGCAGGGGCGGCTAACACGGTCACGGTCACTGCGTTACCTAGCGCCATCAACACCGGCGGATCATCCACGCTTACCGCACTGGTAGTCGATTCAGCTGGCAACCCGGTTCTTGGCGAAACCGTAACCTTTGCCTTTACCGCCAAAGGTAGTGGCATGCCCTCACTGGGCAGCACGACTGCGACTACCAATAACAGTGGCTTGGCAGTGGTTGCCTACACAGCTGGCACGACGGCGGGAACGGATACCATCTCTGCCACCACCAGCAACGCTAAAGTTGGCTCGGTCAGCATTACGTCCAGTGCGGCAGCCATGCTGGTCAGTTCCATAACGCTTACTACTGGAGGTGCATCGGTACCGGCTGGTGGAGTCATCACAGCTGTTCGTGCCAAAGTGACGGATACCACCGGAGCAGTGGCGGCAGGCGTAACCGTGAATTTCACGACCAGTGCAGGCATCTTGTCGGCAGCCTCGGCAGTAACGGACAATACAGGTGTTGCGCAAGTCAACCTAACGTCACCCCTTAACACAGGTTCAGCGACCATTTCTGCGAGCGCCAACGGCGTTATTGCACCTACAGTTACCGTAAACTTTGTCGCCGGGTCGATTGCAGCGATTGGCACAAACGCCCAGCCATCAAGCGTCTTGCCGGGAGGCACAACGACCCTGACCATAGCTGCCGTGGATGCGAATCTAAATCCAGTTGCAAATCAGATCATCAATTTCTCGACTAGCAATGCCGCAGGTATATTCAGCTCACTGAGTGCCACAACAGATACTAACGGTCGTGCTTCAGTCAACTATATCGCCAGCAATACAGTGGGAACAGAAGTGCTGACGGCCAAAGCAACGAACGGCATCTCCGGCACGGCAAACCTGACAGTAGCCAGCAACATCGCGGTGGTTGGCTCAATATCGGTAGCACCAACCACGGCATCGATCAAGGCGGGCGGAGCAACTACATTTATCAATGTAACGGTTCGTGATACATCTGGCCAACCCATCTCTGGTGCACTGGTTAATTTCTCCGTATCGGCGGGCACGTTGTCGGCAGCTTCTGCCACCACCAATGCCAGCGGTATAGCGTCTGTCACGCTAACATCCGCTGCCAGTGTATTAACGGCAACCGTAACCGCGACTAGCAGTGGCTATACCAATACCACTAGCGTGGCATACACCGCTGGCGTACCTACGGTCATCAGCCTGAATGCGGCTCCCAGCGCGGCCAATCCTGGAGGCCAATCCGTGATCACTGCAGCGGTAGTTGATACTAACGGCAATCCGGTTGCAGGCGAGCCACTCACTTTCCGTTTTGACACAAAAGCCAGCGGCACGCCAGCGCTGAGTGCCACCAGTGCTACCACCGATGCCAACGGCTTGGCTACGGTGACTTACATCGCCGGAGTAAATGCGGGCACAGATATTGTTAACGCTATTACCAGCAACTCAGTAACTGCGGCAGGAGGCAGCCGCGCATCGATCGTGGTGGCCAGCGGCGCCAACGTGGTGGGTTCGATCGTGGCTACTACCAGCAAACTCGGCATACCGGTGACAACGGGCACGACCCAGATCAGTGCCATCGTAAAAGATGCAACGGGCACGGCACTAGCAGGCCAAACGGTAACCTTTGCAACCTCTTCAGGTTCGTTATCTGCAACGAGCGTTGTCACGGGCACCGATGGCATTGCCACAACCACGTTGACAGCCAGTGGCAGCGTATTGACCTCCACGGTTAGCGCAACGGTGGGTGGTTTTACATCTAACGTGAAGGTAGATTTCACTGCAGGGGCGGCCAACACGGTCACGGTCACTGCGGCACCGAGCGCCATCAACACGGGCGGATCATCCACGATTACCGCACTAGTGCTCGATACAAGTGGCAACCCGGTTATTGGAGAAACCGTAACCTTTGCGTTTACCGCCAAAGCTAGTGGCACCCCCACCCTAGGCAGCACGACTGCGCTAACCAATGCTAATGGATTGGCAGTGGTAGCCTACGCAGCGGGTGCGTCGGCAGGAATGGACACCATCTCTGCCACCACCAGCAACGCCAAAGTTGGCTCGGTCAGTATTACGTCCAGTGCGACAGCCACAGTGGTCAATGCCCTGACGCTTACTACCGGCGCATCAACCATTGCGGCGGGTGGTGGAACAACCGGAACCACAGTGGTTCGAGCCACTGTGACGGATATCACCGGAGCAGCGGCGGCAGGCGTAACCGTGAATTTCACGACCAGTGCTGGCGCCTTGACTGCGGCATCGGCAGTAACCGACAGCACTGGTATCGCACAAACCACACTGACCAGTTCAAACAACCTGGGTACTGCGACAATCACGGCGAACGCATCAGGCTTCGTCAAAACAGCGACCGTGACATTCACGTACGGCAGTCCAAGCACGGTTAAACTTCTGACTAGCTCGGGTACGCTGACCAGTGGGCAAATGGCTACGCTAACTGCCATCGTGGCGGATGCCAAAGGGAACCCGGTTGCCAACGAAACGGTGACCTTTAACTTCACGGCAAACCCAACGGGCGGAACGCTGGCTGCTGCAACAGCGACCACCAGTGTTGATGGTATTGCTAGCGTGGTTTATACCGCCGGAGCAATACCGGGTTCTGATACGGTAACGGCCAAAACGACAAACAACACAACATCGACAGCAGTGACTTTGATTGTGAGCGCAGGAGCCTCGGCTTCAACATTGGCCATTTCAACCACCCTTACCAGTGTCAAATCCGATAACTCCAATAATGCAACGATTACCGTTACCGCCACTAATGTGAACAACGTCGTGGTGCCGGGAGTGACCATCAACTTCGTTTCAACCGGCAATTCCGGTTTAACTGGAGGCACACTGAGTATCCCATCTGCGGTTACCAATGTCAGCGGGCAGGCCAGCGTTTTAGTCAGTTCGGGCAGTGCAGATCAATCCAATCGGACAGTCAATGTGACTGCCACAGCAGGCGCTATTTCTACCACGATTCCGATTCAAATCTCCGGCTCCAGCGTAACGTTGACGTCAGGATCGACAGTGTTGGTTTCCAGTCCTTCATCGACCTCGACCACACTGACCATCAAGGCAAGCAATGCCGGTGCTGTGGGGGTTTACAACGCACCGGTCACGCTGGGAGTCACAGGTACTGGAACCGTTACACTCACGCCAACCGGCAGCCTTTGTCCTGCGCCTAACGCCGCTCTCTACTGTACTGATGTCAACGGACAATTGGCAGTCACCGTCACAGGGGGGGGCTCAGGCACGGCCACGGTGACCGCAACTGCACTGGGGGCAAGCAAGACGCTGGATTTCACGGTCAGCGCGAGCGGCGGTGAATTCAAGATAACGGCACCAACTGCGAATCCTGCTGCACTGACGATGGGGACTCCTCCCTTGGCTCCTCCCTTGGTATCTCCCTTGCCATTTACAGTGCAAGTTGGATCAAATGCTGCAATCACCCAGATCCGGCTCTCCACCTCCATCGGCATCTGGTCGACCTGCGGTGGTGTCGGGGCAACAGGGGTAAATACTTCCGTGTGCACATTGCCTTCTACGGCATTTAGTGGGGTGTATCCAAGTCAAGCTGCGACCGCAAGCTTAAGTTCTGCTACTGTGGCTGGCGCGGCAAATGTGCAGGTTGAAGGGCTGGATGTTAACAATAAGGTATTGGTATCTGACTCGCGCTCGGTAGCAATAACTTCCGCTGCTGCCGCCGCCGCCGCCATCAGCTTGCATGCCAACGTGAATGTGCTACAGCCCAGTTCCGGCACGACGACCAACACCGCCACCATCACGGCCACGGTTCGTGACTCATATAACCAGCCGGTAGGCAATAGCGCAGTCGTGTTTAGTTTGGTAAACCCGCCAGGAGGTGGAGAAACAGTCTCGCCAGCGCTAGTGTTATCTTCCGATGGTGTCGCTTCGGCCGATCCTCTCGGCCAAGCTAGGACGACCTTTACTTCGGGTTCGCTGGCAACCGGTTCAAACGGCGTGATTATTCGCGGCAGGGTGGTGAGTTCAGGCGATGCCTGCCCTGCTGATGGCGGCACCGCAATCTGTGCCGATACCCAAATGAATATCGGCGGTACGGCGGGTTCAATTGTAATCGGCGAACCTACCAAGATTACCGAGTTGAATCTGAGCACTTATCAAGCTGGCATGAGCTTGTTGGTTGCCGACGGCAATGGCAATCCGATGAGCAATGCCGTGGTGTCGTTGAGTGCATGGCCAGTTGCCTTCTACACAGGTACCTACGTTGGTACGGTAGGAAGCTGCAAGGTTGAGGGGTGGTCGAAATTCGGAAACGAGGATCTTAACCAGAACCTGATTCTAAATACGCTTCCTACTAATGAAGATTTAAGTACTCATACTGCACAGACGACGGGACCTAATAATTTGTTCCTGGGTTTTAATGCGGGAAATACCAGCGGAGCCTTGAACACTGACGGCTACATTATTGATGGTATTTTGACACCGCAAAATACTGCGGCCGGTAATGTGCCTGCTACCGTGACCACGGATAGCAATGGCTTGGCGACATTCAATCTGACCTGGTTGAAACAGTACTCCAATTGGATTGATACGAAAATTACCGCGAGAATAACTGTGCTGGGGACAGAATCCACCTCCTCGTTGACCATGACTCTGCCGGCGTTGCTAACCGACGTTCAAGCATGCGTGTTGCCGCCTTCGCCCTACAATCCATAGAGTTAAATAACTATAAAAAGGAGCAAAAGAATGAAAATCGGCGTGATCATTATTGGAACAGTTACGGCGCTAATTCTGTCGGCTTGCGGTGGCGGCACAGACAGCTCACATAGTGCCAACACTGATCCCGTCTTGCAGAAGAAGGCTGATGTTGCCAAGGCCTCTCTACAGGAAAAGGCGGATGCCATGGCTCGTAATGCGTCTATGACACCTCCTCCACCGCCAAAAAAGAAGTAAGCCGCACCAATGTTTTTACCCAAAGGGCATTCAATTTGGATGCCCTTTTTAATTAGGGAGTTCGATGGAACATCTTGGTTTGGTCTGGAGTTGTAAGCCATCTACGCAACTTTGGGAAAGCCCCTCTCTTGCTCAACCCTATTCGCATGTTGCCCGGATTGGTCGGAAAAGGTAACATCGCCGCCCTTTCGCATAAAATTCTTGGAAGGCGGCAGAAAGCCGCCGTATTATTGGATGATTGAGGTGAGAAACAAGGTGAGCAATTCTTCGTTGCCGCAACAGCAGGGTCTTTATGATCCGCGCCATGAACATGATGCATGTGGTGTTGGATTCGTCGCACATATCAAGGGTCATGCAAGCCATGACCGTGTTAGCCAAGGACTACTGATACTGGAGAACCTGACGCACCGTGGTGCGGTCGGTGCAGATCCATTGGCGGGCGATGGCGCCGGCATGCTGATTCAGATCCCGGATACTTACCTGCGCAAGGTGCTAGTCAAAGTACAAATTACTTTGCCAGCCGTTGGCGAATATGGTGTCGGTATGTTGTTCCTGCCGCGCGATGTGAAGGCGCGAGCCGCTTGCGAAAAAATAATCGCCGACAAAATCAAGGCCGAAGGGCAAACGCTGCTGGGCTGGCGCGATGTGCCGGTGGACAACAGCAGTCTTGGCGAGAGCGTGAAAGCAGTCGAGCCGGTGGTGCGTCAAGTGTTCATCGCACGCGGCAAGAAAACTGCAGATCAGGATGCTTTCGAGCGCAAGCTGTTTGTCATCCGCAAGACCGCCGAGCATGCCATTCGCGCATTGCCCAAGGGCCAAGGCAAGGGCTTCTATGTGCCCTCAATGTCTTCGCGCACCTTGGTCTATAAAGGCATGTTGCTGGCCAATCAGGTCGGCAAATTCTTCCTCGATCTGCAAGACAAAGAAATGGTCAGCGCCTTCGCGCTGGTGCATCAACGCTTCTCCACCAATACTTTCCCCACTTGGGATCTGGCACATCCGTTCCGTATGATCGCGCACAACGGCGAGATCAACACGCTGCGCGGTAACGTCAACTGGATGGCGGCGCGCCAAGCGGCGATGTCATCCAAGTTCCTCGGTAAAGACCTCGATAAACTGTGGCCGCTGATCGTCGAAGGCCAGTCCGATTCCGCTTGTTTCGACAACGCGCTGGAGTTGCTGGTGGCGGGCGGTTATTCGCTGCCGCACGCGATGATGCTGCTGATCCCCGAAGCATGGGCCGGCAATCCGTTGATGGATGAGGAGCGCCGCGCGTTCTACGAATACCATGCCGCGCTGATGGAGCCGTGGGACGGCCCTGCCGCCGTGGCGTTCACTGATGGCCGCATGATCGGCGCGACGCTGGACCGTAACGGCCTGCGCCCCGCGCGCTATCTCATCACCGACGACGACGTGGTGCTGATGGCCTCCGAGATGGGCGTATTGCCGATCCCGCAAAATAAGATCATCAAGAAATGGCGTTTGCAACCGGGCAAAATGTTCCTCATCGACATGCAAGCCGGGCGCATCGTGGATGATGCCGAACTGAAACATCAACTCGCCACTGCCAAGCCATACGGCAAGTGGATAGCACAATCGCGCTTCATCCTCGACGACCTGCCTAAAGTTGCCGCCAAGGCCACAGCGCAAGCCAGCCTGCTGGATGTACAACAAGCATTCGGTTACACGCAGGAAGACCTCAAGTTCATCATGCTGCCGATGGCGACAACGGGCAAAGAAGCTATCGGCTCTATGGGCAACGACACTGCATTGCCAGTGTTGTCGAGCAGGAGCAAGGTGCTGTACAACTACTTCAAGCAGTTGTTCGCGCAAGTGACTAACCCGCCGATCGATCCGATCCGCGAAGAGATCGTGATGTCGCTTACCTCGTTCATCGGATCCAAACCGAACTTGCTCGGCGTCGATGAAACCAAGCCTGCTCCGCGCTTGGAAGTGAATCAACCGGTGTTGTCGCATGAAGACGCAGCCAAGCTGCACAGCATAGACAAACTCACCAAGGGCAAATACAAATCCAAAGTGCTCAACCTCACCTATCCGGTGAAGAACGGTGCGGCAGGTTGTGAAGCCGCTATCAAGGCGCTGTGCGCGGCGGCGGATAAAGCCGTGGCGGGCGGATTCAACGTATTGATCTTGTCTGACCGCGCTACGTCGGAAAAGCACGTGGCGATTCCAGCGCTGTTGGCAACGGCGGCGGTGCATCATCACTTAGTGCAGGCAGGTTCGCGCACCAACACCGGTTTGGTGGTTGAGACCGGCTCTGCGCGCGAAGTGCATCACTTCGCCTTGCTTGCCGGTTACGGCGCTGAAGCGGTATATCCGTGGTTGGCGTATGACAGCCTTGCCGCGCTGGAGCTGCCCGCAGATTTGACCGTTAAAGAAGCGCACAAGCGTTTTACCAAGGCGGTCAACAAAGGCCTGCTCAAGGTGATGTCCAAGATGGGCATCTCCACTTACCAATCATATTGCGGCTCGCAGATATTTGAAGCCATCGGCCTCAATAGCGATTTCATCGAAAATTATTTCCCTGGCACGGCTTCGCAGATCGAAGGTATCGGCCTCAAGGATGTGGCAGAAGAAGCGGTACGCACGCACACTGCCGCATTCGGCAGCGATCCGGTGCTGGCGAATATGCTGGATGCGGGTGGCGAATATGCTTGGCGCACACGTGGCGAAGAACACACCTGGACACCGGATTCCATCGCCAAATTGCAACACGCGACACGCAACAACAACAGTGCGACTTACAAGGAATACGCCAAGCTCATCAACGACCAGACCCAACGCCAGATGACGTTGCGCGGCCTGTTCGAGATCAAGCCACTGGGCAAAGCAGTGCTGCTGGACGAAGTTGAATCGGCGAAAGACATTGTCAAACGCTTCGTCACCGGTGCGATGTCTTTAGGTTCCATCTCCACTGAAGCGCACACCACGCTGGCCATCGCCATGAACCGTATCGGCGGCAAGTCGAACACCGGTGAAGGCGGCGAAGATGCCAATCGCAACAAGACGCTGCACGGTGGCGAAAAGCTGTCCGAGATCATCGGCAAGAACCGCATCGAAGCGGATCGCACCATGCAGACAGGCGACTCGCTGCGTTCGCGCATCAAGCAGGTTGCGTCCGGTCGTTTCGGTGTGACGGCAGAATATTTGAGCAATGCTGATCAGATCCAGATCAAAATGGCACAGGGTGCGAAGCCCGGCGAAGGCGGTCAACTGCCTGGCGGCAAAGTGTCGGAATACATCGGCAAGCTGCGTCACTCGGTTCCCGGTGTCGGCCTGATCTCGCCGCCGCCGCACCACGATATTTATTCCATTGAGGATTTGGCGCAGCTCATCCATGACCTGAAGAATTCCAATCCATCCGCTTCCATTTCCGTGAAGCTGGTGTCGGAAGTAGGCGTAGGCACCGTGGCCGCAGGCGTGTCCAAAGCCAAAGCAGACCACATCGTGATCTCCGGCTACGACGGCGGTACCGGTGCATCCCCGTTGTCGTCGGTGAAACATGCGGGCACACCGTGGGAGTTGGGTCTGGCCGAAGCGCAGCAAACGCTGGTGCTCAACCAGTTGCGCGGTCGCATCGGCCTGCAAGTGGACGGTCAGTTGAAGACCGGACGCGATGTGTTGATCGGCGCACTGCTCGGTGCGGATGAGTTCGGCTTCGCCACTGCACCGCTGGTGGTCGAAGGCTGCATCATGATGCGAAAATGTCACCTCAACACCTGCCCGGTCGGTGTGGCTACGCAAGACCCGGAACTGCGCAAAAAATTCACCGGACAACCGGAGCACGTGGTGAACTATTTCTTCTTCGTCGCCGAAGAAGTGCGCGAGTTGATGGCGCAGATGGGCATCCGCAAGTTCGAGGATTTGATCGGGCGCAGCGACTTGCTCGACAAGCGCAAAGGCATCACGCATTGGAAAGCCAAGGGACTGGATTTTGCCAAAGTATTCCATCAACCGGACATGCCGGTGAGCGTGGCGCGCCGTCATTCCGAAGAACAGGATCACGGTCTGGCGCAAGCGCTGGACAACGACCTCATCGCGCAAGCCAAAGAGGCTTTAGACGCGAAGCGTGTAGTGACCATTGAAACTACCATCCGCAACGTCAACCGTAGCGTAGGCACTATGCTGTCGCATGAAGTGGCAAAGCGTCACGGCAACACTGGTCTTCCAGACGACACTATTCGCGTGAAGTTGATCGGTACGGCGGGACAGAGCTTCGGCGCGTTTCTGGCGCATGGCGTCACGCTGCAACTGGAAGGCGAAGGCAACGACTACGTCGGAAAAGGACTGTGCGGCGGACGCATCATCGTCAAGCCCTCCGACGACAGCAAGCTGGTGGCGGAAGACAACATCGTCGTCGGCAACACTGTCCTGTATGGTGCCACAGCAGGCGAGTGTTTCTTCCGTGGCGTGGCAGGCGAACGTTTTGCGGTGCGCAATTCTGGCGCGATTGCCGTGGTGGAAGGCGTGGGCGATCACGGCTGCGAGTACATGACCGGCGGCATGGTGGTGGTGCTGGGCCAGACCGGACGCAATTTTGCGGCGGGCATGTCCGGCGGCGTGGCTTACGTGCTGGATGAAGATGGCACCTTCCCGCAACGTTGCAACATGTCCATGGTGCAGTTGGAAGCTGTGCCGGAAGAAGCTGCTGCCAACGAGGACGGCGAAGTGGATAGCAAAGGCCGTGTACATTTCAATCATTTGAACAAGGCCGATGAAGCGGCGCTACGCGGCAAGATCGAGAAGCATCTGCGCTACACCGGCAGTGCGCGCGCCAAGCAGATTCTGGATAACTGGGCTAGCTACTTACCCAAGTTCGTGAAGGTCATGCCGACCGAATATCGTCGTGCGTTGCTTGAGATCGCGGCGCAGCAGCAGAAGGAGACCGCATAATGGGCAAGCCAACCGGATTCATGGAATTTGCGCGTGTTGGTGAAAGCTACGCGCCAGTCGAACAACGGGTAAAAGACTACCGCGAGTTCATCGAGCACCTCACCGATGCCGAAGCCAAGCAACAGGGAGCGCGCTGTATGGATTGCGGCATCCCGTTTTGCAACAACGGCTGCCCGGTTAACAACATCATCCCCGACTGGAACGACTTGGTGTATCGCGGTGACTGGAAGCAAGCGCTGGAAGTGTTGCACTCCACCAACAACTTTCCCGAAGTGACTGGACGCATCTGCCCCGCACCGTGCGAAGCGGCGTGTACGCTGAATATTAACAACGACGCGGTCGGCATCAAATCCATCGAGCACGCCATCATCGACAAGGGCGGCGAGAACGGTTGGGTCGTGCCACAACCAGCGAAGAAAAAGACCGGCAAGAAAGTCGCCGTGGTTGGCTCCGGTCCTGCCGGTTTAGCGGCAGCGCAGCAATTGGCGCGCGTTGGTCACGCTGTCACCGTGTTTGAAAAGAATAGCCGCATCGGCGGTTTGTTGCGTTACGGTATTCCCGACTTCAAGCTGGACAAACGTCTGATCGATTGGCGCATGGCGCAACTCGCCGCCGAAGGCGTGAAGTTCCAGACCAATACCTTCATCGGCAAGGATGCGCCGGGCAAAGGCATCATTAACGACGCCAAGAAAACCATCAGCCCGAAACAATTGCAGAAAGAGTTTGACGCAGTGATTCTGGCGGGCGGTGCAGAACAACCGCGCGATCTGCCGGTACCGGGTCGTGAATTGCAGGGCGTACATTACGCACTTGAATTCCTGATTCCACAAAATAAGCAAGTGGCGGGGGATGCAAAGAATCCGATCAATGTGCAAGGTAAGCACGTGGTGGTGATCGGCGGCGGCGATACCGGTTCCGACTGCGTAGGCACCTCCAACCGCCACGGTGCTGCCTCCATCACACAAATCGAAGTGATGCCGTGTGCGCCGGAACAGGAAAACAAGCCGCAGATCTGGCCGTACTGGCCGCTCAAGCTGCGCACTTCCAGCTCGCACGAGGAAGGCTGCGCGCGCGACTGGGCGATTGCCACCAAGGAATTCGTTGGCGAAAACGGCGTGCTGAAAGCTATCAAGGCAGTGCGCGTCGAATTCAAGGACGGCAAGATGAACGAAGTGCCAGGCAGCGAATTCGAGTTGCAGGTCGACTTCGTATTCCTTGCCATGGGCTTCACCAACCCGCTGGCGCAAGTGCTGGATGCATTCGCTGTGGAGAAAGATGCGCGCGGCAATGCGAAGGCAAGTACCGAAGGCGCAGGTTGCTACAAGACCAGCGTGAAGAAGGTGTTCGCGGCGGGCGATATGCGTCGCGGCCAGTCGCTGGTGGTATGGGCGATACGCGAAGGGCGGCAGGCGGCGCGCGCGGTGGATGAGTTTTTGATGGGTAGTTCGGTTTTGCCTCGTTAACTTCAAACCATTCCTAATCATTCTTTTCAGGGTATGAGCATTTGATTCCCTGCTTGAAAAGGTGAAGCCGGAAGGGGTTGAGTTAGGGTGGATTTACTAATAGAAAAAAGAGAACAACATGAACTTCAAAGTAAAGAACGACACCTTTCTGCGCGCCCTGTTGCGCCAGCCGACTGACTATACCCCAGTGTGGATGATGCGCCAGGCTGGCCGTTTTCTGCCGGAATACTGCGCCACGCGCAAACGCGCAGGCAGCTTTCTCAATCTGTGCAAAAGCCCGGACATGGCGACCGAAGTCACCTTGCAACCGCTGGATCGATTCCCGTTGGATGCCGCCATTCTGTTCTCCGATATTTTGACCGTGCCGGACGCGATGGGCTTGGGTTTGTATTTCTCCGAAGGCGAAGGCCCGAAGTTTGAACGCCCGCTGACCACAGAAGCCGCCATCAAGGCACTGCGTGTGCCGGACATCGGCAAGGATTTGAAATACGTGACCGACGCCGTGTCGCAGATTCGCAAGGCGCTGGACGGACGTGTGCCGCTGATTGGTTTCTCCGGTAGCCCGTGGACATTGTCGTGCTACATGGTCGAAGGCGGCAGCAGCGACGACTACGCCAAGGTGAAGACCTTGATGTACAAAGAGCCGAAGCTGATGCACCACATTCTGGAAGTGACCGCCGAAGCGGTGACGCAATACCTCAATGCGCAAATCGAAGCGGGCGCGCAAGCCGTGATGATTTTCGATTCCTGGGGCGGCGCGTTGTCGCACGCGGCCTACCATGAATTTTCGCTGCCCTATATGCAGCGCATCGTGCAGGGCTTGAAGCGCGAACACGACGGCGTGAAGATCCCCAGCATCGTGTTCACCAAAGGTGGCGGCTTGTGGATCGAAAGCATCGCCGCCATCGGCTGCGATGCGGTCGGACTGGATTGGACTATGGACATCGGTGTGGCACGACAAAAGGTGGGCGATAAGGTCGCGCTGCAAGGCAACCTCGATCCAACCATCCTGTTTGCCACACCGGAAGTCATCCACACCGAAGTGGAAAAGATACTGGCCAGCTATGGTTTCGGCAGTGGCCACGTGTTCAATCTGGGTCATGGCATTTCGCAATACACCAACCCGGACAATGCCGCCGCGCTGGTGCAGGCGGTGCATGAGCTGAGCAAAAAATATCATTAGCATTTGACTAAATCACTAGTCTTATAAACAGCCTTGTGTTACGCAGCAGGCCACGGAACGAATTCTCCGTGGCCTTTTTGTTTGATTCATAACAAATTGTTATATATACATAAATTAGTATGAGCAGAATTTAGGCGAAACAAAAAAACCGTATATACAATTAGGGGTTAGCCCACTTGTTTGGAAGTTGCTCACACAGTTATCCACAGCAAATGTGCATAAGGATAAATACCTATATGGCTCAAGCGCATTAGCTGAATTCTGGAGAAATAACCGGAGGAAATTTGCATAACATGCCCATCATTCGCGTCGCGCTGGACGTGCCTCTGTCAACACTTTTCGACTATGTCGTGAGTGAAGAAATGTGTCTCGAAATCGGGCAACGCGTATTAGTTCCGTTCGGGCGCAAACAGGTGCTCGGGCTAGCAATGGAATGGGCAGAATCGTCCGCATTGGCAACGGATCGCATCAAGCCTGTGACGCAGGTGCTGGACGATGTGCCACCGCTGCCGCAGGAGCTGCTGACCCTGCTGCGCTTTTGCAGCGACTACTACCATCACCCGTTAGGCATGACCGTGCTGTCTGCGTTGCCCACGCGTCTGCGCGCGGTAGAGCCGATCACGCTGAAGCAAGCGCTGGACTACACACTGAGCGAGTCGGGCAAGGCGCTGGACATCGCGACGCTGCCCAAACGGCGCGTGGTGCAGCAGCGCATCTTGCAAGCCTTGCGCGACGCTACACTGAGCGGTGCGCAGTTGCGCAGCCTGTCGCCCAGCGCGCCCGCCGCGCTTAAAGTTTTGCTCGAAGCGGGCTGGGTCGAGACGTGCGCTGCGCAGACTCGCACCACGCATTTCTTCAACGATGCGCATGCACTCACTGACGAACAACAGCAGGCGGTGGATGCCGTCACGCAGCAAACCGGCTACGCCTGCTTCCTGCTGCACGGCATCACCGGCAGCGGCAAGACCGAAGTCTATGTACATCTGATGCACGAGATGTTGCAGCGCGGCGGACAGGTGCTGCTGCTGGTGCCCGAGATCAACCTTACGCCGCAACTGGAAAATTATTTCCGCAGCCGCTTCCCCGATGTCGAACTGGTCAGCCTGCACAGCGGACTGGCCGACGGTGAGCGCGCACTCAACTGGCTCAAGGCGCAATCCGGCGCGGCGCGCATCGTGCTCGGCACGCGCCTCGCGGTGTTCACACCGTTGCCGAAATTGAGTTTGATTCTGGTAGATGAAGAACACGACAGCTCGTTCAAGCAACAAGACGGCCTGCGCTACTCGGCGCGCGACGTGGCCATCTTCCGCGCCAACCAGCGCGGCGTGCCGATAGTGCTCGGCTCGGCCACACCCTCGCTGGAAAGCTGGTTCAACGCCAAGAGCGGCCGCTACCAATTGCTGCAACTGAAACAGCGCGCGGTGCAACCCGCCACCTTGCCCGTCGTGCGCTGTCTGGACATCAGCCAGCTGCCGTTAGAGGAAGGCATGAGCCAGCCGCTGCTTGCGGCTATCGAAGCGCGCCTGCAACGCCGCGAACAAAGCCTGATCTTCATCAACCGGCGCGGCTTTGCACCGGTGCTGATGTGTACCTCGTGCGGCTGGCTGTCCGAGTGCAAACATTGCGCGGGCAAACTGGTGCTGCACCAGAAAGACCGCAGCCTGCGCTGCCACCATTGCGGCGCGCAACAGCGCGTGCCGCATGCCTGCCCCACCTGCGGCGATGCCGATCTGAAGCCGGTGGGCTTCGGCACACAACGCCTCGAAGCATCGTTGCAAGCGCGCTTCCCGCAAGCGCGCATCCTGCGCGTGGACCGCGACAGCACGCGCAACAAAGGCGCGTGGAACGCCATGCGCAAACTGATCCACGACGGCGCAGCCGACATCCTGATCGGCACGCAGATGCTGGCCAAAGGCCACGACTTTCCCAACCTCACGCTGGTCGGCGTGGTCAGCCCCGACGGCGCGCTGTACAGCGCCGACTTCCGCGCCTCGGAAAAATTGTTCGCGCAACTCACCCAGGTCGGCGGACGCGCCGGACGCGCCGACAAAGCGGGCGAAGTCATCGTGCAAACCGCCTTCCCCAACCACCCGCTGTTCCAGGCGCTGCGCGCGCACGACTACGAAATCTGGGCGCAAACCCTGCTCGCCGAACGCCAGATGGCGGGCTTCCCGCCCTTCGTTTACCAAGCGCTGCTGAGCGCGGAAAGCCAACAGGAAAACGACGCGCTCAATTTCCTCAAGCAAGCGCGCAGCGCAGCACTGGAGTTGCACATGCCTGTCGAAGTGTATGGCGTCGTCCCAGCCGCCATGCCCCGCCGCGCCAACCACCACCGCGCGCAACTGCTGGTGCAAAGCGACAAACGCAAAGCGTTGGGGGAATTTTTGCGGGAGTGGAAGCCGATGCTGGATGCGCTGCCTGCGGGTAAGTTGAGGTGGGTGTTGGATGTGGATCCGATGGAATTCTGATTCTTGGAAAATACCGACCTCGTGGAGATTGCCGTCGATAGGCGATCTGCGAGGCATATAACTCGAAGAGAAGCAGCGTCGTTGGGTATCGACACTTGGGAAAAAGTTGAACGGTGTATTATGGCTTGAAGAATCTAACGAGGTTTGAGAGCGTATGCCGGACATTTCTGAACACAACGATTATAAAAAACATTTTGCTGGTTTTAGCGATGCAAAGCTCGAAGTGTTTCTTAAATCTGGTCACACCAATGTTTCTATGGTTACAGCCGCCACTGAGGAGGTGCATAAAAGACGGCGTGCTGAATCAATGGCAAATAGTGCGGTAGCAAAACCAGCCTTCGATGCAACCAACAAAGCACATAGCTGGCATGTGATGCCTCTCGGAAAAATTGCCATAGGCGTTGCTACCTCAATTATTGGAGCTTGCGCCCTTTATCTTATCGCTACTTATTTTGATATAAAGCTAAACTAAATAATCTCTAATCCAGTTCTCGTCAGGAGGAAAACATGAGTAACAAAAAGTGCGGCAATTGCGAAAATTACAAAGAGCAGGGTCATAACTATTGCCGCATGTGCGGTTATCACCTCACAAAAGGTAATGCCCCGCATACTCGGTTGTCCACAGCCTATAACACTAATGAAAAATTTTGTGGGTATTGTGGAGGCATCAAAAACAAGTGTACTTGTGTATAGCCAAGTAGGTGGGCACAAACACCGTGCCCACCGGGCTTCTCGCCAATTGAAAATTGTTTGAACTTATTGCATGGTTCAATTTTAACGATGTTTAACTGATTTATAATTTGGAGCGATGCTATGGATTCAGCGGCGTTGGTTGGTTTTTGGATAGTTTGGTCTGTCGTTAATGGCTTTATTGCGGAAGAAAAATGTAGAAGCGTAGGCTTGTCTATTGTATTTTCCTTGGTGTTTTCTCCAGTAATTATTTATGCATATTTATTGGCAGTTCCTTCTTTGCCACCAAAAGCCAAGTAGGGTGGGCACGTTTCAAGCCCGGTAGGGCGCAATAACCAACGGGCATTGCGCCGTATGATGAATACCTAAACATCCGGTGCAATGCGCTACGCTTATTGCACCCTACCAATTCAAAAACACATCGCGTGAAGATGCCCGTCAATAGGCGATCTGCATCATGCACTTGATGGAGATGGCCGTCCCTACTGCCATGGCGTGAAGATCAGCTTGCGCAGAACTGTCCACGTCCTTGTTTGCGAGAGGCCGCGCTACAATGCGAGCCATTCAAACCCGCACTAAATCCTTATGCCAACCGACAGCCAATTCCTCGATTCCATCGCCGCCGTGATCGGCACTGATGCTGTACTCACCGGCGCTGCCGCTGCGCCTTATGGCAAGGATTGGCGTGGACGCTACGCGAACGAAGCACTCGCCGTGGTGTTTCCCTCCGACACGCAGCAGGTCAGCGCGGTGGTCAAACTGTGCGCGGCAAATGAAATCTCCATCGTGCCGCAAGGCGGCAACACCAGTTTGTGCGGCGGCTCGGTGCCGCTGGCGGGGGCGATTAAGCAGGTCATCATCAATCTGTCGCGCATGAACCGCATCCGTGATTTGGATGCGACCAATTACACCATGACGGTGGAGGCGGGGTGCAAGTTGGGTTCGCTGTATGCCGCACCCGAGGCGGCGGATCGCATGTTCCCGCTGGGGCTCACCGCCATCGCGCCGCACTGCGAGATCGGCGGCAATCTTTCCACCAACGCGGGCGGGCTCAATGTGTTGCGCTACGGCCCGGCGCGTGATCTGGTGCTGGGGCTGGAAGTGGTGCTGCCGGACGGGCGCATTTGGGACGGGCTGCGCAGCTTGCGCAAGAACAACAGCGGTTATGATTTGAAGCAATTGTTTATCGGCGCAGAAGGCACACTGGGCATTATCACTGCCGCCGTGGTCAAACTTTTCCCGCGCCCGAAATCTACCGCGACTGCCTGTATCGCCGTGAGCAATCCGGCTGCTGCCGTGGCGCTGCTGGCGCATCTGCGCGCGCAATGCGGCGACAAGATCAGCGCGTTCGAGTTGATCGGGCGTTCCTGTCTCGATCTGGTGTTCCAGCACATCGCCGATACGCACGAACCGTTCGCTGTCCAACACGAATGGATCGTCATCACGCAACTGACCGATGTGTTGCAAGCGCCGCTGGATGCGGCATTGCGCGATGCGCTCGAATCGTTCGGGAAAGGCGTGGTCGTTTACGATGTCACTGCCGACAGCCATCACGCCGAACGCTGGTGGAAGCTGCGCAAGGGCATCGCTGAGGCGCAAAAAGCCGAAGGCATCAGCATCAAGCATGACATCTCGGTGCCCATCAGCCGCGTGGCGGAATTCATTGAGCAAGCCAGCGCCAACTTGCGCGCCGCGTTCCCCGGCATCCGCATCGTCGCCTTCGGCCACATGGGCGACGGCAACATCCACTACAACCCGTCCATGCCGGAAGCTGCGCAGAACAAGGCGTTCATCGCACAGCACGAGCACGAGGTGCAGCGCATCGTGTATGACGTGGTGGCCAGCCTCGACGGCAGCATCAGCGCCGAACACGGCGTGGGCCAGCTCAAACGCGACGAGATCACGCGCCACAAGAGCGCGCTGGAAATGGAATTGATGCGCAGCATCAAACACACGCTGGACCCGCAGGGGATAATGAATCCGGGTAAAGTGGTTTAGGTGATATTGTTTTAACCCGTTCGCCCTGAGCCTGTCGAAGGGCTTGTTGGCTAACCTATAGATTGATTTAATCCTCCATTCATGATTCGACAAGCTCACCACGAACGGAGGATTAAATCAGCGCTTTATCCGAGCTACCCACAAAGGAGACGCACATGGCAAACCAACCCGAGATCACCAACATGGCCTTGTTCTGCGATTTCGAGAACGTGGCGTTGGGCGTGCGCGATGCCAAGTACGCGCAGTTCGACATCAAGAAAGTGCTGGAACGTCTGCTGCTCAAGGGCAGCATCGTGGTCAAGAAAGCCTATTGCGACTGGGATCGCTACAAGGAATTCAAGGCGACCATGCACGAAGCGGCGTTCGAGCTGATCGAGATTCCGCATGTGCGGCAAAGCGGCAAAAACTCCGCCGACATCCGCATGGTGGTCGATGCGCTCGACCTCTGCTACACCAAAGCTCACGTCGATACCTTCGTCATCATCAGCGGTGATTCGGATTTTTCGCCGCTGGTTTCCAAGCTGCGCGAGAACAACAAATATGTGATTGGCATCGGCGTAAAAGATTCCACCTCGGATTTGCTGAGTGCCAATTGCGACGAGTTCATTTTCTACGACGATCTGGTGCGCGTGCAGGAAGCGAAGAAAAAGCAGGTCGCCAAGAAGGCGCCTGCCAAAGCGAAGACCGCCAAACCTAGCGAAGCGAAAGGCGATGAAGACAAGAAACAGGAGGCTATGGACTTTCTGGTCGAGACGGTTGAAGGTTTGATCTCGGAGCGCGGCTCGGACGAAAAGCTGTGGGGCTCAATGGTCAAACCCACCATGCAACGCCGCAAACCGGGTTTCAATGAATCGTATTACGGCTATCGCTCGTTCAAGGAATTGATCGAGGATGCAGAAAGAAATAAATTGGTGGTGCTGGTGCGCGATGAGAAGTCGGGGCAGTACACGATTCGCTTGCCAGTAGGGGATTGATGGGTGACCGATTTCGGTCTGAGCGGTCAGACGGCTTGCTGGCGGAAGTCCCGATTGCGCGCATTCGGCAAGTTCTGCGTACAGACAAGGCTTCCGACTACCGCCGCCGATAGTCTAGAAATTGGCCGTCGTTAAGGAAGAATGTTATGTTCGTTCTAACCTTGGATATCGAAAAAACAAATGAATATTTTTAGACACTTGTTCGGTACACATCCGAAGGATGCATCCAATCTATTGCCAGCCATTGAGCTGGCTGTTTCCAAAGTCGAGCCTTTACTCAAACAGACACACGGATATCCAGATGTGTACCGCAAGCCGGTCCTGACGGCACTGGAGTATGCGCATAGCTTGGCACTCAGGGTGTCAGGTCCATTGGCAGTTAATCTTGATACCTATGCCAGTGATACCTATGTGCATGCCATCTTCTCATCAAGAGATCACATTCTGGAGGCATTTCAGGCCAGCAGAGCCATTCAGGATTATCTACGCGAACATCCTGCTACCGATGAGGTTTTCGCCTTAATGGGGATGCGTCGCCGCGAGAAGACTTTGATGGGAATGGAATTATCCGGGCAAGTCATACATAGAGATGTTCTGCAACAAGTGATTTATTTCACCAGCCATACTATTGTAGATCCCGCGCCCACTGAGGCTGAGGCGAGGGAGCAGGTGGCTGGGAGTTTTTTTAATAATCTGGTGAGCAAGGTAGCATTGAGAGTTACCTTGCGTAAGGAGGAAATGCAATCTCAACGGCAAGAGATGAATTTGTTGAAGGCTAATTTGCATACGGCCAGCGCCGAGGCTCGCCCTGCCCTGGAGAATGAGTTATCCAAGATGCTGGCTAAGATACAGGCCACCGCCCACACACTGGAATTGCACAATTATCTTGATGACTTCGAGGCAGTGCTGCTCAATCCTGAACAACATCTCAGTCTGAATCAATCCAATATTATTATCGACAGCATGGGGGTTAGGCGGGAAAGTGATAAATCGGAACAGGGGGAAGCAATCATATTTGACGATTTGGTTGGTTTTGATCACCGGAAATGGACAGTGACTATGGTGCATTGCCATAATTTACAGAGAGAAACTTTTGCGGAGCGGTTGGAAACAGCATACCGCGGGCTTTCCATTTAATCACCATTAGCCTTGATGAGCTCTCATCCCAAATTATCTGCTGCTTTGTGCGGTTGCTGAAGCGGGGCTGATTGCTGAAAGTTGTGTCCGCGTTGTAGAAACCTGACCATCCGAATCGGATTATCAGCAGTTCATCAAATGGCACAGATTGCGCGATAATAATTCGAGTTACGCAATATGTTTAATTCACCCTGCGAAATTGCCTTTCAACCAACTTCTGCAATTTTTGTACCGCAACATAAACCAGCATCACCACCGCCAAGCTGGATAAATATCCAGCCAACACGTCCGCCGGGAAATGCGCGCCTAGGCTGACTCTGGAAATGCCGACCCAGAGTACAAAACACGCGCCAGCCACACGCCATTTGCGTGACACAACAGGCCACAGGCTGGCCGTTAGCAGCATGGCAAATGAAGAATGTCCGCTGGGCAGGCTGTGGTGAAATTCAGGTGTGCCGATCACATTCACCGTGCCCGGCGGCAATGCCAGCGGCGGGCGCGGGAAATCGAGCAATGGTTTCAGATACTCCAACAACAAACCGTCGAAAACATACGCGATGCTGAACACTGCAATCACTGCCATCCAGCGCGAAACGCGAACACGGTGATGCGAGGTGTCTTGAAAAGGTGTGTTCACAACGACCAGCGCAAACAATGTCAACACACCGACGTAGAGCGGAAACAGGTTGTGGTCGCCCAGCGCAGTGCCCAGCAGCATGAGCTTGTCCAGCAAGTCAAAACGGATGTCGTTGATGGCGTGAAACAGCCAGACGTTGGCGCCGCTCCAGTCGTAGAAGATTTCTTTCATGGTATCGCTGCCTAGGCGCTGAGCGCGAAGCCCCACATGGCGAGGCCGCCCGCTGCGGCGACCGCCGCAACAGCGAACAGCCATTTCTTGCGCGTCAACACCGTGATGGAAGCCAGCGAGATGGCGATCTGGATCAGCGTCATGGATTGCGCCAATCTATGATGAGGATGCATGGCATGTTCACTTTCTTCATTGGCCTTTGCCGATTCCGCTTCCAGTTCTTCGGCCTTTAACTTGATCTCCTTTTTTTCGCTTTCGTATTTCTCGATTTGACCTTTGTAATAGGCATGCTTGCTCGCTGGTGCCATATCGGCAGCGAGTTCCATCAAATGTCCCTTACTGCTTTTGGATTGGTAAAAGTTCCATTGATCGGAGGCCTGGGCTTTTTTCAACACGGCCTCGTTCTTGAAAAGCATGGCCTGATTTTGTGTATCGCCGCCCTGATAGCTGACGATTGCACCTACCGAAGCCAGAATCGCGGTGAAGATCGCGACCTGTCCTGCAAGACTATCTCCGCCATGTGCCTGATGTTCCACCGCATGATCGTGTGCGCCGTGGACATGAAAATCTTCTGACATAATTTCTCCTTAAAGAATTGATGGGATGCACTCCCAAATGAAGCAGTGGGAGATATAAGTTATTTGGGATAGAACAACAACAGCCGATACCCGGCAGGCTTGAGGTCGGTGGTATCCAGACGCAGTGCAATGTCGAGTTCCTGATTTGCAGCGAGTCCTCTGGATAACTCGTTTCCGGATTTCAGGTAGTCGGCAGGGCGAAAAATTCGCCGCGCGACGGGCTGGTCTTGCAGGTTGGTGAGGGTCAGTTCAAAGCTGGGGTAAGCCTGAGTAAAGGTGGCGCGGTTGTGCAACAGTGCGTGCAGTGTGATGACGTTGCTTTGCACGCGATCGGATTCCAGTTCCGAGGATTCGATGGACATCAAATCGGTTTGTCGCGGCAATTCCACGGTGCAGTTGAGTTGCGCGCAGTACTGCGCCAACATGGGTTTGAGTCCTGGCAACTGCGTGGCAAGTTCGATGCGATAAAAATAGAGGGCTTGCGCAATCAGCGTTAGCACCAATAGCAATGCTGCGAAGATGCTGGTCCAGCTGTGCTTGCGGGGTATTTCGTTGAGCAAAAGGTCAGTGCGATCATCGACGAAGCGGACTTGCTGCGCCAAGGTAGGAAGCTCTTCTTCAAGTTCGGGAATATCGTGGATCGGGGTGAGGAAGTGTTCGATTTCATTGGAAGAAGCGTCAGCATCCGGCTCGTTTATTGTGTCGGTCTGCGCATCATCGTTCACTGATTCATCGCCGGCGTCGGCAGACTGATTTTCTTTAATCGGGGGTGTTGCAGGTTCATGGCTTGTCGAAACGACGGCAGTTTCGGTTTGTTCCGAGCTTGAAGGTTGTTCCACGATGACATCAATATCATTTTCAGCAACAGCTGCGGCGGCATCGCTGCCAAGTTCTTCAAGCTGATCCTCAGGATCAATCGGCAGGCTGAGTTGCGGGCTGGGTTCGTCGTCTTGCAGATATTTGCGCGCATCGAATACGATGCGGCAACGCCCGCAACGCACCATGCCTCCATGGGCTTCGAGTTGCGCCTCGCTGACTTTGAAGCGCGTATTGCATTCCGGACATTGTGTAATGTCAGTCATCTTTTCAAACCGGACAAACAACACCAGCCATCTTCCAATACGGCGGGATTCAGGTCAAACCATTGTGCGTAGATGCGCATCACCTCATCCGCTTGTTCGGCGAGGATGCCGGAGAGCACGATGCGTCCGCCGGATCTGGTCGCACCAGCCAACAGTGGAGCCAGTGCGCGCAGCGGATTGGTGAGGATGTTGGCGACGACTATGTCGTATTGAACGAGCATCGCGTGTTCAGGCAGAAAGATATCTGCGCGCACTTGATTCGCCAATGCATTATCGCGGCTGGCCTGCACCGCTTGCGCATCCACATCGACGCCTATGGCACTGCCTGCGCCCAGCTTCATCGCAGCGATAGCGAGGATGCCGGAGCCGCAGCCGTAATCCAGCACCGTTTCGCCGCCTTTGATATTTTCATCCAGCCAGCGCAAACACAGACGTGTGGTGGGATGACTGCCGGTGCCGAAAGCAAGGCCGGGATCGAGCGCGATGTTGATTGCACTCGGGTCGGTGGGGGTGTGCCAAGTCGGCACGATCCACAGCCGGTCGCTGATGCGAATTGGATCGAATTGTGCTTGGGTGAGACGCACCCAGTCGCTTTCTTCCAGCGTTTCGATACGATGTTCGGGAAGTGTTTTGAGGCCAAGTTCGTCGCAACTGGCTTGTAGGACATTTACCACATCCGCATCGCTTTCAAACAACGCATTGACCAGATTGTGTTGCCATACAGCAGAGGTGGGTTCGCCGGGTTCGCCGAAGATCGCCTGCTCGTCCGGCGTGTCGGCATCAGCGTCCAGCATGTCCACCGAGAGTGCGCCGCGTGCCAGCAGCGCCTCGCTCAGCGCTTCGGCGTAGCTGGCCTCGGCAAATACTGCAAGCGTTAGCCAAGACACTGCCTACTTGCCTTTCATCTTTTCTGCCAGCTTGTGTTCCAGATAATGGATGCTGGTGCCGCCTTGCAGGAATGCGGCATCCTGCATCAACTCCTGATGCAGCGGGATGTTGGTGTTGATGCCTTCCACTACCATCTCGGACAACGCGGTGCGCATGCGGGCGATAGCCTGCTCGCGCGTGTCACCGTAGGCAATCAGCTTGCCGATCATGGAATCGTAATACGGAGGAACAAAATAGTTGGCATACACGTGCGAATCAACGCGGATGCCGGGGCCTCCGGGTACGTGCCAAGTATTGATGCGTCCTGGCGAAGGCACAAAAGTGTAAGGGTGCTCGGCATTGATGCGGCATTCGACCGCATGGCCACGGAACTGAATGTCCTTTTGGCGGAACGGCAATTTCTCGCCTGCGGCGATGCGGATTTGTTGCTGCACGATGTCAACGCCGGTAATCATTTCCGTGACCGGATGTTCGACTTGTACGCGGGTGTTCATTTCGATGAAGAAGAACTCGTCGTTTTCATACAGGAACTCGAACGTGCCTGCGCCACGATAGCCGATTTTGCGGCAGGCTTCGGCACAACGCTCGCCGATCTTGTCGCGCAGTTTCGTATTGAGATGCGGAGCCGGTGCTTCTTCGATGATCTTCTGGTGGCGGCGCTGCATGGAGCAATCGCGTTCACCCAGATACACCGCGTTGCCATGCTGATCGGCCAGAATCTGGATTTCGATGTGGCGCGGGTTCTCCAGGAACTTCTCCATGTACACCATGGGGTTGTTAAAGGCAGCCTGTGCTTCGGTCTTGGTCATGGTCACCGCGTTGATCAGTGCCGCTTCGGTGTGTACCACGCGCATACCGCGACCGCCGCCGCCGCCGGATGCCTTGATGATGACCGGATAGCCGATGCTGCGTGCGATCTTGACAATCTCAGCCGGATCGTCCGGCAAAGCACCGTCCACGCCGGGCACAACAGGCACGCCGGCTTTTTTCATGGCGTTTTTGGCGGATACTTTATCGCCCATCAGGCGAATGGTCTCGGCGCGCGGACCGATGAATACAAAACCGGACTTTTCCACGCGTTCCGAGAAATCGGCGCTTTCCGAAAGAAATCCGTAACCGGGGTGAATGGCTTGTGCATCGGTTACTTCAGCCGCGCTGATAATGGCGGGGACATGCAGGTAACTGTGAATGGATGGCGCGGGGCCGATACATACTGACTCGTCCGCCAGCTTTACATACTTGGCATCGGCATCAGCTTCGGAATGCACAGCAACGGTCTTGATACCCATTTCGCGGCAGGCGCGCTGAATACGCAGCGCAATCTCGCCGCGATTGGCGATAAGAATCTTTTCAAACATGATGGGGGTCTCCGGCGGCGCGGCTGTTCGGGGGTTGCGTGAGAACACGGCCATGATGCGTTACCCGATGATGAACAGTGGTTGACCGAATTCAACTGCCTGGCCGTTTTCTACGAGGATGGCCTTGATGACTCCCGCCTTGTCTGATTCGATCTCATTTAGCAATTTCATAGCTTCGATGATGCACAAAGTGTCGCCAGCATTCACGTTTTGTCCAATATCGACAAAGGACTTGGCGCCAGGCGAAGCAGAGCGGTAGAAGCTACCAACCATCGGCGACTTAACTATGTGGCCTTCTGGCACCGCGGGTGCGGTAGGTGCAATCGGAGCGGAAGCAACGGCAGGTGCGGGTGCTGCCTGTGGTGCGGCGGCATACATATGTTGCACGGGAGCGGCGACAGAGCTGGTGCGCGAGATACGCACATGCTCTTCGCCTTCTGTCAATTCCAGTTCAGCGATGCCCGAGTTCTCAACCAGTTCGATCAGTGTTTTTAGTTTGCGCAAATCCATTTTTATCTCCTAACAGAATGTTCTAGTGCGAATTGCAGGGCGAGTTCATATCCTGTGGCACCCAATCCGCTGATGACCCCAACAGCGATGTCGGAAAAGTAGGATTCCTTGCGGAATGCCTCGCGGGCAAACACGTTGGAAAGGTGTACTTCGACGAAGGGTATGGCCACTGCTGCCAACGCATCGCGGATGGCCACGCTGGTATGTGTGAATGCCGCCGGGTTGATAATGATGAAGTCAACATTTTCAGTTCGCGCCTGTTGTACCCGTTCTACTAGTGCTCCTTCCATGTTGCTTTGATAGTGCGCTAATTTTGCCCCATTAGTTAGCGCTAGTGCTGACAACTTGGTGTTAATTTCGTCCAACGTGACGCGACCATACACGTCCGGCTCGCGCGTGCCGAGCAAATTCAGATTGGGGCCGTGGAGTACCAAAATGTTCTTCATGGATGCGAAGTTTGCCGCAAAATGGGTGAGGTTGTCCACTTTTTCGGTGGAATTGAGAAAAAAAAGCTTGTTTGCAGCAGCTTAGAAACCATGAAAGAAATACAGCGCCAGCACAATGCCCAGAGCCGCGACGATCAAGTTGGTGAAGACGCCAAGATCGGTTCGATAGCCTTCCGGTATCTCGATGTGCCTCAAGGAACGAAGAATATGACGATATTGAACAGTGGAATAGATGGCAACTAATACCCCTAACAATACAAAGGTCAGCCCAGTCCAAAAAGACATACCGCGTTGCATTGGCATATTGTGCTGCGGAAGCAGGATGGAAACGAAAAGGCCGAAACGTTCGATAACGAACCCGAAGGCCATCAACGACAGGCTGGTGCGGTTCCAGGCTAACAAGGTGCGTTCTGCGGCAAAGAAGACTCTGGGATCACTGAGTTGGGACATGGCGTCTCCTAGTAGATGTTTGCTTATAACCCGGCACTTTTCAGTGACAGCAGGAATTGCGGGGCATCCTGATAACCGGTTATGCGAAAGTTCTGCTTTTCTTTTCCGTGCGAATCGAAAAAGATGGTGGCGGGAGGGCCGAACAATTGGAAGCGCTGCAATAGCGCCTTATCGTCCTCGCTGTTGGCGGTAACATCCGCTTGTAACAGCACGGTGTTTTTCAATTTAGTTTGTACCGCCGCATCACTGAAGGTGAAGCGCTCCATTTCCTTACAGGAAACGCACCAGTCGGCGTAGAAATCCAGCATCACCGTTTTGCCCTCACTTTGCTTGATGCGAGCATCCAGCTCAGTCGCATTTTTTACACGCTCAAAGCGCAGAGTTATAGGTGCTTCATTAGTCACAGGTCCGATGTTGCTGAGCGGACGCAAAATATCGCGCGCACCGGACAACGAGCCGATCAAGTAGGACACACCCAGCAGCAAGGCGAGGATACCGATGCCTTTGCCCAGCCTGTGCCAGCCATGAGCGTTATGCGGCAGCGGATCGAGCGCATTCAGGTAGATCGCCGTGAAGATCAGTAAAGTAGCCCACAGCAGCATTTGCGCGCTGAGCGGGATGACGGGCGAGATGATCCAGATCGCCATGGCCAGCATCAGTACGCCGAATATACGCTTTACCGCTTCCATCCAGGCGCCCGCCTTGGGCAGCAATGCGCCAGCCGAGGTGCCGATGATCAGTAACGGCACGCCCATGCCCAGTGCCAGTGCGAACAGCGCGGTGCCACCTAGCGCCGCATCGTGCGTCTGGCTTATATATAGTAATGCGCCAGCCAACGGTGCGGCGACGCAAGGCCCGATGATGATGGCCGACAAGGCGCCCATGCCGAACACGCCGGAAAGATGGCCGCCGTGCAATTTGTTGCTGGTATCGCTGATCCTGCTCTGTAACGCGATGGGCAATTGAAACTCATAGAAACCGAACATGGCGAGTGACAGCACCACGAACACAGCGGCAAAGCTTCCCAGCACCCAGGGTGTTTGCAACGCGTTGGAAAGCAGGTTGCCGGAATAACCCGCCGCGACTCCCGCGAGAGCATAGGTGACCGCCATGCCCAGCACATAAGCCAGCGACAAAATGAAAGCGTGCGCGTGGGTGATCTTGTGACCGCGCCCGACAATGATGCCGGACAGAATGGGAATCATCGGGAACACGCAGGGTGTAAGCGAGAGCAATAGACCTGCACCAAAGAAGAATGAAACTATCAGCCAGAAACTGCCGTTCTTGAACAGATTAGCGATCTGCGTGTTTTCGCTTTCGGCAGCGGGCTTGGTTTCGGCGATGGGTGCCGGGACAAGAGGCGCGGCACTGACCGTCTGCACGAATTCAATATGGAAAGTTTTTTCAATCGGCGGATAGCAAAGTCCCTGTTCGCTGCACCCTTGATAGCTCGCGTTCAAGATCAGCGGCTTACTTGTATCCACTTTATCCAGCTCGATCTCTGCCTGAAATGATTTGTGGTAAATCTCGATCACACCGAAGTTGGGATCGTTCTTGGTGTCGCCTTTGGGCAGTGAAATGCGTGTGATTTTAGTTTTGCTGTCGGCGACAGTAAAGCTGACTTTGTCGCGATACAGATAATAACTTGGCGTGATTTTGAAACTGGCAAGCAGCTTGTGCTGATCGACCGCACGCACTTCCAGCGCAAAGGCCTGGTCGGCGGGAAGAAAGCTCGGCTGCTTGTTACCGAAAGATAGAAAGTCCGCGTGCGCCAGAGGCGCGACACACATTAACAAAATAAAATTCAAAATCAGTTTACGAATCATATTGCCTTCTTCGGTGAGGTCTCTTGTACGACCCAGTTCAAATATTCCGGCAAACCAGCGCTGACGGGCAACGCGATGATCTCCGGCAGTTCATAAGGATGCAGTTTGCGTAATACACTTTCCAGTTGCGGATATGCCGCGCGAGTTGACTTGATAAGCAGCGGCACTTCGTTGGCATGCTCCAGCTTGCCTTGCCAGCGATAGATCGAAGTACATTCAGCCAGTACATTCACGCAGGCCGCGACGCCTTCTGCGACCAGGCTTTCGGCAATTCGTTCCGCAGCAGCGCGATCCGGAAGGTTGGTGATGACCAGCAATACTTCTTGTTCGCTCATCGGAGTGTCAACTCCGCCCAGCCTCTGGCGGGCTGCGGATTGCCTCCCTTTGGGGCACCTGCCCGCGCGCAACGCACGCCGAGTTGTAGTAGTTCATCCCACACATCGCCATGACGCAGACCTTTTATCAGGCGGTCGATCAAAGCGGCCTGACGCAGCGCGCGCTCGGCGAAAGTCGGCGTGAAACGGCGCACCGCACGTTCCACTTGCTTTTGTTTTGCACCCCACACCCGTGCCTCGCGCAATGCACTGGCGAGATTGCCGCTTTGCTGCATGGCGCGCGAGACTTTAGCCAATGCGCGGATGTCTTCCGCGATGGCCCACAAGATCAACACCGTGGCCGTCCCTTCAGCACGCAAACCGTCTAGGATACGCACATAGCGCGCGGCATCGCCCGCCAGCATCGCCTCGGAAAGTTTGTACACGTCGTAGCGAGCCACATCCATCACCGATTCTTTCACCTGCTCGAAGGAAAGCTGCCCTTGCGGAAATAGCAGCGCGAGTTTTTGTATCTCCTGAAACGCCGCGAGCAGATTGCCTTCCACACGTTGTGCCAGAAACGCCAGCGTGTCTGGATCGGCAGACTGGCCCTGTTTCTTCATGCGCGCGGCAATCCATGCCGGCAACGCGGCAAGAGTCACTTCATCGGTGTTGATAATGGTGCCGTGTTTTTCCAGCGCGGCGAACCATTTACTCTTCATCGCCGTACCGTCAATTCGCGGTAATGAAATCAGCGTGAGCGTATCCTCGTTCAAATCTTCACAGTGCGCTTGCAGCGCTTGTGCCCCCTCTACGCCGGGTTTGCCGGATGGGATGCGCAGGTCAATCACTTTGCGTGAGGAGAATAGCGACATACTCTGCGCGCAGTTGCGCAACTCAGCCCACTTGAAACCCTGCTCGGCAATCAGCACTTCGCGTTCGCTGTAACCCGCTTCGCGCGCGGCAGTGCGCACGGCATCCGCGGCTTCAATGGCAAGCAGCAAGGCTTCACCGTGAATCACATACAGCGAACCCAAGCCCTTGGACAGCTGATGCGGCAGGTCTTCGCTGGTGATTCTCATGGCATAGGTTGTGGCTTGGCACGACTCAAACGGCGTATGGCTTGCGCTACCGCATCGGAGCGCATGTCCTTGTAGAGCATAGCTTCTTCTTCCTGATCGGCAAGGATTTGCGTATCGTCGTACGGCATTGTTCGCGACATTGAAATATCTTCCACAGGCAGCCAATCCGTCTTCTGCTTATCATAAGCGCGCAGTGAGACACGGTAGAACAATTGGTATTCCTGCACGCGCCCGCTACCGGAAAGAGACAGGATTTGCTTGGTAGCTTGTATTGAGACTACTTCCAATACCAAATCCGCCTGCTCGGGTGTGGCGGCCAGCGCGATCCTGTTGATCTTCAAGTCATGCTTCAAATCACCGACGAAAGGAAGGCCTTCCGGCGCCTTCAGGTACAACGATTTGAACGGGAATTGGTCGCCTGAAATGTTGCTGCCGCGCAAATGGAAGTTGCACGCGGCGAGTGCAAGCATCATCAATAACAAAAATGCGTTTCGCGTTGTTGTCATCAGATCACCACATTGACCAAGCGACCCGGCACTACGATGACTTTCTTCGCTGTGCCGCCCGCCAGTTGCTTCTGCACAGCTTCATGCGCCAGCGCGAGCTGCTCGATAGTCACTTTGTCTGCGTCCTTGGATACGCGCAGGCTGCCGCGCAGCTTGCCATTCACCTGGATCACCAGTTCGATCTCGTCTTGCACCAGCGCAGCCTCATCTACTTCCGGCCAAGGAGCGGCAAGGATGTCGTCGCCGTAACCAAGCTCTTTCCACAAGGTCTGCGAGATGTGAGGGGTGATGGGCGAGAGTAGTCTCAACAGGATGGAAAGACCTTCTTTAACGAGTGGGTCATCAACTCCGGCCAACGGATCCAGCGCATTCAATATTTTCATCGCCGCAGAGCCCACGGTGTTGAACTGGTGCTTGGCCATATCGTAATTGGCTTGCTTGAGCACAGAATGGATATCGAAGCGAGTACGTTTCTGCGAACCTGATGCAATCGCGGGGCCCCCACCATCTTTGAATCTCACGCCGTAATTCCAGAGTCGACGAAGGAAGCGTGATGCACCTTCAACACCTGAATCATTCCATTCCAGTTGCTGGTCGGGCGGTGCGGCAAACATCATGAACAAGCGCGCAGTGTCCGCACCGTAGGCATCGATGATGGCCTGCGGATCGACGCCGTTATTCTTCGACTTCGACATCTTTTCCGTGCCGCCGATGATGACCGGCAAGCCGTCCGTCTTCAGCTTCGCACCTAGTGGACGCGCCTTGGCATCGACTTCCACATCCACATCCGCCGGATTGATCCACAGCTTCTTGCCGCCTTTGCCGTCGCGGTAGAAGGTCGGTGCAACCACCATGCCCTGGGTGAGCAGGTTCACGAACGGCTCATTGCCTTGCACCAGCCCTTCGTCGCGCATCAGCTTGTGAAAGAAACGCGCATACAGCAAATGCAAAATCGCGTGCTCGATGCCGCCGATGTATTGATCCACCGGCAACCATTTTTGCGCTGCCGCTTTGTCCACCATACCAGTGTCACATTGCGGGCTGGCGTAACGTGCGTAGTACCACGACGATTCCACGAAAGTATCCATGGTGTCAGTCTCGCGCCGTGCGTTGCCACCGCATTGCGGGCAGATGCACTCGTAGAATTCCGGCATCTTCGCCAGCGGCGAACCGGCACCGTCCGGCACCACGTTCTCCGGCAACTTCACCGGCAACTGGTCGTCCGGAACCGACACATCGCCGCAAGTCGGGCAATGGATGATGGGGATCGGGCAACCCCAATAGCGCTGGCGCGAGATGCCCCAGTCGCGCAGACGGAACTGCACTTTCTTTTCGCCAAGGCCTTTGGTGCTCAAGTCGGCCGCGATGGCATCAATTGCCTCATCTTGAGTCATTCCATCATATTTCCCTGAATTAACGCAGACACCAGTACGAGCATGTTGTTCTTGCCACGAGAGCCAAGAAATTGATTCCTTCGTTTCTTCATTCACATATACAGGGGAATCGAGATGCACTTCATTACCAGAAGTTGAATCGATCTTAGATCGATGATGAGTCAAGCTTTCCGAGTTAATCGCTACGCCCTTCCAGTCCACTGGGACGATTACGGGTTTGATTGGAGGGAGCTTATCCTTATATTTTTGAGTGAACTCAAAATCGCGTTCGTCATGCGCCGGCACTGCCATCACCGCACCCTCGCCATAACCCATCAGTACGTAGTTGCCGACCCACACCGGCACTTGTTCACCGGTCAGCGGGTGGGTGACTTTGATGCCAGTGTCCATGCCCTTCTTTTCCATGGTGGCGATGTCCGCTTCAGCCACGCCGCCGCGTTTGCATTCTTCGATGAACTCGGCGAGCTTGGCATTGCCTTGTGCCGCCTGCGTCGCCAGCGGATGCTCCGCTGCAACGGCTACGAAAGTCACGCCCATGATGGTATCGGCGCGGGTGGTATAGACCCACAGTTTTTCATTTTGACCGTAAGGGAATGCGAATCTCACGCCATAGCTCTTGCCAATCCAGTTGGCCTGCATGGTCTTCACCTGTTCCGGCCAGCCGGACAGCGTGTCGAGGTCTTGCAACAGCTCGTCGGCGTATTGCGTGATGCGGAAGAAATACATCGGTATTTCGCGCTTTTCCACCAGCGCGCCAGAGCGCCAGCCGCGTCCGTCGATCACTTGCTCGTTGGCCAGCACGGTGTTGTCCACTGGGTCCCAGTTCACTGTCGCGGTCTTCTTGTAGATGATGCCTTTTGCAAATAAGCGCGTGAACAGCCATTGTTCCCAGCGGTAATAGTCCGGTTTGCAGGTGGTCACTTCGCGCGACCAATCTACGCCCAAGCCCAGCGACTTCAACTGCTGCTTCATGTATTCGATGTTGGAATAGGTCCACGCAGCGGGCGGCACGTTGTTGGCCATTGCGGCGTTTTCGGCGGGCAGGCCGAACGCGTCCCAGCCCATCGGCTGCATCACGTTGAAGCCCTTCATCCTGTGGTAGCGGCTCAGCACATCGCCGATGGTGTAGTTGCGCACATGCCCCATGTGCAGCTTGCCGGAAGGGTAGGGAAACATCGATAGGCAATAGTATTTCGGCTTGTCGCTAGTTTCGGAAGCGAGGAAAGTCTGAGCAGTATTCCACTGCTGTTGTGCTGCGGATTCAATGTCTTTGGGTGAGTAGTTGGCTTGCATGTATCGGTGATCTGTTGCGCAAATTTGCGGGTTCGGCATTATAGCGACAACATACACTGTAGCCTATTGAAGGAAACGTGCTGAATTCTGGCGTCTCGCGCTAGGCGGCGAAACTGGGTTAGAATTCAATACCAATGTTATTTAATCAACTTTCAGGAGAGTAGCAAATGTCCCGTAAGCATCCAGTTATTGCTGTCACCGGCTCGTCTGGCGCTGGCACCACCACCGTCAAGCTCGCGTTTGAGAACATCTTCCGCCGTGAAGGCATCAAGGCTGCGGTCATCGAGGGCGATAGCCTGCACAGCCTGAATCGTGCTGCATTCCGTACTGCGGTTGCAGAGGCCGCCAAGGAATGCAACTATTCATTCAGCCACTTCGGCCCGGAAGCCAACCACTTCCCCAAGATCGAAGAAATGTTCAAGACCTACGGCGAAACCGGCATGTGCAAACGCCGTTACTACGTGCATAGCGCAGATGAGGCGGAGTTGCACAACCAGCATTTCGGCCTGACCGACCTGGTTCCGGGCGTGTTCACGCCGTGGGAAGATATCGAATCGAACTCCGACCTACTGTTCTATGAAGGTCTGCACGGCTTGGTGGTAGATGACGATATCAATGCGGGAAAATACGTAGACTTGGGTATCGGCGTGGTGCCGGTGGTCAACCTCGAATGGATCCAGAAGATCCATCGTGACAAGAAGGAACGCGGCTATTCCGCCGAAGCGACTGTGGATACCATCCTGCGTCGTATGCCGGACTACGTGAAATACATTACCCCGCAATTCTCGCGCACCCACATCAACTTCCAACGCGTGGCCACGGTCGACACCTCCAACCCTTTCATTGCCAGCGACATTCCGACGCCGGATGAAAGCTTCGTGGTCATTCGCTTCAGCAATCCCAAGGGTGTGGATTTTCCGTACTACCTCAGTATGATCCCGAACTCTTTTATGTCGCGCGCCAACACACTGGTAACGCCCGGCGGCAAGATGAGTCTCGCGATGGAAATCATCCTCGCGCCAATCATGCACGAGATGATTGAGAAGAAAAAGAAGTAGTAGTAGCAGGAACAGAACTAACTACACGGGGAATCAGGCATGGCCTGATTCCCCGCTTTCTTTTGGTGTTGTGAAGTTAAAGTGTCTGTAGGTGCGAATGAATTCGCACCTACAGAGCGTGTTGTTCAGGTGGAGTAATCAGGCTGGCAGTTTGGAAAACGCAGGCTGATCCGCGTTCCTATTCCGTCATGCCCTGCGTCCAGCGTTAGTTCGGCGTTATGGCGCTTGGCGACTTCGGCGACGATGGACAGCCCTAATCCGCTGCCGCTTTGTCCGCTGCCGAGAATGCGGTAGAACCGTTCAAACACGCGCTCGCGGTGTTGCGGATCGATGCCGGGGCCGTTGTCTTCCACGCACAATTCGGCACCGTGCAGTGACACTTTGACGCACACCGTTATATGCCCGCCTGTCGGGGTATAGCGGATGGCGTTGTCGATCAGGTTGTTGAGCATTTCTGTCAGGCTGGCGGCATCGCCTTGCACTACTGCCGCATCGGGGGCGCCGTCGTAACCCAGGTCGATGTTTTTCTCCAGTGCAATTGGCACCCAGTTGACCGTGCATTCCTGTGCCAACTGATTGAGGTTCAACGGCTTGAAACTGTCGATGCTCTGTCCGCCCGGCTCATTGCGCGCAAGGGATAAAAGCTGATTGACCAAGCGAATGCCATGCTGGGTGCTGGTGAGAATATGTTGCAACGCGTGTTGTTTGCGAGCCGTGTCGTCCGTGCGGAGTGCCAGTTCGGACTGCGTTTTAAGCCCGGCGAACGGTGTGCGCAACTGGTGCGCCGCATCGGCGACGAAGCGCTGTTGCGCCGCCATTACCTGCTTTAAACGTTCCAGCAGATCGTTGACCGCATCAATCAGCGGGCGCACTTCGGCGGGTGCTTTGCTTTTATCCAGCTGACTCAAATCGTCGCGCCGTCGGTTCAATACATCGCGCCGCAGTCGTTCGAGCGGGCGCAAACCCTGCTTCAAGCCATACCAGACCACGGCCAGTGCGATCAAAGTGAGCAAAAGTTGCGGGATCACGATGTTGGCCAGAATACCGCGTATCAGCGCCTGCCGTTGTTGCGTAGTTTCGGACACATGCAACTGCAGAATCCTGCCGTTGGAGTTGAAGGTCAGGCTGACCATTCGCGTCTTTTGTCCTTCGCGTTCGCCGTTGCTGAACAGCGGCCCGTCTCTGCCGCGCCGGTAGGAGAGCGGGCGCAAGGTGTTGCCATTGCCGGCGAGTTTCCTGCCTTCGCTATCGGTCACGGTATAGACCACGCGATCTGGCATGCCCACGTCGGAACCGTCGGGAAGCGCCGGCACTATATCCAGACGCTCATGTCCGCTGCCAAGTTTGAGCTCTGCCGCGACTTCATTGGCGCGTTGCAGCAATACCAGATCATAGGGCTGGTTGGCATAGTTGATGGTGGCGAAGTAACCCACGACCGTACTGATAATCCAAAGTAGATAGAGCGAGATCAGCAACCTCTGCATGAGGTAACTGCGCAGGGAACGGATGTTGTTATCCATGACGTTTATTCATATCCTGCCTGTCGGGCGGGTTGCTGGCATCGCGGGCGGTGCTGCGTCATTTGGCCGGGGCGGAAATGTTGTCGATTACGTAGCCAAGACCGCGAATGGTGCGGATAGTTACCCCCGCAGGCTCGATCTTTTTGCGCAGGCGGTGAATGTAAACCTCAATGGCATTGTTGCTGGCCTCTTCCGAATAACTGTAGAGGCGCTCCAGCAGTTGCTCCTTGCTGACCACCCAGCCGGTGCGCAACATCAATGCTTCCAGCACGCTCAACTCGCGAGTGGTAAGTTCCAGCGGCGCGCCGTTGACGGTGGCGCGCCGCCCGACGCTGTCGAAGGTTAAAGCGCCGCAACTGTAAACCGGATTCACCCCGCATTGCCCGCGCCGGATCAAGGCGCGCACGCGCGCTTCCAGTTCCGGCAGGCTGAACGGCTTGATCATGTAATCGTCCGCGCCCAGATCGAGGCCTTTGACACGGTCGCCTTCCGCATCACGCGCGGTAAGAATGATCACGGGAACTTGTTTGTTCTTTTCGCGCAGGCAGCGCAGCACGCTGAAGCCATCCACCTTGGGCAAGCCCAGATCAAGGATCACCAGATCGAAAGGTTGCTCGCCGCTGAGGATCACCTTCGCCGCCTGCCCATCTTTCACGCAGTCCACGGCGTAACCGGACTGGCGCATGGAATGGCATAAACCGTCGGATAGAACCTCATCATCTTCGGCAATCAGAATGCGCATTGACGTGTAAGTACCTTGTAAGTATTTGGGCTTAAGTTACTGTCATGGGGCGTGATGCACGATGGGGCATCGCGCCGCCAGCTCGCGGCTATTCTAAGTGGAAGAGGGTAATTGTCCAAGCTGACGGGCGACTGCATTGGGGATGAGGTTTTTTGTTTACAGACTTCATCGCAGCTTGGCATACTCCAACGCTTGTAACCGCGCGCCTCAAACAAGGAAATCATGCAACTCACCGAGAAACACAAGCAGTACTGGAAAAAAAATAGCCGACTGACCGCGTGGCTGTTGGTGATCTGGTTTGTGGCCACTTTTGTTATCGGTTGGTATGCGCGCGAATTGCAGTCCATCACCATCCTTGGCTTTCCGTTCCCGTTTTACATTGACGCGCAGGGCGCGTTGCTGGTCTATGTGATTCTGGTTGGCTATTACGCGTACCGCATGGACCAGTTGGACCGCGAGTTCGACGTGCATGAGGATGACAACTGATGGCCGGGCCCGCACAATCGCGCTTTGTCTCGCAGCTTAAGCGTTACTACGCACTGTACACGGGCGGCTTCATCGGCTTCGTGGTCTTGCTGTCCATCCTCGAACAGATGGGGGTGCCCAACAAGATACTGGGTTACATCTTCCTCGGCGTGACGGTGTTGCTGTATGCGGGCATCGGCATTCTTTCCCGCACCTCGGATGTCGCGGAATACTATGTGGCTGGACGGCGCGTGCCGGCGTTCTTCAACGGCATGGCGGTGGGTGCGGACTGGATGTCGGCGGCCAGTTTCATCGGTCTGGCGGGCACGCTGTACCTGTCCGGTTACGATGGCTTGGCCTTCGTGCTGGGATGGACCGGCGGCTTCGTGCTGGTGGCGTTGTTGCTGGCGCCGTATCTGCGCAAGTTCGGCCAGTTCACTATCCCGGATTTTCTCGGCGCACGTTACGGCGGCAACATCCCGCGTTCCATCGGCGTGTTCGCCGCCATCCTGTGTTCGTTCACCTATGTGATCGCGCAAATCTACGGCGTGGGGCTGATCACCAGCCGCTTCACCGGACTGGATTTCGGGGTCGGCGTGTTTGTCGGCTTGGGCAGCATTCTGGTGTGTTCGTTTTTGGGCGGCATGCGTGCTGTGACCTGGACGCAGGTGGCGCAATACATCATCCTGATCGTGGCTTACATGATCCCGGTGATCTGGTTGTCGGTGAAGCACACCGGCAACCCGATCCCGCAAATCGCTTACGGCTATGTGCTGGAAAAAGTCACCGCACGCGAACAAGTGTTGAACGATCCGACCACGCCGGAAGGTGCGCGTGAAGCGGAAGTGCGTGCCATCTTCAAGCAACGCGAGACAGCGGCGGAAGACAAATTGAAGGCACTGGACGCAGGCGGCGCGACCTACCTTGCCCAGGAAAAAGAGCGACTGGTCAAAGCAGGAACCGACTTGAAAACCAAACACGAGACAGACCCCAGGCAGCTGGAAACGGCCAATCGCGCTGTGGCTGATTTTCCGGCGGATGTCGCCGCTGCGCGCAGTGCGTGGCGGCAGGAGGCCGAGACCGACAAAGTCAAATCCGGCCCGATCATGGCACATGCCGAACCGTTCGCCGGGCCGACGGAAAAGGTGCGCGATAACAAGCGCAAAAATTTCATGGCACTGGTGCTGTGCCTGATGGTCGGCACCGCCGCGCTGCCGCATATCCTGATGCGCTTTTACACCACCACCTCGGTGACCGAATCGCGCAAGTCGGTGTTCTGGGCGCTGTTCTTCATCTCGCTGCTTTACCTCACTGCACCCGCGCTGGCGGTGCTGGCCAAATACGATGTCTATACCTTGCTGGTGGGTTCCAGTTTTTCCGAACTGCCGAGTTGGGTCTCCGCTTGGGCCTCGGTGGACAAATCGCTGATGAGCGTGACCGACATCAACCACGACGGCATTGTGCAATTGTCCGAAGTCACCATCGGCGGCGACCTGATCGTGCTGGCCACGCCGGAGATCGCGGGCTTGCCCTATGTGATCACGGCGCTGGTGGCGGCGGGCGGTCTGGCCGCCGCGCTGTCCACGGCAGACGGCCTGATGCTGACCATTTCCAATTCGCTGTCGCATGACGTGTATTACAAAATGATCGACCCGAAAGCACCGACCTCGCGCCGCCTGTATATATCCAAAGCGCTGCTGCTGGTGGTGGCCGTGTTCGCGGCCTACATCACCTCGCTCAAACCGGGCGACATATTGTTTCTGGTTGGCGCGGCATTCTCGCTGGCCGCCTCCGCGTTCTTCCCCGCGCTGGCACTCGGCGTATTCTGGCGGCGCGCCAACAAAACCGGAGCGATCGTCGGCATGCTGGGCGGACTCGGCACCTGCATGTATTACATGTACATCACCTACCCGTTTTTCGGTGTGAATGATTCGTTGTGGTGGGACATCAATCCCATCTCCGCCGGCATCTTCGGCATCCCGGTTGGCTTCCTCGGTATCATCGTCGGCAGCCTGCTGACCGCCCCGCCGGGGAAAGAGATTCAGGAGATGATCGACCACGTGCGGTATCCGAATTTGTAGTCCGTCTCGGTTTTTGCATTTGCCACACACCTCAAATCCGTTCGCCCTGAGTCTGATTGAACAACTAGCCATTCGACTAGGCCGCCAAAAAACGACGGCCAAGTCGCTGGTTATGTCGAACCAGTGCGAATACAAGACTGCGTATAATTCACAGCAATAATTCAACAGAACTTTTCATACCCATGATCCTCTCTTCCCTCTCCCAATCCTCCCGCTACACCGCCCTGCATTCGCTGTTCCAGCGCGCGTTCGACTACATGCGCGACACCGATCTGTTCGCACTCGCGCCGGGGCGTTATCACATCGTCGGCGACGATCTGATCGCCATCGTGGAGCAGGTGCCGGGCAAGGCGAAAGAGATGGCGCGGTTGGAGGCGCATCGCAAATACATCGACATTCAGTTGGTGCTGGAGGGTGATGAGCAGATGGGCTGGAAGCCGTTGGCGGATTGCCACAATCCGGTGAGTGAGCACAGCATGGAGAAGGACATTCGCTTTTTCCTCGATGCGCCTGCGTCGTGGATCGCCGTGCCACCCGATCATTTCTGCATCTTCTTCCCGGAGGATTCGCATGCGCCGCTGGTGGGTAGCGGCGAGGTGCGCAAGGTCATCTTCAAGGTGGCGGTGAATTCGGCGAACTGAGCGTTCGTCATTCCGGCCTGCGCCGGAATGACGGGTCCATTCAATATTTAAACATCCAATCGCTCGAAGATGGCCGTCAATAGGCAATCTCCATCATGCATTTCGTGTGGAACGCCTATTTACGGGCATCTTCAGGTAGTGGAGTTTTCAAAAACGTTCAGTCAAACGCCACGTCGCCCTCATCCACCACCGTACCCAACTGCATATTCTTGAAATCGAACAAGTTGCCGTCGAGCAGGTGCGACGGTTTGACGTTCTGCATGGCAGTGAAGATGGTCTGGCTGCGACCCGGATATTGGCGTTCCCAGTTGGTCAGCATTTCCTTGATGTTCTGGCGTTGCAGGTTCTCCTGCGAGCCGCACAGGTTGCACGGGATGATGGGGAACTCCATGCCGCGCGCGAAGCGGGCGATGTCTTTCTCGGCGCAATAGGCCAGCGGGCGAATGACGATGTGGTCGCCTTTGTCGGTGACCAGTTTGGGTGGCATCGCTTTCAACTTGCCGCCGAAAAACATATTCAGGAATAGCGTCTCCACCATGTCGTCGCGGTGGTGCCCCAGCGCGATCTTGTTCGCGCCCAGATCGCCCGCCACTTTGTAAATGATGCCGCGCCGCAGGCGCGAACACAGCGAACAGGTGGTCTTGCCTTCGGGGATTTTCGCCTTGACGATGGAGTAGGTGTCCTGCGTCTCTATGTGAAAATCCACGCCGAGTTTCTTCAGATAATTCGGCAAAATGTCGGCGGGAAAACCCGGCTGCTTCTGGTCTAGATTCATCGCCACGATCTTGAAATCGATTGGCGCGCGTTTGCGTAGCGTGAGCAGAATGTCGAGCAGCGTGTAGGAATCCTTGCCGCCGGAGAGACACACCATCACCGTGTCGCCTTCCTCGATCATATTGAAGTCGCCGATGGCTTTGCCGACCGAACTCTCCAGCCGCCCTTTGAGGCGGTTGAAGTTGGTGGAGTGGTGTTCGAAGTGGAGCGGGTGGGTGGTATCGTTCATTTTTTAACTCTGGTTTTTCCGTTCGCCCTGACCCTTCGACTTTGCTCAGGACTAAAGGCATTGTCGAAGGGTTGTTCATGATTCGACAAGCTCACCACGAACGGCAAACTTGAAGAGGTAGTTAATCAAGGTTGATACTTCGTCCGCCATCCACCGCAATAATCTGCCCAGTGATGTACGGCGCATCGGCAATTAAAAACTGTACGGTTCTGGCGATGTCGTCCGGTTCGCCTTCGCGTTTGAGCAGCGTGTGCGCGATGATTTTACGACGTTGTTCTTCGTCCTGCCACGCCGCGCTTTCCGGCCACAGGTTCACGCCGGGAGCGATGCCGTTCACGCGGATCTGCGGCGCGAGTTCCTGCGCCAGGGCACGCGTAAGTCCGGCCAGACCGGACTTGGCGATGTTGTACAGCAGATGCCCATGCATCGGAAAGTCGGCGTGAATGTCCACGATGTTGACGATGCAGCCGTGGCGGCGGTGCAGCTCCGGCATTGCCGCTTGCGCCAGAAACAGCGGCGCTTTCAGGTTGGTGCCGAGCAGGTCGTTCCATTGCTGCTCGTTCATTTTGTCCAGCGGCGTGGGATAAAAACTGGAGGCATTATTTACCAGCGCATCGAGATGGCCGAACTGTTTGATTACCTCGTCCACTACGCGCGGCAGGCCGGAGATTTCCAGCAGGTCGGCTTGTACCGCGCAAGCCGAATCGGCGCGATGGTCATTCAATTCGTCGCGCAGCGCCTGCGCCTCTTGCAACGAACTGCGGCAGTGAATGGCGACATTCGCGCCCGCGCCATGCAAGCGGCGCACGATGGCCGCGCCGACGCGCTTTGCCCCGCCTGTCACCAATACCGTTTTGCCTTGCATCGCATTCCCCACTAAACTTCGCACATCTGCGAATTATACCCGACCATGCCCGCCAACCTGCCCGCCCCTACAGCCGATGCCCTCGTCCACAGCGCCAAATTGTGCGAGCTGATTCGCCGCGACATCGCTGCACAAGGCGGCTGGATTCCGTTCTCGCGCTTCATGGAACTGGCGCTGTATGCACCGGGGCTGGGCTACTACACGGCGGGCGCGCACAAATTCGGCGCGGCGGGCGACTTCATCACCGCACCGGAACTTTCCACTCTGTTCGGCCGCACCCTGGCGCGGCAACTGATCGAAGTGATGCACGACAGCGCGCCGCATATCCTTGAACTCGGCGCGGGCAGTGGCAAGCTGGCGCTGGACATTCTGGGCGAACTGGAACGGCGCGATGCGTTGCCGCAGAGCTATTCGATCTTGGAAGTCAGCGCCGACCTGCGCCAGCGCCAGCAGGCTTTGCTGCAGGAAAAATTGCCGCATCTGGTTTCCCGCGTGCATTGGCTGGATGTGTTGCCGGAGAAAATTACCGGCGCGGTCATCGCCAACGAAGTGCTGGATGCGCTGCCGGTACATCTGCTGCATTGGCAAAATCCGGCCGTCGCCGCGACGGAGGCTGAAGATGACAACGCGCATTTGGTAACTGCCTCCATCAAAGGAAGGCCGCTCACCCTGCCCGTCCCGCAAGTGGAGAAGGAATCGGCGGTGGCTGAACGCGGCGTGTCCGTTAGAGAGAGTCGCTTTATTTGGCAAGACAGGCCGCTGGAAACTCCCGACTTGCTGGACATCGCGCACAACATAAAAGTGCCGGACGATTATCTGAGCGAAATCTCGCTCGCCGCGCGCGGCCTTGTCATCAGCCTGTGCGAGCGCATGGACAAGGGGGTGCTGATTTTCATCGACTACGGTTTCGGCGCACGTGAGTATTACCATCCGCAGCGCAATCGCGGCACGCTGATGTGCCATTACCGTCACCATGCGCATGACGACCCGTTCTATCTGCCGGGCTTGCAGGACATCACCGCGCACGTCGATTTCACCGCCGTCGCCGAAGCAGCCATCGACCACGGCGCACACTTTCTCGGCTACACCTCGCAAGCGCATTTCCTGCTCAACATGGGCGTGATGGATTTTCTCGGTGAAGTCTCGCCGGAAGATGTGCGCGCTTATGCGCCGCTGTCCGCGCAACTGCAAAAACTCACCAGCCCGGCAGAGATGGGCGAGCTGTTCAAAGTCATCGCCTTGGGCAAAGGCATGGAGCAACCGCTGGCGGGATTTTTGCGCGGCGATCTGTCGCGTCTGTTGTAAGCGCATGACGCAAATCCACAGTTTCGCGCCGGTCGGCAATGCGCAAGCGCGTGTGCTGATTCTGGGCAGCATGCCCGGCAAAAAATCGCTGCAACAGAACCAGTATTACGCCCATCCGTCGAACGCCTTCTGGAAAATCATGGGTGACCTCATCGGCGCGCATCCGTTGCTGCCCTATCAGGAAAGGCTGGCAGTGCTGAAGATTTCCGGCATCGCTCTGTGGGATGTGCTCGCCACCTGCGAGCGCGCGAGCAGTCTGGATGCGCATATCAGGCAAGAATCCGCCAACGACTTCGCCGCGTTTTTCGCGCGGCATGCGCATATCACGCAGGTGTGTTTCAACGGCGCCAAAGCGGAGCAGAGTTTCAGGAAGTGCGTGCTGGGAAAACAAGCGTTGCCGCCGCTGACCTTTCATAGCTTGCCTTCGACCAGTCCGGCACATGCCGGAATGCGCTATGCAGAAAAGTTGAAGGCGTGGCGCGCAGCGCTCAAGCCTTGATCGGAAGCCAGTACCCACAGGGTACAAGAACCTCTGCGAGGTAAAGACGGGCATCTTCAGGCAACTGATTGTGATTCTCGCCTGCTATTTTTCTTTTATGAACTTTTCCACGGCCACGATGCGTGCCTCGCGCACTTTGTCGGCGATGAGGTTCTTGTCGGCGCAGGCGCGTGCTATGTCGCCCGCTTTCACGCTTTGTGCGGCTTGCGCGCAAGCCAACAGATATGCGGTCTGCGGATAGGTATCGTGCTCGTGTCCAGTGCGTCCGCGTGCATCGGATTCGCAGGCTTGCAGCATGAGCGGGAAGCGTTCGGGTTTGCGCCACAGGTCGCAACTGTCGAACAGTTTGACGATGGTGTCGGCGCGCAGCTCTTTGGCGCGGTGGATGTTGCCGTGATAACGCGCCACCAGCATGGCCAGGTCGCGGCAATCGCTCGGCACGCGCAGGCGCTCGCACAGCGGCTTCAGCAAATCCACGCTGCGCATTTCATGACCGATATGACGCGGCAGGATATCGTCGGGCGTGTTGCCTTTGCCAAGGTCGTGGCCGAGTGCGGCGAAGCGCACTTCGAGCGGGTAGCCGTGGCGCGCGGTGTCGTCCAGCACCAGCATGGCGTGGATGCCGCAGTCGATCTCGGGATGGTAGATCGCGGTCTGCGCCACGCCGAACAGGGCATCCAGTTCGGGCAGGATTATTTTCAGCGCGCCGCATTCGCGCAGTGTGGTGAAGAAGCGCGACGGGTGTTGCTGCATCAGGCCGCGCGCCAATTCCTGCCACACGCGCTCGGCCACCAGTGCGTCCACCTCGCCGTTCTCCACCATTGTACGCATCAGTGTCAGCGTTTCCGGCGCGATGGAAAAGCCGAAGCGCGCCACGAAACGCGCCGCGCGCAAAATGCGCACCGGGTCTTCGGCAAAGGCGGCGCTTACATGGCGCAGCACGCCCGCCTTCAGGTCGGCTTGGCCGCCGTAAGGGTCGATCAGCTTGCCGTCGGCATCCTGCGCAATGGCGTTGATGGTGAAGTCGCGGCGCAGCAAATCCTGCTCCAGCGTGACTTCGGGCGCGGCGAAAACGGTGAAGCCTTTATAGCCCTGCGCCACTTTGCGCTCGGTGCGTGCCAGCGCATATTCTTCATGTGTAACGGGATGCAGGAACACGGGAAAATCCGCGCCCACCGGTTTGAAACCGCGCGCTGCCATTGCTTCAGGCGTGCTGCCCACCACTACCCAGTCGTGATCCTGCACTGGCAAGCCAAGCAGTTCGTCGCGCACCGCGCCGCCGACGCAAAAGATGTTGAGGTCATTATTGTTCATCAGAATTATCCGGCTGCGTATCCATATTTCTGGCGGCGATGATGCCAAGCCGATGCTTGAGCGATTGCGAGGTTTGCCCGAACAGTTTGGAATAATAAATGGTATTGCTCATCACTTTTTTTACATAGTCGCGCGTCTCGTCAAAGGGAATGGTCTCGACATAAATTGCGCCTTCCATTGGTTGTGTGCCGCGCCATTGCCGCGCGCGTGTCGGCCCGGCGTTGTAGGCGGCAGAAGCGAGCACCGGATTTTGGTTGAACTGGCTAAACACCGTTTTCATGTAATACGTGCCCAGTGTGATGTTCACATCCAATTGGTGAATGAGTCCTTTGCGGTAGCCCTTCATGCCCATACGTTTGGCTGCCCAGCGCGCAGTGGCTGGCATGATCTGCATTAATCCGGCCGCTCCGACATCGGACTTGGCTCCGGCGGTAAAGCGGCTTTCCTGCCGCATCAGGCCATATACCCATGCCTCTTCCAAACCGTTCTTGAGCAAGTCACCCTGCATCGCTTCGCGGTACGGCGCCGGATAGCGCAGATTGAAATCATGCAGGCTCACCGTACGATCCGCCGCATTGATCGAACGGTCATACATCTGGTTGCGTTTTGCCACTTCGGCGGCGATCAGCAACTGCCTGTCGCTGAAATTGCGCGTCGCCCACGCCCACTCCCTGGAGGCTTCGGTGCGAAAGTTCATGTTGTATAACAACAATGTGCGTTGAATGCTAGGTTGCGATTGAATGGCTTCTATCTCGGCATCGCTTGCCTGATAGCTTGCCGAAATCATACCCGCGCCGGGCGCACCCCCCAATTCTTCGGCGGCGAGCTGTCCGTAAAAATTGTATTCACTGCTCAGTGTGGCAAACAGTTCTTCGGCATCCGCAGTCCGCCCCAGCACCTTGAGTGCACGCGCTTTCCAGTAACGCCACACACCTTCGCTTTGCTGCGACGACGACATGGCATTAATACTTTCCCATACCTCATGCCAATCCTGCGCGCGCAGCGCGGCACGGACGCGCCATGCCAGTTGCTTGGGATTCAGCGCTTCATCGCCCGCCGCCGCAAACCAGCCCAACGCGCGGTCGTCATGTGCCCAAGCCCCGGCGAAACCGAGTGTGCCAAAAAAATACCGCTGCTCTTCCTCGGTAAAATATTTGCCGATCTTCTCCCAACTCGCGTAAGCCATCTGCGGCGATTGCCTGGCCAGCCGTTGCAGGGCAAACAAGGCGGCGGTACGCCGTCCAGTGCCAGCGTGCTCGAATTTATTCTTTTCCAGAAAACGCAGGGGATTGTTTGCGGCCATGCTCAAGTCGGCCGGTAAAAATTGATGAGCTTTGGGCAAGTGTTGGATAAGGTTCTTTGCCAGTGAAGTGTTGCCGCGTTCCAATGCCATACGCATGCGTTGCCAGACATCTGCCTCGGCGATGATCCCTTGTTTCAACGCCTCCGTGAACAAGGGTGTGCAGCTATCCGGCAATTCTTCGCCGTTGAACCACAGTTTGCGCACTTTTGCCAACGCACCTGCCGCGTCGCTTTGACGGAGCGCTTGCAGAGCATAACAACTCAACTCGTCATCACCCGTCACCAGATGGGGGAACTCTTGTTCGAACTCGCTCCAGCGCTCACGCTTGCCCAGATATTTGAGCCACTCGCCGCGAAACTGATCAATTACCGGGGTCTCGTCGGAACGTGCCAAAAAAGACTTGATTGGTGCTGTGTCCTTGGCATCCCAGCGCATGCGCAACCGGTAATACGTGGCGTAAGGCTCCAGCGGCGAATCCTTGAGACGTGCAGTCGCAGCGTCCAGACGTGCAATATTGCCGACGCGGAAGGAATCGCGCGCAGAGCGGAAATCGCTTTCTTGGTCGGCCAGTGCGAACGCCGGCAACGCCAGTATCAGGAGCAATATGAAATTCATGGGAGGAATCTGATTCAGGTGCATTAAGAATAACACAGAGCACTTTGCACCAGATTATGCCGCTACCCTGAACAGGGCGCGCGATAAGGCATTCGCAGGGAACGACCTCGGTGCAGAGGCCGTCTCCCGCGAAATCTTGTTAGCCTTGATACTCGTACATTTTCTTCAGAAAATCATCCGCATCTATATTAGCCAACCCGACTGGCAAGGTGGCGTGCCTGCACCCTGACTCGACAGGATGCTCACTTACCAACTGAAGTTGCGGATTCCATCCCGCGCACAGCACTTCTTCGCCGTAGTCACTCACCATATCCGCATTCTGCTCAATGGTGTATCCACTCATTTGCATCACGATGGTAGTCATTTCACACCTCCTGGCCGGGTGACATTTATACACACCCTTGTAAATGATGTATCGGCCTGGGTGAAGGAAAGCTTAGCGCGCGCAAGAATTATTCTCCGGTTCAAACTTAGCCGACCAGCCCCGTTATTTTTTGTCCGCAAATTGATTGCCCATAATGCCGTGTTGCATGGCGATCAACGCAGCCTCGGTGCGTGAGCGCACATGCAGTTTTTGCAAAATACTTGTCATGTAATGCTTGACCGTTTTCTCGGAAATATACATTTGTTCGCCGATTTCCCGGTTGGTAAGCCCTTGGCTGAGAAGTTTGAGGATCTTATTTTCGCGCGCCGTCAGTTCGGAAAAAGAATCGACAGGGGTGGGTTGCGAGAATTCGGTCAGCATATCAGCGGCAAGGGCCGGGGTGACATAGGCTTCGCCGCCAGCCACGCGGCGCGTGATGGCGCGCAACTCGCTGGCGGATACCCCCTTTAATATATAGCCATGCGCGCCGGCCTTGAGGGCTGCCATCAGATTTTCACGGTTTTCCGAGACGGTGAGCATCATGATGCGCATTGTTGGAGTGCTGGTCGCGATCTTTGCCGCTGCCGCTATACCGCCCATGCCGACCATCGACACATCCAGTAACACGATGTCGGGATGCAGCCGTAGCGCCATTTCCACTGCTTCCTCGCCACTGTTGGCTTGAGCAACGACATCAAACTCTGGATCGACGCTAAGCGAATGCGCGACTCCCTCGCGGAAAAGGGGATGGTCGTCGGCGAGCAAAATACGAATCGGATTAGGCATGGATCATCTCATTTGTGGACAAGGGAAGGCGGGCGCGGATAACGGTGCCGCGACCGGGAGCAGAATCAATCTCAAAGATACCGCCGAGCAGGCGCACACGTTCGCGCATAAAGGCAAGCCCCAGCCGTCCACCCACGGCAGCCGCCTGAGGATCGAAACCGGCGCCATGGTCGGTGATTGTTACCAGCACTTCGTCGTCGAATTGTTGCACTTCCACCTGAGGTGCGCCCTTGGGCGCGTGTCGCCAACAGTTGGTTAGCGATTCCTGCAGCAGCCGATATACCGTAATCCTGACCGAAAGCGGGGAATTGTCTTGTACATCATTGATTTCTGTCTGAACCGCCAGCCCGGACATACGCTCGAAATCGCGCACCGCGCGCCGTGCAGTATCGGCAAGGGATAGTTTGACTATGCCCGGAATCGCCAGTCCGGAAGAAATTTTGCGCACATCGCGTAGCGAAGCGTGCAGTGCACCCTGGATGCTACTGAGATCCTTGGAAGTACCATTCGACGTGGCCGCACAGGCATGACAGCCCGCGGCAAACTCGTCGAAGCGCATCAGGGCGAAGGCAATCATTTGCGCTGGCCCGTCGTGCAGATCGGCGGCGATACGGATCAAAAACTCTTCGTTGAGCGTGGTCGTGCTTACACCCGCCTCGCGCAGCCGCTCGCGCATGCGGTCATTTTCGTCGAGTGCGGCGCGAAGCTGCTTGAGTTGGTTTTTCAGATCTCGTTGCTGATCTACGATAGTGGTGTTGGCTCGGCGTACCAGACTATACAATAGTAGGTAAGTGGCGAGTGTTGAAAGCGCGACCAGTGCCCAACTGCGTTTTTGGGCGGCAAGAATGTCATGCTTCAGGTTATCCACCGACAGAAAAAATTCGGCGACCGCAACCACTTTGTTATTTTCGGCGGAACGCAGCGGCACATAGACCTCAAGCAGCTGCTGCCAGTGTATTTGTTCCGCCTGGTTGTCGGAATCATCGAGATTGCTGATGCGCGCCTGCACCGAACCGGCGAAAGCCGCAGCTAGCAGGCCCTTGATCTGATATTGATGGCCGATTTGCGTATGGTCGTTACAATAATCGATACGCCCGCCGGTATCCCAAAGCTTGAAACGGAGTACCTCGCGGTGCAGTGGCCCGGTGACGAAAACGCTGTCCAGCTCCTCATGCGTCTTGCTATCCACTATTCCGCCGATGGTCCAGTCTTGCAGGTGCGCCGCAGAGATGCTTTCCAGATAAACAGACGAAATGGCCGCAGCGCGGTTTACCGAGTTGGCTTCTATCTGATTTCCAATCCAGTTGCCGATGACGAACATGCTGACTGCGAGAATTAAAATGATGGCCAGCATGAACTGGCGCGAAAAACTCATACCGCTGAAAATTTGTTTCAGGGCTGTCAGCATTGAAAATCCTCAGAAAAGTGGTGGCAAATAATTGCCGATTGAGTAATGGTAACACGCGATGGATAAGCCAGAATAAGACCTTGGTCTGACAATAAAGGAACTCTGGTCCTATTTGATTTTAGATTATGGCCCGTAGTGACTCCTTTCAGGATTGCTAACAATGCGACTCGCAAGAGAGGTGTATTGATTGACCGCAGTTTTTGTAAACAGTTATCACATAATTTTTAGGAGATTCAAATGAAACACCAAGTTCAAACCCCAATACTACTCGGCGTTTCCGCCGCAATTCTATTGGTCTTTTCCATCAATGCGTCCGCCGCAGTCGATGTGGAAGCAGCAAAAATGATGGCTCGTGAAAACAGCTGCTTTAAATGCCACGGTATTTCCAAGCCCAAAGACGGCCCGGCTTATACAGAAGTAGCCGCGAAATATCGCGGTAAAGCCGATGCCGAGGCGCATTTGATTCACCACCTTACTTCAGGCGAAAAAGCCAAGTTCCCCGATGGTCATGAGGAAGAGCACAAGAATATGCAAGGCAAAGCCTCACCTGAAGCCATCAAAAATCTAGTGGACTGGATCTTGTCGAACTAAGTCTTGGCGAGAAAATTACCATTATTTCCATAAAACAGGGAAAAACAAATGTGCCGAAAAGCAAGTGCCAATATTCTAACCGGTGTGATTTCCGGCGTTATTGTTCCTTCATTTTCGGCACCTGTGATTACTGAAGATACGGTAGCGATGAAAAGCGTTCAGGGCTTATCCAACTAAGTACAACTATAATATTTGGGCGAAAAAAAATGAATTTCCTACAAAAGAATTGGATATTGGGTGTACTTATCGGATGCCTGGCTTGGGTACCGGCCGCATTGGCTGAAGATGCACCTGTTCAACAGAATCAGGCTGCCAGTGCAACGGCTACTGCGGATGCCATAGCCTTGTCTATGAAAAAGGATGCCATCTGTACGCGATGCCATGATGAAAGCGAGACAAAGCCGATTCTGGCGCTCTATCAGACCAAACATGGCAACAGGGCGGATCCGCGCACTCCTAACTGCCAATCCTGCCACGGCGAGAGCGATAAGCACTTGCATGGTGATCCAGCTCAAAAGGGTCGTGCAGCTCCCGATGTTCGTTTCGGGGTCAGAAGAGGAACATCAGGCGACTTCGCACCGAATAGCGCAGAAGAGCAGAGTGGTAAGTGCCTCGCATGCCACAAGAAGGATGCAAACCGTTCGCACTGGGAGGGAAGTGTCCACCAGAGCCAGGATATAACATGCACTCAGTGCCATAACATTCACTCCCCACGCGACAAAGTGCGTGACAGGGCTACCCAGACGGAAGTCTGCTTTACCTGCCACAAGGATCAGCGCGCACAAATCAACCGGCTTTCGCATCACCCGATTCCAGAGGGCAAAATGACATGCTCCGATTGCCACAATCCGCATGGCTCTATCGGTCCTAAACTCATGAAGCGCGATAGCATAAATGACGTCTGCTACACCTGCCATATGGAGAAACGCGGCCCGTTTGTGTATGCACACGAGCCTGTCGGTGAAGATTGCACGACATGCCATAACCCGCATGGAACCAGCGCCGAAAGCTTGCTGAAGATGCGTCCGCCTTTCCTGTGCCAATCGTGCCATACGCCGCATACAACAGTGCAGCCTTCGTTGAGCAGTCAGACGGCTGGTTCCCCCAACAGTCTGGGATGGTGGAATGGTTCAGCCATCACTCAGGGCAGAGGTTGCGTGAACTGTCACACCCAGATACACGGCAGCAACAATCCGAGCTTGGTGAATCCAGCTCCGCAGAACCTGTTCCGTTAAAACGATGATAACCGGGAAAAGATCATGAAAAACCCAAGAAAGCAATTTGGATTCAGTCGAACAATTCTGGCCTTGTCTGTGCTCGCGGCCTTTGGTTTGGCGCACGCCGAAGAGGATGATGTCGCGCAATTAGTAAACCCGCACAGTACAGTCAGCGTCGGGCTAAGTGCCGCCTCTGGCGACAGCAAAGATAGAACGATATTTAATCAATACAGTGGCTTGCGTGATAATAATAGCAACCTGCTGCTGGACTATAATATCGTCAAGCGCAACGATGCGACAGGGTTGTGGACAACTAGCCAAGGCAACAATCTTGGTTTGGATAACCGCGATTTGAGTTTCTCGCAGAATAAACAGGGCGATTGGAAATATTCTATAGGGTACAGCGAATTGGTTCGCCACGATCCGCGCACCATCAATACCGGCGTGCAAGGTGTGGGAACAAGCACACTTACAGTATCGAGTTTGGCTGCGCCGGGAGCTGGGACGGATTTGAATCTGGAAATCAAGCGCTCGGGGATCAGTCTTAGTGGCGAGAAATGGTTGACTTCCAATCTAATGCTCGAAGTAACTGCCAAAAATGAAGACAAAAAGGGAGCGCGTTTGTCTGGCACAGGCATCGCCTGTACGCCAGCAGGCATGTCTTCAATCACCTGCTCCAGCCTGTCTGCGGCAATGCTGATGTTGCCGGAACCCATTGACTCCACAACCAAACAAATCGAAGCCAGACTGAATTTTTCGGGCGATAAACTCCTGCTGAGCGGGGGATATTATGGTTCGTTCTACAGCAACGCTAATGGTTCGTTGAATTCAACGCTGGCAAGTTGGAACTTATACAACCCTGACGGCTCGACTCTGGCTACCACCGCTGCCCCCGGCAGTATCTTGGCCGGCTTGCTGCAGCAACCCGTGGCACTGCCACCGGACAATCAGGCGAATCAGGTTTATGTCTCCGGCCACTACGCCTTCACACCGACGACACACTCAACTTTCAAATACGCTTATACCCACGCCACGCAAAATGAGACTTTCAGCAGTATGGGGCTGACAGGGATGCCGAGCGGAGTCAATAATTTGGCCGGTGTGGTGGATAGCAACGTTGCCCAGTTTGGTTTGACAGCTCGACCCATAGAGAAGCTCTCCCTGTTGGGAAATGTGCATTACGCAAGCAAAGACGATAAAACACCGCTTGCTGCATATAGCGGTGCATATACGAACGATACGCATTCGTCAAAGAAGCTCAACGGCAAACTGGAGGCGGGTTATGCATTGCCGCAAAACCTGCGGGCAACCTTGGGGGTCGATTATGAGTCGGAGCATCGTGATGCTCCGGTAAGTACGGCAGCGGTGTTGAATGCCGCGCTAAATCCATTAACCGGACTGCGTGAAGATACGCATGAGGTCGGTTATCGCGCCGAGTTGAAGCGTTCCATGACTGAAACGATCAATGCGGTTGTCAGTTACGTGCAAAGCAAACGCGATGGCGGAAGCTGGCTGAACATCGGCCCTGCTAACCCTGTCGGCACCTACCCGATGACGATGATGGATCGCAAGCGTGACAAGGTAAAGCTATCCGGGGATTGGACGCCGACCAACAAGTTATCGCTGCAGTTCCTGCTGGAAAATGGCAAGGATACTTATACCGGGCCGACTGCTAAAGGCTTACGTGATACCGGGATGAATTCCTATGGTGTAGATGCAGAGCTGAAAGTGACAGATTTCTGGAAGATGACGGGCTATGTGAGCCAGAGCACTCAGACCCAGCACGTAGACTACAGCACCGGTTACTTGGCCGAACTGAAAAACACCAATACCAATTTTGGGGTTGGTGTAGTCGGTAATCCAAGCAGCAAGCTCGAGCTGGGCGGCAATTTGTTGTATGTGAATGACAACAATAGCTATCAGCAAAGCATGGCTTCAGGAACTCCGATAGTCGGTGGAGGGTTGCCCGATGTGACTAATCGTGTGATCAGCCTCAAACTTTATGGCAAATATGCATTGCAGACTAACGCTTACATTCGTGCCGACATGGTTTACCAGAACGCAAAGACTAATGAGTGGACTTGGGATTCATTTACCTATTCCGACAACACGACCGTATCGATGCAGCCGAACCAGAAAGCTGTGTTCTTGGGAGCAAGCTACATTTATCAGTTCTAAGTACAGGTAATAATCAGGAGATGAAGTTAGTGAAGAACCAGGAACAACTTTTTAGATGCCAAGTGGATGTCACGAGGTTACCGTTGTTGTTATTTTGAAAGCGAGGGAGAAAGAAAATGAGAAATAAATTGATTCGATTTGGGCTGTTAGCCCTAATGATTTCTGCACTTGCAGGCTGCGGCGGCGGTAGTGATGGCGCTGCCGGTACTGCAGGCGCCCCGGGTGCTCCAGGCAAGGTTTTGACGAATGTCGCTAACTTGTCGGCTGCTGAATTTAAGGCACTCGTGCCCACGATTGATCCCGCCAGCGTCTCCGTGACGATCGGCACAGGCAAGCCTGTGGTGAAGTTCACCGTGACTGACCAAGACGGCAATGCTGTGGCTGGATTGGGCGGACAAACCCTGACCGCAGCCAATGCTGCAGCCGGACTTCCTCACACAAATTATCTCTTCAGTTTTACACTGGCAAAGCTGGTACAACCAGCCGTTGGCCCGAGCAAATGGGTCAACTATCTGATAACTACACCAAAAGCAACTGGAACAGCAGGCGCCGTAGTTAACGGTGGTGTAACCTGGGGAGCAACATTCCCAAGCGCTGACAACCAAGGTACCCTGGTTGACAACGGCGATGGTTCTTATCAGTACACTTTCTTCCGTGATATCACACAGTCTGCCAACATTGTTGCTGGCTTGACCGGCCAGTACGACACGGCACCTTCCCTAAAAGCCGACTTGGGTGATGTTACCTTCGATCCGACTTTGACACACCGCCTCGGAGTTATTATCCACGGTTCGCAACCTGGTACCGGTTCCGCAACCCCGGACGGCGTAACTGTCGTTCCTTCAGTTCCATTGGTGAAGGACTTTAATATGGGTTATGACTTCGTGCCAAACGGTGGAACACCCACTGTAACGCGCGACATCGTCATTAAGGATTCCTGCACCGAATGCCACTCAGGCAAAGGTATCGGTCACTGGAGTACTACCAGCTCCCCAGGAGACACGATCGGTCGCAATAACCCGAGACTGTGCGTGACTTGCCATACCGACCAGATCAAATATACCTTTAACTCAGGCGAAGCAACCAGCGTAGCCGGTAGCAACGGTTATGTGTTGAACGGAACCACTCGTCCGACAACTTCTATCATGAATGGCAGAGCAATCGGCAACTACCCCAACCTGATCCACAAGATGCACATGGGTGAGGAACTGGTTAAAACGGGCTACTTCTTCAATGCTGCATCCGAAGGCCTGTTCAACGAGAAGAAATTGCCGCAATCTCCGGCCAACTGCACCAAGTGCCATGATAATTCGGCCACTGCAGCCCACCCGACGACTGATGGTGATAACTGGAAGAACAAGCCAAGCAGGCTGGCTTGCGGTGCATGTCACGATGGTATCGACTTTGCCACCGGTCTTGGCGCAACATTGGCTGATAGGGATGCAGACGTTGCAGCAGCAGTTGCAGTCGGCACAACTCAATCGGGTCACATGGGTGGTTTGCAGGCTGACGACAGCGGTTGCGGTAGCGGCAGTTGCCACTCTGCAGCAGCCATCGCTCTGGTTCACCAGACGAATACTGCCACTCCGCACAATCCTGTAGCTGGTGAATGGAAGAACCATACGACTCATACGGTTTCCACCATCACTTACAAGATCGTCAGTGCATCAGTGAACGCCAGTAGGCAGCCTGTGATCAAGTTCCAGATCACCAAGGACGGAACTCTGGTGACAGCGCTGGCTACACCGGCTCTGGTCACAAACGCACAGACTGGCGCGCAAGTGGTTGATCCTAACTTCGAGCCGATTCCTGGATTTGCAAGCGGTCCGAGCCTGTACATGGCTTACTCCGTGCCGCAGGATGGTATCGCTGCACCGGCCGATTTCAACGCCTACCAAAGTGCTTCGCTGACCAATCTTCTGGTGGCAGCCGGTACCTCGCCGAATGCGGGTACTCTGACATCCGATGGCGCTGGCACTTGGACAGCAACCTTGACCGGTGATCTGGTCGGACAGCCTGTTACAGCAACCTGCTTGCAAAATACGGGTTCGAGTGCGATAACTGGCAACTGTGTCAATCCGTCACCGATTGTAATCCCTGCAAGCGCAAAAATGGCTACGGCGGCAATGATTGGTACCTTTACCCAGAAGGGTGTGGCGGACTACGCCTACGTTGCAGCCAACGTGGCCGTTAATCCCAACACTTCAGCATCGGGTGGCGTGATTATCAAGTCGGTACTGGCAAAAGCGGTCGCCACAGGTTTCACGGCACGTCGCGTGATTACTGATGCGAAGCTGTGCAACTCCTGCCACGACCAGCTTGGTACATCGCCGGAGTTCCATGGTGGTGCCCGCAACGACCCGACGGCATGCAACATCTGCCACAACGGTAATCGCACCAGCAACGGTTGGTCCGCAGACTCCAGCACCTATATCCACGGTATCCACGCCGGTGGCGAAGCAGGTGTGGCCAAGCGCACAGTGGGCTTTACCTGGGCCGGTGTTTCTGCAACCGACAACTACTCGACTCTGCAGTATCCTGGCCAGTTGAAGAACTGTAACCAGTGTCACCTGCCGGATACAGTAAACTTCGCTGCAACTGGCGGTACTGGGGTGCAAGCTAACCTGTTGTGGAGCACTACTTCCACAGGTACGGCTGCAGCTAGCTTCAAGAACTCGCCTTACATCACCGTTGGCACGAACTACGGTAATGGTTACACCTTTACCCCTGCAGGTGCGGTTGTTGCCTCGTATAAGACTGCAGCAGGAGTCACCGTGGCTCAACATGTGGCCGCTGCTGGTGGTGAAATCGTTCCTGCAGATACTGCTACGCTGGTGAATTCGCCAATCGCATCGGCATGCTTTGCTTGCCACGATACGAGCTTGGCCAAGTCGCACATGACGCAAAACGGTGGCGTGATTTACTCGCCTCGTGGCGCAGCCAGCCTCACCAACAATGAGACTTGCCTGGTATGTCATGCCAAAGGCAAGGTTGCTGACGTAGCAGCGGTTCATAATAGTAAATAAGCACCACGTGACATCAAGCGGGGTACAAAGTATCGTGCCTCGTTTGCTGGCCACTTCTTAAAGGCTAACCCGGATGTGGCAACATATTCGGGTTATCTAATACCAGACTAGATAAATAAGCTGGCAAAGTAGCTACAAACTGATTCACAAGGAGTTTTATGAAATACCGTTCTCTATCCGTAGTGCTGGCTGCAACTGTGCTGCTTCTCAATAGCGGCCTGTCCTTGGCAGTTGGAACTAAAACGGATGCTCCGCAACCAGCTGCAACCAAGGCCGGTGTGGGTCCGAGCAACGCAAAAAGTAAAGTTGGTGTCAAGCATAAGCATGCAGCCAGAATCAAGCTGGTCGATATCAACAGTGCAACAAAAGATGAATTGAAGAAGCTTCCCGGCATCAGTGATGCAGAGGCCGACAAAATTATTGCGGGCCGTCCTTTTGGCAGTAAAACAGCACTTGCCCTCGACAACATTATCCCTATGCCAGCCTACGAGAAGTTGAAAGGGCTGATTGTCTGCAAAATGACAAAGAAGGATATTGATAAAATCATGGCGAATGACAAACAAAAGAACGCCAAAGACATGGCGCAAGCCAAACCGCAGAACAAGAAGAAGTAAGTGCTTGTTCTTCTTGGGATATGCAAACTATTTATGCAGTAAATAGAAACCTCACCAGAGCGAGGTAGTTTGGCGGGGACGAAATTGTGCCCCGTTTTTTTCACCTGGACTAGTAAAAGTTGTAGCACTTTCATTTAAACGAACGAGGAAATTATGGATAACAAACCAGGCATGCTGAAGCGCACATGGACTATGCTCAGAACACCAAGTGCAAAATATTCCCTACTGGGATTGCTGGTAGTGGGTTTTTTCGCCGGTATCATTTTCTGGGGTGGCTTCAATACCGCGCTGGAACAGACAAACAGGCTGGAGTTCTGTATTGGCTGTCATGAAATGCGTGACACCGTGTATCAGGAATACAAGCAAACCATTCACTATTCGAACCGAACCGGCGTGCGCGCAATCTGTCCTGATTGCCATGTGCCTAGGGATTGGGGTCACAAGATGCTGCGCAAGATTCAGGCAAGCAATGAACTTTGGGGCAAGGTCACTGGCTTTGTGGATACGCCGGAGAAATTCGAAGCGCACCGCATGGAGTTGGCTACACACGAATGGGCGCGCATGAAGGCTTCCGGTTCGCGTGAATGCCTAAACTGCCATAATTTCGACGCCATGAGCGGGGAGAAACAAAAGCAGACCATCTTCAACAAGCACATGAAGGCGAAAGACGATGGCCTGACTTGCATCGACTGCCATAAGGGTATTGCCCACAAACTGCCGAAAGAGTACGTGGATCCTGATGAGCAGTAATAAGATGTTGTAACGCAGTATTGCGTTGCCATCACCTGAACCCCGCCTTGATCGGCGGGGTTTTTTATCTCGAAAAACTTATTAGCCCGTTATTGGTGGAACTACTAGCCATTCGACTAAGCCTGCAAGCGGGCAAGTCGCTGGTTATCCGGCGCAGGCCGGAATGACGAGTTGGTCGGCCAGATTGACCGCTTATACAGTCATGTCTTTGCAGGCCCTGTTTGGTTTAGAATCCACACCCCACGATATATATTGCAGGAGAGCCAGATGAGTTTCACTGATGTCGATGTACAAAATGCGTTGAAGAACCTGATCGATCCCAACACCAAAAAAGATTTCGTCAGCGGCAAATCCGTGAAGAACATCAAAATTAGCGGCACTGATGTTTCTCTCGATATTTCTCTCGGCTATCCGGCAAAAAGCATATGGGACGAGATTCGCGCGCTGGTCGAAGCGCACCTTAAATCCGCACTGCCGGGTGTCGGCAAAGTCAGCGCCAGCGTAAGCAGCAAAGTCGTGCCGCATGCAGTGCAGCGCGGCGTGAAGCTGGTTGAGGGCGTGAAGAACATCATCGCCGTGGCCAGCGGCAAGGGTGGCGTCGGCAAGAGCACGACGGCGGTGAATCTGGCGCTGGCGCTGGCTGCCGAAGGCGCGCGCGTCGGCATACTGGATGCCGACATCTACGGCCCGTCGCAACCCACCATGTTGGGCATCAGCGGCCAGCCTGAATCAGTTGATGGCAAGAGCATGCAGCCGATGCTGAGCCACGGCTTGCAGGCCATGTCCATCGGTTTTCTCATTGATGCCGACACGCCGATGATCTGGCGCGGCCCGATGGTGACACAGGCGCTGGATCAATTGCTGCACCAGACACGGTGGGATAATCTCGATTATCTGGTGGTGGACTTGCCGCCGGGTACCGGCGACATCCAGCTTACGCTGGCGCAAAAAGTGCCTGTCACTGGCGCGGTGATCGTGACTACGCCGCAGGACATTGCGCTGCTGGATGCGCGCAAGGGGCTCAAGATGTTCGAAAAGACCGGCATCAATATCGTCGGTATCGTGGAAAATATGAGTACGCATATCTGTTCCAATTGCGGCCATGAAGAGCATATCTTCGGCGCAGGCGGCGGCGAGAAAATGTGTGCCGACTACAACACCGAATTCCTCGGCAGTCTGCCGCTGGACATTCGCATCCGCGTGCAGGCAGACTCCGGCAAGCCTACCGTAGTGGCCGATCCCGATGGCAAGCTGGCTCGGGATTACAAGCAGATCGCACGGCGCATCGCGGTCAAGGTTGGCGAGATGGCGCAAGACCACAGCGCGGCGTTCCCCAAGATTGTGGTACAGAACACCTAACGTTAGGAGGAAGCAATGGGCTCATTCAGTATTTGGCATTGGTTGATTGTGTTGCTGGTCGTATTGTTGATATTTGGCACCAGCAAGCTGCGCAACATCGGCAGCGATCTGGGTGCGGCAGTCAAGAATTTCAAAGATGCCGCGAAATCCGATGAAAGCTCCAGCAAACAGTTGCGCTAGAGCAAGCTGGTTATCGACGGCGAAGTAACAGTCAGGCACTCATAGCTCGATGCTATTGCCGTCTGGCGGTGGAGTGGGGTATTGATGTTCGAAATCAGTTTCGGAGAAATAACGGTCATCATGGTGGTGGCGCTTGTGGTCATCGGGCCCGAGCGTCTGCCGCAAGTGGCGCGCACAATGGGAAAAATGTGGGGAAAGCTGCAGCGTTATGTCAACCAGATCAAGCAGGAGGTTAGCAGCAGCATGGAGGTAGAGGAGCTGCGTACGCTGGAGCGCAAAATCAAAGCCGAGGCCGATGCGCTGGAGCGTTCGATGCAGCAGGTCACTAGCGACGTCAACCACGAAGTGCAGCAGATGGAACGCGAGGTGGCAAAGTCGCAGAGTGAGCCGAACCCATCCGCCACACCCGCAGTCACGCCCACTTTGCCGAACGAAAAGCCGTGAATTCCAACCAGACCCTGATTACGCACCTCCTCGAGCTGCGCACCCGCATTACCCATTCATTGATCGCGCTGGTGCTGGTATTCCTTTGCCTGATGCCTTGGGCTTCGGATTTATACACGCTGCTGGCGCAGCCTCTGCTGTCCAGACTGCCGCTTGGCACGCAAATGATAGCGACCGATGTCACTACGCCGTTCTTCGTGCCGGTCAAGGTGGCGCTGATGGCGGCATTTCTGATTACCCTGCCTTTCATTCTGCTGCAAATTTGGAAATTCATTGCGCCCGGTTTGTATGCGCATGAAAAACGTTTCTTGTTTCCCATTATTTTGTCCAGCTTGCTGTTATTTTTGACAGGCATGGCCTTCGCCTATTTCCTGGTGTTTCCGGCAGTATTCAGATTCGTCATCGCCAGTACACCGCATGGTGTGGCTATGATGACCGATATCGACAAATATCTCAGCTTCGTGCTGGGCATGTTCATGGCTTTCGGCATCGCATTTCAGGTTCCAGTGGCGGTCGTCGTGCTGGTGCGCATGGGCGTGGTGAATGTCCAAAAATTGCGCGAAGCGCGTCCCTATATCATCGTCGGCGCATTCGTCGTCGGCGCCATCATGACGCCGCCGGATGTGGTGTCGCAATGCATGCTGGCGATACCGATGTGGCTGCTGTATGAGGTCGGTGTCATCGTCGCCGCCAGAATGCGGCCACCGGCTGCCAAGTAGCATGCGATGGCGGAATCTCATGCCATGAACGAGGAACGCGATTATGCGTTGCCAATACTGGATAGCCTGCAGCGCCCGCTGCACGACCTGCGCATCTCGGTCACGGATCGCTGCAATCTGCGCTGCACCTACTGCATGCCGCGCAAGACATTCGACGAGAGTCACACATACCTGGCACGCAGCGCATTACTGAGCTTCGAGGAAATCGAACGTCTGGCGCGCCTGTTCATGCGCTTGGGCGTGAGCAAGATTCGGCTGACCGGCGGCGAGCCGCTGCTGCGACACGGCATCGAACGGCTCATCGAGAAACTCGCATGCCTGCGAACGCTGCAAGGCCAAGCGCCGGAAATCGCAATGACCACCAACGCTGTGCTGCTGGCGCGCAAAGCACAGGCGCTAAAAGATGCCGGATTGAATCGCGTGACGGTGAGTCTGGATGGTTTAAGCGATGCCACGTTCAAGCGCATGAGCGATACGAATGTACCCGTGGCCGATGTGCTGCAAGGTATCGCGGCAGCGCAGGCGGCAGGTCTGGACACGCTGAAAGTCAACATGGTGGTCAAGCGCGGTGTGAACGAGCACGAGATCGTGCCGATGGCACAGCACTTTCGTCACAGCGGCATCGTGCTGCGCTTCATCGAATACATGGATGTCGGCAGCAGCAACGGCTGGAGCATGGAAGATGTCGTTCCGGCACGCGCCATTCTCGACCATATTGGCGGGCACTTCCCGCTGCAACAGCTTGATCCAAACTACAGCGGCGAGGTGGTGGAGCGCTGGCGTTACGCCGATGGCGGCGGCGAGATCGGCGTGATTGCTTCGGTCACGCAGGCGTTCTGCCACGAGTGCAGCCGCGTGCGCTTGGCCACCGACGGCAAACTGTATCACTGCCTGTTCGCGGACGACGGGCTGGATTTGCGCGCACCGCTGCGCGATGGCGCGGACGACAGTACGCTAACCCGCATGATGGCGGATAGTTGGAAAACGCGTGCTGACCGCTATTCGCAACTACGCCATGCGGCCAGCGAGTATCCCGCGAGAAAAATCGAAATGTCCTATATCGGCGGCTAGCGAGTCATCATGAACGACCAACAACTCACCCGCTATGGCCGCCACATCCTGCTCAACGAGATCGGCGTCGAGGGGCAGCAGAAACTGCTGGGCGCAACAGTATTGATCGTGGGGCTGGGCGGACTAGGTTCGCCCGCCGCGCTGTATCTGGCGGCCAGCGGTGTGGGCAAGCTGCTACTGTGCGACCACGACAGCGTGGATTTGAGCAACCTGCAACGGCAGATCATCCACCGCACGGCAACGGTGGGACAACCCAAAGTCGTTTCGGCGCAAACTGCGCTGCACGAAATCAATCCCGAAGTCGCCTGCGTCGCCCTGCCGTTCCGCGCCGATGAAACGCAATTGAATGAGCTGATCGCGCAGGCCGATCTCGTGCTGGATTGCAGTGACAACTTCGCCACGCGCTATGCCGTGAATCGCGCCTGCTTTGCGCAACGCAAACCGCTGGTGTCGGGTGCAGCCATCAAGTTCGACGGGCAAGTCGCCGTGTTCGATTACCGCCGCGACGATGCGCCCTGCTACAACTGCCTGTTTCCCGAGGACAGCGAAGCCGCCGAATTGCGCTGTGCCACCACCGGTGTATTCTCGCCGCTGGTCGGCATCGTCGGCAGTATGCAGGCCGCTGAAGCGCTTAAAATATTGATGGGAATCGAGCGCGGACTGAGCGGTAAACTGCTGACCATCAACGCACTGGATATGAACATCCTGCGCAGCAACTTGCAGCGCGATGAAAGCTGCACCGTATGCGGCGCAGCCGCGCGGAAATTGGCGAGGAACAAATGAGCGAGCTGACCCACTTTTCAACGACTGGCCGTGCGCGCATGGTGAATGTTTCCGACAAATCCAACAGCCAGCGCGTCGCTGTCGCCAGCGGCATATTGCGCATGCAGCCCGCTACGCTGCAACGCATCCGCAGCGGCCAGATCGCCAAGGGCGACGTATTAACC